>JAJPHV010000056.1 GCA_021325095.1 Chloroflexota bacterium | reverse complement strand
CGCTGGACGAATTTGCTCAAACCGGGCAAGCCAGTCTGCTTAACGGCAAGCTACTACCTTTAGAAGTGAGTATTGGGACTTACCCCTGGCTTCCGCAACAGATTGATGTAACACAATGAAAAGACTGACCTCATATTTGCTCCACCTTTTTGCTGTAATGTGCTTGGTACTGCTAACACTAACCTTAACAGAAGGATCGATGGATGTCAGCGCTGACACCGCCTGTGGTGCAGGTAGCTACTGTTCTGGAACCAACACTTATCTAAAAATCAATGCCTGTGCAGACCCATCTAGCCCTGACCGAACGCAATGTGAAAACAGCAATAATCCCTCTCCCTCACCTAACTATCCTCACTCATGCCCGACTGGCGGCGGGTCCGGTAGCTGTGTGGCGAATGCACCCGGCAAAAATGGCTGCACCGGATTAAGCCGATCTGTTTCATGTACTTGTGTCACGGAAGGCGGCACTGGTTCATGTACCTTCCATAATACTGCTTGTACATTTGGCGGATATGGGGGAACCTGTACCTGCGTTCCAACTAGCTCATGTACAACCCAATCTCCTCAAAGTGGCAATCTTGGCTGCTGCGTAGCTTCCAGTCCTACGCCAACGGGTACACCCACACCCACGCCGACACCGACTCCAACACCAACGCCATCTGGATCAGCAACGCCGACGCCAACCCCCTGCGTTCCTTCTTGCAGCGCTCCGTACTGTGGTCAAGCTAATGGTTGCAGTGGGACGTGTCCCAGTACCGACTCTGGCAATCCGCCTGCGCCAACCATTACGCCTGCTAACGGCGGAACTGCTACCGTCACTTACGGCCCACCTGATGAAGTTGTCGTGAGTTGGACTTCAGTAGCTTGGGCTGACGAGTATGACATTGAACTCTACCCACAAGGCACAAGCTGCGCTGACGCTAATGCCTTCTGTCTAACGGTGACGAACACGCAATACAGCTTCACCCCTGCCAATGGGGTGACTGACTATACCTTCCGTGTTCGCGGTGTAAATACTAAATGTGGTGTCCAAAATGGCACTTGGGCGCAATCAACTTTTGACTTGCAGGCCACGATCACCGGGACGTTCTACATTGATAATGGCGCTGCCGTTGTTGGTGGAAAATGCACGTCCAGCGGCGCTACCCCTACTTCTCCTGGTACTGGGGCGAGTATTGGGGCAGAAAACGGTTTAGGCAGCTTCGGTGGGAATATTGATGGCACTACCTACTCAATCACTATGCCGTATGTGGCGGGCGGCACGGCTATGGTGACGTTAGTTCCCGGCACAAATGGGAGTGACAGCTATGAATGTGCGTGTCCAGGTGGATGCGCCTCTTCCGTCTCTGTGCCTAACGAGAATGTCAACTTCTACTTGACACTATCCGTCTATTCCAATGAAGGCTGGTGGCAGGCGCAAGGCGGTAGCGTGTATGCCGGGAACACCAGTGGTGTCGCTATCCTATCTAAAATCCCATACAACACTTGTACCGATGCTCCGTGTATTGCGGCTATCCTGACTGAAGATTGGCTTGCCACGACTGGAAGTGCAGGTATTGCGGTCACGGGTGGCGGTAACATCGACTCAACTAAAGATTTCGGGGTCAACCAAGGCTACATCTCGCAACGCACTCCTCAAGCCTTCGCAGTTGGTACGACAACCACAAAATACAAAGAAAACTATGAGTTTTTCTACCGTGAATACAGTCTGGGCTTGGGTACTCCTAGTGACGACTTCTCCGGTAGTGCCAACGATGCTGTCAAACCCACTTCTGCTCCAAGTGGCGGCAAAGCTGCGTACTTCCACCAAGGTGACTTGACAATTCGTCAACGCTGGACGGTGAGTGGTTCGGAATCAATCGTGGTCTTCGTCAACGGTAACCTAACCATCGATGATCCTTCCAACAACTTGGATGACTTGATTACGGTCGAGCCAGGTGGCTTTTTAGCCTTCATCGTCTCAGGTAACATTACTGTGCGCCCCAATGTCGGCAGCAATGACCTCAATAACACCACTCCTAATCTTGAAGGCGTCTATATTGCCAATGGCACGATCACCATTGAAAGCCGAGGGGCAGCAGCCGGGGGCGATGATCGCTTTGTGGGGGCTGGTACATTTGTCGGGTACAGCGGCGTAGACCTCAACCGCGATTATTCGGATGGCGGCACGCGGGCTGCTGAAAATAATGATAAACCTGTCGAGATGTTTATGTTCCGACCCGATTTTGTACGAAACCTGCCTGTTCGCATGGCTCGCCCGCGCTATATCTGGCAGGAAACGAATTAGCTGAGAGACTATGCTTCATCATCGGTTTCATCCAAGCCGAAGAGTGTCCAGCCCAGATCATCCATCTCGCTGAGCGCTCCATCCTCATCGGTCAGGTCAGCCAGCAGTTCATAGAGACGGGCGCGGGGTGATGGGTTGGATGGGGTAGCATTTGCTCTCACAAAGGCTTCACGCTCTGTGATCTGTCGGTAGGCTGCTTCTTTAACAAGCACTGGAAGTGCTTCCTGTTTGCGCTGGCTTTCATACCACTGCCAGCTATCGGCAATCCAACGTTCCCGATGTTCGTGATACCCTAGTCCCCAAAAAGTATAGAGCTTCTTCGGCTGCTCCGTGCGACAACTCATGGTCACAAACAAATATTCACCAAAGCTGTTCGATGATTCCTGTATCTCGTGAATATCCACGTCCGGCTGCATCACCAGTGCCATAAAACGATCATGGGATACTCGGTCATAGAGCTTTTCGCGCTCGGTAAAAGTAAAGCAGGGCTGGTGAGGGCGGCGTTCGGTCATACGTCAATCATTGGGCTTCAAGGCATTCCCTAAAAACCCAATGGCAAAGGCTTCCAGAAGTGGGCTTTCTGCTTGCATCTCGTTTTCTGAGGCTAGTTGTCTGTCTATGTCTTCAAGACTGACGAGCTTGCCTTCACTATCCCGCTTCATTTCATAAATCACCATTTCGGTCTGAGGTGGCAGGAACGTCATACGTGAAACGGCAAGGATTTCTTTCCGTTGAGGGTCTTGAGAAGGCAAGATACGGGGCGGATTTTCTTTGGTAGCAATACTCATCCAAGCCTCAGTGATAAAGAACACTTGCTGTAGTACGCCCAGTTCGCTACGCTCTGCCAGAACCGCGCCAAGCATAAACATCTGCTGCGCCCGTCCCTCATGTGTAGGCGCGACATTTTCGATCTGGGTGGCAACGACTTGAAGCGCTCCCTCGACAATAACCGTTGGGCGATGGTAGCCGTCCTCAAGGGTTACAGTCTTAGCAAATTGGGCGACATCTTCTAACGATAGACGTGGCTTTGAAGTTTCGTCACCTAGCATATACCGTTAAAATCCACCCCGCTGCTTGCGGTGATGATCCTGCAATGCTTTGAGTGTTGTGGGGGTAAAGTGCCGATCTCGCTCAACGGGCAGCATCAGTCCACCACCAATACCTTCTAGCTCGGACAATGAGAAATAACCGAGTTCAAGTTCATAGCCATCAACCAACCCGAAAAAGATCACATCTTCGATATTAGAGTCGTTCGGGTCTACTTCGGTGAGCGCTTTATACGTGCCATCCTTCATGGCAGCACTGGCTTCACTGGCGTACCATGTCCAATTGCTGCTTGGAGTAAAGAATTTGACCTGCGCCAGCGCATCCAGTCCAATCGCTTCGTTGGAATAGAGTTTCGGTAGTCGCTCCCGGCTGGCTTGGTCAAGGAGGGGTTCGCGCTTCTCAGCATATTGTTCGCCGTTCTCACGCTTCATAGGCACAATGTCCGCCATGCGGCGTTCCTGGTTGTCATAGGTAATGAGATAGCGTTCGCCTTCGTCATGCCCAATCACTTCAAGCTGGTTCTCTCCCCGCTTGCGGGCAAGGTATCCCACAAGCTCGGCAATCTCGTTCGCTGTTTTCCAAGCGCTATCACGGGTATCAAAGTAGGGCAAGTCCATCTCACCATAGATATGGACAATGCCACCCTGTTCAGGGCTGCTTTCCCAAATATCAAAACTCAGACCAGATGGGAACTGAACTTGAGGAGATTTCTGTTCTTTGAGCCAATCGGGGTTAAAGAGAGGTATTTTGGCTTCAGGGTGGGCTAGAGCGAAAAGCCGCGCCAGCACGTCTCCATCTAGAAAATACAGTCCATGAATAGGTAATTCATCAAAGCTCGTGCGTTGTTGCTTTTCGATCCACGACATAGCCCCTTTCTTAGCTGAGGTAAATCACGTCCACTTCATCGGGAGATTGTTCATCAAACGTGATGAGAAAGTGTTGGCTGACATCGGTTTCGACAAGCTCAACCGTTTGTCGCATCGGCTGACGAACCAAAGAGCCGTTAATCGCAACCCATGTTTTCGCTTGAAGGTGTAATGAGGGTAAAGAGGGAATGGGGTGAAAAATGGCGTGTGTGAGCATATCAGTGACAAGCAGTGTTACTGTAGCAGGAGACAGAGCAGCAGACAACTAGAAAAAACCGGACTTTCCGCCCTTTTTCGGGTAGTACCGCTGCCAAAGGGATGTTATACCCATAGGTATTTTCCTTAGCAGTTGCCTTCGCACATGGCGGCTGCCGTCTCTGAAGCTAGCTCGTCAGAGACACTCCCCTGATGTTTCATGAGCTAGTGAGGCACGTTGCGAGTTAAGGGAACTAGGGGGTTGCCATCGCGCAACCCCTTTTCACGCTTACAAAACGATTCTTAAGTAAAAACTAGGGCGAATATGATGACCTTCTTGGTCATCGTTGGTAAAATTCTGGTGATTTTGAGTAATGGTCAAAGACCAGAGGATAAGACACGCATGGCTGAACCCGAATCAGATTTCCAGTCGCCTGACAATCATGACCCCGATACTCCTGTTTCTTCACCTTCTGAACCTGATCCCGCCATCATTATAGCGGTGCAGTTTGAGAAACACGCAGAGGAGCTACTTGAGGTGTTACGCAAAGCCGTCAACGTGGGTGATGGGATCATGACTGAAAGTAGTGATCCAGAGTTCCTAGCTCGAAAGCAAGAACAAGCAGTGCGACGTGAAGAAATGAAGCGCACGATAGAGGAGATCAAAAATCTCCCCTATGATGAGCGTACTAACCGCATTAAAGCGTATGTCAAAGCGATTATGGATAGACCTAGTTTGCTCGACCAGGTTAAGGCCCGCTTGCAGGCAGCAGAACAGCGCAAACGGAGTGAAGAACTGCTCCGTCAGTTTGGGCAGGAGAGTCACACTTCAATCAATTGAAGTGGTTCATCTTTCCCGGCGACAGACCAGATCGGTTGGCTCAGGACGTTCTCCGGTGTCAACTCGTCCAGTGAGGCAAACCAAAAACGGTTGCGCCCCCCGACTGCTTCCGCTGCTTTTTTCATATTCAACATGCGGCGGCTACTCAGCGCCACAAACAGAACCCGTAACCCTTTTGTGCCGTAGCGCTTTTCATATCCTCCACCATCTACATACGCGGTATAGGCGCGAACTTTGGTTTGGATACGCTGAAGCGTTTCCGTACCTCGGTCTAGCTCAAGGAAAAAATACGCTTTGGTCTTATCCCCTTGTCGGGGTGTGTCGATCACGAAATGGCTGTCAGGAATAACCGAGACAGGTTTCTTTAGCCCCGACACAACGACCCGGTCATAGTCTCCTTTCAGCCCACTCTCTCCCAACCATGTCACAAGGGGGTAGTTCAAGTTCTGGCACGCCAGCACCACATTGATCCGAAAGTCGTTGATAGCAAGCGCATGGAGCAGAAAATCGGCACTCACCTTCTGGTAATCGCGCTTCCAGCGCACATCGGAATAGCCCATTTGAGAAGTCAATAAAGCCGCGCCACGCTGGTTCAAGAGATAGAGGGTGGGGCTGTTGAGCAGCGCCCCATTGACAGGCAGCGGTATTCTGTCCAGATACGCATGATCGAAAAGCGCTTCCAGCCGTCTCTGAGCGGCTGCCCGATGTCCAAAAAAGAGCTTTTCTATTTGCTTTTGGGACAATACGCGGTAGAGGTAGACCGCTTCCACAATCTCCATGTCCCGCTGGGTCAAGACCATCGGTTTAGGGTTTTCTCGACGTTGGTATCGGTGGCGGCGCTGGCGCTCCTTAGGCTTCTTTTCTAACATATACCGCATTATCCATAGTATTCATCTTCCGGTGAACTAGTAGGTGAGGTTTTGACATTGTACCGATTGGTGTGCCAACGTTTGACCTCCTCTAAACTCATCAGTTTCAGATTGGTACGAGACTGCTCTCTGAGCCGTTTTTCGGTTGCTTGCGCGTCTCCCGATGCTGTGCGGGGTGGCAGCGTGCGGAGGGTAAACGCAGGTTGGGTGTTGCCGTCGCACTGCATTCTCACGACTGCCGTGTATTTATCGAGGCTCACCAAGTCCTCAACAGCGAACTGGGGGGTCATGTAGGGCGCAAAGTGGGTAGCGTCGTCTCTAGTCGATTGGAAGCAAATTTTCGTCCCGACGTTTTTTACCGCGTCCAGCGTAGACCCGCGCACTTGGCTCAAGTCTTGATGGGCAACGGTCAGGCGCAAGCCAAACTTCCGGGCTTCCCTGAGCATACTGTCAATGGTAGTGGTCTTGAACTGCTCAAGTTCGTCAATATACAAGGCGAACTCGGTGGGTTGACTGTTCCCTGAGAAGACGGCTGTATGGAATGCGGCAATGATGATCGCGCCCACTAAACCACGCTCTTGTAGAGAAATCTGGTCCCGGCTCATATCCAGAGAAATGAGGATGATTTTCTTCCTATCCATCAGGTCCCTAAAATTAACTGATTGAGGATGGCAGAGAATCGGAAGCAAGGACGGTTTTTGATAGAACGGGCTAATCCGATTGAGCATGAAATCATAGACCTGTTCTTCTTCGCGGTTTCTACCTTTTTCTGACATATTGCGTTCAAGACTGCGCCAGACATCAAGGGCCTGGGCATGTTCAAACTCATCCAGTTTTGCAATGAGTGCTTGGCGATAAAGCGAGTCAGTGAACAGTCGCCCAATATCCCGCATGGTGGTTTGGGGGTCAACCTGCAAAGTAATCAGCGCGGCATTCAGGTACTTGGAGACCTTCACCCGGTTCTCAGTGCCTTCAAAGAGTGTTTCAATGATGTCAGTCACGAAACCAGCGGTCTGTGCTGTGGCTGCTCCATGCAATGGGTTCAGTGGTACAGGATACTGCTGGTCGGCTAAGTCCAATACCACCACATCTCCTTCACGATTTTGAGGAATACTGGTGCGGAGAATGTCACGTACCAGCGTGCCATGCGGGTCAAGCAGGGCGACACCAATTCCCCGCGCTATATCTTCATGAATCATCTGGTGCAAAAGCGTACTTTTGCCCATGCCTGTCGTGCCGATGATGCCGACGTGGGTATTTCGATCTTTGCTGGACAGGCGGACTTCGACCTCTCCGCCTTGATACGCTCCCTTACCAAGCACGACACCCTCGGTGTTGCGAACAATGCACTCCGAGACTTCCTGCGCTCCACTCCCCCAAACAATCCGGGTGGCTTTGAAACCCACATGAGGCAGATGCCAGAGGTTCGCTAGTTCTCGCGGCTCAAGCACTAGCAGCGGTGGGACATTCCCTTCTTGTTTCCTGAGCCTATTGGCGTAAATGGTGAGCGCGTTGGTGGCTTGTTCCTGCTCTGGGGTATCAATGAATAGCCCGTTCTCTTCCAGTGTGCGCGGCACGATGTCCAGTACGTTAAATGGCACGTTGCTGAAGTTCAGGGTCGCCGTGCGTGTTTGGACAACCAGATGTGCTGCGTCCAATGGCTCTTTAGCGTCAATCTGGATCATACACACCGCGTAATACCAAGGCTGTGCGAGTTTGTCTTCCATCACCCGCTGATCTTCGTAACGATACTTGTCAACGCGGTCAATGCCAAAGCGCTTAGCAAACATAACCTCTTCAATCCCCTCTACAGAGAGATATTGCAGGGGATGAATAAGGGATTGGGTGATCTGGTTGTAGCCATCCGCTTTATGCACGTCGGCGCTGCCCAAAAAGCCAATCGTCAACCGGATTTTCTGTCCGTCTTTGAGTTGGTTTACCGCTTGAGTGAAGTCTGCCAGAGGGTCAACTTGAGTGCGCTCCGTAGCCTTGATGTCGGTAACAAGCTTGATGGGCGCGACAAACTCGTTATCCTGTTGGTAGTACGCCAGATACCGGAAAAACGGCTCGGACACCTTGCCTGATCGTACTTCTCCGACTTTGACTTCCGCCGCCGGATAATGGGATCGAATCAGATTGGGGATGGTGTTTTCAGCACCCTTGTAGACAAGGTTCACCACCTGCCAGTAGATATTCCGGCTGTCGGCACATACCCGTACCACGATGTAGGGATACGATTTCACCAGTTGCGCCATAAAGCCCCATGCTTTTTCAGGATTCCATTCGGTGGAGCGCGGCATACTGATGGTGAAGACCGTCCAGATTGGCAGGATGCTCACCACTTCATGCACACCCGGCGCAACGGGGGTGTTGAGTTTGCGAATACCCCAGACAGTGGCTATTACCCCGCCAATAATGAGAAAAAACCCTGCGTCAGCTTCCAGATTACCAGCGGTGGAATAAGCCCGTTTTTGTGAAAACCCGTAGATCAGAACGATAATACCCAGAACGATGACAATCAAACCTCTTTGACCTAATTGGCGTGCCTTGCGCCGTTCTGGGTCGCCATAATCCTGGGCTTCAAATAGCCTGAGCGCGGCGACACCAAACAACGAAAGCAACCAGCCCAAACACCCACCTGCGCGTCGTGTTACCTCATCGGAAAAATCCGTGTTGGGTCTGCTCATGACAAACCTCTCTACTCCCCAAAACGGGATGCTTCTCTTTTCTCGTAGTGTATTCGGAAATATGCGCCGTGAGACTAAAGAAAGGCTCTGAGAGGCTAAGAAAGGCGTTTTAGAAACGTTGGTCGATGGGAGTAAGTCACCGTTAACTACTCCCTGCGGTCACTGAAATACTATCATTGGTGGAAGTAGTGTATGCTGCGTTATGAGCAGTTAATATTAAGGCTAAAACTCATGCTCTACACGACCCATCTCAAGATGGGTCGTGTTATTTCTCGAAGTACCTACCAAAAGGGTGCTTGTCATCGCAAACAGATGTGCTATGTTTGAAAGTTGAGCAGCTATTAAGTTGCAAAAACCAGCATCGCTGTACACCCCATTCCTCAAGATGGGGTGTGCGGTTTTCTGAGGGGATGGGAACGGATTGCTACTCTGTTGGGGAGTCGTCTTCTTTCTGGCTCTGGGCAAGCAGTCTGTGGTAATCGCTAATGGGAATCATGGCAATGATGGGATAGCCCCCTCGCTCCACAATGATGTGCTGCCGCTCTGAACCGACTTTTTTGAGGAGTGAACCCAGCGTTTGATGCAGTTGTGTTGATGGGACGGTTGTGACTTGTGGCGCAGACTTCGGCATAAGGTTTCACTTCGAGCCGACCATGCGCTCACACAGTCGGCTCGAAAATGGGTTTAGTACGTATCAATCTGTAGTTCCCATGTTCGGGTAACAGGATTATACCAGCCTTGTAAGGCTTCATACTCTTTCAGGATGCTGCCTTCTTGCCAGTCACCATTTCGGGCAATACCGAAAAAGCCGTTGATGAGGATGTCGGCGTTTTCATCTTTCCTGAGTTCAATCCATCCGCCCCCGACCAGTCTTTCATCCAATAACTGTCCAGCGGTAAACGTCCACTCCTCGCTATACTCAATCTCACCCCGATATGGCTCGGTGAGTGATCCTTGTGTAATACTGGTCGCCTGTTTGTCGGCAAAGGGTAAATCCTCTACCGCCTGCTCAAACAGTTCCTCCAATGGCAATGTTGTATAATCATTCATGCAGTCCTTTTCAGATGGTCGGCAGCAACCATCCCATCTGAGCTACTTTTTAACGGTATGACCTACTTTCACGAGTAGGTCATATTTTTTGTCGTGGTGTCTCCTTTACAGACCCCATGCTTAATATTAGATAATATTATCTAATAGTGGACATATTGAGTCAAGTAGCGCGTGTTTTTTGTAGACTTTTCGGCTCTCTTCCCCGCCGCTATTTCGGCACGTCTCCATCACGGTAAAAAGATTCGCCAGTCCCGCCGTCGGGCGTAGCCCGACCACCCCCGGTCGAAAGTGCAGAAAGCTGGATAGTGACGACCTGACGCGCTGTTTGTCTGGGCTAACGTATGCAGCTTTCCACTTGAGCCTCGCGGCTTTTCCAGACTAGGTACGACGGCGGGAAAAGGGAGCAAGCGAACGCAGTGAGCGTAGCGGATTGTGACGAGCAGGGCGCAGGCAACAATACTGAGAGGACGAGCGGGGGTGGTCGGGCTTTCGAGCCTGCGAAGAAAGTCCGACGGCGGGGTGGTTGACGAACGGTGGGGTCTGGCGCGTCCACTGAACGATTGCACTGATGTATCAGTGTAATCGGGCGTGGCAAGCGACCCTGCCTGAGGAGACCACAGGCATTTTTGAGGCTGTTTCCCCCGCGTTTTAAGCGTACAGACTATA
The DNA here is from genome assembly GCA_021325095.1 of Chloroflexota bacterium. Lineage (GTDB taxonomy): Bacteria > Chloroflexota > Anaerolineae > Aggregatilineales > UBA2796 > JAJPHV01. The sequence continues at coordinate 93,532 of JAJPHV010000056.1, read as the reverse complement.
GTTACTGGAAACTATAGGACGTGCTATAGGGGACGTGACGACTCTCACCTTAAAAAAGGCTTTGCCTTTTTAGAGAGTCCAGTCCTTCGAGTTCGCTTCCTGCCCTCTCCTTCATTCTCTCCTTCGAGGCGTTCCTAAGCGATGCTTCGCATCGGATTTTTGAATCTGTAGGGTTGGGAGTTGTTTACTCACTTCCCTACTCCGGTACAAAGCATCTGTTCGCTTGAGGTGTCTTCAGCAGTCTTCTGGACTGCTTATCTAAAGGCTCTGGTGAGCCTCAGAAACGGTTCGCTCTCAGTCGGTCATTCGGATCGGTTGACCAGCCCTCGCTGGCGGCGTGACATGCCTAAACAGTGGGTTCTGCGTATTCTTCACACGCCGAAAAAAGCTTGTCAAGTCGCGCTTTTCTTGCTTGTTTGTTTACAATATTGCAAGCTTGCTTGTTTGCTTGCAAGCTTGCACTTAACTCGACTTTGTACAAAACAAGTCTTCATCGCATCAGCCAGACACGCGAAAAGGCTTGGGATTTTCGGATAGGATGTACAGTTTCCAACTTATTCTTGGGAGAGAAATTGATACAGACTGCTTTCAGTCGCGTTTTCCTCGAATTCACATAACAGCATTGCCAATGCTCCGACCACGATTATATTTTTGGTCGCCTTGATTTTATGGTCTTTACGGAGGCGATACTCGATCTCTTCAAGTTTTTCAAGAAGATCGGGAGGAAATCGGAACGTGGCGGCGTTCGTTGCTTTCAAGCGCCCTAAGTCCCTCATTTTTGCAAGCAAGCTTGCTTGTTTGCTTGCAATATTGCTTGCTTGTTTGCTTTCATTTTGGGGTGAACTTGAGTTCAAGGGGGCCTGGTTGCTATCTGATGAAAATACCGCCGTAGAACGTTCCGGTTCAGTGCGAGGTGCGGGAGCGAAAAACGGGCTGTCAGCTAATCCACTGCGTCGTTTCATTGTCGTGTGATGACCTCTCGAACAAGATCGGCGTAGGCTTTTGCGCCGGTACTCTTGGGTGCAAAGTTAAAGATATGTGTATGGTTAGAATGCGCTTCCTCAAGCCGAACGTTCTTCGGGATGGTGGTCTGAAAGACTTGATCGCCAAAATAGCGGCGAAGTTGACGCTCTACATCGCGTGACACATTTGTTTCCTCACAAAACGTACAGAGAACCCCTAGCACCTTGAGATCGGGGTTGAGCCGCGTCTGTTTAACCATTGCAATTGTTTCTTGAAGTTGGTCAAGCCCCGTCAAGGCAAAATAGGCTGTGGATACCGGAATGAGGATGCGGTCACTAGCAGTGAATGAGTTCATCGTCACCAAGCCAAGCGAGGGTGGATTGTCGATAATGATGTAGTCGTATCGAGAACGAACTTCGTCAATGGCTTGTTTAAGGCGGGCGCTGCGATTATCGAGGGCTTGGGCTAATTCCAGATCGGCGCTTGAAAGCCGCAAGTGAGAGGGGACAAGTGAGAGATTATTGACCTGGGTAGAATGAATAACCGACGTGAGCGGCGCGAATTTCAAAATAACTTGATAGAGGGTCTTCTCAAGGTCAATCTCAATATCTGGATGGATAAAGACCTGGGTGGTGTTCGTTTGGGGATCGGCGTCAATCAGCAGCACCTTGTAACCTGCTAGTGCCAAACCAGCCGCTAGGTTAATAGCCGTTGTGGTCTTGGCAACACCGCCTTTCTGGTTCGCAACTGAGATGACCATACCTACCCTTTAGCTTTGATATATTCAGTAGCAATAAGTCGCAATAATGACGAGAGCGATATACTTCTTTGCTCGGCAAGCGCTTGAAGCTGGCGCTTCAAAGACAGTGATAGATGCACCTTGATATAGGTTTGACTGGCAGTGGGTTTGGGGTTTGCTTTGGTCACAAGTTGGGTCAAAAGTGGGTCATTTGTTACCTGTGTTCATCAAAGCAAAGTCAGCACGGGCTGTCAATAGGGGAAACAAATCACGAGAGGAGCATCTCTCGAAGCTCTTTCACCGTCTCCGTAAAGCTGCCGTCTTGTCCGTGTGTTTCGCGCCACTTCATCCAGAAGTCAATAATGCTGCCGCCTTTGTTGCCGTCAGTCGTTAAACATCCGGCGAAACAATGCCAATAGTTGCGCTGCTTGTTCACAGCAAAAGACTTCTCGTGGTCGTCGTGGAAAGGGCATAAGCCGCGTCCCTGCTCGTTGAGGGCTACATATCGACTGACGAAATCATGGACGGAAATAGCGTGCTTGAGCGACTCAGAGAGGGGTTCATTGTGGCGGGGTTTGCGTTTTTTGAATTTGGGAGATGGCTTCGGTGGGGGAGTGGGTAATTCCAGTTCTTGGGCCAGGATAGTAGCGATAAAGTCTGACGATACACGACTAGGCTGCCCCAACACCTTTAATTGTTCTCGGACACTGGGCGCGATGGGCTTGCCGTCCAGATCAACAAAATGGTAGACCTGTCCAGTCTTCATGTGGACACCCAGAGGCAACCGGACAAATGACCCCGCACCTTCTCCAAGCACATCTTGCTTGGGGTAAATCTCGATCCGGCGCTTTTTATCGTCACCGTACTCGGCAATTTTTTCCATAACCAACAGTTTCCGGGAAAACTGGCGAATTTCTGTCCCTGAGAGGAGGGGAGTAAACAGCCACAAGTGACCGCCTCGGCGAGATGGTTCAAGATAAGTCGGAACACCCACTTCTTGCAGTGACCACGCCAGTCGCCACAACTCCGCCCACTGGTGCAGTGCGTCCGCATCAAAGCAGACCCACTTAGCCTGGCTCTGCTCATTTAAGGCATACGCGCCAATGGTAAAGGGTTTGTAGCCTAACCGGGCGTTCGTCAGATGTTTGAAGATATGGGTCAGTGTCAGTTTTTCTCGAACTTGGGTATATGTACCATTTTCCACTTGTAAGGGATAGCAATCCCATCGAGAGATGAAAGTCTCGGCAAAGGCACGAGTGAGGTTAGGATCAAGCTCAGCCGAGCGGAGGCGTTCAGACACATGAGTAGTATAAGCGGCAGTAGAGAAGACACTGTACACGTATTGTAGAATAGCCTAATGTCTCACTACTTGGATATGGCGGGCAACGTTCTCCTTGAACTATCGCTACCCAAAGAAAAATTAGCTCCAATCCTGAAAGACTTGAATTACTCTACTATTGAACATATTGGGGATGCTTCTTTTGAGGAGAAGCGCGTTCTCCTGCTTGTTGCATTCCGTGAGTTTCTAAAAGGGCATTTATTACTCGAAGAGTTCTCAGAAGTCGCAAGCCATATCAAAATGCTTTTCCCTATAGAAACAAGAACCCCAGAGCAAGAAGACTATGAAATGGTGATTTACGAGGCTGCCGATATGAGTATAAATGTGAGAACATTCGACCCTAATCATGAGAATACATTCGGCGGATACATGGATACGATGTGGAATTACTTTAATAAGTACAAGAAGTTGCTGGATCGTCTTTTCGAACCATATTCGACCCCGGCACCTTTAGAAAAATGGCAGATTTAAATTCTACTATTAGTAATTCAGACTTGAGTAAAGCGTTTTTGACTCATTCTGGTGCTGGAAATAACCAAACCGCTTTTACTAATGAGCGGTTTGCTTTAGATAAGGAAATACTTAAAAAGATTGTCCAAGAATTTAATTTAGACGAAGTAATTCTTTTTCATGCTCTGGTTGCTAAAAAACTAACAATTGAAATTCAAGACTTTCAAAAATTAAAGGTTTTCCAAGGATACGTAGCACCGACAACACACTCCGCAACCACCAAACACATCACGACCGTTTTTTTTCCTTTTATTGTTCAAACAACCTCTCAACTTCATTTACTTATTATTTCGGATTTCGATATTTATGATTACGCCAATCTTGATCCCTTTATTTTAGACAATATATTGGAAGATTATCAAACAGGATTGTTCAAGTGTTTTGGTCTAAAATATGCCAAAATGTATGAAGGAACCACCACCGAAAACATAAATGAATCCACAAATAAACACCCCAGAATTGTCGCTAAAATGACGCGACAGTTTCATCAAATTAGTATAGACAAAAAAAGCTATCTCCTTTGCTATTTGTAGGAGTAAAAAAATTGCCCTGACTGTTAGTCAGGGCAATCAACACGTACAGACCCAAAGGGAACCTACAGCAAGTCATTGGCAATAGCAATGGCTATCCTTGAGAACAGTTTTTCCAACTCCGTGTTGGGAAACTTTGCTCGCACCACATTAGCGTCGGTCACGGTCAGGAAACCATTTTCCACTGGATTCTTGTCCACTATGTAACTCATATGCGGGTTCCCCGGCATAGCAACATAGTAGTACCCACGACTTGCCCACTCATACTGCATGTGGGCTTTTTCACCCGTACTCCCCTTCTTAGGATAAGAGCATCGTGCAAAAGTGAAAAGCAAAGTACCGTCTTTGGTTCTCGCTTGCAATGTGCCTTTATCATTGCGGTCAACTTTCAACCGCATGTCACTGCAAGTTTTGCAGTAGTCGAACTCCTTGCCACCTACGAAGTAGGTAATGGTGTTCCCGCAGTTTGGACAGGGCTTCGTCCGCTTGTTTCTTTCCCGTTCCTCTTTGGCGGCTTTGGCTTTAGCCCGGCAGTCAGGACAGAGGTCAGGTACGAACTTCGAGTCAGTGTAGTAAACGATGGTTTTGCCGCAATACGGCCCACCCTTGATTCCTTGACACGTTTTTTCCCGCCGTTTGGAATCACGCTCGGCTCGTTTTTTGGCGCTGCAATCTGGGCAGAGGTCAAACCGCTTGCCGGGCGGTGACCAGATTAATTTGCCACAACCAAACACGCCCGTACCCGGGCAGGTGGAAGCCGACCAACCCTGCTGGCGCTTGTTCTCACAGCGTTTGCAGTAGTTGGAGACGTTTTTCCAGCCGACTTTATAGCGAATGACATTGGTGCAACCCATCTGGGCGCACGGCTTTTCGAGGTCAATGTCCCGACAACTCTTGCAGAACTGCGGTGTGTTCGTACCTGCCTTATAGATGATTTCCGTTCGGCAGCGTTCGCACCGAGTAGACCAGAGGTCTTTGTTTACGCCTGTGCCTCCACAAGCCCGACAATTAAGTGCTTTGCCCGATTTGGCATAGTACCGACCTGAGCCTTTACAAAGTCCACATGCTACAGTACCCAAAACGCTAACTCCTTGCTGAACTGAAAGTGAGTGAAGCGCGTCCAAATGACGCTTTATACATCCCGGTAGGATGCACAAAGCGTCACTGGCACTGAGCCTGTAACCTGAAAACGTGCAAATAAGTCTGTAGATGTATGTGAAAGGGCAGAGACACAAGTGATCTCGCTGATGAGAAAACCGTCTCCCATTCCAACGTATTGTATCAAAGAGGGTCAACCAGATTGCTCTAACATCGAGGATGAAACACGGGGCAAGTGAGGTTGTAGACGCGGGATGCTATACTATGAGCGTGATCGTTCGCTATCTACCTCGAACTATCCGTGTACGGCTCTTTAAGCTCGTCTATTGCTTTGAACAAGTTAGCTGTTTGTGGGCTTTTCTCAAAGAAGAATGGCTCGAATCTTGGAAGGCTTATGATTGGGCATTCGCTTTTGGCGACTATGCCACCAAATTAGAATTCTGGATAGCAAATGCGGACACGTTCGCAGGGGTAATAGAAAAAAGGGCGTATCGTGGGACACGAAAAAGGTTGCTGCTAAATTAAAGGCAAACCAAAAGTTGGGTGGAGATGAGTGGAGTCTGGGCAGGTGTTTTACGGCTTTCAGTTCAGGCTTGAGCCGTAGAGCCTTTAGAGGTAGGGATCAAACTCGTCGCCGAGAAAATCTCCGCCTCCTGCTTCGACCCTCCCGGTAGTAGTCACCCCAGACAAACATTTGGATGACATTGTGAACTTCCTTGAATATTGGGAGAAGGGGTTTCCCACAATAGACAAGGATGGTTTTCACGATACCCCGCTTAGGTTCAGTTTTATCTTTGGATTTGGCTGTAAGGCTTTGTTCTGTTGCCATAGGCCGCCTCCTTTCTGCTCGGTCTCTACATTACGAACCATGATGTCATTCCGGCAAACACATGGTTTTTGACTGACTCATCTCGACCCATTTTTATGATATGAGGGTTTTTGTCTGGGAAGTAAAAAGAATGTTTTCGTGAAGGGGCGTAGTTATAGATACGGTTGCATGTATTACCTAAGCGGCGCGAGAACGGGAGCGAACAGAAATAGATTGAGCGCGAAGCCGGGTGCGTAGTCCGATAGCCCGATGGGGCTTCTGGGCATCAAAAATGACACCTGAAAAGGGCAAGTGCGTTTCGCCGGAAACACTGTCTTCGACGGGGGATGCTGGACGACTGATGATGTCTTCACCCCCAAAGAGTGGTTGCATCTGTCTCTGAGCTTCGCGCAAGCGATCTAGCTCAATCTCTTCAGGGGTGCGTGTTTCCTGCATTTCAAGCATTAGCGGAGGGGCGGTAGCCTGATCGAGCCACTCTCTGTAGGCTGATTTTGGCTTTGCCCCAAACTGAACCATCTCCGGTGTTTTGAACATCTGGATTTGGTGCGGTGCGGTGCGCTCACGATCTTTCTTCTTTTGGTAATCACTTCGAGTATCAACTAATTCACCTGAAAACAGATCATACTGAAGCGGGCAGCCTTCTTTTAGCATGTAGTGTGATGGTATCACGGTATCGCGGTGAGAGAATCGTTGTATCATTCAACACACTCCCAACAAAATATTCGCCACAAGGCTTTACCGGGCATACAATTGAGCGAATATGACGCTCTCGCGTCGAAACAAAAATAAAGCCCTTCCGAAGTCGAAACTTCAGAAGGGTCTGGGTTTCTCACTCTACGGGACATTCAACCCGCATAGAAATGCTGTGCTGGCTTGGTTTTAACCGAGTGGTGGCTGTTAAAGACAAACCGGGTGAGGATAAGCGGGGATGTACGAGTTCTCGACATCATTGCTGGATGAACTGCTTGAGCTGGGCCGCACCATCGAAGTGCTTCGCCAGCCGCTCGAAGACAAGATCGTGACCATTTCGCGGGCCAAGGGGGCCGTAACGTTCCCGGCTAACATCATGCTGGTCGCCTCCATGAATCCTTGTCCATGTGGGTACTATGGCGATTCGTTGCATCCCTGTACCTGTGGCGAGGCGCAGGTGCGGCGCTACCAGCAGCGCATCAGTGGGCCGCTCCTGGATCGGTTCGATATCCAACTGGATGTGCAGCGCGTCGATTTCGAGAAGCTGACCGACCACCGGCGCGGGGAAGCATCGGCTGCAATTCAAGCGCGCGTCCATGCGGCGCGGGAGCGGCAGCGCCAGCGTTACGATGGACTGGCCCACGTTCTATGCAACAGCGACCTGGGGCCAAGCGAGATTGAACAGTTCTGCAAGATGGAAGATACTGCCGAACAACTGCTGAAGGCGTCCATGCGCAAGCTGCAACTCAGTGCGCGGGCCTTTCACCGGGTTCTCAAACTCAGCCGGACGATTGCCGACCTGGCGGGGGCAGACATCATCGGCGTGGAGCACGTTGCGGAGGCGGTTCAGTATCGTTCGCGGACGCTGCTGGTCTAGCGGATGGGGCCTGTCAGCCGCGCACCAGTTTCCCATAACGGGCTAGGCTGGCGCGGATGGCGGGCAGTTCAAAGCCCGTGTGCAGCCGGCCCTTCTCGTGCCATTCGGTCACTTCGGGCAGCGTCAGCCACGCTGTCCCCAGGATTTCATCGGCCTTCACGGTAAACTCAACGCTGTGCGGCCTCGCCAGGAAAACCTGATGTGCCCGGCAGCGATAGGTATAGACAGCTACGAAGCCCACAATGTCGGCGGTCATGGCGAATTCTTCGTGCAGTTCACGGCGCAGTGCCGCGATCAGGTCGGCGTCAAACGACTCGATGCGGCCACCGGGCAGCCCCCATTTGCCAACGGTATCGGGCAAGTGATTGTGATGTTGGGCCAGCAGGAAGCGGCCCTCGTGGAGCACTACAGCGCGTACAGCCGGAACGCGGATCGTACCGTTCATCCTGTTAACGCCCCTGCTTTCTTGTTGATCTCAATGCGTACTCTCGCACGCCGTTCAAGCGCGCTCTGTACTGGCTGCGCTAACTGTTGATTGTATACCCCATTCAGATTTTCTGCATTGGCGACGATCTGCTGCGCTGGGGCCAGCACCTGTTCGCGCAGCGGGCGCAGCAACGTTTCGCGCAGGCCGCCTTGCTGGTCTGAACCGACCCAGGCGCGCACCGGCTCGATCACCATTGCGCTGACGTTGTTGAGCAGATCGGGCAGACGGTTAAACACCTCGCCCATCGCTTGCAATGACAGTTTGATGTTCTGCCCCGCTCCGAATGGCAGCATATCCAATAGCTGCGAGATAAAGTCGGCGATGGCTTTGGTGGTGGGCGTGTCGGCGGATACCGCCAGCGCTGTCTGGAAGGCGCGGATGCCCTGGGCCAGGGTGTTGACTTGCTGTTGCAGCCAATCCAGGCCCGCAGCGACCAGCGGCAGGTGATTTTCGATGTCCTGCAAGACGCGCGCTGCCAGGCCAACGCCGGTCATCAAGGCCAGTCGAACGTTCTGAATCGCCAGCAGCGGCACGCCCACTGCGGCCAGCGCCGACGCAATGATCTGATCGATGCCTACAGCCTCAAGCTGCTGGTACAATCCGATCAAATCCTGCAAATCACTGTTTTTCGCCTTCAGATCGGCAACCTGATTGTTGACGTCTTTGACCTGCCCACCCAAGGCTGTTACCTGCTGGCGCAAAGTGTCGCGTTCGGCAATCAGCGCTGCCACCTGGTTTTGTAGTGCTGTCAACTGGTTCCGCACGCTGGCAGGCAGGGTTGGCACAGGGCTGGCGGGCAGCGTTGGGCTTGGTCCGGCTGTCGGGGTCGGCAGCGCGGCGGCCTGGGTGGGCAGCCAGCCTTGCTCGGCCAGCCAGCGCCGCACATTGTCATCGCTCAGGGCGACAGCCGCCACACCTCCGGTTGCAGTTGCCAGCAGGCCCCCGGCCAGCAGCGTCGCCAGGAACAACCGCCGACTCTGCTGGTTCGGATCAAGCTGTGCTTTCGATGTTTTTGACGCTGGTGTGGGACGGACAGGCTGCCCATTCTCGGCCAGGCTCGTCAGCCGCTCCAACTCGATCAGGCTGTCGTCATCCAGCCTGCCGATACGCCGGAACAGGCGATCCAGCAGGGTCGCCCGTTGTTGATCGTCCAGTGTTCGCATCCGCATAGGCTGTACAATCCTCTATCACTCTGCGGTCTGCCGACCTCGCCCGTCGTTTGCTCTCCGACGTTCCTCCGCAGCGGAGAGGGTGAGACTCACTTGCTTAACCTGTATCCCAGACGGCGCAGCAGGTTTTCGTCGTGCCGCCAGTTCTTCAGGACTTTGACCCACAGTTCCAGATAGACCTGCGTGCCGACCAGCGCCTCGATGTCGGCCCGCGCCTCGCTGCTGATCTTTTTGAGCATCGCGCCACCCTTACCGATCAGAATGCCCTTCTGCGAATCGCGCTCGACATAGATCGTCGCGCCAATGTAGGTCAGCGTGGCACTCCGCTCTTTGAACTCCTGCACCTCGACGGCGACGGCGTGCGGAACTTCCTGCTCCGTATTCAGCAGCACCTTTTCCCGGATGATCTCGCCCACAATGTCCCGTATGGCCGTGTCGCTCAACTGGTCTTCCGGGTAAAACTGCGGCCCGGCGGGTAATTTGTCGATCACCCGCTTCAACAGATCGTCCACCCCGTCGCCGAGCGTGGCGCTCAGGGTCGTCCAGTCGGCATCTGGCGCCAGCGTGCGATACGCCTCGACACGCGGTGCGATCTGATCGGGCGAGAGGCGGTCTATCTTGTTCAGCGCCAGGACTACCGGCGCTGGCGTTTTGGCTTCTCGCAGCAGCGCCGCCACACGCTGATCTTCCTCGTTGGGCGGCTGGCTCATGTCCACCACAAACAGAATTACGTCGGCGTCCCGCAGCGCTTCGACGGCTACCTCGACCATGAACTCGCCGAGCTTGTGGCGTGGCTGGTGAATGCCGGGCGTGTCCACAAAGATGGCCTGGGTGTCTGGCCCGGTGTAGATTCCCAACTGGCGCAGGCGCGTGGTCTGGGGTTTGGGGCTGACAATGGCGATCTTCTGGCCCAGGAAACGATTCATCAGGGTGGACTTACCCACGTTCGGACGCCCGATCACGGCCACATAACCGCTGTGAGCCAGTGTTTCCGCGCCGCTGGCAGCAGACGGTTGGCGCACCATCAGCCCTCGCCCGATTCCGGGCGGGTATGCTCGGCTGTGACAGTGATGCTAATGCCACCCCGCACTGCGAATTCCCCGGTCACTTTGCACCAGTGCGGATCGAGCGCCTCTACCAGATCGTCCAGGATCACGTTGGTTACGTGTTCGTGGAAGATGCCCTCGTTGCGGAACGACCAGAAATAGAGCTTGAGCGATTTGCTTTCGACCACACGCTGGTTCGGAATGTACTCGATTCGGATCGTAGCAAAGTCGGGCTGGCCCGTCATGGGGCATATGGCCGTGAACTCGTTGGTTTCCAGCCGGACTGTATAGCGGCGGTGCGGATGGCGGTTCGGGAAGGTCTCCAATTTGCGCTGCGGCCTGGTCGCGCCCTGACCGAGTAACGTCAAATCCTTCAGATCGGCTTGTGCAGTCATACCCTTTTCCTGTAACAAAATATCGCCGTTTGAGTAGGCGATGAGCGACGAGATATTCCAGTTGCGCTTGAGCGGGTATTTTACCAGGGACGAGGCGCAATTTCAACGGTAGCGGGGCGAGGCCAACCAGCGCTATCAGGCGCGCAGGCTGTTGCGCCTTGCGCCCGCCAGCAGCAACCCGATACCAAGCGCGATCAGGAGCAGCGGCCAGCCCAGTCCGCTCACCATGCGGTGGAAAATCGCCACCTCGAATAGTGCAGCGAAAGCCACGAATGCTGTCAGCCCGCCGAGGATGAAACGTCGTCCAGCTTGCATGACCTTCACATCGTTGGTCAGGTGGCCCATCAGTGCCATACCAGCGCCGAGCAGCGCCGGGTAGAGCGTCCAGGCGTAGGCCCAACTCTGCCAATTGGTGGTCAGGCTCTGGTACAGCAGGATCGCCCCGGTTCCGGTGATGAGCATTCCCGGAATCGCCAGCGGTGCGCCGCTCCGTCCCCCGGTCACGGCGAAATACAGAAAAACCACGCCAGGCGCAACGATCAAAAGCGGCCAGAACGGGCCAAGACTGAAAAGCTGCCCAAGCAGGAACAGCGCGCCGATAATGATCAAGCACATACCAATCACAGGATTGGCAAGTGTGCTACGTTCCGATCTCATAGTCCTTTGTCCTAATAGTGCAGTGTCGCAACTTCTATCGACTAATACGTGAAACAGCCGGAAAAGTTACGCTGCCTTAGAACGAGCTATCAAAGTGCTTAACAAATGGTGAACAGACCCATAAAACAATTGCTCAGACTGTTCGTATAGTGCTAAACTGATGCCCACAAGTGCAGCCGCCAGGCTGTCCAATAGGAGTTGCTCATGACTGTCCGCCTAGAGCCAGACGACACCGAGGACTCCACTGCTCCTGTCATTCCTCATAAAGCGCCAGCCGGTGGCCCAGGAACGCTTGAAGCAGCCCAAGACAAAACCGCCAGCCCGGTCAGGCGTTTTCTCAAGGTGCTTGGCCCCGGCCTGATCACGGGTGCATCGGACGACGACCCTTCGGGTATCGGCACGTATGCGCAGGCAGGCGCCTCGCTGGGCTTTGGCACGCTCTGGATGGCGCTGTGGACGATCCCGCTGACCATCACCATGCAGTATATGTGTGCCAAAATCGGGCTTGTCACGGGGCGTGGGTTGGCCGGCGTGCTGCGTCGCTACTATCCACCAGTGATCCTTTATCCGGTAGTCCTGGGGCTGGTCGTCGCCAACACAATCAACGCGGGTGTGGACATCGGGGCGATTGCGGCTGCGGCCAACCTGCTGCTTCCGGTTCCGATCACGATCCTGATTGTCCCAATTGCTGCCGTCATTCTGGTGCTGCAAATCTGGGGATCGTATCGGTTGATCACGAAGGTCTTCAAATGGCTGACGCTCGTGCTGTTCGCCTACATTGGGGCGGCATTCTTCTCGCACCCCGATTGGAGCGAGGTGCTCAGAAACACCCTCCTCCCGACCCTGCACTTTGACAAGACGTTCCTGACCGCTGTTATGGCGATCCTGGGGACAACCATTTCGCCCTATCTGTTCTTCTGGCAGGCCAGCCAGGAAGTCGAAGAGGAAGTCAGCGCAGGCCGCACACGCCTGTGGCAGCGCAGGGGCGCAACCAACGACGAGTTGAGGTATGCGGCGCTGGACGTAAACATCGGCATGGCCTTCTCGAACACGATCATGTACTTCATCATCCTGGCAACCGCCGCCACGCTTTTCAAGGCGGGTACGACCCATATTCAGTCGGCCACCGAAGCGGCGGAGGCGCTACGCCCCATCGCCGGCGAAGCGGCGCGCTTCTTGTTTGCCATCGGGCTGATCGGGGCGGGTGTTCTGGCTGTTCCGATCCTGACCGGTTCGGCAGCTTACGCCGTCGCAGAAACCTTCGGCTGGCGCTATGGCCTGGATCAGAAGCCCCGCCACGCCAAAGAATTCTATGGCTTCATCGTCGCCGCCACGCTGGTTGGCATGTCCATCAACTTCCTGGGGGTCAATCCCATCCAGGCGCTGTTCTGGACGGCGGTCATTAACGGCTTCGCGGCGCCGCCGATCATGGCGATCCTGATGATTATCGGGAACAACAAGACGATCATGGGGGAACGCCTGAATGGGCGGCGCTCCAACCTGGTGGGCTGGCTTGCCACCTTCGTCATGTTTGTGGCCGCCATCGCCCTGATCCTCAATTGGGGCAGTTAGGCGCAGTCTATCACCAGTACAAAGGAGTCCTATTCGGCTCACGGGTTTTTATGGTAGACTGAACGGTATATCGAAGGAATAAATATTCGGTATAATTCATCCTATAATGCCGGAGGATCGCAAGCTGCAATGTCACCAGACAACCGCGCCACAAAAGTAGTCGTAGTTGAAGATGATCCGGAAATGATCAATCTGGTCAAGCTGATCCTGAAAAAGGAAGGCTTCGACGTTACCGGGGCGATGGGCGGGCGCGATGGTCTGGAGGCCATTGAGCATGATAGCCCGGATCTGGTGCTCCTGGATTTGATGATGCCTGACATCGACGGTTGGGAAGTCTACCAGGCAATGAAGGCCAACGACACCATGAAGAATATTCCGGTGATCATCATCACAGCTAAAGCCCAGAGTATCGACAAAGTCCTGGGCCTGCACATTGCCAAAGTGGATGACTACATCACCAAGCCGTTCAGCCCTGGCGAACTGGTAGCCAGCGTGCGAAAAGTTCTTGCCGACCAGCAAGAGGCTACCTGATCGGTCTGGAGACCTAGAATAGAATTGGGGCGCGGACAGCCCCATTTTCTTTTGCGAACCCGGGCCACCCTTACGCAACAGCGCTGACCAGCGTGCCGACGGATTCGCCCATGACCGCTGCTTCGAGCGCACCCTCCGCCCAGAAGTTGACAACCAGGATCGGCTGGTTGTTGTCCATGCACAGTGTGAAAGCCGTCATATCCATCACTTCCAACCGCTGCTCAATAGCCTCTCTGAAGGTCAGTGTCCTGTAGAGCCGGGCATTCGGGTTTTTCTTCGGGTCGCTGTCGTAGACACCATCGACTTTGGTGGCCTTAATGATCACCTCGGCATCAATCTCCATCGCCCGCAGGGCCGCAGCGGTGTCTGTCGTGAAGTAGGGATTGCCCGTGCCCCCGGCGATGATCACCACGCGGCCTTTTTCCAGATGTCGGATGGCACGCAGGCGAATGTACGGCTCGGCAATCTTGTTCATTTCGATGGCCGTTTGCACGCGCGTTTCAATGCCCTCGCGCTCAAGGGCATCCCGCAGGGCAAGCGCATTCATGACGGTAGCAATCATGCCCATGTGGTCGGCGGTGGACTGATCCATGCCGCGTTCCACGCCGATCTTGCCGCGCCACAGGTTGCCTGCGCCGATGACCACTCCGACCTGCACACCCAGATCGTGGATGGCTTTGATGCGGTGGGCGATGAATGCGGCCTGATCGGGATCGATGCCACTCCCGCCCACCCCTGACAGGGCCTCGCCACTTAACTTCAGCACGACACGGCGATAGCGCGGCTTGCGGCTACCATTCTGGCCTGTGTTCAATCCATGCTCCATGCTTAGTTTCCTCCTGACAGGTCCACGCCGAGTACGTAAAAAAAGAGGATCAGGTCTTTCCTGATCCTCTTCATCATCACAACCGGGTTAATCCGCGTTGGGCGTATCGGCGCTTTCGCCGAGCGCAAACCGTGCAAATCGCCGGATGACGATATTTTCCTTGATCTCCGCGATAAGCTGGGTCAGCACATCGCTGACCTTTAGCGTATCGTCGTGTAGCCAGGGCTGTTCCATCAGGACGATTTCCTCGTACCACTTTTCCATGCGGCCATCGACGATCTTGTCCACGACGGCCTCTTTCTTGCCCTCGTTGAGAGTCTTTTCGCGCTGGACGCTCCGCTCGTGGTCGATCTCGGCCTGCGGCACATCCTCGCGCTTCAGGTAGCGCGGAGCCATGTTGGCAATGTGCAGCGCCAGGTCCTTGGCGAACTTCTTGAACTGCTCGTTGCGCGCCACAAAATCGGTTTCGCTGTTGACTTCGACCAGCACGCCCAGCCGACCATTGTGGTGCATGTAAGCCTGGATGATGCCGTCCTTGGCGACTCGATCCGCCTTCTTGGCCGCAGTCGCCATGCCCTTCTTGCGCAGATAATCGGTGGCCTTTGCCAGGTCTCCGCCGCTCTCGATCAGGGCCTTGCGGCAATCCTGGAAGCCAGCGCCGGTAGCGTCACGAAGCTGCTTAACTTGCTGGGCGGTAACTTCAACTGCCACGATACTACTCCTTCGGTTCCTTTGGTTCCTTCGACTTCTTCCGGCCCTCTTCCCTGGGTTTTTCTACGACTGGTGCTTCGTCGTCCTCAAACGACAGATCGCCCGTGCGCAGCTTGGCGAGGGTGGCCTCACCCAGGTAGGCTTCGTCTTCTTCCTCGTCCTCGTCATAATCGAATTCGTCTTCAAGCACTTCGTCATACTTGGACAGGTCGATGCTTGACATGGGAACGGGTTCGGGTTCTGCCTCGACCACTTCGCCGCGCGCCTTGCGCATCGCCAACCCTTCCAGGGCGGCGTCGGCGATCTTGGCTGTTAGCAATTTGATGGCCCGGATGGCATCGTCATTGGCCGGAATGACGTAATCGATCTGGTCGGGGTCACAATTCGTATCGACCAGCGCCAGGATCGGGATATTGAGCGTGTTCGCCTCCTTGACGGCGGTGTGTTCGCGGCGCACATCCACGATGTACAGCAGGGCAGGCAGGCGCGTCATGTAGCGTAGACCGCCGAGCCGGGTTTGCAGCTTGGCGATGACGCGGTCCCGGATCAGGCGCTCCTTTTTGGTCAGGAGCGTCGCTTCGCCGCTTTCACGGTCCGCCTCGAAGCGCTTAAGCTGCTCAATACGCCTGCGGATCGTCGCCCAGTTGGTGAGCGTGCCGCCCAACCAGCGCTGGTTGACGTAGGGCATGGTTGCCCGTTCGGCTTCTTGCTGGATGGTTTCCTGCGCCTGGCGCTTCGTGCCGACGAACAGGACGTTGCCACCATTGGCAACTGTATCGCGCACGAGTTCGTAGGCGTCCTCAAGGCTGGTCAGAGTTTGCTGTAAGTCGATGATGTGAATGCCGTTACGTTCGGTGAAAATGTACGGCTTCATTTTGGGGTTCCACTTCTTGGCACGATGCCCGAAGTGAACACCCGTTTCCAGAAGGGCCTTCATGGAAACGACGGTCATGATATTCGGTTCCTCCTAAACGTGTTATACGTCCACGCCCTTCACACCCCGCCATCATCCCACCGGAGCGCGCAGCGGTGCGGCAGTGGGACACACGGGCAGAGTCCAGGCGTGTGAACATTAGCGGGCCAGTTGGCCCAGGCGCGGATCGTACCATAGGGCAGGCCCTTCATCAAGGGGCTGATCTGCCGTAATGCGTTCTGGCCGTCAGTTCAGGCTAACGTCGGTAGCTTGCCGGGCCACGACCAGCCCACGCCAGCCGGACAGTACAATAGGGATCACTGATAGGAATGCGCCGAACAGGCAGAGAATAGTGTATCCAAGTGCTGCCAGAATGAAGCCGCTGCTCAGGCTGCTCACTGCTGAGGTGAGGTTGACCATCAGATCGCTCGCCCCCTGCGCTGCGCCGCGCTCAGAGGAAGCCACCGAATCCGCGAGCAGCGATGAACCGCCGATGTAGCACATGTTCCAACCCAGCCCGACCAGGAACATGGACCAGGCCAGCCACCCGGTCAGCAAAGACATCGGCGCCAGCAACGTCCCGGCGATTAGCAAACTCGCGCCGAGGATGATCGTCGGGGCACGGCCAATTCGCGCACTCAGCAACCCCGTGAGGGGCGACAGGCCGTACATGCCCAGAACATGCAGCGTGATCACGAAGGACACGTCGCCCAGACTGTGTTGGTGATTGTGCATGTGCAGCGAAGTTACGCCCATCACCATCACCATGACAGCCTGCGCCGTCACCATTGATATCACGGCGACTCGCGCCATTGGCTCCTGGAATACTGCCAGCAAGCTGCGGGCGGGCAGGCTGACAGGCCGCATTTCTGTCGTTTCCGCAGCGTAGGTGCGGGCCATGTCGCGTGGATCGGGCCGCAGGAACAGCACCAGCAAGATTGCACTGAGGGCGAAAAGGACAATCCCCCCGATCATCGCCCCGGCCATCGGATCAAAGTTCAATTGCGCGACCAGCGACCCCAGGGGAGCGACCAGCGCCGGCCCAGCAATGGCCCCAATCGTTCCCGCCCAGACGATGGTGCTAATCATCTTGCTGCGCTGGCTCGGTGCGTTGGCATCGGCAGCCGCATAGCGGCTCTGGTCGGTGACTCCACGTGCCATCCCGATCAGCAGCAATCCAACCAAAAACAGCCCAAAGGAGCGCGTGGCGATGGCGACCCCGCCGATGACCATCCCCAATAAGCCCGTGATGAGGCCAGACGTCAATCCTGGCCTCCACCCGGCACGCTGGATCAGTTTGCCAGCCGGGTAAGCGGCACAGGCTGCCCCGATGAGCAGCAACGTTCCGGGCAACCCGGCTAAACCCGGTTCCCCACTTAGCTCCGTGCCGACAATCGGGTTGATGGTGGCATTGGCGACGAACGCCGCTGAGGCCAGGCTCTGGCTCACAAACAGGGTCATCACGATGCGGCGGGTCGTAGTTGGTGAGAAACCATCGAGCATGAAGCACTCGTTCCGAATAATCAGCGGGAAAAGTGTCGTAAGAAACAGAAGGTGCGGCCCCGCCAATTCTTACCTGCCAGCAATTTTACCCGCTGTGAACCAATGTCCGCATTGAGTCAGATGCGCTGAGGCAATGGGGTTGTGTTTCCCGATCCGATCCGCGCTCCCACCGGGCGAATCTCAGGACATTTTGGCCCGCCAGGTCCCAATGGTCAGGTTCTTCACCCGCAGCACTTCATAGTGCAGTGCTCGATGCGAGGTGCTGACCTCCAGCGCTACAAAGGCCGTGCCCACCAGCACCAGACCGATACCCGCCAGGAACAGCAGCAAGATCAGCGTGGTAAGCAGATCGCTCCTGATCAGCGAGCCGAGCGCGATCACAAACATATCCGCCAGGAAAACCGCGATGGAACAATAAACGACCAGGACGGCATGGTGGCACAGCGTATGGTGAGTGAGGAGCATCGGTAACTGCGCATCGATCTGATTCAAGCGCTCATCCGTAAACGGGTCTCCCGCCCCCGCTGTGTCCGGCGCCGTGCGGCTTTGCATCAGCAATTCGAGCCGCTCGTGGGCCATCACACGCAGCCGGTCATTGATCACCCCGTAGCGCGTTTGCAAACTCCCCAGCAGAATGGCGCAGGCCGTTACCATGACCACCGGAGCGAGAATCAATTGGATGGTACGCGCCACCGTTTCGACATTCATCATCGAAGTACCCTGCCTTTGGCAAGCGACGGATCAGCCAAGCAGCGGGCGCAGCGCCCGGAAGATACGTTCGCACATCTGCTCGACGTAGCCTTCGGGATCACTGGCAGCGGCAATGGACGAGTAGGGCAGCACGACTCCTGTCCAGCCCTGCGTGTGCCAGTAGGCAGGCGCAGGCACATCGGGGAGTGTGGTGTTGCCCTGCGCAGGCGGCATGGGATAAGCATAGGCGTACAGATAGGGATCGTCGATACCGCCGCCGTAAGGCGCAAAGCCGAAATTCATGTGCGGCGCGCTTTCCTCGGCGCGTTCGGTGGCGAACCACAGAAACGACAGGTCAAAGTGCCCCGGCCAGACCACCACCGGAGTCTGCGGGCCGTTCAGGTGCGCCCGGAAGCGGGCCACGCCTGTAAAGATGCGGTACAACGCCTGACCGTAATCCTGGGAAAGCCGCTGGTCTATGTCGAGCGGTTCGCTCCCCGAAATCTGGTTCTCCGGGGAGGACAGATCGTGCCCGGCAGCCGAAGCCGCCGATAAGAATCTATCGATCAGGGCATCCTCGTCCACGTCTTTCAGAATACCGGCCAGTTCGCCACTTTTCAGCGTGCTCAAAAGTGCTTTGAGCAGCGACGTCTGGTTCTGCCCCGCCAGCGGGATGGAGGCAATCTGGACACCCTGGGCAAAGGCCGATAGGCTGGCCCGTCGAAAGTCGAGGAGCACCTCGCTGCCACCCGGCAGCACGTCGGTAGACAGTCCTTCGGGCCTGATCTTGAGCGCCATTTCGAGGTAATTGGGCACATGCGGCAAACGCACCATACGAAGGACACCAAGCACCCGCGCTGCTTTATGCAGGTTGTGTGCAGTCGTTCCCCAATTGGCGAGTGATGGCAGCGACATCGGGCAATTGCTCCTTTCCAGGTCAGGCGGGCAAGACGGCCAGACGTTCGGCAGTGAATTCTGCCCACGACTGGCGGCGATCTGTCTGCCTGTGCTGTTCGTTCACGCTGTACAGGATCGTACTGAGACGTTCGGCATCAATCGGCTTCGTCAGGAGAGTGTTGAGGCCGTGCTCCACTGCCCATTGAGCATACCAGATGTGCCACTCCTGATCGTAAACACCGTTCAGCACTTCGGTTTCGTATTTGCCATGTGCGGCTCCCGCCTGATCGAGCAGGGCAATAATGGCAGCCACTTTTCCCCTCATCATTTCTTGAGACCTGAGCATTTCTGGCAACTCCTGTTCCGCCGGTCAGTGAAGACCACCAAGCTTGGTGCTTCGGCGACTCTTGTCGAATAGTCTGGCGGGGTCGGTTTTTGTTACAGAACTCGCTCAAACGGGCCGATGCCGAATCCCTTTGACAAAGGTCATCAGGAATTTGTGCCATTTGTCACAACAATTGTTTATCCGATTATTCGATAATGTGAATATTAGAACAAACGACGAGGGACGGGCGATGGATCCACAACTTGTGCAGGAACTTGAAATGCTACATGACAGGGTGTGCGAGGCGCTGTCCGATCCGAAACGCATCATGATTCTGTATCTGTTAGCCGAAGCGCCGCTGATCGTGAACGACATCGCCAGCGCGCTTGACCTTCCTCAGCCGACGGTATCGCGTCATCTCAAGATTCTGCGGGAGCGTTCGCTGGTTGAGACCACACGACAAGCCAATACCATCTCCTATTCCCTCGCCGACAAGCGCATCATCCAGGCCCTGGACCTCATGCGGGGCATCCTGCGGGATCGTGTCATGAAGCAAGCCAAACTTGTGGACAG
Source organism: Chloroflexota bacterium (assembly GCA_021325095.1). GTDB lineage: Bacteria > Chloroflexota > Anaerolineae > Aggregatilineales > UBA2796 > JAJPHV01. The sequence continues at coordinate 73,662 of JAJPHV010000056.1, read as the reverse complement.
CGCCTCATAACAGGCCGCGTCAGTTCAAGGAGCACGCCGATGAAACAACCAAGACCGGTTATCTGGTTTATTCTCGCCCCTATCCTGCTCATTTCTGTTTCAGCCGTATTTATTTCCCTGATCACTGTCCAGCCCGCGTCTGCCCAATGCGGCACGTCGGCGTCCTCGTGCAAGACCTGCCACGAAGTAGAAGCCAAAGACCCGGTCAATACGGATGGCACGAACTGGCACAAATCGCACGCTTTCGGCGATTTCTGCGCGTTTTGCCATGCTGGCAACCCGCAGGCCACACTGAAAGAGGAGGCCCACAACGGCCTGGTTCCGCCGCTCTCTGACCCCAAAGCAGCCTGCCAGAGCTGCCACACCAATGACCTGAACGAGCGCGTCCAGGTTTACGCCGTGCTCCTCAAGAAGCCAGCCGGCGGTGACACTCAAAACTCGGCTGCACCGACCACTGCGCCGGCTCAAGGCCCTGCTCAGGGCAGCGGGACAGCCACCGTGCAGCCTATTGTGCAGCCCACCGTGCCGCCCGCCGCGCAACCAACGATCAGCGCGCAAGTCGCGGGTGGGCCAGTTTCAGCCGCACTGGACGACAAACAGATCGTGGTTGACGACCCGAACGTGGTGGATTATGTCCAGCGCTACAACGAAATCGTGCTCGGCCAGCGCCCGGTCAACTGGGGCAACATCATCCTGATCGCCCTGATCGGGCTGGTTGTGGTAGTCGGTGGCGGGTTTGTCATCTTCAACGAAATCCGGATCAGGGCGGCAGCGAGCGCGACCCGCAAAGTCGATGGCGAATACCCGGTCGAGGTGGTGGAGATGCTGCCGGCCCTCGTCAACCTGAAGCCGCAGAGCCGCCGCTCCCTGCGAAATATCCTGGCGCACCCCAGGAAGACCGATAAAGTGCTGGACGTGATTGATAAGCTCGTTTCCGACGAGCCATCCGAAGAGTAAGCAGGAGCAATGACAATGGCACGCATGATGAATTACATCCGCAAGGAAACCTGGTCGCCCTACGTGGCGGGCATCCTGCTCGGCATCGTGGGCATCCTGGCCGTCTGGTTGAGCCACTCCACTTTGGGAGCATCCGGCGCATTTGAAAATCTGGCCGGCTGGATCGGCAAATCCATCGCGCCGAAGCTGTTTGACAACATGTATTTCAACTACGTCATGCCGCCCCAGATCACGTGGAACGTCGTCCTGCTGGTTGGCGTTTTCTTCGGCGGGATGCTCGGCGCGGCCACCAGCCGAACCTTGAAATGGGGCAAAAAGGACGCCGCCAACAGCGACGAACAGTGGAAGCGCATCTTCGGGCCGCAGGTCTGGAAGCGCTGGGTGCTGGCCTTCGTGGGCGCGATCATCCTCGAATACGCGGCGGGCATCGCCGGCGGCTGCACCAGCGGTCTGGCGATCTCCGGCGGGATGCTGCTGGCGCCGTCGGCCTTCCTGTTCATCGCCGGGATGTTCGCATCCGGCATTCTGACCGCAGTCGTGATTTATCGGCGGAGATACTAAAAATGGCTAACTACGTGATTGCGCTGATCCTGGGCATTGGCTTCGGCTTTGCGCTGAACAAGGCCGGGTTGACCAAGTACCACAAGATCGTCAACGTTTTCCGCTTCACCGACATGGCCGTGCTGAAGTTTATGATGACCGCGCTGGTGGTCTCCATGACGGGCCTATACATCCTGCGCGGCCTGGGGCTGGTGAGCTTCCCCAACGTCCCCGCCACGTACATCGTCGGCAACATCGTCGGCGGGCTGATCTTCGGCGTGGGCATGGCGCTGAGTGGCTACTGCCCCGGCACGTGCGTGGCGGGCAGCGGCGAGGGCAAACTCGACTATCTGATCCCCGGGCTGCTGGGCTTCCTGGTTGGCGCAGGCATCTACGGCCTGACCTACCAGCAGGTTTACCCGGCCATTTCAGCCATCGCCAATGTGGGCAACGTGGTCATCCCCGACCTGTGGAACCTCAGCCCATATCTGACTATCCTGCTGTTCGCCCTGATGTCCGGGCTGCTCTTCTATCTGATTGACCGTGCACATTTGCAGCGCAAGGAAAGGGCCTGACCGCTGAACATGGGAGAATTCCGATGAGCGGAACTTTATCACGGCGAAGCTTTCTAAAACTGGGCGCGGTCAGTGCCGGGGCGCTGGTGGTCGGGCAGTTCGTCCCGCCCGCAGTGGCCCAGGCCGCCACAAATGCCGGGCTATTGAACACAAAAGGCAACGGCTATATCCCCAGCATGTGCGAGATGTGCGTCTGGCGTTGCGGCTTGATCGCCAAAGTGCGGAATGGCCGGGTCGTCAAGCTGGACGGCAACCCCGACCATCCACACTCCAAAGGCCATCTGTGCGTGCGCGGCCAGTCGGGGCTGATGAACACCTACGATCCTGACCGGGTGCTGACTCCGCTCATTCGGGTCGGGAAACGCGGTGAGGGCAGGTTCCGCAAGGCGACCTGGGCCGAAGCGCTGGACTTCACCGCCAGCAAGATGCTGGACATCAAAGCCAAGTACGGGCCGGAGGCCATGATCTTTTCGTCCACACACAACCTGAGCCAGGTGCAGTTTGAGAACCTGCTCTACGCCTTCGGCTCGCCCAACTACGGCACGCAGCGCAGTCTGTGCTTCAACGCCATGATCGTCGCCAACCTGATGACCTATGGCATGGAAGAGCCGGAACGCATCTACGACGACCAGCTCAAATACATCATCCTGACCGGGCGCAACCTGATGGAGGCGATCTCTACCTCCGAAACCTCGGCTCTGAGCGCGGCGATTGCGCGCGGTGTCAAGGTCGTCTATCTTGATCCACGCTTCACCAAGACTGCTGCCAAAGCCTCGGAATGGCTGCCCATCAAACCCGGAACCGACCTGGCCTTTCACCTGGCGCTGCTCAACGTGATCATTGGCGAGAACCTCTACAACCGCAGCTTCGTGGAGAACTACACCGTCGGCTTTGAGGCGCTGGCGAAGGAAGTCCAGCCTTACACACCCGAATGGGCCGCGCCCATCACCGAGATTCCCGCCGAAACCATCCGGCGCATTGCCCACGAGTTCGCCGCTGCCGCGCCGCACGCGCTGGCCCACAACGGCTGGCGCACCTCGAACTTCGTCAACTCCTTCCAGACGCAGCGCGCTATCACCATCCTGAACGCCCTGATCGGAAACTGGAATGTCGTGCTACGTGCCAGCGGAGGCGAATCAAGCAGTGCCCTGGGCAAGCCGCCGCAGCCACCTTACCCGCGTGCCTCAGCGGTCCGGCTGGACGGCGTTCCGTCCAAGTTCCCGGTGGTGCCGCTCAAAATCGGCGTCTTCCAGGAACTGCGCGACAACATCCTGACCGGCCAGCCATACCAGGCGCACGGCTGGTTCATTGCCCGCCAGAACCCGGTCATGTCGCTGCCCGACCGCACCAAAACGCTCGAAGCCTTCCAGAAAATGGACTTCATCGTCACAGTGGACATCCTGCTCAACGATACGGCGTGGTTCTCGGACGTGGTACTGCCCGAAGCGTCGTACCTGGAACGCTATGACCCGCTCAACCCGGTGGGCGACAAGGTCTTTTTGCGCCAGCCGGTGATCGACCCGCAGGGCGATGCGAGGTCAGCGCTGTGGATCTACAAGCAGTTGGGCGAGCGGCTGGGCCTGAAGGACTACTTCCAGTACCAGGACGAGGAAGACTATCTGCGCCAGCAGTTAGCACCCCTCGGCATCAGCCTACAAGACGTGAAGGCCAAAGGCTACGCCCAACTGCCCGAAGGAAAGGCTGCGCCGGAATATAGCTGGAACACACCGAGCGGCAAGATCGAATTGCAATCGTCCACCCTGGCGAAGGTGGGTTTCCCCGCCGTCCCAACCTGGATCGAACCGCCGGAGCCGCCGCAAGGCCAGTTCTATCTGCTGACAGGCAAGGTGGCGCAGTCCACTCAGTTTGGCACACAGAACAACCAGCTTCTGCACAAGTATGCGGATGAACCCCGGCTGTGGCTGAACGACAAGGTGGCGGCAGATCGGGGCATTGCCGACGGCGATTGGGTGGAAGTCGCCAGCCAGGTTGGGAAGGTGCATACCCGTGTGCGGGTCACGCCCGGCATCCGGCAGGATTGCGTTTACCTGACGCCTGGCTATGGACACCTCTCCAAAGGGCTGACCACTGCCTTTGGCAGAGGGGCCAGTTCCTCGGTTTTGCACGTCACCTACGCCGACCCGGTCAGCGGCGGCCAGGCCCTGACGCAGACGTTTGTCACCGTAAGGAAGGCGTAACAAGATGAGCACACGTGGCAACACACCCCGCTATGGCTTTTTGATTGACGCCTCACTGTGCATCGACTGTCGATCCTGCATGGTGGCGTGCAGCGTCGAGAACAATGTGCCAATGGACGTGACGCGCATCTGGATCAAGGAAACAGGTATCACCGGGACGTTTCCTAATCTCAAGCGTTTCACGGCCCCCTATCACTGTATGCACTGCATTGATCCCTCCTGCGTCTCGGCCTGCACAGTGGGTGCGCTGACACGCAGCGAAGAGGGGATCGTTAAGTACGACAAGGATGCGTGTATCGGCTGTCGATACTGCATGTACGCCTGTCCCTTTGAAGTCCCCAACTACGAATGGAATCAGCGTTTCCCGCAGGTGATCAAGTGCGACATGTGCTTTGCACGGCTTGGGGAAGGCCAGCAGCCCGCCTGCGCGGCGACCTGTCCTACCGGAGCCATCCAGTTCGGCAAGTACGAGGACATGCTGGCCGAGGCGCACCGTCGCATCAATGAACATCCTGACAAATACGTGCCGCATGTCTATGGCGAACAGGAAAATGGCGGCACGGCCACGCTGTATATTTCGCCCGTGCCCTTCGAGGAGCTTGGCTTCCCGGACGCAGGCACAACCTCGCCCGCCTTCTCCAACCGGCTGGTCACGGAGGGAACGCCGCTGGTCGCTGGCGCAATGCTGGTCGGCCTGACGGGGGCGTACCTGACCATCAAACACCAGAAGGAAGAAGCCGAGAAAGAACGTGCCGAGCAAACCACCGGGGAGGAGTAAAGCCATGCGTAGCAAGCTGTTCAATGAACTGCGCACCCTGCCGAAATTCATCTATGTCCTGGCGGCCATTGCCCTTTTCGGCCTGAGCGTTGGTGCTTACCGTATGTATGCGGGGCTGGGCGCGACCACCAACCTGAGCAAAGCCTTCCCGTGGGGCATCTGGATCAGCTTTGACCTGTCAACGGTGGCCCTGGCGGCAGGCGCGTTCACCCTCGCCACCCTGGTCTACGTCTTCCAGTTTGAAGACCTGCACTCGGCCATGCGCCCGACACTCCTGGCCGGGCTGCTTGGCGAGGGTTCTGTGCTCGTGATCCTGCTGTTTGACCTGGGGCGCTGGGATCACTTTTACAACGTCTTTCTGCGCCCCAATTTCAGTTCAGCACTGCTCATCGTAAGCTGGTGCCTGGCGGCCTACGCGCTGATCCTGATCTACGAAGTCAGCCCGGTGCTGCTGGAAAAATCGCGCTGGAAATGGCTGCTGCCGGCCATCAAACGATTTACCGTGCCGATTGTTATTGTGGGCGGCACGCTATCAGTCATGCACCAGTCCTCGCTCGGCACGCTGTTCGTCATCATGTCACCGCGTTTGCATCCACTCTGGTATTCCATGCTGCTGCCGGTCTTCTTCCTGGTGAGTTCCCTGGCGGCGGGCATCTCGTTGGTCATCGCCGGGGCTACCATCAGCTACTGGCTGTTGGGGCGCAGCCTCAAGATCAAGACCATCGCCAAACTGGGTTGGTTCCTGCCCTGGATTCTGGCCTTCTATCTGGTGCTGAAGTTCGGCGAGCTGATCATCGCCGACGAAACCGACTTGCTGTTTTCGAGCGGCATGTATAGTCTTTTGTTCTGGGCAGAAATCGTCATCGGCGCCGTGATCCCGATCTGCCTGTTCGCCTTCAAGCGGGTGCGTAACAGCCGCGTGGCGTCCATGCTTGGCGCGCTGATACTCATTGCGGGTATCATCCTGAATCGCTTTGACGTGACATGGTTCGCCATCAAGCCCGTTGCAGGTCAGGTGTATATGCCGCATTGGATGGAAGTGGCCGTCATGGTAGGCGTGGCAGCAGGGTTGGTTGCCGTCTACAGCCTGGTCGCCCGCTACTTCCCGGTTTATGAGGAAACCGTCACCTATCAGCGGCCATCCCCGGAGAAGTCATTGACCGCGCAGCCTGCGCTGCCCGGCAAGCCAGCGGCGGAGCCGGGTGCAGTGGCAGGCGATTAGCCAATGGTTCATGTCGCGCAGAACCTCACCCCTGGCCCCTCTCCGCTTGCGGAGAGGGGAGCAATCCATCGCCGGAGCGCCAATCGGTTTCCCTCGCCGAATTCGGCGAGGGAGTTAAGGGTGAGGTAAAAACACCTCCACCATGCTTGAGTCGAAGCGCTCCCCTCGTTTGCCCATGCTCGTTCCGCTGACGGTGTTCGTCGTATTCGGGCTGATCGGGGTCGTCCTGTTCGCAGCCTCGCCGCACCAGACAATATTCGAGATCAGGCCAACGCGGACGAACCAGGCAGAGCGCTGCCTGACCTGTCACAATGGGATCGAATCGATCAGCGCCTCGCATCCGATCTCCGAATTCGGCTGCGTGTCGTGCCACGCGGGCAACCGGCTGGCTACTGCCGCCGAAAGCGCGCACGCGGGCATGATCCGCAACCCGGCGGCGCTGGACGTGGCCGGGAAATACTGCGGCGAGTGCCACGCGGCGCAGACGGCGCTCGTCCCACGCACCATCATGTCCACCTATGCCGGGGCGATTGCACTTGTTCGGCGGGCGTTTGGCCTGCAACCCGATGACAAGGCCCATTACGCCACCATCCCTATCGGTGATCTGCCGGCCTTTACCGTGAAACCAACCGATCCTATGCCTGTGCAGCACTTTTCGACCAACTGCCTGTCGTGTCACCTGAATGCGGAACCGATCAAGGCCGACTATTACCACCGCAGCACAGGCTGCTCAAGCTGCCACGTCCTGTACGGAACCGATGGAAAGTATCAAGGCAGCGACCCAGCTATCCCGAAAGACAAGGTGGGCTACCCGCTGCAACATACCTTCACGACGGCGATCCCCTACACGCAGTGCAACCACTGCCACAATCGGGGCAACTATGACCTGCGCAGCATGACCTTTGTGCCCAGGACGGACCTGCCCGCTCGTGTTGACCTTTCCGCCGAGGCCAAACGTGCCCGCGAATACTACCAACCTATCGGCCAGTTCACACGCTGCGAGTTTGAGTTGGACTGTATCGACTGCCATACCTCGCAAGAAGTGATGGGCGATGGTGTGCTGCACAACAACCGCACCGAGGCGCAGTATATCCAGTGTAAGAACTGTCATGGCACGCTGGATGCACCCCCGCCCCAGGCTGTCGTCCAGGAAAACGATCTGGCACTGCGCTATTCCAGGCTGAATCCGAACGTCGATGATCTACCGGTGGGCGCGACGATCCTGATCACGCAGCGCGGGGAGCCGATCTGGAATGTTCACCAGGAAGGTAAGCAGTGGATACTGACCGGCAAAGCCACAGGGATACGTTACCCCGTGCCGCTGGTGACGGGTTCCAAGTGCCAGCAAAAGCCAGACCAGCAGGCCAGCCGCTATTGCCACGAATGCCACACTTACCAGCGTACCGATCAGCCAAAGCCTTGAGTTAAAGAGACGCCGATGGCCGCCTACTGCGGGATGGGGCATCGCGGCAGCCTGGCGATGATGATCTTGCGCTGGCCTGGTCAGAATGGGTGTTGAGGGGACTTCGGGTGCTCAAAGTCCCCTCAATTCATAGTCCAGGCGTGAAGTGCCTACAACGTAATCTCAGCCCGTATCGCGTTCAGGTCGCTGCGATAATTCAGTTGGAAGCCAAGCTGCTTGCAAATGTGCTGCATGGCGGCATTGTCGGGCAGGATATGTCCAGCGACATGCTGAATTCGTTCCTGACGGGCGACCTGCAACAGGCGACTCAGCAATTCCTTGCCCAGGCCCTGCCCCTGGGCTTTGTCCGCGATCAGGATGGCGAATTCCGCTTCGTCTTTGCCGTGCAGTTTGCTGAGGCGACCTACGCCCAGAATATCGCGCTCATTGGTCTTCGGGTTGCGGTACTCCACCACCAGCGCCATTTCGCGGTCATAGTCGATGAAGCAGATGCGTGACAGCCGCTCGTGCTTGATGCGCTGGCTCAATTTGAGTTCGTTGAAGTAGCGCATGTAGACACTGCGCTCCGAAAGCGTCTCGTGGAAGCGGATCATGAGCGGTTCGTCTTCGGGCCGAATGGGGCGGATCGTAACGACCTTGCCTTCTCGGGTCGTCCAGGGCTGAACGTACTGGATCGGGTAGGGACGGACGGCGAGGCCGGGTACTTTATCTTCGGTGACGTCCGGGTCGTGCAAGACGATGCGAGCGTCGAGCGCGAGCAGGCGTTCAGGGGAGGCCAGCAGTGGGTTAATGTCGATCTCTTTGATGAGCCGCTGTTCGGCCACCAACTGGCTGAAGCGCACCATCAATTGCTCCAATGCGGCCAGGTCAACGGGTTTGCGCCCGCGCACGCCCTTTAGCGCTTTGTAGATGCGAGTTTGCTCCATCATGCGGCGGGCCAGTGTGGTGTTGAGCGGCGGGAAGCCCAGCGCCCGATCCTTGAAGACCTCCACCAACTGGCCGCCTGTGCCGAAAAGCAGCACCGGCCCAAACTGCGGGTCGAGGCTGCTGCCGATGATGATCTCGTAGCCGTCGAGTTTGATCATGGGTTGGACAGTCACGCCCTGGAAGTGGCTGGGGCCAACTTTTTCGCTGACGTCGGCCTTGATCTGGTCGTGAGCATCCTGCACAGCCTGTGCGCTGCCCAGGTTCAGCTTGACGCCGCCCACATCCGTCTTGTGAGTGATCGTTTCCGAGTAGAGCTTGAGCACCACCGGGTAGCCGATCTGGTCAGCGAACCTGACGGCCTCTTCCGGTGTCTGGGCGATGTGGGTCTCGACGGTAGGGATGCCGTAGGCGGCCAGGAGCTGCTTCGACTCGAATTCGGTCAGGATGGTCCTGCCGGATTCACGCACCGTTCGGATGATCCTATCCACCGTCGCGCAGTCGGGGCCGTGTTCGTCGTCCACCGAGAGCGTAGGTGTCTCGTACAGACCGCGCAGGTTCCAGGTATAGCGCCACATATAGTTGAAGATGTTGGCAGCAGTGTCAGGATAGGGGAAGGTCGGAATGCCAATGTTGCTCAGGATGGACTCACCCGTTGAGACCGTCTGCCCGCCCATCCAACTGGCGAGCACCGGTTTGCCCGCGATATGCGCATAGGGCTTCAGGTGTTCTGCCGTCTGGGTCGGGTCAGTCATGGCCTGTGGCGTGAGAATGACTAGCAAACCGTTGCTATTGGGATCGCTGCCTGCGATTTCCAACGCCTTCGCGTAGCGTTCCGGGTCGGCATCGCCCAGAATGTCGATGGGGTTGTTGTGGCTCCAGGCCGGCGGGAGGATCTGGTTGAGCCTTTCAAATGTGCCCTCCGAGATTTCCGCCAGTTCGCCGCCGCCGGAGATGAGGGCGTCGGTGGCGAGCACACCAGGCCCACCGGCGTTGGTCAAGATCGTCAGTTTTGGCCCGGAGGGGCGCGGTTGTTTGGCGAGCACCTCGGTCATGGCGAACAGTTCGGCGATGCTGTTGACGCGCAGGACGCCGCTACGCCGGAAAGCCGCATCGAGCACTTCGTCGCTGCCAGTGAGGGAGCCAGTGTGAGAGGCGGCTGCTTTGGCGGCGGCCTCGGTGCGGCCTGCCTTGATGACGATGATCGGTTTGGTCAGGGCCACTTCGCGTGCAGCGGAAAGAAACGCCTTGGCGTTGCCGATGCTTTCCATATAGATGACGATGCTCTTGGTGTCGGGGTCGTCGCCCAGGTAGTAGATCAGATCGCCCCAACTGATGTCCAGCATCGAGCCGATGGACACAAAGGCGCTGAAGCCGACCTGCTCTTGCAGACTCCAGTCGAGGACTGCCGTGCACAACGCGCCGCTCTGACTGATAAAGCCCACGTTGCCAGGGCGAGCCATGGCGCTGGCGAAGGTGGCATTGAGACCGGTGAGCGGACTCATGACGCCCAGGCAGTTCGGCCCGATAATGCGCATATGTCCGTGCTGGGCGTATTCGAGGATTTGCCTCTCCAGTTCGGCGCCCTCCGGGCCGATCTCCTTGAAGCCTGCGGAGATGACGATGGCCCCTTTTACGCCTAGCTCGGTGGCTTCCTTGATGATGCCGGGCACTGTCGTGGCGGGGGTGACAATCACCGCCAGATCGATCTTTTCAGGAACGTCGGCCAGGCTTGGGTAAGCCCGAACACCTAGCACGTTGGTTCGTTTGGGGTTGATCGGGTAGACCGTCCCGCCAAAGGGATTACTGATCAGATTCCACAGGATGGTCCGCCCGACACTGCCCGCCTTCTCCGTTGCGCCGACAACGGCCACGCTGTGCGGCCTGAAGATGTAGTCCAGCGAGGGGTGAGCATAACGGAAAATGTCGCTGCTGGGATCACCTGCGGTTGGTTTAATCGCGTTCACCACAGTTAGCACTCCTTTATTCTGGCTAGATACTTGATGGCGGAGAAACAACCTGTCATCGAAGGTGAGGGCGTCCACCGGAGGTCTGGGATCAGGCAAGTCCACTATCGAAACATGACAACTGAGGTTTCACCATAACCGCCACTATGCTGCATTATGTCTCTGACCTCCGGCTGTGGATAGTGACAATTATCACAGGCTTGGCGTCTGACCGTCTTGATAAGACTCGGTGGGACGTTCCGCCTGTCTGCGTGCAAAGGCAGCCAATCAGCCCTCCCGGTGAGGGATCGTCATCCAGGCGTCAGGCGAGCGAACCCAACCTGAACTATACTGGCCTTCTACAGCCCGGACGTAGCGCGAGGAAGGTAATGCCTATGTCTCCCAAAACGCTTGCCCTGACATTGATGACGCTTTGCGTCGCCGGAATGGCCCTGTGGGTGCCACACGTCAGCACGGCACAGAGCACCAACACAGTCTGTGCCCAGTTGCTGTCCAACGTCGAGCAGCACCTTTCGGCGGGTTGCAGCACGATGGATCGGGATGAGGTCTGCTATGGCAACCGGCAGATCACGGTGGAGTACACGAACGACACCACGCCCAGCACCCTGGCGAAGGAAGGGGACACGGCTCCACTGAGCGTCGTCAAGTCGCTGAAGGCCGGGCCGCTCAACCCCGACAGCGGAGAATGGGGCATCGCCGTCATCAAGGCACAGCCGACGGGCCTGGAAGGGACCAGCAGCGGACAGGCGGTGACGTTCATCGTGTACGGCGATACGACGCTGGCCGGGCAGGCCGCGCCCATCGGGGCTGTGGCGCAACCCGCGACGACCACAACCTGCAACGGCACGGCGCGGCGCGCTACCTTTCTGCGGGCCAACCCCGGCCCGAACGAACCGCAGATTCAACTGCTGAAAACCGGCACGCCTGTGACGTTCTCCGGGCGCTCCGTCGATGGACGGTGGCTCTGGGGGGAGAGCCAGGGCCAGAAGGGGTGGGGCTTCGCCGACGTGTTCGCGCTGGACTGCGACCCGACGACACTTGCCATGAGCGACCCGGCGGTTCAGACTTTGCCGGGCGTCAGCGCCTTCTACTTCACGACGGGCATCGGGGTGCAGTCAAGCTGCAAGGATATTCCGCCCGCCGGGTTGTACGTAAAAAGCCCGAAAGGCCAGACCGTGACCTTCAGGCTGAACGGGGCGGACATCGTGATGGGTTCAACGGGCGTGTTCACCTTTACGCCCGGCACGCCCAACCGGATCACGCTGTGGACACTGGAAGGCGAGATCGGGGTGATCGTCGGCGGCACGCTGTACAGGACACCCGGCGGGCAACTGCGGACTTTCCCGCTGGGTGGCAAAGACGGTCTGCAACTTGTCCTCCCGCCGGGTTTACCGAGGCCGATTGCGCTGGCGGATCGGCTGGCTCCGATCTACATCAGGACGCTGTGCGGCGTCGCCAGAGCCGCCGGGCTGACGGTTCAAGGCTGTGACGTCAGGCTGCCGCCCACCAAAGTGCCGCCCCCGCCAACGCAGAATGCACCGGTCTCGACGAACAACACGTGCCAGCCGACGCAGCCGGGGCTGCCCTGCAACTGCAACGGTTTCTGCGATCCGAACGGGGAGAGCTACTACACCTGCCCGCAGGACTGCCCATTCGCGCCAGCGGAACCGGGAGGTGGCGGGGCTTGCGTACCCTTAGGCAAAAAGTGTTCACCATCCGGGCCAGGTTGTTGCAGCGGTTCCTGCATAAGAGGTGTTTGCCGATAGGGTTGTAGTTAGCTTCGCGCTCAACCCTTCTCCACAAGCAGAGACGGGTGTAATCCGAGAAGTGTTGGCCCTCACCCCAACCCCTCTCCCAGGACGGGCGAGGGGCCAGGACGCCGCATGGTGCGTTAACGGCTCGGCTCGGCGATGACCATTTCGTCAACGAAGAAGACGGGATTTTCGAGCAGCAGGTGCACCGGACACCTGGCGGCGATGGTCATGAGCCGCGCCTTCTGCTCATCTGTGAGCGGGCCGTGAAACTCGATGCGCTCGCGGATCTCGGTGATGTAGGGCGCGTCGCCCGTGTAGGCCGGGTAGTCCTCACGCTTGAAGCGCTGCGACTCAAGCTCTACCGTGACGCCCTCCAGCGGCCAGCCCTTGCGCAGCGCATAGGCGCGCACGGTGACGGCGATGCAGGCTCCGGCTGTGCCGATGGCGAGTTCCATTGGGGTGGGGCCGCTGTCCGTGCCTCCATCGTGGAGGGGTTCATCGGTGATGACGGTGTGGTTGCGGACGTGGATAGCCGTCCGGTAGCCCTGCTCGGAGCGGACGAGGATGGGAGCCATAGAGACCTCACTGTTCCAGAGGGCGCGGCGCGAAAAAGGCTGCGCGCGCACTGTTGATTACGAACCTTGCGCCGCAAGTATAGGGAAAGCCGCGCGCCAGAGCAATGAACTGAGACAAATTGGGGACAAACGTCACGCGGCGGGGGTGACGAATGGAGGGCGGTTAACCTCGCCCCCCGGCCCCCTCGCCAACTGGCGAGGGGGAGGAAGGGCTATTAGTAAGTGAGTGACGCCTGTTCCGCCTGTTTCACAGGCACGGATCAGGTGGCATACGGTTGGTAAGAGAGTGGCAGGGAACGGTGTGTTCATTGGGGGAATGATAGCACAGGCGTTCTAGGCTGTCAAGAGTTACAGGGCTGGATCATGGGAGGCAAACTGTTTTCCAACGTGGTACACTTAATGCATGCATTCGTGCCCGGTGGGGAAGGTCGGGTATCCTCGATTCTCTGGCTAGTTTTGGGCATTGTCTTTGGCCCGCTGGCAACTACAATTCTCCAGTATGTAGCCTGGAGAGTCGGGCGAGGGATCGATGAACCACACTGCCGGAATGCCTGGGCCGGTTCGCAAGCCTGTCCGTAAGCATAGCAGCTTCAGCCAATACCTGCGCGCAGGAGTGGTCGTCGTGATCTGCACGTTCGTTGCAGGTCTGGTGTTCCCCAACATCCATGCGGCCAACCTGAGCATGGTTTTCTTGACGGGTATTGTGATCACGGCGCTGTACTATGGCAGGGGGCCATCCATTCTTGCCACCATTCTGAGCGCTGCTGCGTTCGATGTCTTCTTCACCGAACCCTACGGGACTTTTTCGATTGCTGAAGTTCAGTACGTTTTGACCCTACTGGTCATGCTCCTGGTGGCGGTGACGATCAGCACCCTGGCCGTGCGCAGCCGAGAACAGACGGCCATTGCCCAGGAGCGAGAGCATCGCACGGCCAGCCTATACGCCCTGAATCACAAGCTCTCTGGTGCCAATGGGCTGCCGGAACTGTACACACTTGCGGTACAACACATCGGGGAAGAATTCGGCAGCAGCACATTCATCTATTCGCCCGAAAACAATCTTTCCCTTCAGCTAAGAGCCGCGCAGCGAATACAGGATGCGCCGGAACCGGAGATTGGCATCGCCCAGTGGGTCTACGATCATCGTCAAGCTGCCGGATCGGGCACGGACAACCTGGCAGGGAGCACCTACCTCTATATCCCCCTGAAAACATCACAGAAGGTTGTGGGCGTTATCGCCATTTTGCACCCGCCCACCCAACCGCCCTTATGGCCTGCTGACCGCCAGTTCCTCGACACAGTTGCCGACCAGGTTGCACTTGCCATCGAACGCGCTATGCTCACCGAGGAAGTACAACAGGCACGAATGCAAGCCGAAACAGAGCGACTGCGGAGCAATCTGCTGAGTTCGGTTTCACACGATTTTCGCACACCCCTGGCCTCGATTATGGGCGCGGCAAGTACATTACTTGAACAGGGGCTAATGCTTGATCCCAAAACACATGACGAACTAGCGCAACTGGCCTACGAAGAAGCGCACAGGTTAAACCGTCTCGTCGGAAACTTACTGGACATGACCCGCCTGGAGTCGGGCGGTTTGCATATCGAGAAAGAATGGCAGACCTTAGAGGAGGTGGTTGGGGCCGCACTTCGCCGTCTTGGTAAGCGCCGTCGTGGACAGCCGATTGTGACGAATTTACCACCCGATCTGCCACTCGTTCCGATGGATAGTGTGCTGATCGAGCAGGTGCTGGTGAACCTGTTGGAGAATGCCATCAAGTATGCGCCCGAAGGGAAGCCGATTGAGCTATCTGCGTCGGCCACCGCGAAAGACATCGTCGTTGAAATTGCGGACCAGGGGCCGGGCATTGTACCCGGTGATGAAGAGAAGATATTCGATAAGTTTTATCGTTCTGCCAATGTCACCTCTGAGGGCGTTGGTTTGGGGCTGACAATCTGCCGGGGCATTATCGAAGCCCATCAGGGAACAATCGAGGCGCGCACTGGCCCAGCAGGCGGTGCGGTCTTCCGTTTTACGCTCCCGCTCGAAGGCGAACAGCCGCATTTTGACGAGGAGTTATGACAGACAGTACGCAAATGCAAGCTGCCTCGAATGGCCTGATCCTGGTCATCGAGGATGATGCGCAAATTCGGCGTTTCCTGCGAGCAACGCTTAACAGTCATGGCTACCGCGTGATCGAGGTCACCGGGGGAAAGGAGGGCCTGAAGGAGCTTGGCCTGCATCATCCTGACCTGATCATCCTTGATCTCGGGTTGCCCGACGTGGATGGCGTGGATCTGACCAGGCAAATTCGAGAATGGAGCAGCACGCCGATCATCATCGTCTCGGCGCGGGAACGCGAACACGATAAGGTGACAGCCCTGGACGCGGGGGCCGATGATTACCTGACCAAGCCATTCGGCACCCAGGAACTGCTGGCGCGTATTCGTGTGGCTATGCGTCACGCCGTCCGAGCTATTCAAGGCGACGACAACCCGATTTTTTCGGTGGGGAGCCTCGTCGTGGATCTCGCCCGCCGACAAGTCACTGTCGACGGCGAAAGTGTCCACCTGACACCCATTGAATATAAACTGCTGACGACCCTCGTTCGCTATGCCGGGAAGGTGGTCACGGGTCGCCAACTTCTCAAAGAAGTGTGGGGGCCTTCCTATACCAATGAAAGCCAGTATCTGCGGCTGTATATGGCAAAACTCCGCCACAAATTGGAGAAAGACCCGACGGACCCCCGCTACCTTCTGACTGAGCCTGGCGTTGGTTATCGACTTGCCGAAGAGTGAGCCTGGCTGTGGGCATCTTTTTCTGGCATTTTGCGCGCCCGGGTCCAATACCTTTAAGTTAAGGAGATATACCTCACCCCTCGCAGCCTTATCTAAAAAGTATTGCACCTAGCTCTTCGCCGTCGTCACCAGCACCTTGCGCGCGACCTGGGTGCTGATCGTGTGTGGTGTGCCTTCCTCGTCGTCCACGCGCACACTCACCGTGTCGTTGAGCGGCGCGCGCGCAGTCAGTCGCACCTTTGCGCCCGGCGTCAGCCCCAGGTCGGACAGGTAGCGTAGCACTTCGGGAGCCTGGTCGATGATGCGGCTGACCGTGCCCTGCCGATTCAGGCTCAGGTCGGACAGCAGCACCAGATCGCGGGCCGCAATCGTGCCATCCAGCGCCGGGATTGGGTCGCCATGCGGGTCAATCTGCGGGTTGCCGAGCGCTGCCGCGATCCGCTCCTCAAAGCGTTCGGAGATGACATGTTCCAGCTTGTCGGCTTCCTCGTGCACTTCATCCCAGGAATAGCCCAGCGCCTCAGAAAGATACAGTTCAATCAGGCGGTGGTGGCGGATCACTTCCAGCGCGATCTTCTGGCCCATCGGCGTCAGACGCACGCCATGATAGGGTTCATATTCCAGCAGGGGCGTTGCCAGACCGGCCTCTTTTTTATCACGTTTTTTGTCCTTGTCTTCCTCGAAGCCCGACAGCCGCTTAACCATATCTGTCACCGAAGGTGCTTTGATGTTGAGCATTTGAGCCAGGAGGTTGGTGGGTACGGGATCGACCTGCTGCTGAAGGATGTAAACCGCTTTCAAGAAGTTTTCCACCGCTTCGGTGCGAAGCTCTTGTACGTCGGGCATAGGCCCCTCCGCTCAATACCGGATAAGCACCTGTTCGGCGCTGAAGCCAGGCCCCAGAGCGGCAACCAGCCCGTAATCCCCCGGCGCAGGCTTGCGATGCTATAGCGTATAGTCTAGCACGAACAGGACAGTTGGTGAACTCAAATTACCGCCGTGACGCAGTACCCCATGCGAGGCGTTCGCAGGCCGGTTGGTCAGGTCAGGCGCCTCACCCGCTGCTGCGATACTTGAGTGGCTTGCCACCCCGGATTATATCGCGCGGAGATGAGCCGGGCCTTAGCGTTAGTCCCCTTTTTCAGGCGAACAGGTGAGGTTGTGCAGAATGGGCTGTCCGCCTATACTTCCAACTATCGGCAAGTTACAGCCCTGGGATAAACTTTAGCGGAGCCGTATGGAACCGGGATATCGGATCGAACATTACGTCATTATTGAGAAGATCGGGCAGGGCGGGCAGGCGGCTGTCTGGTCGGCGCACGACGAACGTCTCAAGCGAACCGTCGCCATCAAGACCATCGGTATGGTCGCCGCCGACGCCGGGGCCAGCAGCGTATCCGGGACTGCGCCGGCGGGCGCATCCAACCTGACCAACCCGGATCGCTTCCGTGAAGAAGCGGAGATTATCGCGGCGCTGGAACACCCCAACATCCTGCCCGTCTATGCCTTCGGACAGGATGGTGATTATCTGTACATTGTCATGCGCTACATGGCCTCTGGCTCGCTCAAAGACCTGGTGCGCCAAAAGCAGCGTCTGACCGTCAACGAGTTGATTCCCCTCATGGAGCCGCTGGCAAGCGCGCTCGACCTGGCCCATCAGAACAAGATCATCCACCGTGACCTCAAGAGCGCCAATGTCCTGCTCGACGCCCACCAGAATCCATACCTGGCGGACTTTGGCCTGTCGATGACGATGGGGGACAAGAACAGCGTGGCCGGGGTCGGGACACTGGCCTACATGTCGCCCGAACAGATGATGGGCGAGGAACTCGACCCGCGCAGCGATCTGTACGCATTCGGCATTCTGCTCTTTGAACTGCTCGTCGGGCAGCTTCCCAACATCGACGGGCAGCCCTGGAATTTGCAGCAGACCATGAGCAACGCGCCGATGCCCATCCCCGACGACATTCCGGAGCCAGTGGCGAACATTCTGCGCAAGGCTACCGCGCTGCGCCCCGAAGATCGCTATAACAGCGCCAGCGAGATCATGCAGGCCCTGCGCGCGGCGGCTGCGTCGCAGGGGCCAAGCGCCTACCAGGCCGAGCCGGAACCCGAACTGATCATCACCGACCCGGCCATCCTGGCTCTCTTTGAGGCGCACGACCTGTTCAACCGGGCACGCGAACGCTGGTCGGACGGTGCGGGCCGCTTCCGCTTTGAGGCAGGCGACTTCAAATACGTCGATAGTTACTACAGCGCCGCCGCCGACTGGGACCTGGAACTGGACGATATGGCGAAGCGCCTGATGCTCCGTGCCGCGCTGGAACACGGCTACAACGCCGATTACTGGTGGGAGCAGGTGGCCGAAATTGCAGATCGCCGGGCCGTGGCGCTGCAAACCCTGACCAGTGACCTGGCCCCGGCACGGATGCGCGCCATGCAGCGCCTCGCCACGATTGAAGATTCCGATCCGCCTGCCATTCCGATCCGGGTTGCCAACGTTATCGGCGCGGAACCGGATGCGGGCGTGCGCCTGGCCGGGATCGACATGCTGGTGCAGCGGGCCGAGCCTTCAAGGCAGTGGCGCTATGCCGCGTTCAACGAAGCCATTGATGGCACACTGGCCGAACTCGCTGTGCATGATCCCGACCCCAGCGTGGCCGATGCAGCGGCGCGCGCCTGTGCCCGGCTGCGCTCGGCGTTTGCCGTCCGGCGAATTGCGAAGGAGGCTGCCGAACCCGGCCCCTATGCGGGCAGCGCCCTGCACGCTCTGATGAACGTGCGTGACGAAGTGCCGGCGTTCCCGGATGGTGTCCCGGCGGCGCTCCGGCAGCGGGCCTTCATCGGGCTGTCGCGGCGGCAGTTATTCGCCGATCCGCTCGGCCTGATCGGGCGCTATGCGGGGGCAGCCATCGGCTTTGGCATTGGTCTGGGCACAATTGTCTACAGCCAGTTCAACGATCCGGGCGGCCTGCTGGCAGCCCAGCGCATCGGCAATGCACTGGCGGTGGGCGCGCTCTACGGTGCGCTGGTTGGGGTAGGCGTCCTGGCTGCTACCGAACCCGCTGAACGTCTGCGCGCCTGGACTCGTCCTGGCCGTATTGTGCTGGCCTGGGCGCTTGGCACGCTCCTGACGACGGTGGCCTTCGTCATCTTCCACCGCTATTTCCTGTTCATCAACGTGCCCGATTGGAAGTGGTTGTTGGGGACGGCGCTGGTCTTTGTGGCGGGCTTTGCCATCGCTTCCGGCCTGACGCGCCGCGCCTGGATACGCTCGGTGGCCGGGGCAGTGGGCGCGCTGGCTGCCGTCTGGTTCTCCTGGCAGATCGGGCAGTACCCGTTGATCTACTTTGGCGAGGGTCAGGACGACCAATCGCTCCTGCTGTCCATCTGGTTAGCGGCGGCGCTCGGTGTTCTCACCTTTTTGCCCGAATGGATACGCGCCATCCGTCGCCTCAACCGGCAGGCGTCGCAGGCATAACCAACCTGTCTTTCCCTCTCCACAGCCGGAGGGGGAAAGGTCAACGCTCGCTACTGCTCTAGCTTGTCGTATAGCCCGGCCTTCCAGTTGCGCCGAATCTCGAACATTTCCCGGATGATGCCGAGCGAGTCCTGCACCAATCGCATCCGGCTATCGGCATTGAAATACCAGTTGATCGGGACTTCAGCAATGCGATAGCCGCGTTTCTGGGCGATGAACAGCAGTTCAATGTCGAAGCCAATGCCGTTGATGCGCTGTACGCGGAATATGTCTTCGGCAGCACGGCGGTTCATCGACTTGAATCCGCACTGCGTATCCTCAAAGCCGCGCACGGCGATCAGCTTGACCAGGAAGTTGTTGATGCGCCCCATCAGATGCCGGTAGTAGGGTTCGTTGTAGCGTTTGGCGCCTTTCGCCTCGCGGGAGCCGATGGCGATGTCGTAACTGTCGAGGTGCGGCGGCAAAAACTTGGTGATCTCCTCGATGGGCATCGAGAGATCAACATCGCAGATGAAGCGGTAGTCGCCGCACGCTTCGAGCATCCCGCGCTTGACGGCCCGGCCTTTGCCGCGTGGCACGCCCGCAATCAGCTTGACGTAGGGGTGGTCGGCGGCATAGCGCTGCACCACACCCACTGTGTCGTCGGTGCTGCCGTTTTCCACCACAATCACCTCCGCAGTATATGACTGCTGGCGGAGAAAGGCGTCGATTTTGGCAAGGGCCACCGGCAAGCGGTTCGCTTCGTTGAGCGCAGGGATGATAATGGACAGAAAGGGGCGCTCGGCTCCAATGGTTTGCGGCACAAAACTCTCCTGGACACCTTCAGTCAGACAACCGGCGCTCTATCATACCCGACATTCGCCTCCCCCGATACGATCAATCAGCCGTGCGTCGGGCAAACGCCCCGATGCTCTCCAGGTAGCCTAACCCCGTTCAGCGCTCCGATAGCACCGATTCCAGGTACTCAATCGTGACGCGCCGCGTCCGCTGCACGGCTCGCCGCTTGCGAAGCAGCCAGGGAATGCGGATCAGCCCGGCGGCCATACCGCGCAGCCGTGCCCGTGCGGCCCTGCCGCGCCAGGCGCGCAGCGCTTCTGCGGCGACCCTGATCTGCTGGCGGAGAATTCTGGGCCAGTGTTTGCGCCACAAGGCCGCCGGGTAGTCCTTGACCAGCACGTAGATCGCGTTGCGACCATCGTAGAAGCTGGCCGTCTCCCCCCCGCCCGTCGCCGCGAGATGGTGGTAGACCACCGCCTCCGGTGTATAGATACACCGCCAGCCCGCCAATTGCGCACGCCATGCCAGGTCGATGTCTTCCAGGGAGAAGAAAAAATCATCGTCCAGCAGGCCAATTTCGTCCAGCATCGTCCGGCGGTAGGCTGCCGAACCGCCGCAGGCGCTGAACACGTACATCTCGTGGTCAAACTGGCCCAGGTCAAGCTGCCACGCTCCGCGATTGCCAGCCTGTCCGTCCACCCGGTAAAAGTCGCCTGCCGTGTGCAGGTGATCACGCCGATCAAAAAGCAGCATCTTGGACGCCACCAACCCGGCGTCGGGATGGCGCTCGAAAGCCCGCACGACTGCCGCTACCCAACCCGCATCGGCCTCCGTATCGTTATTGAGCAGCGCCACGTAAGCGCCTTGCGCCTGGCGCAGTCCGACGTTGCACGCGCCCGTAAAGCCCCGGTTCTCCGGCAGCGCGATCATGTGCACTTCCGGATAGTCCCGCGCCAGCAACGCACGGGAGCCATCCGTCGAGGCGTTGTCGGCCACGATGATCTCAAGCGGCGAATAGGTTTGCTGCCGGAGCGCGTTCAGGCAGATCGGCAGATGCCGTGCCCCGTTCCAGTTGGGGATAATGATCGAGAAAAGCGCAGGATCGGGCATGATAGTGATGGGGTAGTCGGTGTACGGTTAGCGCTCGGCAGCCAGCGCCCGTTCATGTTCTACAAAGGCGGCGACGGCCTCTTGCCAGGGGCGCAGTTTGATGCCCATCTGCGCGGCGATGAAATTATTCAGCGCAGAATAGACGGGCGGACGCGACGGGCGTGGATACTGCGCCGCCACAATCGGCGTGATCGGATAATCGGTGAGGCCGTAACAATCCAGAATGTGCCGGGCGAAATGGTAGCGAGACGCATAACCCTCGTTCACCAGGTGATACGTGCCGTAGCGTCCCGTTTCGACCAACTGCGCCAGGGCTGGAACCAGGTCCATCACATAGGTTGGGCTGGCGACTTCGTTGGTCACCACCGACAGCGGCTGGCCCGCCAGCGCTTTGTTCAGGATCGTCTGCAAGAAATTCTGGCCCGTGTGCGCGAAAAGCCACGACGTGCGCACAATGTAATGCGGTGGGGTTAGCTCGCGCACCATTTGCTCGCCGACCCATTTGCTGTAACCGTAGGGGTTGATCGGGTGCGGCGTATCGTATTCCATGTAGGGCGTGCCGCGCTCGCCGTCAAACACCTCGTTGGTGCTCAGGTAGCACAGCGCTGAACCCTGCTGCTGGCAGGCGACGGCCACGTTTTGGGTGCCCATCGCGTTGATGCGCAGCGCCTCGGCGGGCTGCTCCGCGCAGCGGTCTACGCTGGTCATCGCCGCGCAGTGGATCACCAGGTCAGGCTGCACAGCGGCGATGCGCGCTGCTACAGCGGAAAAATCAGTGATGTCCAGGTCTTTGATGTCTGTGCCAGCAACCTCGTGCCCACGCGCTGCCATTTCGCGCAGCAAGCGGCTCCCGACGTTGCCATCCGCGCCGGTGATGTAGACCTTCATCGCAGCCTTATCCAGTCAGCGCCCGGTAGATGGAGCGGCATTATACCGGATTCGCGGAGCGGCGTAAACCGTCCGCCAGCCACAACCTGCACTTCAAAGATCGGCAAGGAAGCCTGGCGCGATCTCGGTAAGTGGAACCCGCCTGCCGCAATAGCCGGCCCTATCGGCCCCCCGGACTCGTTATATTCCGCGCAGCGCCAATAGGATACTACAGCACTATAATATCGGGTTGGAAGTGGAGGAACACTCTGGATACTTCAATACAGGATTTACGAAGGCCGATTCATCATGGTTGACCGCTTGCTGATCAATGCCAACGTCTATACACTCTCGACGGAGTCGCCGCGCGCCACCGCCATCGCCATCAGCGGTGAGCGCATCGTCGCGGTGGGCGATGATCGGCTGCGTTCGCTGGCTTCGGCGCGGACGATCATCGACGATTTGCACGGCGCAATGGTGCTCCCCGGCCTGACTGATGCGCACATTCACTGGCAAGGCACTGCGTCGGCGCTCCGCGAAATCTCGTTGCAGGACATCCCTACCAAACAGGAAGCGGTACAGCAGGTAGCCGAGGCTGCCCAACGCGCCAGGCCGGGCGATTGGCTGGTCGGACGCGGCTGGTCGCAGTCCGCGTGGCCCGGCGGCAGCTTTCCCACCGCCGCTGATCTGGATGCGGTGACGCCGCATAACCCGGTCTATCTGGCAGCCCGCAGTGGGCATGCTGCCTGGGTGAACAGTCTCACCATGCGTCTGGCAGGTATCACAGACAGCCTGAACGACCCGGAAGGCGGCAGCATCCAGCGCGATGCAGCAGGCCACGCGACGGGCATTCTGTTCGAGGCCCCGGCGATGAATCTGGTCGCGCGCCTTGTCCCGACACCGGGTATGGCCGAACTGGCCGGGTTGATGGAGCGCGCGCAGTCGTTGGCCTGGCAGGCCGGGCTGACCGGCATTCACGACTTTGACGATCCGAGTGCCTTCGAGGCCATGCAGTACCTTCACGAGCAGGGCAAACTCGGCCTGCGAGTCGTCAAAAACATCAACAAGCCCTACATCGATCACGCCATCGCGCTGCGGCTGCGCTGGGGCTTTGGCGACGACTGGCTGCGCCTGGGCGGGCTGAAAATCTTCGCCGATGGTGCGCTTGGCGCGCGTACTGCCCTGATGATCGACCCCTACGAGGGCGAGCCGGACAATCGCGGCATCATGGTTACGGACAAAGAGGAAATCTACGAGAAAGTCAGCGCGGCCAGCCGGGCCGGTTTCCCCTCAACTATCCACGCCATCGGAGATCGGGCCGTGCACGACGTACTGGACGTGTACGAGACGGTACGCCGCGAGGAGGCCGCTCAGGGCATTCGACCCGTCGAACGCCGCCACCGCATCGAACATGTACAGTTGATTCACCCCTCCGACTCGCAGCGCCTGGCGGAACTGGGTGTGATCGCCTCAATGCAGCCCATTCACGCTACGTCGGATTACCTGATGGCGGAGCGTTACTGGGGAGCGCGTTCCCGGTGGAGCTACAATGCCAGATTGCAACTGGATTCAGGAGCGAAAATTGCCTTTGGCTCGGATTCACCTGTCGAGCCGTTCGAGCCACTGAAGGGCATCCACGCCGCCGTCACACGCCGCCGCGCCGATGGCTCGCCGGGGCCGGAGGGCTGGTATCCCGAACTGCGCCTGACAGTAGACGAGGCCATTCGGGGCTATACGCAAGGGCCAGCTTACGCCGCCGGGATGGAAAACCGCCTGGGCCAGATCGCGCCCGGCTTTCTGGCCGACCTGGTGGCCCTTGACCGCGATCTCTACGCCGTCCCGCCCGATGAGTTGCTGGCGACACAGGTGGTCGGCACGATGGTCGGCGGGGTATGGCGGCATCGGCAGTTCGATTAACCCGGCGTTGGCCTCCGAAATCAGCGCGACTCGATACGGGTACAGGCGGGCGCGCATCACCCCGCTGTGCACGCTCGGATCGTTGTTCATGATGTCCTGTGCGGCTTCATCGGATGGCACTAAGCTGTGTCATGGAGCAGCATAGCACAAGTGTTCTATCCTGTCAGCCACGTTTTCAGGTGAGGAAAGCTAAACCTGATCATTCGATGTCGATACGTCGCACGTCGCTGATGTTGATCTTACTGTCGCGCTCCATGATGGCCGTCAGCACCAGTTTGGCAAAGCGGAAGAACCCGCGTACCTGACTCATGCGCTCGATATAAAACTGCGCAAGTTCCCGGTCTTTCTCGTTCATCTCCGGTTCGGAGGCACGGATGTTCTCCATATTGCGTTCCAGCACATTGAGTGCCTGGTTGACTTCTCGCAGCTCACGACTGCCAAGTACGTTGGTCAGTATCTTCCAGAAGTCCGGCTCCGCTTCGTAGAATTTGCGGCGATCTCCGCGCACCCAGACCTCGCGCACGATGCCCAGATTCTCCAGCGTGCGCATGTTCATGCTGACGCTGGCTTTGGAGATGTCGAGGTGGTTCATCACGTCATCCAGGCTCATCGGCTCCGGGCTGAGGAGCAGCGCGCCGTACATCTTGCCCATAACGCGGTTGTAACCAAAGTAGTCAGCAAGCTGGCCGAGGCCATCCAACATACTGTCGTTGGCCGCGCTCAGGATCGGATTTAACTTTGGCGGTTCGCCCTGGCCTTCGTAGTTCTCATCATCATGATCGGACATAAGCCGCTTCCTTTGTTACATCTGTCTAATGGTAACAAGCCTACTAGCACGTGGCAAATGTGCTTCATCCTGTAGAGTGCTGCCTTTTGTCCAGTCATAATGAGCGAGCCTATCCGCGCTTTATGAGCGCCAACTACATATGGACTCAACGCGACGAACAGTATCTGCGGATCGCCATCGGTATAGTACGGCGTCCAGAAAACGCGGGCATCGACTTTCCATTCGCAGCGACCTTTCGTATAATGATAACCGTATCTTAACCATGCGTGTGACCTGTCGCCTCTATAGGGAGGGCGACACGCTGCTTCGATATACGGCAACTCCACAGAGGACCTATGGATAAGCAACAGGTGGCCGTTCGGATCGATGATCGGGTGCGCTTGATGTCGGCAGTGCTGGCCGCCACGAATTACCCCGATAAATCGCAGGACCGAAAAAAGCATGGCACGCACTCTCACGCCCGCGCCACGCGCAAGCTCGTCGCCGAGTACAACCATCACCCGGCTGTCACTGCCATGCAAGTCCTGCTGGATCAGAACATCCCGCTGGCCTCCATGTACAGCTACGCCATGCGGCTGACGTGGCCGGGGCTGGTTGCCGACGAAATGCCGCGTTGGGTTCCGCCGCGCTGGCATGAACACCTGAAGCATTTCTACGAGGTCGCCCAGTTGGGGAAGTTCTGGACGGACGAAGATACCCACTGGCAGGCGCCGCTGCGCCACTTGCGAGAAGCCTTTAACAAGGTTGATTTGTATGCGTACCTGGAACCGTTTGTGGGCCAGGTCGTGGAAACGCTCGTCTTCATGCCCAACATTTGCTATCCGAGCGACCAGAATATCGGCTTCCGGGTTGGCGGGGAACTGATCGCCATCATGCCGCCGCCGATGGCCTGGGGAGACAGCCCACCCTGGCCCTACAAAGACGACGAAGCCCTGGCCTACCGCACAGCGCTGACCGAATATATCAACATCCTGTTCAGTTCGTACATGCAGCAGCACAGTGAGATCATGGCGGCACTCGCCGAAAAGCCCCTGCCCGTCGATGACAAATACGCCGCCGCTCATCCCACCTGGCACGAGCAGTTCACAGGGCTGTTCCGGGCAGCCGTGATCTATCTGTTTCTGGAAGATTCGGTTAGCTCGCTGGAAGCCAAGAGCTACATGCAGTACCAGCAAAAGGTCGAGAATGCAACCATTCTGCCCGGTGTTGCCAGCATCTTCCGACGCTACCTGGACGAATACAAGGCTGGGCGCTACAAAGATTTCGCGGAGTACCTGCCAAATTTCCCCAAACATCTGAGGGTGGTCAAGACCATTGCGGCGCTGTGACGGTGTTCGAGGTCAGCTGCCCGTGTGGGGCGGGAGTGTGGCTACGTCTGGCTGCGCTCGCCAGCGGAATGGCGGCAAGGGGTGAGGCCGGACCGCGCCGATGAACCCCATTCTGGCTGCGCTCTGCGATGCGGAACGCCAGATGGTGGCCTACGATCAGGTCGCCCCACGCAGCGAATCCGCAGTGGCGGTCTTGAAAGGGATGCGGCCAGTTCTGCTGTCAGCGCCGCACAGCACCCGGCACTGGCGTAACGGCGACTGGAAACAGGAAGAGGAGTACACGGCGGCGCTCGGCTACCTGCTGCATCAGGAGACGGGTGCGCACTTTATTTACGGGCGCTATGCCCTCGATCCCGATCCGCACGCGGACGATGATCATGGGGACTACAAGCGCATGTTGGATGAGCTGTTTCACGCCATCCCGATCCACCTGGTCATCGACCTGCACGGCGCACGCGGTGACCGGGATTTTGCCATTGCGCTCGGCACCATTCGGGGCGAAACGTTTGTCGATCACGAGGCACGGCTGCTATCCAGCTTTATGCGGCACGGTTTCAGCGCCGATCCGGATTCCAGCCTGGATAGGCTGGTCATCAACCCGCCACGATACACGGGCGGCGTGCGCCAGCCGACTATCACCCGCTATGTATGGCGGCAGCATCGCATTCCGGCGGTGCAGATCGAGTTGAGCGCCTGGGTGCGTGTTGTACGGCGGCTCGCCAATGCTTCGAATGCCCGCAACGGGACTGCACCGCACTTCCGAGGCGACGGTGAGCGCATTTTACGTGTGTACCACGCGCTGCGCGATTTTATTCTGGAACAACCGGCCTGATGCGCTTCTGCCGTGATTTCCTGGTCGCGTTTGATCACTACCAGGCGCAATCCTTTGCCGCCGTAACTCGCGTCCGCACCAGGGGTTCTTAATTGGTAGGACTGTCCTTACGCAAGGTTCATGTCAAGGAGGGTTCTATGAGCGTAGCGCTTCTCATTCTGTGGGCGGCAGTTGGTTGGTGCGGCACTCCCTGGCCGGGCTGGTGGCGAAAACCCTGGCCTCCGCCGCCGCCTGATCCCTGGTGGCTGATTGACCGCATTGTTGGCATTGTTGGCGGCCTGATCGGCGGGTGGTTCTTCACCCAGAACTGGCCGCTACCGCAGGGGGATACTGCCGCCCTGGCGGCAGCCGCTTCGGCTGTCGGCGCTCTGGCTGGCAGCATTATCCTCCACGATCTGTACGGGTTTGTGAGAGGGGGGCGCAGCTCACAGGCTTCCGGCAGCTAACCAACGCAGATTCGCAGTCACACAATGTGCAGGCGGGTATCAGCAGCGTTGATACCCGCTGTTCATTTCACCCGATACACACCAATCATGTGGCTGCGCTCTCGCACACAGCGGAAAGCGCATGGTCAGTTCCGGCAATTTGACCTCCGGCCAACTAGCCCCTAGACTCGTGGCGGATGTCAGGTCAGTAAGGACGACCCCATGAAACTGATTGTGGCAACGATTCAGGATCAGGATGCGGATCGCGTGATCGGCAGCCTGACCGAGCAGGGCTACCGGGTGACCCGCATCGGCACGACAGGAGGGTTTTTGCAGCAGGGCAATACGACCCTGCTGGTCGGGGTTGACGATAACCAGGTTTCGCCCGTCATCAACATTCTCAAGGTGCACAGCCAGCGGCGCACTCAGTACATGCCGATGGCAACCGGAGCCACACCCAATGGCGTCGCCCTGTACAACTACGTCGAAGTTGAGGTTGGCGGCGCTACCGTGTTTATCCTCGATGTCGATCATTTTGAGCAGGTGTGACTATGAAACTGATTCTCGCCATCGTAAGCTCAGACGCGGTTGACCCGATTTCGAGCGCGCTGGTCGAGCGCAAATATTCGGTGACGCAAATCAGTAGTGTGGGGGGCTTCTTGCGGCGGGGCAGCGCCACCCTGGTGATCGGCGTCGATGAGCCAAACGTTGCCGAAGTCCTGTCTGTGATCCGTAGCACATGCGGCCCCCTGAGCAAACCCGATGCCCACGCGGCCACGATTTTTGTGCTGGACGCCAAACAATTCATCCAGATTTGAGACTCACCAACCGAATCCATGATCGACTCTCTGACGCCAGACATCGAAAAAGCCAATACCCGTCATCTTTACCTCGACATCTTCTGGATGGGCGCGGCCTTTGCGATGGAGTGGTACTTTTTGCAGGTTTTCGCCATCCGGCTGGGCGCGACCCCGGCGCACCTGGGAACGCTGACCGCCTTGCGCGCCTTGCTGCTGGCTGTGGGCGCGGCGCTGGCAGGCCGCTGGCAGCAGCGCTACACCAACCAGATCGTGGCCTTGCGCGCCCCGACGATTGTGTACCGCGCCCTGCTGTACCTGGGGGTGGCGTCGTCGGCCTTGGCGCCCACCAACCAGGTGGACATTCTGGTTGGGCTGGTGGTGCTGTCCGCTATTCCGACAGGCATTGCGCAAGGCTGCTTCCTGGGAATGCTGCGCAGTGCCCTGAGCGAGCGCAATCTGGCGCAGGTGGTGGCCCGGCGCACTGCGCTGGTCAACGTCACCGTTCTGATCAGCGTCGTGGGCCTGGGCCAGTTGCTGGAACACCTGCCCTTTCCGATCAACTACCAGGTCGGGTTTGGCCTGGCCTTCGCGGCATCCTTCCTGTCGTGGCGGAACGTGCAGAGCATCAAAGTTCCCGATATACCGCACTTTGATCCGGCGCGAGCGGCCAGCGCCAAAGTTGACGTGTGGAAGCATCCGGGCTTCGTCCGGCACATGATTGTGGTGGTTGCCATCTGCACGGGTGTGTTTCTGGCCGCGCCGCTCATCCAGCTTCACCTGGTGCGTGGCCTGGAGGCCAGCGATAGCTGGATATCAGTGTTTGGCCTGTGCGAGATGGGGGCGGGGGCCATTGCCACCTTTTACGTGGTTCGCCTGTCTTCGCGCTTCGGTGCGGTCAAGATGCTGGCGGTGGCGACTTTTTTCACGTTCGTCCAGGTGCTCATCCTGGGCCTGACGCCGACCCTTCCGCCCTTTCTCGTCGGGTCGCTGGCTTTTGGCGCGGGCTGGCTGTCCATTGGCGTCTTGATGTTCAACCGGCTGACCGAAATCGTGCCCAAAGAGGGTTTCCCTCAGTATGCTGCTACGTACCAGACGTTGGTCAACGTGGCGCTGTTTGCCGGGCCGCTGATCAGCACCCTCCTGATCGAGCACTGGATCAGCGTGCCGGCCATGCTGCTGGTCGTTGCGGCGGTGCGCTTCGGGGCAGCCATGCTCACCTGGGCACTTGGGCCGCGCCAGTCCGTCGTGCCCGTTCCAGAAGCGGCGGAAGCCGTCAAAATGGCCTGATCGGCGTGCCGCGTTATAATCGGTTCAAAACTGAACCGGCGACGACGGAAGGGCAAACAGCCGAATGAAATACGACGCCTCCAACTTATTGATTCATCCGCGCATCGGCAGCACCGAAACCGGGATCGTGACCCAGGTCACGGCGGAAAGCGCGGGTTGGAAAGACCTCAACTTTGAGGTGCGCCGCCTCAACAAGAACATGACCTGGACGCACCACACGGGCGACAACGAGTATGGGCTGGTGATCCTGGGTGGCGTCTGCACCGTCCAGTCCAACCGGGGGTCATGGCACGAGATCGGGCGGCGGCCCAACGTGTTCAGCGGGATGCCCTATGCCGTCTATTTGCCCCGCCAGACCGAATTCACGCTGACCGCGCACACCGATGGCTTCGAGGTGGCGGCAGGGTGGGCCGCTACGAACCGGGATCGCGCGGCGCGGCTGATCACGCCCGCCGACTGCACTGTTGAGATTCGGGGCGGTGGCAGCGCCACCCGCCAGATTGTCAACCCGATCCCGGTGGGCTTCGAGTGTGACCGCCTGATCGGCGTCGAAGTCTACACGCCGGGCGGCAACTGGTCCTCCTACCCGCCGCACAAGCACGACGTACACCGCACCGACGACAGCGGCAAGATTCTGGAAGCCGACCTGGACGAGATTTACTACTACAAGATAGACCGACCCGACGGTTACGCGATCCAGCGTGTTTATACCACCGATGGCCGCATCGACGCCCTGATGCTGTGCCGCACCGACGACACGGTGCTGGTTCCCGAAGGCTACCACCCGGTGAGCGCCGCGCATGGCTACACCATCTACTATCTCAACTTCCTGGCGGGGTCGGCGCAGTCCCTTGCCAATGTGGACGACCCCGCGCAAGCCTGGATCAAAAGCACCTGGAAAGACCGCGATCCGCGCATTCCAATTGTGTCCCTCACACCGGAGGAGGCCCGCGCATCGCGTTGACGAACCCGCCTCATCTCACAAGGAAAGTCTACAATGACCATCCATATTGGCAACGCCCCGGTTTCCTGGGGCATCTTCGAGTTCACGGGACTGACCCCCAAATACACCTACGAACAGGTCCTGGATGAAATCCGCGACGCGGGCTACAAGGGAACCGAGCTTGGCCCCTGGGGGTATCTGCCCACCGACCCGGCCCGGCTGCGTGAGGAACTGGACAAGCGCGGCCTCAAGATGCTTTCGGCCTTCGTGCCGATCAAGCTGATCGACCCCGGCGCGCTCAAGGCGGGCGAAGAGGTGGCGCTCCGCACTGGCGCGCTGCTGCACGCGCTCGGCGCAAAGATCATCGTCCTGGCCGACGACAATCTGACCGTTCAGAACCGCATTGATCGCGCTGGACGTATCCGGCCCGAAGACGGCCTGACCGCCGAGCAGTGGAAAACCTTCGCCGCCAACGTCAACAAGGTGGCGCAGAGCGTCATGGACAAGTATGGGATGTCGATGGCCTTCCACCACCACTGCGGCGGCTACGTGGAAACGCCCGCTGAAATTGACCGCCTGATGGAATTGACCAGGCCGGAACTGGTCGGCCTGTGCCTGGACACAGGCCATTACGTTTATGGCGGGGGCAGCGCTGATGGCGTGGAGGCGGTCCAGAAGTACGGCAGCCGCATCAATCACCTGCATTTCAAAGATTGCGATCCGGCGGTGCTGGCCCGTTCGCGCCGCGAGGGGTTGAACTATCTGGATACCGTCGGCGCGGGTATTTTCTGCGAACTGGGCAAAGGCAGCGTCAACTTCCGGGCCATTGCCGACGAAATGAACAAGCTGGGCTACGAAGGTTTTGCGGTGGTGGAACAGGACATCCTGCCGGGGCTGGGAACGCCGCTGGAAAGCGCCCGCCGCAACCGCGAATACCTGCGTTCGATTGGCCTCTAGCCGGCCCCTGCGGGCACGCAGCCCAGCATCCGCACCATCAGGCAGTAGATGAGGGACGGAGGGCAGACGAATCGTTTGCGATTCGTCTGCCGTCGTTGGCTGGCGCTTAGAGGCGCGCTAATTCTGCCGTCAGTTCGGCGGGGTGCAAGCGGGCAAGACGCACAGGTTCAGCGATGCCGATCTGTCCGCCGATGACCTCCAACTGCCATCGCAGTTCGGCGTCTCTGGTATCTCGTGCGGTGGCAGTCACCGCATTCATCAGGCCATATCGAGAGTGATCGGCAGTCTTTTGCCACTCTCCCATGATGGCGTCCATAAACTGGCGGGCTGCCGGGTGTGGCATTCGAGACAAGTGCGGCATCAATTCCAGCAGGTTGTCTATCGGAGTCCGCTGCGCGCGGCGTAATTGCCGAGTCGCATCCACAAACCAGCCGTCTGAACAGCAGGCCCGCACCATCGAACGCAGGCTGATCCCCATCTCCGTAATGGTCGGAATATCTGCCAACCATACCTGCTGCGCATCAAGGGCGTGAGCCAGAATCGCCCCATTGGTACATACCAGCCGGAAAAGATAGGGGTAAACTGCAACGTCTTGATCGACGGCCCGAAGAGCGACCCCCGGCCTGATCTGATCATCCGCACCGACCTCACCCACCCTGGGCAAGATGGATCGGACGAACAATTGCACCTCGTCTTCAAAAACGTCCGATACCGTACCTCCGGCTGCCTCGATTTCTTCAGTGAAAACCGTCTTGATGTCCTCTAAAGATAACGCCGCGCCTGGAGACATCGTGTTCTCCCTCCGACTAACCTGCTCGTCGAACTTGAAGAAGACTGGACAGGGCGCGATTATGCCACAGAATGAGCGGTTCGTCTGCAAAAGGCAGGCAGCCGCGCCACGAATCCGCGCGCTCTGCCCATTGACGCTGCCCCACCCACCCAGTATAATAACTCCCCGCATCTGGAAAGGACGCCAATTTTCCCCGCTGTGACGCCTGCGGGATTGTTGCCAGCGGTGAAAAGCGAAGATTGGAGAAACACATGTACGCTATTGTTCGCACGGGTGGACGGCAGTTTCGCGTCGAACCGGGCAAGATCATCGACGTTGAGAAGATGGCCGTCGAACCGGGAACGTCCGTCGATCTGAACGAGGTTTTGCTGGTCGCCCCGGATGGCGGTACGCCGCAGATCGGGCGTCCGCTGGTGCAGGGCGCGACGGTCAAGGCAACGGTGGTCGATCACTACCGCGCCAAGAAAATCCTGATCTGGAAGTACCGGCCAGGGCTGCGCTACCGCCGTCGGCGCGGACATCGCCAGACCTACACCCGGTTGCGCATCGACAGCATCACTGGTGTTTAGCCGTAGTACGTTAAGAGGAATTTGAACAATGGCTCACAAGAAAGGCGGCGGTTCCAGCCGCAATGGTCGTGACAGTCAATCCAAGCGCCTGGGCGTGAAGCGGTTCGGCGGCGAACTGGTCATCCCCGGCAACATTATCGTGCGGCAGCGTGGCAACCAGTTCTATCCGGGACCGGGAACCGACATCGGTAAGGATTTCACCATCTTTGCGACGGAAGAGGGCTACGTCCACTTCGAGTTTATCCGGGGTGGCCGCCGCCAGATCGCGGTGCGCCCCGAACGCAAAGGGGCAGCGACGGAAGCCTGAAAGCGCGGCTGTGGGGTAAGAGCCGGGTTCCACGCCCCATCTATATCTGGTCGATATACACGTAAGACGCGACGCTAACCGCTCCAATCTTTACCTCGTGGAGCGATCCGTCGCGCAGCGAAAGGTCAAACATGCGAGAAGGTATTCATCCCACGTGGTATCCTGAAGCACAGGTGATCTGCACCTGCGGGCATACCTGGACAGTCGGTTCGACCCGGCCCACCATCCATACCGACGTATGCTCCAACTGTCACCCATTCTATACGGGCGAACAGCGCATCGTTGACACCGAGGGACAGGTTGACCGCTTTATGAAGCGGCTCGAAGCGCGCGATACCATCGCCGCAGAGACGGCAACGACCCGTACCGCGCCCGATCTGCCCCTGACTGAGCTTGGCCTGGGTCGCCAATACACCGAACTGCTGGCGGCGAATGGGTTGGTAACGGCCAGCGACTTCATCCAGCGCTTGCAGGAAGGCGGCGACGAGGCCGTGTTGAGCATCCAGGGCATTGGCCGCAAGGTGCTTACGGACGTGAAGAAGCGGCTGCGTTCGCGCGGCTACGAACTGCCTACTGCTCAGGCATAAACGCTGTAACACCTTTACACAGGCGGTATATCGAAGGGGAGCGAGATTGTCACTCGCTCCCCTTCCTGTTTCTTTTCAGGAATTTGCTATTGCGCTGACTCCGCATCGCAAACGCCGAGGGCGACTGTGACGGCCAGCAGCACGGTCAGCGCTACCCCCACCGATACGCCGACTGCAACGCCGTCCGTAACTTCGTTGCCGACCATGACCCCCAGCCGGACAAAAACGATCACACCCAGGCCGAGCCAGACGCCATCCGTCAGCCGAATCCCCTTTGGGGCAACCAGGTCAGGCCCATCCAGGCCGCCCACGCTCTCCTTGCCGCCTACACAATTGCCACCGCCCAGGCTGCCACCGCCCCCGCAATAGCATAAATTCCCCGACCCATCTTTCACCTGGGAATACCATCCGCGTCGAGTCGGGGTAAACTTGATAGCGCTTGGCTTATTCTTACACCAACAAGGTAAAACACATTATGACCCTTGATTTCGGGTTGGGGCTACCCATCGCTGGCCCGCCGAAAGGAGGCCCGGTTTCCAGGTGGTTGGATGACCTGGAGGCCGTGCTCCCCAGACTGGTCGGCCATTTCAAAAGCCTGTGGATCACCGATCACTTTCAATGGCTGGACGATCCGACCTACGAAGCCTGGACAGCGCTGTCCTTCCTGGCGGCGCGCTTCCCGCAATTCGACGTGGGGCCGATGGTGCTCGGCCAGAGCTATCGCAACCCGGCGCTGCTGGCGAAGATGGCCGCTACACTGCAATGCCTGAGCGGTGGGCGCTTCATCATGGGCATTGGCGCGGGCTGGAAAGAAGACGAATATCACGCCTACAACTTTCCCTTTCCGCCGGTGGGCGTGCGGATGGAACAGTTGATCGACACCCTGGAAATCCTCAAGCGACTGTGGCGTGAGCCGGGCAAAGTCACCTTTCACGGCAAGCACTATCACGTCGTCGATGCTTACTGCGAACCGAAGCCCGACCCCGTACCGCCGATCATGATCGGCGGCGGCGGCGAGCGGACGATGCGCATTGCGGCCCGCTACGCCGACTGGTGGAACCTGTCCGACGCCGGGCTGGCGAAGTATACGGATCGGCTGAACGTGCTGAAGGCACAGTGCGAGCGCGTGGGCCGCGACCTATCGACGCTGCGCCTGACCTGGTTTGGGCGGCTGTCCGTCGGCAAGACGGAAGCGGAGGCAGTGGAACGTGGTCGCCTCGGTTTTTCGTCGCACGAGGAAGCGTTTCCGCACGGCAAAGGCATCTACACGCGGGAAAACGCGCTGGTCGGCACAGTGCCGCAGATCGTCGAGCAGATGCAGCAGTTGAAGGCGCTCGGCATCGACTACTTTATGATCGAGGTGCTCGACCTGAACAAACCCGGCATCCTGGAAACCGTCGTCGAGGAGATTTTGCCCAAAGTGCGGTAGGGAGGCGGCAGTGAAACTGAAATGGTATGGGCAGGCGTGTTTCCTGATCACCCGCAGCGACGGCTTGCGGATCGTCACCGATCCTTACACGCCGGAAACGGCAGGCTATCGCCCGGTGACGGAAGAGGCTGATCTGGTCATTCGCTCGTCGGATAACGACAGTTTCCACTGCCGCGCCGATCTGATTCCCGGCAATCCGAGCGTGGTCACAGCGCTCGACCTGGCCCGGAACGGCGGCGAATGTATCGAAAAAGGCGTCCACATTTGCGCCATCGAAGCGATGGAGGCCCTCAACCATCGCTTTCACGAACCCGATCAAAACGGGATGTACCGTTTCGAGGTGGACGGGATGAGCATCGGTCACATGGGCGACATGGGCAATGCGTTCTCCGACACACAGATCGACTTCTTCAAGGGAGTCGATATACTGCTGGCGCTGGCGGGCGGACACCCGACCATCGAACTGGACGATCTAAAAACGGTCATCGATGCGGTTCGCCCCCGGCTGATCATTCCCATGCACTTTCGGACGCTGAGGGTCAAGCTCCGAAACATGCTGTGGATACAATCTTTTCTGGATTATTTCGACGAAAAGGATGTCGATTTTGCCTTCGACGAGGAAGTAACCCTGACGCGCGACAGCCTGCCGGAGTCGATGCGGGTCCTGGTACTGGATCACGCCTGATCGAGTCCGGGCGGTGAGGACAGGTTGTTCGGCGCGTCAGGGGCCGACAATTCAGGATGCCGACGTCAGCGTGATATGCGTGATTTCGGGGCGGCAGTTGACGCGCAGGTACAGGCTGACCATGCCCACGCCGCGATTGACGTACAACAACAGATCATCCACGACGTAGAGGCCCATCGGGTACTTCCTGCCCAGGATGGGGAGTACTGGCGCACCAATGCCCGGCACGCGAACCTGCCCGCCGTGCGTATGACCGGAGAGTTGCAGCCCGACACGCCGGGTTTTCGCCACCTCGTCGGCATAATCCGGCTCGTGGGCCAGCAGGATGACCGCAGCGCCGTGCGGGATACCCTCCAGGGCCTGCGGCAGATCGTGTTGTTTCCGTTCAATGTCGTCCAGCCCCGCAATGTAAAGCCGCTGCCCATCGCGTTCGACAAGCGCGTTTTCGTTGGACAGGAGCCGGACGTTGCCTGCGTTGCGGATGGCGCGGCGCACAGTCGGGGCATGGGTGTAATGGTCGTGATTGCCCAGGACGCCGAAGATGCCTTCGCGCGCACGGAGTATCCGCAGGCTGCGGCTCAGTTCCGAGGGCGTGTCGGCGCGTAAGGCCCCGACGAAATCGCCCGTCAACGCGATCACGTCCGGATGCAGGGCATTGACCTGATCGGCAACGTATTGCATCCGGGAGAGGGTCATCCATTCGCCCATATGCAAGTCGCTGACCTGCACCAGGGTCAGGCCATCGAAGGCACGGGGCAGATTCGGCAGCGTCAGACGCAAGCGGGTGATCTCCAGGCTGTTCCACTTCGCGTAATCCACGCTGCCGATGGCAAGGCTCACGAACCGTTTGAGAGAGACTCCAACCGACATTCCATCTCCTATTTCCAATCGTCACCAGGCACAGATACACGCCCAATCGCCATTTGCCTCAGTAGCTTGCGATCCTGCTGCATGCACCTGGCAGCCGGTGACTTCATGCGAACGCGGACAGATCGGGTCAGATAGCCGGAGGGAGAGGCTAACTCATCCCCACGACAACATGACAAAACGATCATCACTTCATATAATGATGACAGTTCTGAGCACGGGTCAGTTCATATTCGGATAAAACACTTATCATCTCCCAATCTCTGTCCCCCAATTACCTGCTCTCGGTTGCGCTGGTCTTTGGCGTGTCGTTTGCGCTCTCCCTGGCGCTAACGCAGGTGGCTCGTTACCTGGGCGTGAAGCTCGGACTGGTCGATGAGCCAGGAGGCCGACGCCAGCACCAGGGGCGCGTGGTGCGGATGGGCGCGCTGCCGCTGTGGGGCGCGTTTACCGCCACCGCCCTGCTGGCGCAGAAAATGCCCGTCGAGCGTCTTGATCCGAACGAGATCATCCGCCTCACGGGGCTGCTCCTGGGTGGCACGTTCATCTTTATCGCCGGACTGCTGGACGACAGGTTTGAGCTATCGTCGCTGCAACAATATATCGCTCAAATTATCGCGGCGGCCATCGGCGTGATCTTTCTGATCTTCATCGAGCGCTTCAACAACCCGCTCACGGGGGAGACAACCGCCCCCTGGCCGTACTTCGTCACCGTGACGATCAGCCTGTTCTGGCTCGGCCTGATGATGAACACGCTCAACTTCCTGGATGGCGTGGATGGGCTGGCAGGCGGCGTCACGCTCATTGCGTCGATCCTGCTGTTTGTCCACACGCTGCGCGAGGGCCAACTGAGCGTCAGCCTGCTGCCGCTGGCGCTGATCGGCACGATACTGGCCTTCCTGATTTTCAACTGGCATCCGGCAAAGATATTCATGGGCAGCGGCGCGGTGTACGTCGGCTACACGGTGGGCGCGTTGAGCATCATCGGCGGCGCAAAGATGGCGACGATCCTGCTGGTCATGGGGCTGCCGCTGCTGGACGTGGCCTGGCAGGTGGCGCACCGTTTGTCCGAGGGCAAAAATCCGCTGATTGGAGATCGCGGGCATACCCATTTCCGGCTCATCGATGCGGGCGTCTCGCCGCGCTGGATTGCGCTCGGCTACTGCCTGTTCTGCGCGGCGTTCGGCTTGCTGGCACTCATCACGACCAGCCGCCAGTTCAAGCTGGTGGCTATCGTCGTCATGGTCATTCTGGTCTTCATCGGCTTTGCGCTGGTGGCGCGGCTGCCCAACGCCAAACGCAAGAAGGAAGCCGACAGTGGGACGTGAGGCCGGGCTGGTGTTGTTTATGTCCAGTCTGGTGATCCTGATCGCGGGCTACGCGCTGGTCATGAACCGCCGGGCGTCGCGGCGCTACATGGTCTACCGTGTCGTGCCGATGGCCGGCTTTTTCGGCGCATTCGGCCTGGGCATCCTTGCCAACCCGGCAGGCGATCCGCTGGCGCAAGCGTTGATCGCTGCCGGGCAAACGGCGGTGATCCTGCTGCTCCTGCACGTGTTCATCGGGCGGCATCTGCGGGGGTAACTGCCCTGGGCTAAAGCCGCAGGGCTGAGGTTACGAAGCCCCTCCGGGGCTAAATCAGAGTCGCGCGGTGTTGGAAAAAGGGATCCGGTCATTGACCGAAGCTCCAATGCCCCGTTCACGAAGCGGAGGAGGGGTCAGGGGTGAGGTCAATCACTGCCCCTGCTTCGCGTACCCGATCAGATCAAACGACTCATCCTGGATTTGCGCAGCCGTCAGCGGCAGCTTATCTCGCAGGATGATCTCGATGGCGTCCAGCTCCTGGTCGTAGCCGCTGCCCGCAACGGCCAGCGGTTCGTCCTTGGACATGTAGAACGCCAGGAACTTCTTGTCGGCGGGCTTGCCGCCCCGGTAGATGATGCGATCCCACTTTTCGGCGTTGCCCACGTAGTCCAGGATGACCGACCACTGGTTTGTCCAGAAGAAGGGCACATGCCCGCTGTAGGCTTCCATCTGGCCGAGCATGTTCCGGGCCGCGACCATGCCCTGCTGTTCAGCCACCCGCCAGTGTTCGATGCGCTTGCCGCGTTCGCTGCCATCCGCCCAGCGTGCGATGTCGCCCGCCGCGTAAATGTCGGGATCGCTGGTTCGCAGGTGAATGTCCACCTTGACCGACCTATCCTTATCGTCCAGGGCCAGCCCTGAATCGAACAGGAAATCTGTCGCCGGGACAACGCCCACACCGATTACTACAAAATCAGCCGGGAGCGTCTTGCCGTTGCGGAGTTCGACGGCCTTGACCTGCCCATTCTCGCCAGTGAAACGGGCCACAATGCTGTTGAGCTGGAAGGTGACGCCGTTGGCCTCGTGCTCGGCGCGCAGCATCCGGCCTATGTCGTCGCCCAGGACGTTCAGAAACGGGACGGGGTCCATGCCAACCACCGTTACCGACACGCCGCGCCCTCCGGCCAGCGATGCGGCCACCTCCATGCCGATGAAGCTCGTGCCGATCACGACGGCACGCTTGCCAGCCTGCGCCGCCTCGATGATCCGATCTGCATCGTGCAGCGCTCTGAGCATGTAGATGCCGCCCAGGTCAGCACCCGGCGTATTGCCGAGCGAACGCGGCACGCCGCCGGTTGCCAGCAGCAGCTTGTCGTAGTGGATCGTCTGGCCGTCGTGGGTCGATACGGTGTGCGCCTTTGGATCGACTTTCGTCACACGGGTACTCAGCCGCAGTTCGATGTCGCGGGCCGCATACCAGCTTGCGTCGCCACGCAGTGGAATCCAGCCCGGTTCGGCTTTCCCGGCCAGGTAATCTTTGGAGAGGTTAGGCCGATCTACCGGCACGTTCGGCACGGCGCTGAGGATCACGATCCGGCCTTTGAAGCCCGAACGGCGCAGTTCTTCGGCAGCAGCATTGCCCGCTGCGCCGCCACCGACGATCACAAAAACGCGCGGGTCGGCGGGATCGGCTTTGCCCTGCGGCTCGGACTCGTTGGCCTGCGGCAGTGTGACCAGCACATTGCCACCGTCAATGCGCACCGGGAAATGCGGTAGGTCGTTGAGCGCGGGCGGTTCCAGGCGAAGCCCGCTGCGAATGTCGAAAGTTGCGTGATGCCAGGGGCAGATGACGCAGTGATCTTTGAGCACACCCTCGTCGAGGGGAGCGCCGTAGTGGGTACAATTGCCGCCAAAGGCATAATACTGTCCCTCAACCCGCGCCAGCACGATCTCCTGATCCTCAACTTTGAGGCGCTTCATCTGCCCGTCTTGTAGCAATGATCCGGCCTGACCGACATTATGTTCTGCCATGCCACTCTCCTTCATCAAGTTATACAGTTTCACGGACCAAGTGTATGGTATCAATTATGCGCCTCTCTCACTGCGATGTAAACTTGTAGCGCGTTAAAGAAACAGTGTCAGGGCACACCGTTCATGGACTCTGCCGAGCGCATACTTCAGCAGCTTCGCCAGCGCGGGGAACGCATCACCATCCAGCGCCGGATGGTCATCGAAGCGTTGTGTGAGGATTGCGACCATCTGACCATCAACGACATCCAGAAGCAAATGGAAAGCCGGGGCTACGAACTGGATGAGGCGACGATATATCGTATTCTGCAATGGCTCAAAGCTGCCGAAGTCATCTCGCAGACGGACCTGGGCGCGCGGGGCATTGTCTACGAACTGATCGGCACAAAGCGTCATCACCATCTGGTGTGCCTGAACTGCCATGCAGTCATCGAGCTGGACGACTCGTTTGCTGACCAGTTGCGGGAGCAAGTGCGGCACGAGCACGATTTTGAGCCGCGAGTCGATCACCTGGCGATCTTCGGCTGGTGTGCGCAGTGTCGTGCGGCAAAAGCCGCAACCAAGAATTAAATTTGTTGGAGATGACGATGCGACGGTGGCCCACTACTCTCCTCATAGTATGCGTGCTGGTGATGCTGCCTGGCACGGCGTCAATCTCGGCCCAGACACCCAGTCCAGCGCCTACCAAACCCGGCGGCGTGGCCGATCATGCGCTCGGCCCGGAGGACGCCTACCTGACCATCACCTTCTACGCCGATTTCCAGTGCGTGCCGTGCCTGGGCGTGGCCCGGACGCTGGCCGTCCTGCGGGATCGCTACCCGAAGGACGTGCGCGTTGTGTGGCGGCATTTCCCTCAACCGCAGGACGACAAGGCGCGGCTGGCGGCACAAGCCAGCGAAGCGGCCAGCGCTCAGGGCAAATTCTGGGAGATGCACGATCAGCTTTTCATCACTCAGTCACAGTGGCAGTCGCTTTCGGTGCAGCAGTTCCGTGTCGTCCTCAGCGACTATGCCAAGACCATCGGCGTGCCCGATCTGGCCGCCTTCAACGCCGCGCTTGACCAGCAAACCTATGCCCCGCTGGTCGATCAGGCCACCCAGGAAGCCCTGGCGCTGGATTTCAAAGGCGTGCCAGTGCTGCTCTTTAACGGTCTGCCGTACAGTGGGCGGATCGACGAGTATGGGCTGGATGGGCATACCCGCCTGCGCCTGCTCGAAAAGCGCTGGTACAAGCACGCGCCCGCCATGCAGATCAACCTGAACAAGTACTACACGGCCCTGTTGAACACGGAAAAAGGCAACGTCACTATCGAACTGTACACGCGCGCCGCGCCCGTCACCGTCAACAATTTTGTGGCACTGGCACGGGATGGCTGGTATAACAATATTACGTTCCATCTGGTCATTCCGGGCGAAATTGTCCAGACCGGTGACCCCAGCGGCACAGGCTTCGGCACGGCGGGCTATAACATCATCGACGAGCACGACAACGGCCTGATCTTTGACCGAGAAGGCGTCGTGGCGATGGCGAGCCAGCGTGGGGTTCCGAACAGCGGCAGCGCGCAGTTTTTCATCACCTATGGCCCGCTGCGCCCGGCCATTGACTACGATGGGCAGTTCACGATCTTTGGGCAGGTGACACAGGGTATGGACGTGCTCCGCAAGCTGACGCCGCGCAACCCCTTTGACGAACTGCGCTTTCCGAACCCCCCGCCCGGCGATAAGCTAATCAGCGTCCAGATTGTTGAAGGGGACTGAGATGCGGTACGCCCGGATCGGGGTGTTGGCGGGCCTGGGGCTGCTTGGCGGCTGGATCGTCGCGCTGAACGTCGGGGCTTCTCGACTGATGCGCCGCCGTCCGCCCGATCCGACAGACACGCCCGACAACTACGGCATCGGTTACGAGGAAGTGCATTTCAGAAGCCGTGACCAGGTGAACCTGGTCGGCTGGTGGATTCCGGCGGAGAACGCCATCGGCACGATTGTGATGTGTCACGGGCAGGAAGGCAGCATGGACGGCGACACGCAGCAGATGGTTCCGCTGCACGACGCCGGGTTCAACGTCTTCATGTTCGACTTCCGGGCGCATGGCCGTTCGGAGGGTGATTGCGTCTCGATGGGCATGTACGAGAAGGAAGATTTGCTCGGCGCGCTGGACTTCCTGGCCGAGCACAAGCATATTGACCGGGTGGGCGTGCTGGGGTTCAGCATGGGCGCGGCGGTAGCGCTCATCACGGCGGCCCTTTCCGAGCGCATCTGCGCTGTGGTGGCCGACAGCAGTTTCGGGCGGTTGAAACACACGCTGACCGGGTGGGGCGTCCAGCGCGGCGTGCCCGTTCCCATCGCCCGCCAGTTCGCCGCCTGGGTGCTGGTCGTCGCCTCGATCCGTACCGAGGGCCGCATGGATCAGACCGACCCGATTCGCTGGACGGTTCACATCGGGCGACGCCCGATCCTGTTCATTCACGGGGCCAACGATCCGTTCGTGTCCAGCGAGGAAGTGGCCCATATGGCGAGCCTGGCCGAAGGGCCAGTGCAGGTCTGGGTGGTGGACGGCGTGGGGCATCGCGGGGCCTACGCCGCCGACCCGGTGGAGTACAACCACCGCGTCGTGGAGTGGTTCACACGCTACCTGGTCGAGGATGCCGAGAGCCAGAATGCGAGCCTCTCCTGAATAATGTGGCTGGTTGAGCGCTACGATTGAAGACAC
The DNA here is from genome assembly GCA_021325095.1 of Chloroflexota bacterium. Classification (GTDB taxonomy): domain Bacteria; phylum Chloroflexota; class Anaerolineae; order Aggregatilineales; family UBA2796; genus JAJPHV01. The sequence continues at coordinate 31,163 of JAJPHV010000056.1, read as the reverse complement.
CGAACACCCAACAGCATGTATGCCCTGAGCGATGAGCAGGCAGGGCATGCGGGATATTCATCCATGCGGCGACGGGCCAATCAGGAATCACCATTGGTTTCCTTCATATTACCATTTGTAGTTGCGATCAACTGCCTTAGCTCATTTTCGCGTTCGGCAGTGGTCACGACGAGCAGCAGGTCGTCCGGACGCAGCGGCGTGTCGCCTCGGGGGACGATAAGCTGCCCATGCCGGCGAATTGTCGCCACGACGCTGCCCGGCGGCCACTGGATGTCGCGGATCAGGCGATCAGCCACCGGAGAATGCGGTTGGACGCGCAGTTCGACAACGTGCGCCCGAGAATAGGTCGTCAGCCGGACTTCTTCGGCGCGCTGCAAGTTTTCCGCCTGGCGTTGGCTGGCAAGGTTATAGGCTTTGACCAGATCGCGGCGGCGCACCAGCCCCAGCAGCCGCCGCGAGTTGCGGCTGGCGACCACCGGCAGATGGCCCAGGTCGCGGTCACTGGCGATCCGGATCGCGTTGGAAATGGGCATGTCGGGCGTGACGGTGATCACGTCCTTCGTGCAAATATCTCCGGCTGTCTGGCTGTCAAGCGTTCCGGCCCGCCTGGCTCTGGCGATGTCTTCCTGAGTGACGACGCCGTACAGCAGCCCGTCGCTGTCGGTTACGAGGACGCCGTGTGTATTGGGCCTATCGAGTTCGCTCTGAACCTGGGCCGCTGGTAAAGTGGCAGGGATAGTAGCGACATCTGTCAGCATCACCTCGCCGACGGTCACTGTCTGTAGTAGATCGGTGTGGCCTTTTGTCAGGCGGATACCTTTGCGCGCCAGCCCAAGCTGGTAAATGCCGTGCGGCGCAATGCGCTCGACCACGAGCAGGCACACGGCAGTGGTCAGCATGATGGGTAGAATCAGGTTGTAGTCGTTGGTCAGCTCAAACAACAACAGCACGGCAGTGATCGGCGCGCGGATCACGCCCGTCATGGCGGCAGCCATGCCCGCAATGGCAAAAGCGGCAGGATTGGCCGAGAACGTGCCTGGAAAGGCCAGCGCCAGGAATACGCCGAAGGCACGCCCGAACGCCGCCCCGACAAACAGGGCGGGCGCGAACATGCCGCCCACGAAGCCTCCACCCAGGCTGATGGTGGTTGCCAACATTTTGCCAAAGGCCAATAGCAGCAGCAGGCCCAGGGCGAAATCGGCCCCATTCTGGTTGAGCAGGGCGTTCATTGTGTCGCGTCCAGTGCCCATGATCTGCGGCAAAAAGACGGCGATTCCGCCCACGACGCACCCGGCCAGCATCGTCTTGACCGGACGCGCCAGTTTGATATGATGCCACAGGTCATGCTGCCAGTACAACAGCCGGATGAACAGAGCCGAAACCGGCGCAACCAGGATGCCAAGCACAATGTACAGCGGAATCTCCTGCAAGCCGCCCAGTGCATAATTGGCGATGCCCAATTCTGGCCCCATCGCATCCGATACGGTGAAGACCGCACTGTGCGCTTCGATGGCCTGGGTTACGACGGATGCAATGACCGAGGTGAGCACGACGACGCCGAATGAGCCGGTGGAGAAGTCACCAAGAATGATTTCCAGCGCGAAGAATACCCCTGCGATGGGCGCACGGAACGCGGCGGCGATCCCGCCAGCCGCACCTGCGGCGACCAGCAGCCGCACCCGTTCGTCGGTCAGGTGCAGGCGCTGGCCGAGCATGGAGCCGAGATTGGCTCCAATCTGCACACTGGGGTCTTCCGGCCCGACGGATGCGCCTGCGCCGAGCGAGAATGAGGCCAGCGCTGCCTTCACTGGCATTCGACGGTAGCGCAGCCGCCCACCGGCCAGGGCTACGGCCTCCATGATTCCGGCCACGCCGTGATGGCGCTCCTCACCGATCAGCCTGTCCATCAAAAGACCGACAATCAGCCCTGCCAGCGCCAGCACCACAACAATGCCCGCCGGGCCAACGCCACGCAGCAAGCCGTTGAGGAATCCCTGCTGGTACGTTTGCTGGAAGAAGTCAATGCCTTCACGGAACAGCCAGACGCCGCCGCCTGTCATCACCCCGACACTCACTGCCAGCATCAGCAGCAGCACGTTGTCCGAGGGATAGGCCAGCCAGAACAGGCGCCGCCACCCATTCAGCCGCAGTTCACCGTCCACTTGAATCCTTTTCGTTTCATACCTGCGCGTGTTATTTATGACACTACTATAACGCATCCTACTGCTCTTCAGAACAGTGCAATTTGCGAGGGCAATGATCTGGGAACGGAAAGCGAAGTCGAACAGAATTGCGGTAAACTCAGTATACGAGCTTTGATCAATCTAGCTGCACGCGCATAAATCGTCCAACGCTGCGAAAACACTTCATGAAAATAGACTCCATCGATTTTTTCTATCTTTCCATGCCAGAGGTGCTGGATATTGGCGATGGCAGCCAGGATGCACTGCTGGTGCGCGTGACGGCCAACGGCCACACTGGGTGGGGCGAATGCGAAGCCGCCCCGCTGCCCTCCATCGCCAGCCTGATCTGCCCGATGTCGCACAGTGCGTGCAAGCCTGTGGCGGCGTCTGTCCTGGGGCAAACGCTGGATAGCCCACAGGATATTGTGCGCATCAACCGCCTCGTTCGCCAAAACAGCATGGATTTGTTACAGGCCGATCACACGCTGTCAGGCATCGACACCGCCCTGTGGGACTTGCTCGGTAAATGCTGCGACCAGCCCGTCTATCGGCTGCTCGGCTATGAGCGCGCCTGCTCCAAAACACCCTACGCCTCCGTGCTCTTCGGCGATACCCCGCAGAAAACACTCGAAAAGGCCAGGGGGATTCGGGCACAGGGCTTCCGGGCGGCCAAGTTCGGCTGGGGGGCGTTCGGCCAGCGCAGCGTGCAGGATGACGCAGATCTGGTGGTGGCGGCGCGTGAGGGTCTGGGGCAGGAAGCGATCCTGTGCGTGGATGCGGGCACGGTCTGGGGCGAGGATGTCGATGCGGCCAGGGCGCGCCTGAAGGTCTTGCAGGACTGCCGCGTCACATGGCTTGAAGAACCCTTTCATACGGGCGCGTTGAGTGCCTACCGCACGCTGGCTGCCGAAAGCGGCCCGGTCAGGCTGGCAGGCGGCGAAGGGTCGCACACCGAATATATGGCCCAGGCCATGATCGATTACGGTGGCCTGGGTTTCGTCCAGATCGACGTGGGGCGCGTGGGCGGCATCACCGCCGCGAAGCGGGTGGCGGATTACGCGGCGGCCAAAGGCGTGACCTTTGTCAACCACACCTTTACCTCGCACCTGGCTCTCAGCGCGTCCCTTCAACCCTACGCCGGGCTGCGCGATTACGTGCTGTGCGAATATCCGGTTGAACTGAAACCGCTGGCTTACGAGATGACCGTTGAACATCTTTCGCCTGACGCGGATGGCACTCTCCAACTCCCGGAGCGGCCCGGCCTGGGCCTGACGCCCGACACAGACGCGCTGCAAAAGTACCTGGTGGATGTCCAGATCACTGTTCAGGGTAAGATTCTTTATCGGACTCCCAGGTTCTGAGAGTCGACGACCATAAGAGGGCTTATGAACACTATCTCATTCATGTCCGCAAACTACTTTGCCCGCGAGGTTGGGTACAACGTTACGGAGGGCTGGATGCAGGGCGACAACGCCACCAACGCCTACTTCAGCCCGCTGGCAACCTATGCCGAACGCTTCGGCGCATTGCTCACCCAGATCGCTAACCTGGGCTTCGAGGCCGTTGATATCTGGTCGGGCCACTTGAATACCAGGTGGGCCACCGACGAACACATCCGCATCGCGCAGGAGTTGCTGGACCGCCACCATCTCAAGGTGGTCAGCCTGGCGACGGGCAATTTTGGTGAAACCCCGGCCCTCTTCGAGCGCACCTGCCAGATCGCGGTGGCGCTCAAGGCCAAAATTCTGGGCGGCGGCACGCCTTTGATGGAGACAGATCGGCCCGCCGTCGTCGCGCTGCTGAACCAGTACGATCTGAAGCTGGGCCTGGAAAACCACCCGGAAAAGACGCCGGAAGCGCTCCTGGAGTGTATCGGCGACCCTGCCGGGGGGCGCGTCGGCGCCGCCGTCGATACGGGCTGGTTCGGCACGCAGGGCTACGACGCTGCGCTGGCCCTGGAAAAGCTGTCGCCCGTCCTGGTTCACATCCACCTCAAGGACGTGCTGGAAGTGGGCCAGCACCGGACGTGCCGTTATGGGCAGGGCTGCGTGCCGATTGAGCGCTGCGTGCAGTTTCTCCGCAAGAGCGGCTACAGCGGCCCGATCAGTGTCGAACACGAGCCGGATCACTTCAACCCGGACGAGGATTGCAAAGCGGACCTGGGGATGCTCCGCGCATGGCTGCAAAACTAGTCGAGACAAGAGGACACCATCATGAGCCAGAACAAATTGGGTGTCGGGATTGTCGGGTGCGGCGACATCGCCGTACAATACGTCAAGTGGCTGAAGTCCGCGCCAGAGGTCGATCTGGTCGGGATCACCGACATTGACCGGGCGAAGGCCGAGGCGTTGGGCGCTGCGCAGCACTGCCGCGTCTATGCGCAGCTTGAGGACTTGCTGGCCGAGCCGCGCGTACAGGTGGCTGTCAATCTGACAACGCACCACGCCCATCGGGCCGTGACCGAAACCTGTCTGAACGCGGGCAAGCACGTCTACAGCGAGAAACCGCTGGCCCTGACTTTCGCAGAAGCGCAGGCGCTGGTCGCGCTGGCGGCGCAGAAGGGGCTGCGCCTGGCCTGTTCGCCCTTTACGCTGATGGGCGAGGCGGCGCAGACAGCCTGGGCGCAGTTGCGGGCCAACCGGGTCGGACAGGTGCGTCTGGCCTACGCCGAGGTCAATCATGGGCGGATCGAAACCTGGCATCCCGCGCCGATCCCGTTTTACCAGGTCGGGGCCATGTGGGACGTGGGCGTCTACCCTCTCGCCATCCTGACGGCCATGCTCGGCCCGGCTCGCCGCGTGACCGCCTTCGGCAAACTGCTCAAGCCGGAGCGCGTCACCAAAGACGGCGTGCCGTACACCGTCAGCACGCCGGATTGGATCATCGCCCTGATCGAAACCGAGAGCGGTGCACTGATCCGCCTGACGACCACCTTTTACGCCAACAACAGGAGCAAGCAGACGGGCATCGAGTTTCACGGCGATCTCGGCTCGCTCTTTCTCGCCCACTGGTTCCTGTTCGACGCTCCGGTGGAGGTAGCAGCCTACGGCGAGCCATACCAGCCTATCCCGCCGGTCCGCCAGGGACCACCGAGCGTACCCTGGAGCACTGGCGTTCAGGAGTTGGTTCAGGCCATCCTGGAAGAACGCCCGCACCGGTGCAGCGCCGAACATGCCGCTCATGTGGTTGAAATTCTGGAAGCAGTGACCTGTTCCTACACTGAAAACCGTCCGGTAGCCATCACGTCCAGTTTTACGCCTCCCGCGCCGATGGAATGGGCGGTGGTCTAGAAAGGGCAGTGCGATAGCTATGGCACGCATGACTGCGCTCGTCTACGAAGCGCCGCATCAGATGCCGGTGCGTGAGGTTGACGTTCCGGCCCTGCGCCCCGACGAGGTGCTGATCCGGGTCGCTTATTCGGGCATTTGCGGCTCGGAATTGAGCGGTTTTGAGGGCAAGAACGCACTGCGCAAACCGCCGCTGATCATGGGCCACGAGTTCAGCGGCCAGATCGAGCAACTGGGCCAGGAGGCAGCGGCCCGCTTTCCGGCCTTTCAGGTCGGGCAAGCCGTCACGGTCAACCCGCTGATCACCTGTGGCGAGTGCCTGTACTGTCTGCGTGGGCAGCACCAGCTTTGCGCCAATCGCAAGTTGTTGAGCGCTTCCCTGCCGGGCAGCAACGCGCAGTACGTGGCGGCCCGCGCCGATGCCGTGCTGCCGCTGCCGCCGGGCATGGCGCTGACCATCGCTGCGCTGACGGAACCAACGGCCTGTGCCATCCACATTGCGGCGCTCGTCGTGCCCAGATCGCACGAGTCGGCACTGGTCGTCGGTGCGGGGCCAATCGGCTTACTGACCATCCAGGTGCTGCAAAACTGCGGCGTGAGGCACATCTACTGCGCCGATCTCAACGCGGAAAGGCTGGCAAAGGCTACTGCGCTCGGTGCGGGTGCGGTGAAGCTGGACGAAGTGCGCGGGCAGGTGGACATTGTGGTGGATGCCGTCGGCGCGGCCATCACGCGCCAGGGCTGTGTGGCGGCAGCGCGATCCGGCGGGCGTGTCGTCTGGACGGGCCTGCACGAGGCCGAGAGCCAGCTTCCCGTCAACGACATGATCCGGCGCGAGATCACGACCTACGGCTCGTTTGCCTACACGCGGCTGGACTTTGCCAACGCGCTGCAAGCACTGGCCGAGGGCAGGCTGCGGCTTGATCCGGGTTGGACGCGGATCGAGCCGCTGGCGAACGGCGCCGCCTGTTTCATCGAACTGCTGCACGGCTCGCCTACCGTTAAAATCTGGCTCGATCCCTGGCAGTAAATTCGGAAGGAATCTATGAAGCCGCTGAACATCGGGCTGGTCGGGTACGGCGGGATCGGGCGCGTCCACGCGATGGCCTACCGCGATCTGCTCTTTCACTACGACCTGCCAGCCAGCGCCGTCCGCGTGGTCGGGGTGGCGACCACCCGGCCCGAAACGGCACAGCAGGCTGCGCAGCAGATCGGCTGTGACTTCTGGACGGACGACTACCGCAAGCTGATCGAACGTGACGACATCGACGTGATCGACTGCTGCACGCAGAACAACGCGCACGAGGCGGTGGTCGTGGCCGCTGCCCGTGCCCACAAACATATCTACTGCGAAAAGCCGCTGGCGCTGAACGTCGCCGAGGGGCAGCGCATGGTCGAAGCGGTGCAGGCGGCGGGCGTCAATTCGCAGATGACTTTCCACTTCCGCTTTTACCCGGCCATGCTCCGGGCACGCCAGCTCATCGAGGAGGGCTTCGTCGGGCGCATCTTCTCGTTCCGGGCGCGCTACTACCGGGCCAGCTATATCAACCCCGACAAGCCGCTCTCCTGGCGGCAGCAGAAGGACGTGGCGGGCGGCGGTGCGCTCTTCGACCTGGGATCGCACATCCTTGATCTGGTCTACTACCTGCTCGGCGATTTTGGCTCTGTGCAGGCCACGCTCGATACGCTGATCAAAGAGCGGCCCATTGCCGGGCAGGCTGGGCAGAAAGGCCGCGTGGACGTGGACGACATCGCGCTGCTGCACGTGCGCATGGCCGACGGCACGCTTGGTCTGGTCGAGATTTCGCGCATGGGCACGGGCACGACCAACGACCTGATCGTGGAGATTTACGGCGAACGCGGCGCGATCCGCTTCGACCTGAACTCCCCGGACTGGCTTGAAGTTTACGACGTGCGCGATCCGGAGCAGCCGTTGGGCGGGATGCGCGGCTTCCGCCGGCTCGAAACTGTCCAGCGCTATGAGGGACAAAAAGTCCCGGACTGGACGATGACGCCCAGTTTTGCCCGTGCGCACGCCGAGTGCCAGTACCGCTTTTTGAAAGCGATCTGGGATAACCGCCCGGCCTCGCCGAGCCTGGCCGACGGCCTGCACATTCAGCGGGTGATGGAAGCCGCCATGCGCTCCTCGGCGGCGGGTGGTTGGGTGAACGTTAAGGATGTGTGAGTGTTGGCGTCTCCCTTAGAGCCTCCGCAGCAGCACCGCATCCAGCACGACGTTGAGCAGCCAGTGCGACAGCACGACAGGCCAGATGGAGCGCACGGCGTAAGCGACGGCCCCGGCAGCCAGCCCCCAGATCAGCGTGCCCCACACTTCGGGCAGCGGGTTGCCGAGGTGCCAGGCCGTGTAGGAGAGCATCTGGATCAGCAGCGCGTATCTGTCGAAGTAGAATCGGCCCGGCACGCCACCGCCCATCGTGTCAATCTCGCTATCACGAACGCCAGCCAGCCCAAAGAGCAGATAGCCCCGGAAGGTGAACTCGATCACCAGGAAGAACAGGAAGTAGGCCAGCTCGTAGATGATGAACTCGGCGATGCTGTTAAAGGGCCTGTAGAAGGGATAGCGCGCCAGCATACTGTTGTCCTGCGCGCCGACGACAAAGGCGGGCAGGCTGACCGCCGTCAGGAACACGAAAGACTGAAGCGCCAGGATTCGGCGCCCTTTGCGGGGCAGCCCCAGGCCGTAGGCCGACCACGACTCCTTGTAGACGAACCGGATGAGGAGCATCGGAATGCCCACCAGGATCAGCACGCCGATGATCCACGAGAGCAGTTCGTTGTCCCAGGGCAGGCCCGGAATGATCGACGGGCGGTTGTGGATATCGACGCCCAGGCCGCGCCAGGCGGGCCAGATCGCGCCCAGCAGTTCAAGCCGCCCGTGTGTACCCCACAGCAGCAGTAGGATAAAAGTCGAACCGAGAATCTGGCCGGGTTTTTCTTTGAAAAACCGACGTATCGAAAACCAGATCACCCGCAAAACCGTGACAAAGGTCGGGCTTTCCAGTTCCTGCTCGGTTACTTCGGGCGCGAACTCGTCCGGCAAATCAACGGTAGTCATGCCTTTTCTCCACCTCACGAATAGCGCAAGCGCCGCCGGTAAAGGAAACCTACCACTGCGTTAATCAGGATCGGGTACAGCCCCGCCGGAATGCCCAACAGCAGCGGCGGCAGCCAGGGGCCGGGGATGCGCCCGAACGTCGCCGGGTTCCACGACCACCAATGCAGCCACAACTGGTTGATCAGTTCCAGACCCGCGCCCATTGCCGCGCCGCCAATAAACTGCCAGATCAAAGGTCGCCGCGCCGTGATGAGAGCCACCGCGCCCATCAGGACGCCGAACACGACCACAATCGAAAAGACCGTCAGCCACCAGGGCGGAGCCAGCAGCCCCAGCGCATGGGCCAGCCCGATCAGGAGGATTCCGCCCAGCGGCAGGTCGATCAGCGCTTCGATCAGGCCGACCATGATCGACAGGCCGAAGGTCACGATGGCGCGTTCGCGTGTTGGCATATTGACGATCTGCTGGCGCACAGCTTCCTTCTGCTGCTGCCAGTAGCGGATGGTTTTGGTCAGGCCCTCTTCCAGCGAATGGGCTGCCTCCCAACCGAAATCGCGTTTGGCTTTAGCGGGGTTGGCAAGCCAGTACAACTGCGAGAGTTCCAGCGCCTTGTCGCGCGTGATGGGCGGGCGCTTGCGGCTCAGGTAATAGAGCAGATCGCCGAGCGGGGCGACGAGCCGGATCAGGAACATGGGCACGGGGATGACCGGGCCGTTGGGCTTGCCCACAATCTTTGCACCGACGTTAACCACATCCATCGCCGTCAGGATGTCGGCCCGGTTCAGAAAATAGGTCTGGTTGAGCGTGTTGTCGCTCTCCGCTGCGTCCACCATGCCCTTAACGAGATCGCCCACGTAAACCATGACCACGTACTTGGTGTTGAGGCCGAGCTTTGGCCGCAGCCCCAACTCCACCGCCGGGAAGACCTGGCTGATGTCCTTTTCCTCTTCGCCGTAGACTGAAGACGGGCGCACAATCGTCACGGGCAGCCGATCCGCGTAGGAACGCACAGCGTCTTCGGCTTTCTTCTTGGACGTGCCGTACCAGGAGATCGGCTTCGGCTCATAGGTCTCGTCGTAGGGGGTGGCGCTGCTGTTCGGCCCGGCAGCGGCCTGACTGGATACGTACAGAAAGCGTTTGAGGGTTCCCGACGCACACTGCACTGTCGCCTCCAGCATATTGATCGTGCCCTGGGTGTTGGTTTCCTCAAAGGCTTCACGAACGGGCACGAGCAGTTTGGCGGCGAGATGGAAAACGTACTCCACATCTCTGAGCGGTTCTGTCAACGTCTGTGGCTCGCGCACGTCGCCAATATACAGCGAGACGGGCAGCCCGCGCAGCAAGGTCAGGTCGCTGGTGTAGCGCACCAGGCATCTGACCTCATATCCCCGACTGAGCAGTTCCCTGACCAGGTGGGGGCCAATAAAGCCCGTCGATCCCGTGACCAGCGCTTTTTTCATCTTCCCATGACTCCCGTGATCTAAAACGACCTGTGGCTGCCGGACGTTGTTATGCGGAGTGGGTGCGATGTTCACAACGCTAGGGTGAGTTGAATGGTGAATGGTGTGAAGGCGTAGCCCTCCATCCTATGCAAAACGCAAATTCGGGCAAGTCGGCAGGTGTTGCTTGCTCTGTCTGCCCTCAATTGTTGTAAGGAGGGGGGGCGGGGGTGCGGCTGCTAGTCGAACCAGCGCAGTCCCTCGGCTCGCAGCCGCGTCACCGCGCCGATCACGGTTGTCGCCGGGGATTTCAGGCCCGCATCAAGCGCAAGCTGCGGCAGCGTGGACAGCGTGCCCTCGACCACGCGCTGTCGATCCGTCGTGCCCCACTCGATGCACATGGCGGGCGTTGCAGGGTCGAGACCGGAGGCGACCAGCCGATCCACGATCTGCGTCATGTGGGAGACGCCCATCAGCACGACCAGCGTACCGGTGCGCGCCACGTGTACCAGCGCCTCGTAATCCAGGCTGGTTGCGCTTTTGGCCGGGTCTTCGTGCCCTGTCAGGACAGTGAACGCGCTGGCAAGGTGGCGATGCGTCACCGGGACGCCAGCGTAGGCGGGCACGGCAATGGCGCTGGACACGCCCGGCACGACGACAAACGGAATGCCCGCCGCGTGACAGGCCAGCGCTTCTTCGCCGCCGCGCCCGAACACAAACGGGTCGCCGCCCTTGAGCCGCACCACGGTCAGCCCGGCACGCGCCTTGTCCACCATCAGCGCGTTGATCGTCTCCTGGTCAAGCCGCTGCTTTTGTGGCAGCTTGCCTACGTCGATCAGTTCCGCGTCCTTGCGTGCCTCTTCCAGCAAGGTGGGCGGCGCAAGCCGGTCATACAGGATCACATCGGCGCGGCGCAGCGCTTCCAATCCTTTGACGGTGATCAGGCCCGGATCGCCGGGGCCAGCACCAACCAGATAGACCGTACCGACTGCGGGAGAGCCGTCACTCACGCTGTACTACTGCCTCCAACGCTTTCGTCATCCACAGGTTGCACGCCTCTGCGCATGGGATTGCCTCGGCAGGCGAGTGGCCGAAATACCAGGTCGGATGGCGCACACAGGCGCCGCAGACCCGCGCCACCATGTCCGCAGAATGCGCGTAGCCGCTCAGGGCACGGTACATCCCGGTCTGGCGCGCGGTGGTGCTTGCCAGTGTTTCGAGGAGCAATGTGCCGCGCCGGTGGGCCGCCCAGTCCGCCACTGCGCCCGGATAGACCGTCTCCACGACGGCGTGGAGCATAGCCGGATCGCTCACCGGAACCCGCCAGCCGCCGGGCAGATCGGCGGACGTTGCCAGCGGGCGGAAGGGCTGTTCGCGCACCCTTGCCCGCAGTGCCGCCGGGTCGGTCAGCGTTTCGAGTGGCTGCTCGTGTCCGTTCCGGCGAACCTCGTGCGGCGTCAGCAGGAGCTGCCCAAATGACATCTGACCCGCTTCATGCACGGCAGCGATCAGATCGTCGCGGCCCGCCGCCGGGCAGTGATCCCAGGCCGAACCGTCCTGCGCCTGGTTCTGCGCTTCGTTCCGCGCCTCGTAGAGGGGCGTCCCGGCGTCGCGTGCCAGTTCGATGATCACCTCCCTCAAAGACTGTTCCACGCCAACCGGCGGCGTGTAGTACACCTTCCGCCCCCTGACCTGCCCACTGGTCTGGCCGGGTTCAAGGCCCAGTTCGCCGGGGACGTCCTGAGTCGTGTGTGAGCCGAGCGCCAGGAAATACGGCACAGCGATCAACGTCGGCGCCGAAGTCAGCGCGTACACCTCGCCGATGGCAGGCGAGTCGTCAAGATACACATCCACGACTTCGGCCACCGGCTCCAACGCACGAATCAGCCTGGCCTGCGCCTCGGTGGCCCTGCGGCTTTCCGGGTTACGGCGCGTGCTGTGACCGATGATCGCCACCGCCGTCTTGCCGGGCGGAGCGCCCGACGCTTGAAGCGCGCCCTGGACTCGCTGCCTGACGATCTGCGACAGGTAAGGATGCTCGCTCAACGTGCGCGTATAGCGAATGGTGCGCCCATCCCGGATCGTCAGCGGGCCAGCCAGCCCCATCTCCGCCGGGATCACTGTCTGTGTGAAATAGCCCTGTGCGGTGAAGAGCGGCACGATAGTCACGTCGGTTGCGGTGAGCGACCTCAAGACCTGGTGAAAAGATGGCGCTTCCTTCCAGAAGGCCGCCGTCACCTCGTCCACAAGGCCGAGCGCACGCAGACCGTCCACGTGTTCCCAGACCAGCCCCGCCGTGCGCGGGCTGATGTGCGAGCCGTGCCCGGCCAGCACTATTGCCGTGCTCATTCCCTTTGCCTTTTGTTCACCGCTTCTTGATATAGATTGTGGATCAGAACACGCGCTGCCGCCTCGTCACCTTGCCGCAACAGTTCCAGCGCTGGCGACTCAAGAATCGCCCGCCATAGGCTGCGACGGCTTCTTTCGCTGCGAATCTGCGCCCTCGCCAGGGGCCGGAGTTCGGCTAACCAACTAGCCAGCGTACCGTACTCCGGGCCGATGCTCGAAGCCAGCCGTTCGCGCAGGTGCGCGGCGAGGGTCGGCGATGCGCCACCTGTCGAGACGGCCAGCGTTACCGGGCCGCGATGAAGGGCCGCCATGCTGGTGAAATCGCCTGAGTCGGCGGAGTCTACGACATCAACCAGGATGCCCATGTCTCGCGCTGCCCGGGCAACCTGCTGGTTCACTTCGGTGGAGCTGGTCGCCGCAAAGACCAGCCGGGGTTGAAGCGCATTCAGGATGTGCGGTGTGTACACGTCCCGAACGACCTGGATCGTGTGCCTCTCGGCCAGGTCCGCCAGCGCCGGAGTCAGCGCCGGGCTGATGACGGTGATCTGTGCGCCCGCCGCCAGCAGATCAATCACTTTGCGCTCGCCAACCCTGCCTCCACCAACAACGGCACAGCGCTGCCCCGCCAGGCGCAATAGGATGGGATAGCCTTTGACAGCGTCCTCGGACATACCAGACTGCCCGCGAATTCTTATAGAACAGGCGCAGAGTTAGTGCTATAATAACACTCTACCTGCACCGTCAAGACAGAGGGTAGGTGGGCGACAGCGTCCGTTGTCGTCAGTGTAGGATTCGCAACATGTGGAGTCAACTCACCAGGCGGTATCCCTGGCTCAACGCAAGCCACCCGATTGCGGCGCGAGAAGCCCGGCGTGACCATCAGGCGCTCCCCACATTCCTTCTCAAACTGACAGATCCCTGGACGATGCTCGGCTATGCGGCCCTGCTGCATGGCATGTTCTTTGTCATGTCTTTGTTCAGCTACAACCGCATCAACCGAGCCTTCCCCAACATGATGCTGCCTTTCCTGACGCCGTTTGGTACACCGGTTGCGGTGGCAATCCTGCACTCGATCCTGTATTGGGCGATGCTCATCGGCATCTGTAACCAGCTTACCTACTTTGTCTCGGCGGACCTGCAGGCCAGGACATGGGTCCTGCTGCGCACCACTCCTTATACAGCCAGCGAAATTCTGTTGGTCAAGATGGCTGTCGTCGCCCGCATCTGGTTCCGAGTCATGCGGATTTTGCTCCTGACTCGTGCGATTGGTCTGCTGTTGATCCCGATCAGCGCAATGGTGCAGCGCAGCACCGAAAACTATTCGGAGGTCGGCCTCAACGTCGTAGCAGGGGCAGTCTTTCTGCTTCAGCCACTGGCCGATGCGTTCATGATCGCCTCGTTGAGCCTGCTGAGTTCGTTCCTGGTGCAGGGGGTGATGTGGGCCAAGGTTGGCGCCTACGCGCTGGCTGCCACCGTCTACGGTGCACTGAGCGGCGCCAGCGGATTATACCTGATCTACAAGTCGCCACTAGGGACGTTGGGCGGTCTGCTGGTTCCGCTCAACCACTGGGCTGCCCTGGTGTCGGCAGTGACACCCGCCACGTCGTCGGAAGAATTGATCTTGCGTACCGGGGTCATGATTCTGATGTACGTGTTGCTGCCCGTTGCTATCGGCGTGTTCGCATTTAAGGCGGCTGTCCGGCTGGCGGAAGCCCACTACTGAGCCAGCGTTTTGAGCAGGTCGCCCAGCGTATCGCGCTGCTGCGTGTCCAGGCGGTCAAAAATGCGATTGATCACGGCGTCGTAATGCGGCGCGGTGGCGATAATCAGGGCACGGCCTTCATCGGTTAGCTCTGCGAACAGCATCCGGCGGTCTTCCGGGTGATCGACCCGGCGCACCAGATGGTCGTCCTGCAAGCGGTCAATCAGCCCTGTCACGTTCGAGCGGACGCAGCCCAGACGCTCGACCAGCGTGCTGAACGGCAGCCGCCCCCCGCCTTCGGCCAGCGCCTTCAAGATGTTGTACTTTGCCAGGGACAGATTATGTGCTTTTAGTGCGTCTTCAATTTCCCTGGAAATATTTTGCTCCACGTGGTTTAGCAGATCGATCAGTTCGCAGACCTCAACCATGATGTTCGCAAACCCGGCATATTTGTTCACAACTAAACAATAAAAGGAAACGTTGAGGATGTCAAGGCAGAACTGTGTCGGACGGTGCGCTGCGCTATACTTGGACTGAATTCAACAGAAGGGGCAGGTTATCGAGCATGATTCCTGTAAACGTCACACTTCAGTACGTTCGTGACGGCGCCAAAGCCTCGACTCGGATCCGCCTGGCAATGGATGCTACCGTGCAGGACACTATTGAATCGCTGATTGAGGCACTGGAACTACCCCGCGAAGAAAATGGTCACCCATTGAGTTACCGGCTCGTCCGCCAGCGCCAGGTACTCGATAACGACGACAGGTTGTTCGAAGCGGGTGTCCAGGAAGGTGACATCTTGCAGATGACGACCCTGGATCCCAGAGCGACCATGGGGCAGGCCATCTCCGTCGGTCTGTTGAACCGGCTCGGCGGCAAAGCCAGCGCCGAACCGCTGCCCGTTCGGGCCAGCCTGGTGTCCGAAGATGGGTTGACATTTGAACTCAGCCATACGCGCGCCCTGATAGGCCGGGCCGATGCCAGCCTGGGCTACCCCGCCGAAGCGCTTGATGCCGACCTGACTGCTCTCGACCCTCAGCGCACCGTCTCCCGCCCGCACGCCCTGATCGCCTACGCCAATGGCGAATTCACGGTGCGCGATCTTTACAGCCAGCGCGGGTTGATGCTCAACGGCGCGAGAGTTTCGCCGAGCAAAGCCGAAGTCCTGCACGACGGCGATGTGCTGACCCTGGGCGACGTGATGGTGCTCTTCCGCTGCGAGTCCTGACACGGCCATGCCCTGTCACCCGTCACCAGAATGCAGGATGCTGCCGGGCAGCCGGTGGCGACGCAGCCTTCACCACCGGTTTCCCGCGCTTCGCAGCGCAGAGGGTCCGGGGTGAGATAAACTATCCCCATTCGTAATACGTAATATCAGTGATCGTTCAGGACATTTCCACGATGCGCCCTTTTCGGATCATCCTGCTCGTGCTGCTTGCCAGCCTTGCGCTCCCGCATTCGGCCCGCTCGCAAACACCGGACAGCGATCCGGTGCTGGTCGGAGCGGGCGACATTGCCGAGTGCGCCAACCTGGAAGGCAGCCAGCAAACGGCCAGCCTGCTTGATCAGATCGACGGCACGGTTTTTACCGCCGGGGACAACGCCTACAATGCCGGGACTGCACAGGAGTTCCGGCGCTGCTACGAACCGACCTGGGGACGGCACAAAGCGCGGACACGCCCCGCTCCTGGAAACCACGACTACGGCTCGCCCGGCGCGTTGCCCTATTACGCCTACTTTGGTGAGAACGCCGGGCCGGACAGGCGTGGCTACTACAGCTTCGACCTGGGCGCGTGGCACATCATCTCGCTGAACAGCAACATTCCGGTGAGCGCGGGGTCGCCGCAAGAAAAGTGGCTGCGCGCCGACCTTGCCGAGCACCGGGCCGTCTGTACCCTGGCGATCTGGCATCATCCTCTGTTTAGCTCTGGGCCGCATGGCAACAACCCGCGCATGAAAGACCTGTGGCGCGCACTCTACGACTTCGGGGCGGACGTGGTGCTCAACGGGCACGATCACGACTACGAACGCTTCGCACCCCAGGACCCCGACGGCCAAGCCGATCCGCAGGGCATCCGCGAGTTTGTAGTCGGGACAGGCGGGGCATCAGCCTACCCTTTCATCCTGATCAAGCCCAACAGCGAAGTCCGCCGCAGTTACGTATACGGTGTGCTTAAGCTGACGCTGCACCCCACCAGCTACGATTGGGAGTTCATCTCGACCCAGGGCCAGACATTCGGCGACTCTGGCACGGCGAGTTGTCACAATCAGGCTGACACGGTTGGGCTGGCACGACTGGCTTCTGGCCCTCTCATCGGATAAGATAGCCCGTCGATTATTCGGCATGGCCTTTGTGCCCGGCCCACGATAAGGAGTCGCCAATGTCCACCACTCCACCCGGTTCCGGTACGCTGTCCGTGTGGGCCGGAGAGGATTCGTACCTGGCGGAAGGAGCGACCCAGGTTCCGGTTGTCCACAGCGTCTCTTTTGGCTACCCGGACGTGGACACCTGGCTGGAAGTAGCGCAGGGCCGCCAGCTGGGCCACATCTACAGCCGCAACACCAACCCGACCGTGCAGGCCTTCGAGGAAAAAGTGCGGCAGCTTGAAGGCGCGGAGGCTGCGACCAGCTTCGCCACCGGGATGGCGGCCATCAGCAATACCCTGTTTACGCTGCTGGCTCCCGGTGATCGGGTTGTATCGGTCAAAGATACCTACGGCGGAACCAACAAGCTGTTCCTGGAATTTCTGCCCCGCCTCCGCGTGGACGTGGCGCTGTGCGATACGACAGACCACACAGCCATCGAAGCCAGTATCGCCCAGGGCTGCACAGTGCTTTACCTGGAAAGCCCGACCAACCCGACACTGAAAGTCGTTGATCTGGCCCGTCTGATCAGGGCGGCGCACGAGGTGGGCGCGCTGGCGGTAGTGGATAATACCTTTGCCACGCCCATCAACCAGAACCCGCTGGCGCTGGGGGCCGACCTGGTGCTGCACAGCGCCACCAAGTTCCTGGGCGGACACGCCGACGCCCTGGGCGGCGTTGCGTGCGGCTCGGCGGCGCTGGTCAACCGCATCTTCCATTACCGCGAGATCACCGGCGCGACGCTCGACGCGATGGCAGCCTATTTGCTGCTGCGCGGCATGAAGACACTGCACCTGCGCATCCGCCAGCAGAACGAGAGCGCGTTGCGCATTGCCCGGTTTTTGCAGGCGCATCCGGCAGTCAGCAAGGTCTTTTATCCTGGACTGCCGGATGATGAAGGCCACGCCATCGCCTCACGGCAGATGCGCGGCTACGGGGGCGTGTTGAGCTTTATGCTCAAGGGTGGCTTCGAGGCCGTGCGCAAAGTGCTGCCCGCGCTGCAATATGCGCACTTGGCCGCCAATCTGGGAGCCGTCGAGACGGTGGTTGGACCGCCGGCAACGACCAGCCACGTCGAATCGACGCCTGCCGAGCGCGAGGCAATGGGTATTCCCGAAGGTCTGGTGCGGTACGCTGTCGGAATCGAGGATACGGATGACCTGATCGCCGACCTTGCACAGGCGCTGGAACAACTATAGCCTGACACTAGGACACCGGCTTGAGTTGCCGGTGTCTACTGGTTTCCCGGATAAGCTGCGCCCGCACCTGTGCCATATGGGTCAGTGCCTGATAGGCATTTGTAGTGCGCCGGGAGAGGGAGGACAGCGTACTCTCCCCTGTGGCAAAGCGAACGGACTTGTAATGAGTATGACGCTTCATCGCTCGGCGGCATCAGAATCAATAAGCAGCCTTGTCCGGGCTTCATCATGTGCTTGTGCAGCGGTTCGCACAACGATTCGAGAACTTACTTTAGCGCAGGGTATGACCGGGCACCCAGATCGTTTCTAAAACTCGTTGCGGCTGAAGCGTATCCAATCGACGGCCACCGCCAGCTTGCGCGTGTCCTCACTCCGGTAACTTGGCACCGGGTTCTCTTTGGGAACGATCCAGCCGTCATATTGAAGCGTCAGGGTCAGGTGCTTCCCGCTACCGACCAGCGCTGCCGGGAGGTGAAAGCTGAACGTTTGCAGGCCGCTTGGGAAGACTTCCACCTGATGCCGTCTGGGATCGCTGGCCGTAGCGAGCGGTTGGCCGTTCACGAGCAGGCTCAGTTCGCGCGGTACGGTGTAGGCTTGCGCCGATAGCGAGACGTCGTAATCGCCAGGGGGCAGATCGACGTACACCTTTGTCTGTGGAAAGGCCCCCGTCCAACGCAGCGTGACGCCGGAGATATTCTCCGCGTAATGCCAGCCCCACCCGATAAAAGGCTCATCGCCGGGTGCGCCGATGTCAATATGGTAGACACCCGGTTCGTGCTGCGGCGGGGTGCGTGGTGGGCAGCCATCAGGATGCCAGGCCGTGCGATAGACGACGGCGTGGCCCTCCACCGTATAGGGGCAGAGCAGACCGGGCAGCGAGTTGAAATAGCCAATGATCTCCTGGTTGGTGGGCGAGTCCAGGCCAATGGCATCCTGATGAACGACCACATAACCAATCGGCCAGTGGAAAATGCGATCTTGCAACTGCGCCTGCACTTTCGCCTCGTCCAGCAGACGGCGTTGGCCGAGCCAGCTTAACATCGGATCGTCCGTCCGCAAGTACCAGTAAGCGTTAACGGACGTGCGCGCCAGCAGCCCGTTCACCATGCGCTTGCCGTGCGTCATGCCGTAGAACTGCGTGGCAAGATCGTTAAAGTTGCCCACTGAGTATTCGCCGGAGCCAGCCGCAACAGGGACTTCCAGCACCACCTGGTCGTCGTAAGGTTTGCCGCGCTCCTGCCCGATCTTCTGGTAAAAGGCGTAGGGCTGGACGGGCTGCTGAATCTGCATGGGCAGGAACAGCCGCGCATCGTAGAGAACGGCCAACAGCGCCAGCGTGCTCGCGCCAAGTAATCGGCGCGGACGATACGCAAGCAGCGGTTTCCATGTCTGGCCGACAAACAGCATAGCCGGGATGATCGCCAGCGTGCCGAAGCGCTCGGGGCTGCGGAACAGTCCGCCTACGAGACTGTGGACCATCGCGTAAGGCAGTGGGATTGTCAGGCCAGCCACCGTAATACGTGCGCCTGCCCCCAGGATCAGCAAAAGGAGGCTCAACCCGAGCCAGAACCAGCGGCGACTGGAACGTTCACAGCGGCGCATCTTGCGTGAAACGCTCAAACTGGCGACCAGCGTCAGCAGCATGATCGGCACGACGAACGAGCCAAGCGTGATCGTTGCCCGGTAATCGTCAAAGCGCAGGAAGTAACCCGCCGGAAACGGCAAGCTATGCACCCGTTCTGCTGGGGGCGGGCGGAGTGTCGAGCGGTCAAACTTCAGCAGGTACGGCAGCGGCCCGACCAACCACAGCAAAACCAGCATCAGGCTCACTGCCAGAATTCCAGACCGCACCAGGCGCAGCCGCGCTGCGCCGTCCGGCGCTTCGATCAGGGTCAGCACGCCGTAGGGCACGAGCAGGAAGACCGAATACAGCAGGTACTGGAAGTCCGTCATCGCCATCGCGTAGAAGGCCAATCCCTGCACCACTCCCCACAGCAAGCACCGCCGGGGATCGTGTACGCTGCGCACGACCTGCCCCCAGATCAGGAGCTGTAAGGCGGGCCAGAAGAAACTGGCATAATTCAGATCGCTCCACACAATTGCGCCGAGGACGGCAGGCGTCAGTTGCAGCACTGCGCCGCCGATCAGGGCCAATCCGGCAGGAACACCTTCGCGGCGCAGCAGCAGAAAGAACGTGTAGCCGATCAACGCCATCGCTATGGCGAAGATAATATTCATCGCAGCCACCGTACCGAGCAGGGGTTCCAGTACCGCCCACACCGGAAACCAGAACGGGATCAGGGTATGGAGCGCCAGGTTGGAAACAAAAGGAAACATCACAAAATTGGTTTCGTAGATGTTCACGCCTGTCGTCAGCGCATGGCGAATCCACCAGTAATTCCAGTGGAAATGGAAGTAATCGGTGGTCGAGTCGCCGGGCACGTGCGTGCTGAGGTGGAAGAGGGGCCAATACAGGGCCAGGAATGCCAGCAGCACAAAGAAGCCGATCGCGCCTAGCTGCCGTTTCAGGCTGGATTGGTTCATGGTAGTGACAGACGCGCGACGCTTCCCCGATCCATTCGCCCGGGATCAGGAAGCATCCGAGGAGATGTTGGGTTGGGCGCTCTCTTCGGCCAGCAGGCGATCCACGACTTCCCACGCTTCATCAATCGTCTTGCAGGTGATCACTTTCCGGCCTAGTGGCGTTTTGCTGAGGATGGCCGACATCGCATTGATAAATGAACTTTCGGACACAACGACCAGCGCACCGACCATCGGATGCAGTTTCTTCGCCATGCTCAGGCTGTTGCTGAGCATGTTTGAGGGTAATTTATGCACTCGTGTCAGGTCGAGAATGGAATGTACGGGCTTCGTGGCGAATTGTAGAAATTCCCGCGTCGCTTTGTCATTGGCCTCGACAATTTCTTTCATGTCGAGCGGCTCCAGGTAGGTCGCCACTGTCACCCGCCCCTCTCTTTCGATTGTGACTTCAACTGGCATCATTATTGTTCCTTATTGCGTGCGGGTCTGGGCGTACTGGTACAAGTTACGCCCCTCGATTCCCCTCTCCAGTTGGAGAGGGGGCTAAGGGGTAAGGTCAACCGCCATCAATTCGCCATGAGCGGGATGACCTCGCCGACCTGCTTGCCGCGCAGGTGCTTTGGCACGACGGGCGGGCATTCCCAGGCTTCGGCGGGTGTTTCGCTGCGTGTTTTGGCAAACTTGGGCAGAATGCCGCAGGCGAAGCACTGGTTGCGGCAGTCCACGCGCGTTTCGCCGCGCTGCGACATCAGGTAATCTTCGGCCAGGAACTTCTTCTTGACGGCCACGTCGATGTGATCCCAGGGGAAAAGCTCGTCGATGGGGCGCGGGCGGTGCGTGTAGAACGCCATCGTCAGGCCGTTTTCCTCGAACGCCTGCCGCCATGCTTCCGGCTTGAACTGCTCCTGCCACGCATCAAATTTGTCGCCCAGTTCCCAGGCCCGGCGGATCACCTTGCCCAACCGCCGATCCCCACGACTGAGGAATGCCTCGAGCAGGGTCTCCTGCGGGTTGTTCCAGCGCAGCCGCAGGCCGTGTCCACGCAGTTGTTCCTGAAGCAGCTTTTGTTTGGCAACGATCTGATCCAGCGTGTCCACGCTGACCCACTGGAAGGGCGTGTGCGGCTTGGGGATGAACGTGCTGACGCCGACGTTGACGTTGGCCTTAGCGCCGTGAATCTTCTGACCCTCGCGCAGCACCGCCTTCGACAGATCGCAGATGGCCTGCACGTCTTCCAGCGTCTCGCTCGGATGGCCGATCATGAAATACAGCTTGATGGTGCGCCAGCCGCGCTTGTAAATCTCGTGCGCCGTTTCCAATACCTGTGCGTCGGGCACGTACTTGTTGATGATGTCGCGCATCTTCTCGGTGGCTGCTTCCGGCGCCAGTGTGAAGCCACCGCGCCGCGTATCGCGCAGCGCATCCATCAGGTCGGCGCTCATCGTCTCGATGCGCAGGCTCGGCAGGCTGATGCTCAGGCCCTTCGACCCCCACCTGTCGCCGATCTCGCGCACCAGCCGCTTGACCTCGCCAAAGTCCGACGAGGACAGACTGAGCAGGCCGATCTCCTCAAAGCCCGTGTTTTTCATGATCTCGTCAACGGCGGCCACGATCTCCTCGACGGGTCGTTCGCGCACCGGGCGCGTCACCATCCCGGCGTGGCAGAAGCGACAGCCGCGCGTGCAGCCGCGCATAATCTCAATCGGCGCGCGGTTGTGAACGGTATCGACGTTTGGAACCAGGAACTTGGTGAACGGCCTGGGCAGCACGGGCACAATCCGTTTCAGCACTTTGGGCGGCGCTTCGGGCACGTTTGGCCTGACGCTGCGCAGCGTGCCGTCTTCGTGATAGGCCACGTCGTAGAAGCGCGGAATATACAGCCCTTCAATCCGGGCGAGATGCCGCAGTTGTTCGCGCCGGGGCAGGCCACGCACTGCCATCAACTCGCGGGCAATTTCGACGATGATCTCCTCACCCTCGCCGATCACGAAGGCGTCGATGAAATCCGCCATCGGGTCAGGGTTGTAACAGGCGTGCCCGCCTGCAATGACCAGCGGGTACGACTCGTCGCGCTCCTCGGCCAGGATCGGCATCCCCGCCAGGTCGAGCAGGTTGACAGCGTTGGTGTAAAGCTGTTCGTAGGGCAGGCTGATGCCCAGCAAGTCAAAATCGCGGATGGGGTGCTTGCTTTCCAGGCTGTACAGCGGAATACCCTCATGCCGCATGACTTCTTCCATGTCCAGCCAGGGGCTGAACACACGCTCGGCCAGCATGTCCGGCTGGTCATTCAACGCGCCGTACAGGATCATCAGACCCAGGTTGGACATACCCAGGTCGTAAATATCCGGGAAGGCCAGCGCTGCGTGGAACGGTATCTCATCCCAGTTCTTGACCACGCTGTTGTACTCGCCACCCACGTAGCGCCCCGGCTTCGTCACCGACAGCAGGACGCGATCCAGTTGGCGCTCGATCTGTTCCGGTAACATTGGCAAACCCTCTCTCAACGGCTCGGCGTGTTTCCGTAGCCAAATCGATGGACTGGCAACCTTTGACTTTGCTGCAATCTGGGCTATTATGCACTTGCGACGTTGCGCCTGCATTCATGTGCAGCATTATAGCGCGGAGAGTCCGAAGTTTGAACCAGCAAAATTACGAACCGCTTCCGCCGCCGCCTCTCCCGACCCGACGCTACGGGTTGGACAACCAGACGCTCTTGCTGCTGCTTGGCGCGGGCTGTGCTGCGCTGATCTGCCTGGGCGCGGTGAGCGTAGCCTGTCTGCTGCTCGTTATGGCCCCGCCGCCCCCGCCCTCCGCCCCACAAGCCGCCGAAAACCCGACGGTTCCGGTGGTGATCGGCACGCCGCTGCCGACGGCAACGCCCACCGTAGATACCGCCAGCATCGGCAAGTACATCAATCCGTATATCAGCGCCGGGTTGGCGGGCATGACTGTGCTGCAAATTGACGTGCGCGATCCGGCGACGGGCAACTACGTGCGTGCCCAACAGTTGACGGGCAGCGATCTGGACAAGTTTGCCGAGGCGTTCAACGTGTCGGTCAAGACCGTCGCGCCCGATAACACCTGCCCCGATCACGTCCGGCTGTCGATCACACGTGCGGATAGCTCCGTCGTAACGATTGGGGTGTGCCTCAAGGGATCGGTCATCCTGCGCGGCGGCATCCCTGACCTGGGCGGTGCGGACGCTCCGATGTATCCGGGCTTTACCGATGCGCTTGCACCATACCTGCCGGAAGATTACAAGCGGCTGCTCGATTTGTGAGGGGAGACAGTATTTCAGGCGAGGGTGGCGAATGGGACTATCTCGCTTACCAGTGCCGCTTGACCGTATAGGCGTCGAAAATCTCGTCTCTGCTGATTATGGGCAAGTCCTCTCTCAAGGCTTGCGCGATGAGTAGGCGATCAAACGGATCACGGTGATGAAAGGGCAGCGTCACCACCCGCCCAATATGCTCGATTTCGATTGCCAAGAACGCAATGTAATTTTCGCGCAGTTGTTCCGTGATAAATTCGGTGAACGGTGAAGGCACTTCCAATTTACCCAAGCTGACCTTTATGGCTATTTCCCACAGGCTTGCGGCACTTAAATAGATAATATTCTCCGGGTCTTCGATCAAAGTCTTTGCAGGGACACTTAGCGCATCGTCATCGTTGATAAACCAGAGGAAGGTATGCGTATCGAGGAGGTACATCATGTCATGTATTCATCGAAGTCAGCCAGAGGTTCATCGAAATTTGGAGCCATTTTCACCAGCCCGCGCGCAGTGCCAGCCTTACGGGGTTTCTGCGTGGTTGTCACAGGTACAAGCTGTACTGCCTGTTCATTTTCATCCAGAATCAGCACCGTCTTGCCATGTCGAGCGTCATCGATCAATTGTCGCAGGCGATCCTGAGCCTCTCGCAAGGAATAGCGTTCCATAACTTACCTCTTGTATGACCTGTCTCTATTGTACAGCAGTTTATCTATAGTTCTACGGCAAAAATCCAGCCCGTGGAGCGTTACGCCCTACATCGCTGCACGGGTGTGAGGTAAAACGGGAGTGCGCGTCATCCGCTTCTGGAAACCCTATGGCGTCCTGACCAAGTTCACCGACGCCGAGGGTCGTCCCACCCTCGCCGATTACATCGACGTGCCGGGTGTCTATACCGCTGGCCGCCTGGATCGGGACAGCGAGGGCCTTCTACTGCTCACCGATTCAGGATCGCTCAACACGCGGCTGACCGACCCGGCTTTTGCACACCCCCGCACCTATCTGGTGCAGGTCGAACGCATCCCCGACGAAGCCGCGTTGCAGCGCTTGCGAACCGGAGTCGATCTCAAGGATGGGCGTACTCGTCCTGCGCAGGTTGAACTGCTCGCCGCGCCGCCTGATCTGCCGGAACGCCCCGTGCCGATCCGCTTCCGCAAGAATGTGCCCACTGCATGGCTGCGCCTGACGATCACCGAAGGCCGCAATCGCCAGGTGCGCCACATGACCGCCGCCGTCGGCCACCCGACGCTGCGATTGGTGCGCAGCGCCATCGGGCCGATCACGCTGGCCGGGCTACAGCCGGGCCAGTGGCGCGACCTGACGCCCTCGGAAGTCGTCGCGTTGCAAAAGAGCCTCTCCCGGCGGCAATAATTGGCACACTGGCCGACATCCTGTACACTTGCCTGTAAGCAGTAGCATCGACCCATTCATATTCGCCTATCACCTGGGGCAGTTAAGGCATATGTCCGAGCAGAAATTAAATGATCGCTACCTGGTTGAAGAGCTGATCGGTGAGGGCGCGACGGCGGCAGTTTACCGGGGTACGGATCTGCGCCTGCACCGCACGGTAGCCATTAAGATTTTGTTGCCGCACGTCCACGCCACGACCCGCCAGCGCTTCGAGCGAGAAGCGCTCTCCGCTGCCAGGCTCAACCATCCGAGCATCATGACCATCTATGATGTGGGCAAGGATGGCGACATCAGCTACATCGTCGTAGAACTGGTCAAAGGCAAGCCGCTTTATGAATTTATCCCGTCCGCGCCCGACGTGGTGGCGCGCCTGGGTGAGCAAATTTGCCTGGCACTGGACTATGCCCACCGCGCCGGGATCATCCACCGCGACATCAAGCCCGCCAACATCTACGTCACGGAGGAGGGCGGCATCAAGATCATGGACTTCGGGCTGGCGATCCCGGTGGAGGGCGGTCAGAAACGCCTGACCGCTATGGGTTCAATCATTGGCACGCCCGCCTATCTCTCGCCCGAACAGGCGCAGGGCAAGCCGCTCGACCCGCGCACCGATCTGTATTCGTTGGGCGTTGTGCTGTACGAAATGATCACCGGCGTGCTGCCCTTCGACGCCGACGACATTGCCTCCATTCTCTTGCAGCAGGTCAGCAAGCCGCCCGTGCCGCCTAGCGAGTTTGCGCGGGATATGCCGCAGTGGCTCGAAAACGTGATCCTCAAGGCGCTCGAAAAGCAGCCCGATAACCGCTTCAAGACGGCGGCAAACATGGCCGCAGCACTGGCGAACGGCGGCGCGAGCGCGCACGTCAGGGCGACCATGCAGCCCGGCGCGCCCGCCGTCGAGCCAACAGGCCCGCACATTCGCGTCGTGCTGGCCGATGATCACGTGAGCCTGCGCGCGCCGCTGGCCGCCTACCTGGAATTGAGCGGCGACATTGCGGTAGTTGGGGAAGCCAGCGACGGTCAGGAGGCCATAGATCTATCGCGCGAACACAAGCCCGACGTGGTGATGCTGGATTTGAACATGCCCAATGTGACGGGCTTGCAGGCGCTGCCGCAGATCAAGCAGGACAACCCGAAGACGAAAGTGCTCGTGCTGACAGGCCGTGACGAAACGCCGTACATCATGCGGGCGCTGCGGGCAGGCGCGAACGGCTACATCCTGAAGACGGCCACCGAAAAGGAGATCGTCAACGCCGTCAGGGACGTGTACGCGGGCGGGATGGTGCTCGGCCAGGGCATTGCGGAGCGGATCGTCGATGGACTGCGCAACATGAACGAGGTTGACCCGCTGAACGAAGAAGAACACGACGTGCTGCGCTGCATTGCGGCGGGCATCGAAGAAAACGACCAGATCGCGGAAAGGCTGCACATTGATGAGGCCACTGTCACCAAACGCTTGAAAAGCATTATCGACAAGCTCAAGGTCAAGAGCCGCTCCGATGCGGCATTGATGGCCCTGCGCGCCGGTTGGATCACCGTAGACGACCTGCGCCACCTGTAACGGGCCGACCATGCCGATAGACGGCCAGCTTACCGCCGATCTCCGCCTTCCGGCCTATGCCCGGGACATGCTGTACGTCGTCACCGAGAATGCCTCGGCGCAGACAAGAGGCAAAAATGGCCTTTTCAGCTTGGACGTTGCGCCAGATGGCTCATTACGGTTGGCTTGGGGCGCACCCAATGGCCCGATGCTGGCAATCTGGGAAGCAATACCTCAATCGCTCAAATTGGACTGGGATGGTCGGGTCAGGATCGGCGGATTTATCGAACGGCTGCACGCGCTGGAAGTCGGCGGCCTGGAAGTGATCGTGATCGAGGTCGTGGGTGGACCGTTCGCCGCTGACTACGTTGGTCTGCCCTCGCTGGACGACATGCGGCGCGGCGTGTTTGCGCGCCCGCCCGACGTGGAACCGCTCGGCAAGGATCAGGCATATCCGTTCATCGTCCTGGCGGAAAGCAACATGGCCGCGCTGGCCCAGGATGCGCTCGTGTCGGGCCTGAGCGTTGATGCTTACGGAGCGCTGGCGAGCGACGAGGGCCGCTGGCACGAGGTCGTGGGCCTGCCGCTGCTGCTCGATAGGCTGACGCTGCTCGCGCCGTGATTAACCAATCTTCGTAGGAGTGTTAAGTGACCAACCCGCGCGTACTCTTCCTGACGGATCGAGGTGAGCGCCACCAGCGCGCGGCGCTGAAGTCCGCGCCGCCGGGCCTGGACGTGATCATGAAGCGTCGCCCTCCCAAAGACGAATTGATGGCGCTGCTGCCCACCATCGATTTCCTGATTTCGGAGCGCAACCAGCCCGTCACAGCGGAAATGCTCGAAGCGGCTATCCGACTGAAGCTCATTGTGCGCCTGGGATCGCTCAGTTACGACATCGACGTGGAGGCGGCAAAGGCGACGGGTGCGCGTGTCTCCGTCCAACCCGTGCTGATGACCATCCACTGCGCCGAACACGCCGTCATGATGATCCTGGCTGTGTTGAAACACCTGGGCCGATCTCTGGCCGCCGCCAACGCCGCCAATCACGGCAGGGAGGCGCGCCGCACCGACGAAAATACGTTTTCGGTCAACTGGATGGGCTACAACGACATCGGCGGACTGATCCAGAAGAACGTTGCTATTCTGGGCATGGGCGAGATCGGCGTGGAACTGGCACGGCGGCTCAAAGGCTTCCGGCCCAAGACCATTTTTTATAACAAACGCGAGCGCTACCCGCAGAGCGTGGAGCGTGAACTGTGGCTGCGCTATGCCGACTCGCTGGAATGCGTCCGGCAGGCGGACGTGCTGGTCAGCTTGCTGCCGTTTTCCGCAACGACGGATCGGAGCATCCACGCCGGGACGTTCGCGCTGATGAAGCCGTCCGCCGTGCTGGTTCACCTGGGCAGTGGCAGCGTGATCGACGAGCAGGCGTTGGTCGAGGCGCTGCGGGCCAAAAAACTGGCGGGCGCGGCCCTGGATACTTATGAGTACGAGCCGCTCCAACCCACGCACTCGTTAGTGCAGTTGGCGCGCGATCCGGAATCGAACTTGCTGCTGACGCCGCACGTCGCCGTCGGCTCGCTGCCCGATGATCGCTCGGAAGATTTCGGAGAGATTGTGCGCTTCCTGGCCTACGAACCGCTCCGGTACGAGATCACCTGAGAAAATCTCGCCCTGCTTTTCAAAAGGACTGCCCCAATGAGGCCAGGCCGCTCGCGGCTGTTACCCTCCCGCCCGGATCAGCGCTGGCTGCCTGGCACGCACCAGGGCGGTCAGTTGGTAGCAACCGAAAACCACCAGGCTCATCACGACAAAAGAGGCAGCCATCGTCTCCAGGCCGAGGTTCTTGCCGATGGTTCCGATCAGGCCGGGCAAAATGGCCGTCCCGATGCCAACTGCACCCATCTGCATACTGATGCCATTTTCGGCGTGTTCTGCCCCGACGCGCTGCGCCGTATCCGACATCAACAGCGGGAAAATGGGAGCCTGCGCCGCACCCGTCACGACCAATCCCAGGATGCCGACTGCATCTGCCGGATTCCACCAGAAGAGCACCACGCCCACAATCGTCGCCAGCATACAGACGCGCAGCACGGACGAGGTGCGAAAGCGGTTGGCGATGAGGCCAAACAGAAAGCGCCCTCCGGCGAATGTGCCCCAATACAGACTGACCGACGGTCCGGCCATTTCCGGCGGCATGTGCCGCGATTCGGTCAGCAGCGTGTAGGCCCACTGGCCGATGCCGATTTCCATGCCGACATAAGCCAGAAAAGTCGCCATACTCAGCCAGACCACAGGCGTGCGCAGCGTCTCCACGAATCCGGCGCGGCGCACTGGTTCGTTTTCGGCAGTTTGCAGCCCTTCATTCCGCCACAGGTGGCGCGTAGAGGCGAACAGCAGCACAAGCAGGATCAGCAGTGTGCCCACAATGGCATAGCCGAACTGCCAGCCGAGCGCCTGTTGAAGGGCGAAGGTCATGATCAGCGGGCCGACGGTAATACCTATGCCGAAACAGGCATGCAGCCAGCTCATCTGTTGCGGCGTGTGATAGGTCGCCACGTACAGATTCAACCCGGCGTCCACGATGCCGTTGCCCAGGCCAGAGATGGTGCTGAAGGCGATCACCAGCGCCCAGGTTGGCGAGATGGCGATCCCCAAAAGGCAGCCCACCATGATGGTCGCCCCGGCCAGCAGGGTTGTTCCGCTGCCAAAGCGTGCCATCAGGCGGCCAATGTAGAAACTTGTCAGGCTGTAGACGATGGTCGAGAATAGGTAAAGCACATTGACCGCATCCAGGCTCAGGTGGAACTGCTGCCGCATCGAGGGCCAGGCCAGCCCCAATAGCCCCGATGCCACACCCAGACCCACAAATGCCAGGAATGCTGCTGTGACGGTCCGCGTCTGCGGAAGATGGATGGTGCGAAGCAACGTTGTTTGTTTCAACCTCTTCAGTTCAGATAACCGCGCCCTGCCAGAACGCTAAAGCGACTCGCGCAAGATTACTGGCGCGATCAGGACAACCCAAAAGATGATTATCCGCGTTTCTCCGAGATTGGCGACAAACAAGGGGATTTGGCACACGCTGACCAGTTCCCCCTCTCTGCGAAGCGAAGAGGGGGTCAGGGGGTGAAGTAAACCAGCGCTTCTCCTTACCGTGCAGCAGCCTGCATCACTTCCACCGGCATTTCGAGGAATTCTCCATACCGTTGCGCGGCCACAGCAAGCGCGTCCCGTTCGTCGAGGGTCAATGGGCGGTATGGCGCGAGTTCGATGACTGCCGCGCCGTTGCGGAAGGTGCGCTTCCAGTTGCCTATCACCTGACCGTCGATGACCGTCACACCGCCGTACAAGGAGCTTTTTGCTACTTCCACGTACATCGGCTCAAGGATAGCGCTGTGATTCTTATAGGCAATCGTGTACTCGTCGTAGGGCGGCAGCAACAGCGCGCGCGGCGCTGTATTGGTAATGGCTGGCGTCGACGACGCACGCCAATAGGGGTGGCCGTCGATTTTCTCCTGCACGACATACGGTTTCGCCAACTCAAGACCCGCTTTCACATCCGCTACCGTCAGCCCTGACCACCAGGCGAAGTCTTTGATCATCGCCGGGCCGTGACTGGTGAAGTACCGCTTCGTAAGTTCGGCCAGCGCTTCATCTCGCGTCAAACGATGGGCTTGTGGCGCGCGTTCCTCAAGCAGTGCGTAGGTGAACTGCTTGCCATGCCGCGCGCCGCTGCAAATCACCGCGTCCAGTTCGGCGCGCATCATCAGCAAGCTCAACCGCACGGTGTCGCCCACGGCAATACCAGCCTGCCCCAGCACAGTCGCCAGTTGCCGCCGGGTAAGCTGCTTGCCGCCCTGCAACGCTTGGGTCAGCGCTGCATTGCTCCGCTTGAACACCGCCTCCTCCAGTTCGAGCTTGCGATACATGGAAGCGTTCACCGCATTGACGCGCGGCGCGGTCATTTCGAGCAGCCAGCGAATGTCGGCAGGCATCACGAAATGCCAGGTAGGGCGCATGACGTGGGTACGCAGGAATGCCCCTTCCGCAAAGGCTTGCTCCACTTTGGTATCTGTCATGCTCTGCGAACGCAGGCCAAGCGCCCATTTTGCGCCCGCGAAGTCCTGGGCCTGGACAGCGCCCAACCACGCCACAACGTCACGCGGCTTATCAGACGGCATCCCCGCAAGGTGCTGGTTGTATAGTCGCTGGTTTGCAATGTCCGGCCTCGTTACCATCATTTGCCCTCCTGGTTAGCGCTTCGATTTTAGATCAAAGTGCCGCAATAGCCTTCTACTCTTGAATATAAGACGCGATTGGGACAGAATACGCCCTGATCCGGAAGGGGACTCAAAAAGTGTATTCTCCAACCACCCGCCTCCTGACGGTGTTGGAGCTATTGCAGTCCCACAGGCAGATAGGCGGCGCAGAAATCGAACGGGCACTTCAAATCGCAGGTGACGACGGCCAGACAGCACCAGAGCCAATTTCAACCCGGCCAAACGGCGACCACCAGAAAGGGTGAGCACGCGATTCTCATGAACGGCAACGGCCAAGTTCCAGCCCGCTATTCCGCACGGTCACTGGTCACGTTTTCCTCGACGCTCTTGCAGCGAGCCGGGCTGCCACCCGAGCGTGCCGCCATTGTCGCCGAAATCCTGGTGGAGGCCGATCTGATGGGCCATACCACGCATGGTCTGCAACTGCTGGCCGGGTATCTGCGGGCGCTGGAAGCTGGTTCCATGCTGCGCGAAGGCGATCCGCAGATCATTGCCGACCAGGGGTCAGCTGTGACCTGGGATGG
>JAJPHV010000088.1 GCA_021325095.1 Chloroflexota bacterium | reverse complement strand
GTCCCGCCTAGCTCCTTGGCCGCCGCCTGCGCCCCTTCCCACGCACTCTGGTTGAAACTGCGGTCATCGATCTGCCCCACGTCCGTCACCAACCCAATCTTGATGCCCGTTCCACCTGCCTGGGCAGCGGCAGTGGCCGCCATCGTGGGTGCGGCAGTGATCGGCGCCACCGCAACAGTAGTTGCGGCCATCGTGGCGGCGGTGGTCGGCGCGGTGGTCGGCGCCAGTGTCGCCACAGTGGTCGCAGCGGCTGTCGCTGCCGTCGTGGCCGCGGTGGTCGCTGCACTAGTCACCGCCGCTGTTGTGGCGGTGGTGGCTGCCGCAGTCGTTGGAGCTGTCGTGGCCGCTGCCGTCGCCGGGGCGGATGTCTGGGTGGGCGGTACAGGCGACGGAATCAAAGTAGCTGTGGCGGAGGGCGTGCAGGCCGCACCGAACACAGCAAAAAGGAATAGACCACAAATTAATAGCCGATACTTGTTAAGATTTTTCATACAGGCGATCTCCGTGTAGAGAAAATAGGACACTGGGCTGTAGTACGGATCGTGCAGAGGATAATGTGCCGATCTCATTCCCACTGCCGATTGAACATAGCAGCCAGAAACCAGCCTAACGCCTAGATTCATTGGAGTGTAACGTTGTCACCGAACAAAGTCAATCGGTGCACGTCACAAACGGGCCGATCAGTGTCGGCCCGTGATCCAGTTTGAACGAATGATCGCCAGCGGCTCGCCGCGCTATTTGACCGATACGTCCTGGCAGACCAGGGGTTTGGCAGGCTTCACTGCTTGTCCCTGACTGAGCAAGTCGTACTGGATGATCAGCGTGTAATCGGTGTAGCCCGTCTGACCGAGAGGTGGCAGCGTTGTCTTCTCGACAACGCGGATCGGCAACTGGTTGTCGGCGGCCAGATACAGATCGGCGGACAGGAACTGATCCTTGTTAACGCCCTTCTTCTCGGCATGATAGCGGAGCACTTCTACATCGTTAATCGTGTCGTCTGGTGGCTGCCGGGTAAAGGTCATGTCGTTCAGTTCAGTGGGCATCACGAAGTCAGGCAGCGCCGATTTGTCAGTTATGCGTACTGCCTGGCATTGCACCTTGGGCCGGATCGTATCCAGGATGTTGCCGGTGGCATACCGCACGCCGTCCAGAATGATGTACTGTGAATTGCCCGGCGCATACAGGCCGCCGGCAATATTCTTGATCAGGTCTTTCGGTGTATTGACCTCGCTCGACTTTACGTCATACTGTGCCGCCAGCGGTGAGACCTGGCGGCTGGCGTTAATCTGCAAGCTGCCGCTGAATTTCTTGCCGTTGGAGTAGCTGCCCACAGCGCTCACGCTCACCTTATAGCGGTAGCTTTGCAACGTTTCCAGTTGCAGCCCTCTGAACGAAGCCGATGGCGCGCTGGTCGGCGCGGCGGTGGTCGCCGGGCCACCAGCCACTGTCGCGGGGGCGCTGGTGACGGCGGATGTGGCCGTCGCAGCGCCTGTGGCTGTCGGCGGGGCCGGGGTCGGCGTGATCGTGGGCGTCGCAGTCGGCGGCGGGGTCGGCGTAAAGGTCGGGCCAACTGTCGGCGCAGGATGTTCTATTGCCCTGGTCAGCCCGGCCTGCGCGCTGTCGAGGTCCTTCTTGGCCTCGTCAACGTCGGCTACTTTCTTGGCTGCTCCGCCCTGGTCGTTTAGCAGCTTGTTGAATTCGTTCTTATCTCTCGACGTGCACAGCGCCACATACTGATTGCGCAGCGACAGGATTTTGAGAGTAGCTGTATTGATCTGATCATTCACGTCTCTCAGATCAGGGTACGTTACCGAGTCCAGATTGCCCAGGTCAACCTTGTCGATCCGGGCCGTTTGCAGTTTCTCGCAGCCTTGCTTGTTGGCGGTGAGGTTCAGGGCTTGCGCGCCCATGCCCTGAACATCGGTGTACAACTTGCGCAGCAGGGCCGCATGGTCGCCCGTATCCTCAATGCGTTTCTTGAACGCAGCAATCAAGTCGTCGCGGGGCGTGACGACGGTTTGCACCGGTGTCGCGGGGGTGGGCTGCGGCAGCAGCTTGCTGGCGACCAGCGCCACGTTGCCAAGCAGCGTCAGGATCAGCGTCACGACCAGCAGGGTGCGAATACGCGGGAGGAGCGTTCCGGGCGTTGCGGCGCTGGCGCTCGCGCCGTCCTCGCCGCCAAGCATATCCTGTTCCATCCGCCGGAAGATGCGCAGCGATTCTTCGGCAGCCTTGCGCACATTGCTGTCGTCGTCCTTCATGTAGACATTCACCAGTTCAGCGATGGCTTCGGGCCGTTCCAGCTCGCCCAGTTTTTTGGCGGCAGCGCGCCGTGTTTTGGCATCCCCGGCAGAAAGTTGGCCGATCAGTTGGTCGAGTTCGGTTTGGGACATGGCGCCCGTTCCTTGAGGGTCTTTACGGTTTCGGAGCGAGATGATAGCTATTTATTGGTCCTGCTGGCCCCATTATACTGTTGCAGGGTTTCGATTCGCTGGCGTAACTCGGCGTTGACGATGGCAACGGCGGCCTGCGGAGCAAGCATTTCCAGCACTGCCTGATCCTGATCGTTAAACAGGCGGCCCGGCTCCAGTTCGTGCACCGTCAGGATACCGACCACGTCGTAGTTGTAGATTAACGGAACGCTCAGGCTGGCGTAGAATGGCATGGCCGCCGGGTCGGCCAGGCGGCCATCCCACGTCCGGTAGCTTGCCAGCCGCATGGGCTGTTGCGTCTCGAAGACGCGCCCGTTCAAGCCCTCGCCAATCGGTTCCGTATGCCCAAGCAGACTGGTCGTCCCGCCCGCCTGCGTACAGACCACCAGCGTCGAATCATTGGTGCGCGTCAGGATCAGGCTCAGGTCGGTCCGCAGGATGTGCCGGCTCTGCTCGGCAATGGTCTTCAGCAGCAAGACCTTGTCGTCCGAACGAGTGATCACCCGCGAAATCTCGCGCATTGCGCCAAGTTGCGCGTTTTGCACCATCAGCGGGCCGAAGAGCCGCATCCGCATCAGATTATAGCCGAGCACAGCGCTGACGATGATCGACACGAGTGAGGGGAAGCCAACTTCACGCAGCAGCGGGTTAAACAGCGTGAACGCCTCCGCACCCAGCAGCAACACCAGCCCGGCCAGGATGGCGGGCTGCCCGACCCGGCGGCGATAGACCCAGATCGCAGCCAGCGTCATCACGATATAGATCAGTCCGGTGGCCGCGGCGACGATCCCCACCGACGTGTACTCATTCACGAGCGCGTAGGGGCCGGAATTGACGAAGAAGCCACTCATCCACAACGGCCACTGCATCAGCAGCACGCCCACCACGCCTGCCCGCGCGATGACCTGCCACGCCTGTTTCATCATGCCCGCCATCGTGATCACCAGCGAAAACGTGCTGATGATGCACAGCGCAAAGGCCGTAATGACCAGGTTGGTGGTGACGTAGGACAGGTCAGGCGGGTAAGCCAGCAGCATCCCGATGGTTAGCAGCAAAACCGTCAGGTTGTAGAAGCTGATAGCGACCAGAAACTGGACAACGGCCTGCCCGATGGCGTCGCCGGAATGCTGCCAGAAAGCAAGCATCAACACGCTGAGGGACACAACCAGCGTCAGCAGATTCGCGCCGAGCAGAATGAACAAAATGAGCGAATTCATCGTTCCTTGTGCCCGGTCTGCCAAACAACCGGGCAGTGCGTGCCCTTAACCAATCTCTCCACCCGGAAAGGTGCGGGCTGAGGTCAGCTTATTTGATCGTGAAGACACAACTGCCTGTGTTCTCTACTTCTTCGCCTCCTGGCCCAAACGTCTTGAAACCGTCCGTGATCTGCTGCTTCCATGTCACTTTGTAATCCACCGTGTGTTCGCCGGGCTGCGGTGAGCCGATGGGAACATACCAGTAGACGTAGTAATTGCCGTCTCTAGACGATTTCACCACGTCCGATTTGAAGTTGCGCCAGTTACTGAGCGGCTGTCCATCGACCTTGACCTCGTACTCGGCCTGCTCGATGTGGTCGCTGAGTTGTTCGGGCGTTTTGGCGAACCACGACCAGTAAATGATGACGGACGATCCGTTGGGCAAGGTCTTGCGCGGCTCGCCGTTGCCAGTGTTGTCGCAGTAAGCCAGCACTGCATTTCTGGGCTTGGAACCGGGCGCAATAGGCGTCCCGATAACGGCCTCTCCGGTTCCTGCGGCTGTTCCACCCGACACCAGCGCGACAGCGGTTTGCGCGCGCTGCGTCAGGATGGCAGTCGTCAGGATGGCGACGGTGCTTGCGTTCGGCACGGTGACGAGCGCTGCCGAGAGCCAGCCCTCCGTGCCGTCCTCCAGCCGCACGTTGTACCAGTCTTTGGCGTCGTTCAGGCCGAGCACGATCACCGACGTTCCGGATCGCAAAGCTCTTAATACCTGGAAATTCTGGCCCGGCCCGGCCCGCAGATTGGCCGTCGGGCTGGTGAAATTGACCGAGCCGGAAATGGCGGGCGTAGGGGTCAGTGTGGGCGCGGGGGTTTCAGTCGGCGGTGGCGGCGTGATAGAAGGCGTGGGCGTGATGCTCGGAATCAGTGTGACTGTTGGAATGAGCGTGGCCGTGAACTTCGGCGTAAAGCTGACCACCGGCCCAAGTGTATTCGTCGGTACGACAATAATCTGAGTTGGTGGAGATTCCTGCTGCTTGAATTCGCACCCGACCAGCAGCACAATGATCATCAAAGTCAAACTGATCGCTTGCAGCCTACGCGCCAAAGCAGACCTCCAACGGAATAGGTTAGTCCTGCACAGCTTATCAACAAATCGGGGATCGCACAACTTATCTCCATCCACAGTCCGCCGCAGTAGCAGTAATTTCCTAGTTCCTGTACCCTCAATGGGTCGTAGGATAATGTGCGCGGCCTTGTTTCGTGGCATACCTTGTGAAAGTAGGGATAAGGACATGAATCGACGAACGATCCTGTTTGTGGTGCTGGCGGGCCTCCTCCTGAGCCTGCAAGCCGTCGCCGGGCCAGCCACCGCCCAGAAGCCTGCCCAGGCCACTGCATCGATTGAGGTCAGGGGCCGGGTGATCAGCGATGGCTTGCGCGTGCGCAGCCAGCCAAGCAATACCGCTGCGCAGATGGACTTGCTGAAGGCAGCAGCCCTTGTGACGGTGCTTGGCAAGAACACAACCGGTACGTGGTTACTGATCCGCACCGAGACAGGAACGACGGGTTGGGTCGGTTCGCCATACATTGCCTTGACGCAAGGCACGTTGAAGGATGTGCCGGTTGTCAGTGAATCCGCACCCGTCGGGACGGCAGCGCCGATAGCGACAGCGGCGGCCACCGAATCCGCCACTGAAGCGGTCACTGAGACGCCCTGTCCGCCTGCTGCCAGTACTCCCGGCGCAGAAACGGGCGCAACGCCAGCGGCCAGCGGCGGGTTGACGGGCCGGGTCGTCAGCGACGGCCTGCGCATCCGCAGCCTACCGAACAACACGTCCGCGCAGATCGGCCTGCTGAAGGTGTCGGCACTGGTCACTGTATTGGGCCGCAATGCGTCCGGGACGTGGCTGCTGGTGCAGACGGAGGACGGTCTCACGGGTTGGGTCGGCTCGGCCTACATTGCCCTGACGTCGGGCAAACCGTTGGATGTTCCCGTTCGAGAGGAGACCCAGATTCAAACGCCTGCCGCAACTGAGGGCGCTACCCTGGCCGAAACGCCCTGTCCGCCTGCCGTAGAGAGCACGGCAGCCGCCTCCACTGGTGTGAAGGGTCGCGTGATCAGTTCGGAGGGGCTGCGAGTGCGCGCCCAACCAAACAATACGTCCGCGCAGATCGCCCTGTTGAAAGCGGCTACACCTGTCAGTGTGATCGGTAAGAATGCTACCGGCACGTGGCTGCTGGTGCAGACGGACACAGGCATCACGGGTTGGGTTGGTTCAGCGTTCGTGGCCCTCACAGAAGGCAGCCTGAAGGATGTGCCCCTGGCCGACGAGTCAGCCCCGGTTGGGACGCCGTCAGCCCCATAAAGGCAAACTGCTAAAGTTCGCCCCGTCCCTGTAGTTCCCTTGTCCCCGGTTCCCCTCTCCGCTTGCGGAGAGGGGGTGAGGTTAAGTGCTTACCACGCGAAGGCTTCGGGCGCGGGACCGCCGGGACCAGGCCAGATTTCATCCAGCTTGTTCAGGGTCTTTTTGGACAGCTTGATGTCCAGCGCCCGCAAACTGCCCTCCAACTGCTCCATCGTGCGCGGGCCGATGATCGGCGCAGTGACGACGGGGTTTTCCAGCAGCCAGGCCAGCGCCACGTCTGCCGGTTTTTCGCCGAGTTCGCGGCACAACGCTTCATATTGCTCCAACTGCGGACGGTGTTTCTTGATCTCTTTCTGCCGACCTTCTTCGGCGCGGCGGCCCTCGGTCATTTTGGCAAGCGCGCCGCCGAGCATTCCACCCGCCAGCGGACTCCAGGGAATCACGCCCAGGCCATAGGCTTCGCAGGCTGGCAGCACGTCCATTTCGACGGTGCGCGCTGCCAGGTTATACAGACACTGCTCCGAAACCAGACCCATGAAATGGCGCTGCGCAGCCTCGCAGTTGGCCTGGGCAATGTGCCAGCCCGCAAAGTTGCTGCTGCCCACGTAGATCACCTTGCCCTGCTGGACAAGCTGCTCCATGGCCTGCCAGATCTCTTCCCAGGGCGTGTCGCGGTCAATGTGGTGCATCTGGTACAGGTCGATGTGGTCGGTTTTCAGACGGCGCAGGCTTTCTTCGCACGCCCGTTTGATGTGGTAGGCCGAGAGTCTGGACTCGTTGGGCCAGTCACCCATGACGCCGTAGACTTTGGTGGCAATGACCACCTTTTCGCGGCGGTTGCCGCCCTGCGCAAACCAACGCCCGATGATCTGTTCCGTGACGCCTTCGCCCTTCTTCCAACCGTAAACGTTGGCGGTGTCGAAGAAGTTGATGCCCAGTTCCAGGGCACGATCCATGATGGCGAAACTGTCCTTTTCAGTCGTCAGCGGGCCAAAATTCATCGTGCCCAGGCATAGCCGGCTGACCTTCAGGCCAGTGCGTCCCAGTTTGACGTACTGCATAGCAAAACACTCCTTCAAGAGTTGGTTCCAATCGCAAACATTGAATATTAGCGTAAGTGCTGTCGGAAGGGATCGGTTCGTGGAAACAGAACGGCTAATCGGTCAGGAAGAAGAACGGCGCTGCTGGACAATGGCTTTTCCAATGCGCTCGGCCTCCAGGCCGATTTCCCGCAGCAGGCCCGTCGCTGCATTGTGGAAGCCGCAAAAATACAGGCCGGCCAGCGCGGCTTCCTGCCCGCTGACGAGCGGATAGCCTTCATGATTGGTCAGCCGCGAAGCCTCTTTGAACATTGCTCCGGCCTGCGCGCGATAGCCCGTCGCCAGGATTACGGCGCCGAAGGGCTTCGTCGTCCCGTCCGTAAATGTGACGCCCTCGCGGGTAAATTCCCGGACGCCGGAATAAACCCTGACCCGGCCTGCGCGGATGAGCCTGATCACGCCCACGTCGATCACCGGAATCTGTGCGTCGTTCCTGATCTGTGTCACCGGGCCGTAGGGCAGTTTGCGCAGCCCGTAACGGCCAATGTCGCCATAAACCAGGTATCTCACCGGAGCCGTCAGCGCGTCGCTGATCCTCGGCGGCAGGCCACTCAGCGCTATCGAAAGCTGCTGCACCGGGATGCCGAGCAGGTCGCGGAAAATCACGTTGACCGCGCTGCGCACGGCAAGGCCCGGTTTTGCACCATGTTCCCACAGGTCGATGGCGATCTCGCCGCCCGAATTGCCAAAACCGATGACAAGCACGTCCTGGCCGCGAAATGGTTCGCCATTTCTGTAATCTGCGCTGTGAAGCATCGGGCCGTCAAACGAATCCTGACCCGGCCACGTGGGCACGTGCGGCTGCTCGTTCAGCCCGGTTGCCACGACCAGAAACCGCGACTGGTAGGCCGCATCCTGGGTGGCAACTTCCCACAGGCCATCGCGCCGTTCAGCCGAAACGACGTTCTGGTTAAAGCGAATTGGTAGCGCAAACTGTCTGGCATAGCCTTCCAGGTAATCGATGACCTGCAAGCGCGAAGGATAGGTCGGGTAGCTGGCCGGGAAAGGCACATAGGGCAGGGCTGAATGGCGCTTGGCCGTGTGCAGGTGGAGGCGTTCGTAATGGGTATGCCAGCGCGCTCCTACGCAGGACGCCCGCTCAAGGAGGACAGGCGCCAATCCGGCCCGACGCAAGACCGCTCCAACGGCCAGCCCCGCCGGGCCGGCTCCCACAACAATGACGTCGGCCCTTCCAGCCTCAACCGGAGCCATCTCACCGCGACAGAGCGTCGCCCGACGCAGACGTATTCGTCCTGGCAACAGGCTCCGATGGCGGCTGTCCTTCCTTCTCGATGGTTTCCAGCATCCGCAGTTCAGCGCGCAGATTGCGCGCCCTGATCACCAGATACAGGATCAGCGCTGCCAGAATGAGCACCGTCACCGCGTAGCCCAGGATCATGTAATTTGTCGTATCAGGTGGCATTGCCAACTCCTACTGCTGGCTCAACAGGCGCATCTTGAGCGTTTCCACGCGCTCGGCCACGCTTTCCATACGCAGCCGATACCACATCAACGTGATAGCCGTCAGCATCCAGAAGATCGAGCCGATGCCGAGCGTCAGGCCGATGTGTAGATCGGTGCGCACCTCAAATTCGCCCTTCGCCGATGGGTTCACCGGACTGGGGCCGATGACGACGGGATGCAGCGTGTCGGTGCGAACGCGGATCACGATGAATACGTAGATCACGCTCACGAAGGCCAGGATGCCATACACGGAAGCCAGGCGCGCGCGCCGGTCCGGGTTGGGCAGCGCGCTGCGCAGCGTCAGATAGGCGGCATACAACAGCCACATCACGGCCATCGAGTTCAGGCGCGGGTCGCCCGTCCACCAGGTGTTCCAGATCGGGCGCGCCCAGACGGCGCCCGTGATCAGCGTGATGGTCATCAGCGGCAGGCCGACCTCAACGCTGGCGAGGGCCAGGTGATCCCAGGCCCGGTTGCGCGTCACGAGGTACACGATGCCCGCCACTACTGTGATGAAAAAGGCCGTTGCGCCGCCCGTGAAGGCTCCAACATGCACGTAGAAAATGCGCTGCACGTTGCCCTGCTCGACATCCGTTCCCGCATAGAACAGCGCCAGATAGAACGTCAGAATCATGCCGAGCACCGTGACGACGGTCAGCGCCTGAAGGATTCGCGTCCGGTTAGCTGGAAACTCAACTTGTGCGCCCATACAGGCAAGCCCTCCCTGTTACCATGACCACTCCAATCTCACGCCCAATAGCTCGCCAGTGTACCTCAACTCTGCCCACAGGGTCAGTCCCTAAATGCATCCGGCTGAATGACTTTGAGCAGCGCTTCCAGCGTTTGCAGTGTTACCAAATTGCGCACGTTGTAGCCCGCCTGCAAATCGGCCTCGACGAACGAAGCGCTGTGCCCACTGGCCGCCTTGGTCATGTGCGTCGTATTTTCCGGGTCAACGCCCTGGTGCGGCAGCGGCTCCAATGCCAGCCACAGGTTGATGAGCGGCAGATCGTAGTCGGATGCGATCTTGGCCGTGATCTGGTTGTAAAGGATCGATTTATCGGTCAGGCCGGGCTGCATCGGAAAGGTGCTCAACACCGGGATGATGCCCGCGTTGGCCGTCTGAACGACGACTCGGCGCAAATAGTAATCGAACTCGTCCGGCTTAATGGATTTGATGTCATTCGTTCCAAACATGATCAGCGCAATGCCCGGCCTGGAGACGCGATATTCGCAGGTGAGCGGCGACTCGTCGGCACTGCACCATTTCGGGTCGGCCCACATCGCATCCAGCACCCCGGCGGCGTTGAAGCCGCTGGTCGCAGCCAGGCCCGGATTGGTGAACGAGTCGTATTCCGCATCTTTGCCGCGTGCCGGAACCCCGGCAAACACGTCGATCACCTTCTTCAGCGAGGTATACGCGCCCAACTCGTAGTCGCCCTTGCCAATCGGTTCCAGGAAATCCGGGGTGGCGGTCATGCAGTCGCCCACCTTCGAGAACACACGCGGGTTGTTTCCCCGGCGCAGGCCCTCCTGGTAGATGGCAAGCACGTGATCGGCGGGAATCTGCGGCACGATGGGGTAGCTCTTCAGGTCGATCTTGACGACGGCAGCCTGGTCAAACTTGCCTGCCTGCGGTTCGGGCAATGGCACGAAACTTCCCGGCGTTTGCTGGGGCTGTTGTAAACCATCCGCCCGGACGGGGGACAGGGCCGCCAGGCCGACCAACCCGAAGAGCGCCAGCCCGAACATCAGCCAAAAGCCTCGATACAGTCGGTCACTCACTTTTCGTTGCTCCTCAAGTTTCACAGAATGCCGGGCAGTTTACCACATTCAGGTCGTCAGGATTGCAGTGCGGCGTCTGTTTCACCAACAGGCAGGACGAACTTGAAATCGGAGCCGACACCGGGCTGGCTTTCGACCCAGATGCGGCCCTGGTGCATTTCCACCAGGTCGCGGCAGATCGCCAGCCCCAGGCCCGTTCCCACCCGGCGGCGCTCCCGGTTGCCGTCCACCTGCTGGAAACGCTGGAAGAGCCGGTTGATCTGGTCGGCAGGGATGCCGTCGCCTGTGTCGGCCACGCCGATCAAGACCTGCCCCTGGCCCGGCAGTGCCTGGGCGTGCAGCGTCACACTGCCCTGGCTGGTGAATTTGAGCGCATTGGAGAACAGATTGACGAGCACCTGGCTGATCCGAATCGGGTCGAGCATCACGGCTGGCAGGTCAGGCTCGATGTCGAGCCGCACTTCGACGCTGTCGGGCCAGGGCAGGCCCTGAGCAATGTTGAAGATTTTCTTGAGGAATTCGTTAAGGGGCGTGGCCTGCGGGTACAGTACCAGGCCACCCATCTCGATCTTGGTCAGGTCGAAAATGTCGTTGGTCAGGTTCAGTACGTACATCGCCGCGTCCAGTGACTTGCCAA
Source organism: Chloroflexota bacterium (assembly GCA_021325095.1). Taxonomy (GTDB): domain Bacteria; phylum Chloroflexota; class Anaerolineae; order Aggregatilineales; family UBA2796; genus JAJPHV01. The sequence goes on along the minus strand of JAJPHV010000088.1, from coordinate 121,611 downwards.
TCCATTCCGCCTGCTCCGGGGTCATGTCGCCGAAAGCGCCACTTTGCATCAGGCTGAGTGACTCGATGACGATGGTGAGCGGCGAGCGCAGGTCATGGGCCACGTTGCCGAGGAGAACGGTGCGCAGCCGGTTAGCCTCGACGGACTCCGTCCAGCTATGTTCGAGCTGCGCTTTGGCCTGTTCCAGTTCGCGGGTACGGGCCGCGACACGGGCCTCCAGGTCATCGTTAAGTGCCGCATTCTCAATGGACACGGCGGCCTGGTTAGCAAAGAATATTAGCGGGGCCAGGTCTTGCTCGTCGAAGCGACCTTTGACTGACCGGTTCTCTACGTAGATCGCGCCGATGGTCTCACCACGCGAGATGAGCGGCACACACATCACCGAACGCAGCCGCAGCACAGCCACGCTCTTGGACTGGTTCCAGGTCGGGTCGTCGCTGGCATCGCGTACAATCAACGGTTCCGCACTATGAATGACCTTGCTCAGAATTGACCTGCTGATCTGATCCTGAGCATTCTCATCCGCTTCCTGACCGCGCGTCACGCGGAAGTCCAGTGTCCCCTCTTTGTTAACGAGCACGATGTAGCCCCGTTCAGCGCCGACCAGGCTCATCGCTTCGTTCATAGCATATTCCAGCAGCGGGTTGAGGGCGCGCGTTTCAGCCATCCGGCGGCTCAAGTCCAGGACACGTTCCAGCAGCGCTTCATTCATTGTGGCCTTCATGCTCGCTATCCTATGGATGGGGTGTTACGTTAGACAGCGATATGCTAACATACGCAGGCCACACGTCACACAGATTTGTTGCAGGATATTTGTGCAAATCTACCATAACCCTTGCAGTGCAGAGGGGCTTTCGCCGCAGCAATTCCTATTTTTCCTGTCGGCGGTATGATTAAGCCCTGAGCAAGAAGACTACGGAAGAAGGGGACAGGCGTTCCAACCGAGGCATAAACCCATGCTGAATGGCAAGCGAATCATCGTTGTCATGCCTGCATACAACGCAGAAAAGACCGTCGAAATCACCTACAAAGAAATCCCGCTGGACATTATCGATCACGTTGTGCTGGTGGACGACGCCAGCCGCGACCAGACGGTCAAGCTGTCGCAGGCGCTCGGCATCGATACGCTCATCCATCCGCAAAACCTGGGCTACGGCGGCAATCAAAAGACCTGCTACCGCCACGCCCTACAACTGGGCGCGGACGTGGTGGTGATGTTGCACCCCGATTACCAGTACACACCCCGGCTGGTGGTTGCGCTGGCGGCCATGGTCGCCTTCGGCCAGTACGACATCGCGCTTGGCTCGCGGATGCTCTGCGGGGGCGCGCTGCGCGGCGGAATGCCCAGGTACAAGTACATCGCCAACCGGTTCCTGACGATGGCCCAAAATCTGCTGATGGGCACAGCCCTCTCCGAATTTCACACCGGCTATCGGGCCTTCTCCAGAGAGGTGCTGCTGACACTGCCGCTTGAGGAAAACGACAACAACTTCGTGTTCGACAACCAGATCATCGCCCAGGCCGTCTATTTTGGCTTTTCCATCGGGGAAATCTCTTGCCCGACCAAATACTTCAAAGAAGCATCCTCCATCTCGTTCCGGCCCTCAGTGGTGTACGGCTTGGGCGTGCTCAACACGGCCTGGCGGTTTTTCCTTCAGAAGCGGAACCTTGCCAGCTACCCCATGTTCTCCCGCGAGGGCAAGCGGCTGCTGGACGGCGTGCCCATTGTCGCATCCACCTGAGCGCGGCCTACCTGGGCGGGTATACGCCTTTGCCGACGCGCTTGGTGAAACTGCCCTGGTTCAAGTGGAACGCCTTTCGATTTTCTTCCTCCCAGAGGGTCGGCGTGCCGATGACGGCCTTGCACGACGGGCAGACCAGATCGGGGATGGCGCGCCAGTCGGCAATCTCTTGCAGGTGCGTGAGCGAATCGGGCGCAAAGATGCGATCAAGGTACAGTCGATACAGTGTCCCCGGCCCATCCTTCTGGTAGAGCAGCACATGCGTCTGGCAGCGGGCACAGTACAGGTTCAGGAAACGCGCCCATCCACCCCGCGCGGCGCGGTACTGATCGTTCTTCAAAGTAAATGTCTGCTTGCCTGTCATGTCTGATCACCGCGCCGCGCGGCGTTCTGCCCAGGCCGGATCGGGCAGCAGCACCCTGTACTCGTAGCCGTTCATCGGAATGGTGTCTTTGACTTTATAGGCCCGGTCAACCGCATCCAGCACGGGCTGCGGGTAGAAACGCGCCCGGAAGATCACGGCGCCGAACGCCTGCTCGTCGATCATCCTGACCAGGTTGGCCGGATCGTAGTGGCCGTTCTGGAACAGGTTCAGCAGTTGCGTCGGGTTGGTGACGACGGGCTGATTCATGCGGAAGCTGAAGCCCGCTTCTTCGCTCAGGATCGGTTTGCCGTCGTTTTGGGCGGCAGCCACGATCCGCCAGCCGTTGGCGACATCCTCTGCTGTCGGAATCTGCCCGATGGTCGCATAGCCCATCGTCCAGCCCGCCGAGTCGTAGAAATTGGCGAATTTGGTGTTCGAGCGTAGATTGAGCAGGTTTGCTACCGTACTGAACACCGGGCCATCCAGCGGCACGTGAATCACGGCCAGGGCATACAGCGCAAACAGACCGCAGGCCAGCACGCCGAGCGCGGGCGTCAACACATCCGAGAGCAGTTCGGCCAGCGGCGCGCCGACGTCGGCAGGAATGCACCACTGGCGGTTCAGGCAGCGCCCGGTGAAGATTCCGGCCAGAATGCAGGTGGCGGCGATCAGGGTAGCAAAATAACTGTCGCCTGCCCCCCACTTCCCGGCCAGGACAGCTGTACCGGCCCCTGCCGCGAACCAGAAAAAATACAACGAAAGACGATCCGCATATAACTCATAGAGCAAGAGCAGCCCGGCCAGCGCCAGCAGTGCGCCGTGCAGACTCACGAACTGTCGCAGCAGGCCGCTGAACTGGCTGAGGATATACTGGTTAACGTTGGCCGTGATGATGTTCAACCACCACTGCCCCGCCGTGCTGGCGTTGATCCACACGAAGATCAGTCCGGCGATCCCGCCGAAGAGTGTGCCCCAGGCGATGGCCCGGCGCGGCCATCGCAACAACAGGTACAGGAAGATTGCGCCCACCGTCGCAACGGCCATCTGTTTGGTGTAGCCAGCAGCCAGCAAGAAAGCCAGGCCCACGATCAGTTTGCGACGCTGTGACGGCGGTGCGTCGGCGCTGCTCAACCCGGCCAGCGTGACCACCGCCAGCGTCTCGAACATGACCATTGTGCTGTGCTGCCGGAACAGCGGCCCGATGTGATAGACGTAGTTCGAGGCCAGGAAAGCCAGCCCACTCAACACGGCGACGGGCCTGTGTCGCGTGGCACGATAAACGGCATAGCCGATTGCGCCGGCGGTGATCAGCGTAGCGGCGAAGCCCGCCAATCGCCCATACCAGTAGGCCGGGCCAAACAGCCACACGAACGGGACGAGGATGACGTGGTACAGCGGCGGGTAGTTGCTGGCATAGAACGGGTAGACGGTGTTGTCGCGGTACGGCCACTGCCCCTGGCTGAATAGCACAGTGTCGTTGAGTTCGAAGCCTTCGCCCTGGTCGTAGTCAAAGGGGAACCCGGCCAGCGACAGCGCGTAATTGACGTACACGGCGAAATGCCCGATCATCAGCGCCAGCGCCACGCCAAGCACCAGGCGGCGCAGCCAGAGGCCGCGTTTCGTATCTGGTCCTGGTTCGGCCACAGGCGCAGCGTCGCCAACCAGCAGACGGCTGCCGAGCGGGATCAGGGTGGTGCCAAGCGCTGCGACCAGCACGCAGCCGATCAGCGCCAGCTTTTGCGCCGGGCCGATCTGCGTGTGCTGCCGGATGGCATTCAGCGCCATGATCCCGGCGACGCTCAATAGACTGGCCGCCACCAGGGCAACCCCCAGGTGTCGCTTCGTGAAGGGCCTGATGAATTGCAGAGTAAATTGCAGAGTGAATTGATTGTGACGCCGCTGCATCGCCTACTCCGGGTCCGCGAAGCCAATCATGCCTTGAACGGACGAATCGCGCCAGACCGAGTATCAGTTGCGGTTGCTCGCAACTCTTTTCTGCGAACTGCGTAATAATACACAGAACGCAACAGGACACAATCCTTTCGAGCTGAGGAGACTCCAGTCACATGACCGACAACAATCAGGCTCCTGGGGAACGCATTCGCATCCCGGTTGATGCGTCTGGCCCGGAGCCGAGTGCCAGGGACGAGAGTGTGGACGCGCTGGTGCGCGAGTACGAATCGAAGTATTACGGCCGCCATAGGGACGACGCTGCCCAGGCGAAGGCGCGGTTGAGCAGTTTCCTGCACGATCTGCCGCCCAAGCGCAAGCGCGGCTTCACCGTCAGCAAGGCCAGCGTGACCGACGACGAGCGTATGTGGGCGGCCATTGCGCACGGCAGCGCGCTGCTGACGCTGCTGGTGGGCGTGCTGACGGGCGGCATTGCTACGCTGTTCACGCTCTTTATTCCGCTCGGCATCTACTTCGCCTATCGTCAGCGCTCAGAATACGTGGCCTACGCAGCGCTGCAAGCCTTCGCCTTGCAAGTGCTGGGGACAGTGGGCTGGATTGCCGTCCTGGTGATCGGCATCCTGGCGGGCGTGTTGCTGAGTGTGCTGCTGGCGATCACCATCATCGGCGCGCTGCTCGTGCCCTTTATTGCTCTGGCAGTCATTCTCTTCGCGCTGGCCTCTTTCGCCATGCCGCTGGGGATGGTTGTCTATGGCGTGATTGCCTCCTGGGAAACTTACCAGGGGAAGTGGTATCGCTACCCCTGGATCGGTGACTGGATAGACCGCCAGATGCACGCGGGGTTCCTGGCGACCCTGTAATTCCCTCCTGTCCTTCTCCCGGCGCTCCACGCTGATTGGCAACGCGGAGCGCCGTCTTATTTTCCCCACTATTGCAAAACGCTAAACTCGCCTTAAAATTGACGTTATCAAACCTGATCCACTTCCATAACAGCCAATTCACAACGATCCGGACTGGCCTTACAAACTCATAAATCTTGTTCGAGGAATGACTCAAGAAGGAGGTAGAACGACCCGCTGCGTACTGATAGCCCTGATAGTGAGGGCGCAGTGGTTACGGTACAATTAATACCGCTCCCTCCATGACGCTTGCTCAGGCTTTGCTCATCGAGTGTGCACGGAACATCGGAGATGAGGGAATGCCTCATATTTTGATCGTGGACGACGAGCCATTCCAGCGGATGCTGATCCGGGAGACGTTGTCGAATAATCCCCAATACACGTTCAGCGAGGCGGAAGACGGTGTTCAGGCTGTCGCACGTGCTCGCCATGAGCGCCCCGATCTTGTGTTGCTGGATGTGATGATGCCACACATGAACGGCTTTCAGGTGTGCCGTGCCCTTAAAACCGATCCTGAACTGCGCACTATTCCGATCATCCTGGTAACGGCGCTTGACAAAATCGAAGATCGAGTCAATGGCCTGGACGCAGGCGCAGATGACTTTGTCAACAAACCTTTTGAAGAAGAAGAATTGCAGACCAGGGTGCGTGATATTCTGAGCCGTGCCCGCACCGTTCCAGGATAGACGCCCTTTAGAAAACCACTCAGACTCGCGCCGCCTCCACGTATTGAATGACTCCCCGGCGGCCATTGGTGCGCCAGTCCTTGTCAAGCTGGTCAAGCCGTGCGTCCATCCCTTCCGGCAACCCAACGACGACGTCGCTTTTTAAGGTGCGCAGTGAGAGCAACGGAGCTGGGAAGTAATTCACCACGTCCCGGATCGGCGTGGCGTGCGGCCATAGCGCGTCGCCTGTCATGCGTCGGTAGTTCAGATCGCCCTTGACGACGACTAATGAAGCGCGCTCAAAGGTCCGCGTCAGGCGAGCGGGCATGTCCCACAGGAAGCGGCTGCTGTTCCAGTACAGGTCGGGCGCAAGGCTGAAACGGCCCGCCACAAAGGCCGTGCGCAACCGTTCGGCCAGTCCCCGCGCCGCCGGGCTGCCTTGTTCGAGTCGATCTATAAAGGCCAGAACGTCGGCGGGAATGGCATCGCTGACAAACATCGGATGCATTTTGACGTGAAAGATCACCCGCTCCGCAACCGTCTCCAGCAGAGCATCCGCCAGCGCCAGGTCCAGCGCCAGTTCCGTCCCGGCATTGTCGTTGATGAAGTGCACCGCGCCGCGCTGTTCCAGCAGACGGGCAAGCGCCCGTGCGCTGTCGTCGATGAGCAGATCGTCTGTGACCCAGGTGCTGCCGTGCGTTTTGACGAGCACGTGGCTCAGGTCGATGCGGTTGCCCCACAGCGTATGCTGAAACAGCGCCGTCAGGCGTTCCTCGACGGGTCTCTCGCGTTCGGCCAGCGCCAGTTCAAGCACTTCCCACAGGGACGCCGAGGCCACCTCTGCCGCTTTTTGCGGCGCAAACGGGTCGCGGCCCGTTTCCCACCAGCGCACGGCCTGGATGAGCAGACGATAGAAGTAGATTTCCGCGAAAAACCAGTCAGTATTGAGCCAGGTTGCGCCTGCGTGGTCGGCGCAGGCTTGCTCCCAGTTGTCGTAGTCGGGTGCGGGCAGTTCGAGCGGGGGAATGGCCGCGTCGCTTTGCAGGTCGGCGTGCAGCTTGTCCAGCGCGTGCTGGATCGGAGCCGGGTAGTCCGGGTTCTGCCGCTGCACCTCGCGGATAATGCCCGGCACGCGCACTTTCATGGTGTGGTGGCCGAAGGCGTTCGTTTCATTGGTGAGTATGGGGGATGCTTGAATCAAGGCTTTCCTCACTGAGCGAATCGCGCAGAGCAATGTAACCGCGCCGGATCAGGCCGGGGCGGGTATCCACCGGGTAGCCGAAGCGCGACTTGAGCAGGCTGGCAGCCACGATCCACTGGCTGCGCCAGACCTGGCGGGACTGGCCGCGATTATAACCAACACTGCGCCAGATCAGGGTGAAGGCTTGGCGCCACGCTCCGAAAAACGCGGACGGTCTGGGGTCAAGCATGTGGTGGATCAGGCGCTTGGGCAAGATGGTCTGGAAGTCTACTGGCTCGACGGGCGCGCGGAAGTTCGTGCCGAACACCAATGCCTCGTGGATCAGAAGGTCGCTCTCCCTGCGATATACGTCAAAAGCCACGATCCGCCCGGTGGGGTTGGATGTGCCTTCGATCAGAAGTCCGCCCGGCTCAAGCGCCTTCGCCATCTCAATCAGTGCTGGGCGCACAGCAGCCTCATCGTACTGGCGCAGCACGTTGTAACAGCGGATCAACCGGGCGCGGTGCGGGCCAACAATATCCCAGAGGTTGAACCCGCCCAGGCGGAAATCGACGGCAGGCGGATCGGCATAGGGCAGGGCCGTCGCCACACGTTGCGGGTCGATCTCCACACCCAGGACGCGAATGCGTGGGTTGATCCGTAGCCACCGCTGGCGCATTTCCAGGGTCGTCCAGGGGTAGGCCCCGAAGCCGAGATCGACGATCAACGGCGTCCCACCGAGCAGCGCGCCGCTGTGGGTGAGCGCCACATACACGTCAATCTGCCGGAGGCGGTTGAGCGCCGTTTTCCCACGGGTGGGCTGCCCCGCCAGCCGTTCGCGTCGCACCATGTCCTTTGTCTCTCCGTTGCGCATTCGGCGCTGTGGGTGTACAGTGCGTTTATCTCAACCCCTTTCAAGATGGCATCTGCCCCCTCTCCGAATTCGTAGAAGGGGAACCGAAAGCGCGATATGGAATGACGCCCCTCGCCAGTTGGAGAGGGGTCAGGGGTGAGGTCGAGCCGCTCGCTGATCCAGGCTGCTGCCCGTGAATCGTGCCCGCAATCTTGCCCTCTTAGCCATCCTGATCGTCGGGGTTGCTGCCGTTGTCATTGCTACGGGCTGGTTCGCGGTACAACATGCGCAGCCGCCAGGCGTGATCACCGTTGCAGCGCCGCCGACGGCGGTGCTCGGCCAGCCAACAGCTTCCACCCCCATCGGGCCGTTTGGCCCCATCGATCCGGCCATTATACCCGTCCTGCTGGGCACGCCGGGCAGCAAACCGTTTGCCGTCTTGCCCGGCATCCAGCCCATCGGCGTGTATCTGCCTGCCATCACAACCCCAACGCCTTCCCCTACCCTGACCGCAACAGCCACGCCGTCACTGACATTGACGGTGACGAGCACAATAACTCTAACTGCCACTGCCGCGCCGTCCAGGACACCTGCACCCACGTCATCCGTCACGCCCTCGCCCACGCCAAGCCAGACGCCAACGGCTACCCCTTTGCCGACGGCTACACCCTCGTCCACACCGACCCCCACACGCACGCTCCCACCCACGCCGACCTCGACTCCGCTGCCCACCCCGACCAGCCCACCTACCCCGACGCCTTTCCCGACGGATGAGAAGATTGACGATTACGGTATCCTGGCGCTGCAAAATCTGTACATGACACCAAACCCGGCCCTGGTGGGCAATAACTGCGCGCCGCACGGCTTCCCGGTGAATGGCGTGCTCACCCAGCGTTTCCATTACTACCACAGCGGCATCGACCTGGGTGTGCCGCTCGGAACGCCCGTGCTGGCGACGCAGAGCGGACAGGTGATCTTTGCCAATTGGAGCACGATTGGTTACGGCTGGCTGGTCATCATCCAGAATGGCCGCTACATCACCTATTACGCGCACAACTCGGCCTTCAACGTGCGGCAGTACCAGTACGTCCACGCCGGCGAGGTGATCGCGTTCAGCGGTTCGACGGGCAACAGCAATGGGCCGCACGTGCACTACGAGATACGCATCGACGATAACCCGGTTGACCCCCTGACCTTCGATCTACGGGGGTTGCCGACCTGTTGAGATTCGGTTCTTGAAGTTTGTTTTTTCTTCCGAACGGATGACTAAAGCATCATCGACAAGCAATTTCGACAGGTCTATACTCTTAGCAACAATCATATTTGTGGTAGCCAGCAGGGTGCTACATCGACGAAGCAGTCGGGCGCAACTCACCCCGCGATGCGGTTCAGGCAGGTGAAGAATGACTACCATCATGGCCGATAAGGTCGAAATCAACATTGAAGACGGGAAATGGCGTCTTTATAACCTGGAAGGCGCAAACAGCCTCTCGCCCTTTTTTTACACAGTGCGCGGTACACGGCTGCTGTATTACGTCGTGCGCTTTGGCGAGGCGCGGCAACTGCCGGGCGACGTGCTATCCGCCGATTACGTTAAAGCGGTGGTGGTAGGCTTCGACGAGAAAAGCAAGCGCTGGCTGCTCGGATTGCAGGTACAGCTTACTGAGACAGAGAAGCCCCGCTTTGTCGAGTTGGTGCACTGGCCGGAGGGCGATGAGGAACAGGCCGGGGCCGACGGCCACAAAGCCGGGCGCATCCTGGCGGAGTATATCGGCTGCCCACTCAAGCTCTTTGGCGTGAAGAAGGCGACGGCGGCGCAGTCTACAGCGACAGGAACGCTGCCGCGTGTGACGGGGCCGCTCGAACCGCACCGCCGGGTCGATATTGAACCGCAGCGCGCGCGCCTCAAGGCAGAGGCGATCCCGCTCCCCATCTCGGCGGGTGGGCTCTGGCTGGGGGCCATGCGTAACGGTTATACCCTGCGTATTTCAAAGGAGGCCGAGCAGAGCAAGGAACCTGGCGAAGCGCCCGCCTACAACCAGTGCGTCATCGACAAGGAATCACAAACGGTGCGCCTGATGCCGCAGACCGGCCTGTTGGGGGCCTTCCTGGGGCCGCAGGGCCGTTCCATCAAATTCTCGGAGGTTCGCAACGTCGAACTGCGCCATTCGCTTCTGCACGAGTCGTCCACGCGCAAGGATGAGGACGGCCTGGACGTGGACATCACCAAGACCAAAGAACTGTTTGGCATCTACCTGACGCTGGCAGACGAGTCGCTCCTGCTGGCGCAGCTACAGCACGTCGCCACCAGCGAACTCACCCGACACCGCGCCAAAACCAAGACGTTGATGGACGGCGATTTCAATGCCGAAAACGAAATGGCCTATTTGCGACTGCACCAGCGTGAGCAAAAGCGGCACGACGAGGCAGTGGAGTTCACCGAATCGGCAGCCTACGTGATCGCCGGGGCGATCAACCGCCCGCTGGTCAAGACCGAGGTTGGCGAAGAACCGGTCTAGGTCCGCTCGTATCTCCTGACGGGTTGGCCTCATGCTCGACAGCGTAAAGAGTCGGCGGTGAGACCAGCCCGCACACAATCGGCTTACTTTGCAGCGGCCCTCGAAACCTTGCCCCGATCCGTCACCCTGTTTGTAAAGATGCACAACTTACGTGCGAAATACCCGGACTGCTGAATCTAGGATTCAGCACGGATTCTGTTGTGCGGCGTTAGCGCATGGAGAGAGAAGATGAAAATCGCCATTCTTGGTTCGGGGAATGTCGGCGGCACGCTCGCCAAAAAGTGGGCAAAAGCCGGGCATACCCTTTCCTTCGGCGTGCGGAACCCGCAAAAACCGGAGGTGCAGCAGTTAGTCAGGACTCTCGGCAGCGGCGCTTCTGCATCAAGTATTGCCACCGCCATCGACTCTGGCGAAGTTGTGCTCTTTGCCATCCCTGGCGGGGCAATGGAGCAGACGATTGCCTCCAACGCGAAGGCGTTGGACGGCAAGATCGTGATCGATGCCGCCAACAACATGGGAGGCGCGTCCCTGAACAGTTTCAGCGCATTTGCCAGCCACACCCCCGCGGCCAGGGCGTACCGAGCTTTTAACATCTACGGCTGGGAGAACTTCGAGAATCCCGCTTTTGACGGTATGTCCGCCGACCTGTTCTACTGCGGCCCGGATGGCGAGTCGCGCTCGACGATGGACAAACTGATCTCGGAAGTGGGCCTCAATCCTGTATACGTGGGCGGCCCGCAGCAGGTCGAACTGGTGGATAACGTGCTCAAGTTGTGGTTTGCGCTCGGCAGCGGCCAGCACATGGGTCGCCACCTGGCCTTCAAGGTTCTGAAGCGCTAGAGCGAACAGATGATTTGCCAGCAAAGTCGGCAAACGCGCCCCTCTAACGGTAAACTTGAGGGCGAGTCAATCAGCGGTGATGAAAGCAGGCCAATTGGAGTCTCTCCTGGTAGACGGACATAACCTGATCGGGCAGTTGCAAGACCTGTCGCTGGACGATCCCTACGACGAAGCCAAGCTCACGCTGGCGATTCGCAGCTATTGTATGCGCGCCCGGACGAAAGCGACGGTGATCTTTGATAACGGCTTGCCCGGCGGCGTCTCCCGCCAGCTTTCGAGCAGCGACGTGACGGTCATCTTCGCCCCACCCGGAACCAGCGCCGACGCGCTGCTGATGCGCCGGGCGCGCGAACTGGGCAATCAGTTCGTGATGGTCACCTCGGATCGGCGCATCCTGCGCCTGGCCTTTGCCTACGGCATCGAAACCATGTCCTCCGAGGAGTTCGCCATCCTGATCGGTTTCCGCCCGGTGGAGATCGATCCCGAAACGCCTGCGCCCGCCGGCAAAAAGCCTTCTGCCGCCGTCGTCTACGAAAAAGACCCGAACCCCATCGTCACTCCGCAAGAGATTGCCTACTGGTTGCCCATCTTCAAGCGCAGGCTGTACGAGGCCCGCGTCCGGCGGCGGCAGTTGGGCGACAAGGCTTAATTCACATAAATTTGGGATTTCCATCCGGTGACGGCCTTTCAGTCTATGCTATGATGGTGGCAGTCCAGGAAGAGTTCATCCTCTCCCTGGCTCGCCATCGGTACGAATGTGAATTGTACGAAGCGTCATAATTCATGATTCAGGAAGAACTTGAAAGGAGTTCTGTACATGGCGAGGATCGCAATTCATGGGTTCGGGCGTATCGGACGCACGGCATTGAGGATTGCGCTTCAGAATAAGCTCTTCGTTCCGGCTGCCATTTCCGACATCAAAGACGTGTCCACCCTGGCCGCGCTGTTCGCAGTCGATACCAATTACGGGCGCTGGCCCGAAACCGTTGAGGTTCAGGACAACACCTTTGTCATCGGGGGCCGTCAGATTCCCTACCACGACGTGACGCAGGCCCTGCCAGACTGGGGCGCGTTAGGTATCGACCTGGTGATTGAGTGTACGGGCCGTGCGACCACACGCGCCGGCGCACAGGCACACCTGGATCGCGGCGCGAAGCAGGTTTTGATCAGCACCACCAGCAAATCCCTGGCAGATTGCGATGCTGTCTTGCTCCCTGGCATCAACCTGGAAAACTATGACCCGGCCCACCATAAGATCATCAGTATGGGAAGCTGCACGACCAATGCCCTGGCAGCGGTGATCAAAGTCCTGCAACAAAATCTTGGCATCGAATCAGCGTTTTTCTCGACAGTCCATTCTTACACCAACAGCCAATCGCTGACCGACCAGCCGATGAAAGACCGCCGCGATTCCTGGGCGGCAGCCGAGAACATCATTCCTTCGTCGTCCGGGGCCGCCAAAGCGCTGCTGTTTATCTGGAAAGACCTCAAGATCACGGGCAAAGCCTACCGGGTTCCGACCCGCACAGGCAGCATTGCCGAAGTGAATGCCATTGTCAATCGCCCGACGACGGCGGACGAGATTCGGGATATATTCCGCAAAGCGGCCAGTACAGCGCCCCTGAAAGGCATTCTGGGCGTCCTCGAGGAGGAATGGGCCTCCTCGCGCATTGTCGGTGATCCACACTCATCGATTGTCGATCTGCCGCTGGTGCAGGTGATGGGTGACAGGCTCATCTCCGTAGCGACCTGGTACGACAACGAATATGGCTTCACCTCGCGCCTGGTGGAAATGGCCGCCTGGCTGACCCAGGCTCAACCGGAAGTGTTAGCCAGCAGTCAACGGTAAAAATCTGGACGTGCGATGCTGTTGGTGAAGGAAGGAGGTAGTCAAGAGCTTCGCCAACAGCATGACTATCCCATCGTCCGCACTGAGGTAGCACCATGAATCAGGACCTTCGCGTCGAGTTTGGCAAAGCCTCAACCTTTCTGAAAGCCGGCAAAAAAGCCGAAGCCCTGGCCGTTCTTAAACCGATCCTGGCCGAACAACCCGATAACGCCGAGGCGTGGTGGCTGGCTGCCCATGCCGCGCCGACGCCGGATGCAACCGTATACGCCTGCCAGAAAGTGCTGGCACTGAGGCCAAACCATGCGCCCGCGCGCCAAACGCTGACCGAAGCGCAGCTTGCGCAGGCCGAGAACCTGCTCAAAGAGATGCAAACGGCGGAGGCCATCGCCTTTCTGAAGCCGATCCTGGCCCAGCAGCCAGATAACGTTGAAGCACTGTGGCTCATGGCGCGGGCCGTTCCTACGTCCGCCGAGGCCATTGCGCTCTGCCAGAAGATTCTGGAACTGAACCCGGATCACGAGCAGGCACGGCGGATGATCGCTTCCCGGCAGCAAATGCTGGCCGTTGCGGACGCCCGAAAACGGGAAATGGCAAAGAAACAGGCGCCGCGCTCCCGGCCCTGGATGGTCTTCCTGCTGGTCGGGCTGATCGGCCTCATGGCGGGCGCGTTTCTGGTTGCCCGCACCATCACCGGGCGGAACTTCGGCGTGCAGCTTGAGCCGAAACAAACCAGGGCCAGCCTGGGCGAGGTCAGGCCGGACACCGCCCCGCCCGCGCAAATGGACGTGCTGCCGGTGGACGGCCTGCGCGAATACGAGTTCAACGCCCAGGATAATTCCCTGTTTATGGCGATGGTGCTTTTCCCGACGGTGAACGGCAACCCGGGCAAGGCCGTCCGGTTGCTCGATGCCAGCGGCAAAGTAGTGGCTACCGGGGAAAACAGCGGCATGTCCGCCAATAAGATGGCTATCGTGCAGGCCACACTGTCTGAGGGCCATTACGTGCTGCAACTCAGAGGCATGGCCGGGATCGCGGAGGGCGCTTTCAACGTGCAGATGCGCGTCGAGTCCATGCCCGATTAGTGCAGATTATGAACCGGATCGTCATCGTCGGCGGCGGAATCACCGGGCTGGCAGCGGCCTGGGAACTTCAGCAGCAGGGTGCAGATTACGTTCTGCTCGAAGCCTCGCCGCGGCTCGGTGGCAAGATCGTGACCGAGTATATCGATGGTTTCACCATTGAAGGAGCCGCCGATTCGTTCCTGACTCAGAAGCCCTGGGCCTGGCAGTTGTGCCGTGAAATCGGCCTGCAAGATCGCCTGATCGGCACGAACGAAGCACAGCGCCAGGTCTACGTGCTGCACGGCGGTAAGCTACAGCCCATGCCGCGCGGCTTGCGCCTGATCGTTCCGCTCGAGCCCGATGGACTGCTGGAATCGCCGCTGCTCTCGGACGAGGGCAAGCGGAGGATGCTGGCCGAGACGGACGTTCCACCTCGCCTGGATCATGCTGACGAAAGTCTGGCAGCCTTTGTGCGGCGGCGTTTCGGCCAGGAGGCGCTCGACCTTTTTGGCGAGTCGCTGCTGGCCGGGATTCACGTCAGCGATCCCGAAACGCTGAGTATGCAGGCCGCTTTCCCCAACTACGTGAAACTTGAGCGCGAGTATGGCAGCGTCATTCGCGGGGTGCGTGAGGGCGCAGCACCGCCGCCCGCCGACCCCGCCGCGCCCCGGACGGCTTTTGTGTCGCTGCGCAACGGCCTTTCGGAATTGATCGCGGGCTTGCAGGCGCGGCTGAACGGCGACGTTCGCACCGGCCAGGCTGCGATTCAAATTGATTCTGACGGCACGCTGCACACCTCCACCGGGGAGAGAATGACACCCGAAGCGATCATCCTGACGCTTCCGGCCCGCGCGGCGGGCAGGCTGATCGAGTCAGCTATCCCAGCAGCCGCCTCGATTCTCGGCACGTTCACGACCACCAGTTCGGGCACGGTTTCGCTTGGCTACCGCGCCGCCGAGATCGATCATCCGCTGGATGGGTTCGGCTTTGTCGTGCCGCACGGCGAGGCGCGCATCCTGGCCTCGACGTGGAGCAGCACCAAGTTGCCCTACCGCGCCCCGGACGGCCACGTTCTGATCCGCGTCTTTGTGGGCGGGTACGAGCACCCCGCCGACATTGACCTGTCCGACACGGAATTGATAGCGCTGGCGAGGTCAGAACTGAAACGAATCATGGGCATTCAGGCCGTCCCGGTGGTCAGCCGGGTCTTTCGCTGGCGCGACGCCAACCCGCAGTACGCGGTGGGCCACCTGGATCGGCTGGCGGAGTTGGCAGCACTAAGCCCGGCCTGGCTGCACCTGGCCGGTTGCAGCTATACGGGCGTGGGCATCCCCGATTGTGTGCGGCAGGGCCGCCAAGCCGCCCGGCGCGCCCTACATCTGGTTCCCTGACCGGTTCAGGTGGACTTCACGATGATGTCCCCGATCACGTTGGCCGCCTCGTCGCCCCGATCAGCGGCGTTGGACATGTGGCGGTAGATTTCCCGCAATTTGAGCATCTCCACCACGTGATCGACGCTTTTGGCGTTGCGGAACAGGTCGGCAACGGCTTCCCGGTACAGACCCTCCATCCGGTTTTCCAGCGATTTGGCCTTCGCGGCGTGTTCGTTGGCGACGGCAGGGTGGTTTTCCAGCCGCTCCATCGCCAGCCGGATCTCCTCGGCGGCGTCGCGGAGCAGGCTGGTCATCTGTAGCAGGTAATTGTTTGGCTTGACGGACAGCACCTCCATCTCGATGATGGTCGAGTCGGCGTAGTCCACCACGTCATCGATAGCCCGCGACAGCGCGAAAATGTCCTGGCGGTCAATGGGCGTCACAAAGGTGCGGTTCAGTTCGTCGATCAGGATGCGGCGCACTTCGTCGGCGTCGTGCTCGATCCGGTGGACGCGCTGTGCGTTCTTCTCGCTTGGCTTCTTCATGTAGTCCAGCAGCACGTCCAGCGCCGCTACGGTGAGCGTGGCCTGTTCCAGGAGCCGTTGCAGGAACACATTGGGACGCCGGCGGAACAGCGCCCGGATGCGCTCGGTGAATGTCTGCGGGGCGGACGGAGTGTTTTCGGTGATCAGCTTTTCTTCTCTGGTCGTGTCCATCTTTATTGAATCCCAAGTTCTTTCAAGGCGAAGTAAACCAGGGAAGCGACCACCGCCGTCAGCGGGATGGTTAGCGCCCAGGTCAGTAGCACATGCCCCACAAAGTTCCAGCGCACCATCGAAGGCCGCTCCGCCGCACCTGCCCCGACGATGGACAGGCCCGTGACGTGCGTTGTGCTGACGTTGCCGCCGATCAGCGAACTGACGATCAGGATGATGGTTGAAGCCACTTCCGCGCTGAAGCCGTGAATGGGCCGCACCTGGAAGAAGCGCGTTCCCATTGTGCGGATCAGGCGCATCCCGCCAATCATGTTCCCGACGGCCAGACCCACTGCGGTCAGAGCAACCACCCAGGTCGGTATTTCAAAGTGTGGCAGAAAGCCGGTCAGGACCAGGCCCAGCGCCACCACGCCCATGGCGTTCTGGGCATTAATGCTGCCAATCGCCAGCCCCAGGCCGAAGGAAGCAACAAGCTGCCCCTGGTTAAAGCGCCGGTTGATGCGCGGCGTGGCATTCTGCGTCAGCCAGTAGCACAGCCGCACCATGAGAAACCCACCCAGAATGCCAATCGGCGCACTGATTGTCAGACTGAGCAGCACTTTCAGCAGTCCCGCGCTGTGGATAGCGGACGGGCCAAGCGCCGCGAAGACCGCGCCGACCAGCCCACCGATCACGGCGTGGGTTGAACTGGACGGAATGCGCACATACCAGGAGAAAATCATCCAGAGGATGGTCCCGCTCAGGGCCGCGTACAGCACGCGAGGGGTCAGGCCGTGCGTATCCACCACTTCCGAGCCAACCACGCTCGCCACCGCTACGCCAAACATAAACGGCCCCAGCAGTTGGGCCAGCGTGGACAGCACCAGCGCCCGGCGCGGCCCCATGGCCCGCGAGGCGATCATTGTGGCGACAATGTTGGGTGCGCCGAAAATACCTGTCAGCACACCTTGTGTCGAAGCCAGAACCAGCAGGGGAACAATGGCAACCAGGTTGTTCATCCGGATTCAGATCGTTCCAATACACGCGCAGCGACAGAGACAAAAAGACCAGGTGGACTCATTATATGTTAAATCCATGTTAAAGACCAGGGTGAATTCTATCGGTGTCAATTGGGCTGGAGCAGCGTTTTATGTCTGCCTGTGGGCACACATCGGCAAAGATCGCATTTTAAGAAGATGTTAAGAGGCGGTGTCTCACGGGGACGTTCCATTGCTTTGGAGGCGCTCCGGTTATTGTTGCTGTGCGAATTGTTACTGTGTGCAGGTCAAGGTACGCTACACTTGGCCTGAAAAGCACCGTCTCAATGGCCTGAAGGAAGAATATGATGTCCGCAGCTACTTATCATTTTCAAATCGGTCAGTTTGAATGTCTGGTTATCCAGGCTCACAGTAGCCAGACGCCCGTTACCCGACTCCTGGGCGATGCGCCCGCGCAGGAGGTCGAAGCGGTAGCTCGCCAGTATGGCCTTGATCCGCAAGCGCTCGATTTCTCCATGAATATCCTGCTGGTGAAGGCGGGCAGCCACACCGCCCTGATTGACACCGGGGTGCGCGATATCGGTTTGCCGGAAAAGCTCAGGGACCAGGGCATCGACCCTGCTGCGATTGATATTGTCATCGTCACGCACGGCCACCGCGATCACGTGGACGGCATTTTCGACGCGGCAGGGAATTTCGTCTATCCCAATGCCCGGCATGTCATCTCAAAAAGAGAATATGACCACTGGCTTGCGCCCGAACAACTCGCCCAGGCCGAGAAGAATCCGGCGGTTGCCGTGTGGAAGAGACTGCAAGATCGCCGAGACAGGATAGAGCTAATCGGCAGCGAAACCGATGAGGAAATCGAAGTTGTGCCGGGCGTCTGCGCGATCAGAGCGCCGGGCCACACGCCCGGCCATCTGGCCGTGAGGATCGAGTCGGGTGGGGATCGGCTGCTGCATGTTGTCGATGTAGCACATACCTTCGTTCAGGTGGCGCGCCCTGAGTGGTCACCGAGCTTTGACTACGACAAGCCCCAGGCTATCGAAACACGGCGCAGGCTGTTCGAACGCGCGGCACGGGACAGGGCGCTGGTGCTGGCCTATCACTTCACGTTTCCTGGGCTGGGGCGCGTGGTCACCGAGGGCAACACGCTGCGCTGGACATCGCTGCAAACGCTGCCAACCGGCTGATCCTGTGATCTGGCGAGCGCAGCCCGGAGTGTGCTGGCAAGTCCCTCTCCACGAGGTGGAAAGGGACTCGGCGCTAGGCCCACCTACGACAGGCGGCGCGGTGATCGGCGGGCGCTGCTCAACACCATCAGGATAATCACCACCAGCAGCACCAGTCCTCCGCACAGCAAAACAGCCGGGTTGGAAGTCAGGCTGCCCAGCCCGCCCTGCGGCGATACCGGGCCAGGCGTCGGGGTCGGCGTGGGTGTACTGGTGATGGTAACCGTCTGGGTGATCCCAGGGGTAGCCGTTGCAGTCGGGGTAGCCGTTCGGGTGGCGGTGGCCGTCGGTGCTGCCGTGTTGGTCGCAGTGGCTGTCGGGCGCGCTGTGTTTGTCCTGGTCGCTGTTGCCGTTGCCGTCGGGGTGGCCGTCGGCGGAATGGCGGTGGCCGTGCTCGTCGGGCGGGCCGTGTTGGTCGCCGTAGCGGTGGCTGTCGCTGTATTGGTTGGGGCAGGTGTAGCCGACGCGGCGAGCGTTGGCGACGCCACCTGCGCGGCGCTGATCGCCGTCGGGGTCGGCGTCTCAGTCAGAACAGCCACTGCCGTTGCTGTATTGGTAGGCGCAGTAGCCGTATTGGTCGGGCGTGGTGTACTGGTCGGCGCGCTGGTAGCGGTGTTCGTCGGACGCGCTGTATGGGTCGCTGTTGCCGTGCTGCTTGGTGTGAACGTGGCGGTGGGCACTGGCGTTCGCGTGGCAGTGGGTGTCCGCGTCGGGGTGCGGGTTGGCGTCGGAGTGGCCGTGTTGGTCGGCGTCGGGGTCTGGGTGGGTAGTGCTGTCAGTGTCGCCGCTGCATTCCGGGTTGCCTGCCGGACGGCACTGGCGGTGGCCGTGAGGCGCGGGCCGGGCGACACCTCGAAATCAACGGTCTGCTGCCCGCTTGCATCACGGTTCTTCAACTGCACCGTTAACTGGTGCTTGCCCGGCGGCAGCGACAGCACCCGGATTTGCGCGGTGTAGGGCGCTGCGCCAACCGCTGCCAGCCGATTGCTGTCGATGCTGAAGGTCGCCTCGCCTGGCGGCGTCTGGCTGTTGCCGACCTTGAGCGTTACGGTGCGATCCGCAGCCAGTACTTCGCCCGCTTTCAGGCCGTCGATGCTGAATTCTGGCGGCAGCGCTGCCACCTGGAAATTCAGCGTGGCCTGCCCGACGTGGTCTTTATCGTCATGGACGGCCAGCGCCAGCGAGTGCGCACCGGGCAGGAGCTTGATCGGCTCGACGGTCAGCGCTTTAGGCTCCCCGTCACCGCTCTCGACGGTCTGCCCGTCAATCTGGTATTCATAGCGCGTGAGCTTGTTGTCGGCCACTACGGAGGGCGTCACCGTCGCCGGTTTGTCGAGCGGGGTGTTCGGATCGATGCCACTGAGCTTGACCACCGGGATCGGAGCCGGATAGCGTGCGTTGCTCTCGCTTGATCCCGTGTCACTGCCTTTGCGATATTCGACCCGGATGCGATGCGTGCCGCCGTCGGCAGGCAGCGCCGTGTTGAAGGTCAACACGTACATCGAACGCAGCACCGTCGCAATGCTGCCGTAGACGCCTTCCAGGTCTTCGGGCTTGGGCGAAAGGTAGAACGCGCCGCCTGTTTTGGTCGCCGCTTCTTCCAGGTAGGGGCGATCAATGTCGTAGCCCAGGCCGATGGCAAAGATCGGAATGCCCGCCCTGTCGGCCAGAGTATACGCTTCGGTGCGGCCTGTCTTGCTCAGATTGCCATATTCATTGCCATCGGTCATCAGCACAATCACGCGACGTTTGGCCGAACTGGTTTGCGCTGTCTTGACGCCCTGGGCAATCGCGTCGTACAACGCGGTTTGCCCGCTTGTCCGCAGACTGGCGATCTTCGACTTGATCAGTGCCCGATCTTTGGTCATGGGCTGGATTTCACGGGGAATCGAGGAAAAGCTGACCAGCGCCAGCTCGTCGATGTCCCGGACTTTATCGACAAAGGCGGTAGCCGCTTCTTTGACCTTTCTCAGCGGATAATCGGACATGCTGGTGCTGGTATCGATCACCATGACAATGCCGAGGGGGATGCTGTTGTCGGTGATGCCCACGACGGATTGAAGGGCGACGGGCTGGTCATCCTCGAAGGCTGCAAAGTTTTCCTTCGTCAGCCCGACGATAGGCCGCCCAACCGGGTCTTGTACGCTTACCGTAATCTCGATCTGCGGGTGACTATTGGTATTAGCACCGAGGATTTGAACACGTTGCGAGTTTTGTGCCTGGCTGCGCTGCGAAGCGCCAAAGAAAGCGAATGCGGCAACTACCAGAGTAAGAAGCGAGATGAACCGCCTGGACGTGTTCATAATGTTTCCTTTACGTGTAAAGTGAAAGGCTCGCATATTAAGTTTAGCGCACTGGTGATTATAGGGACGTGGCGGAAAATTGTCGAATACACCCAGAGGAATGCACCCACAGCAGAATTTCCCAACACTTTCTACCCGATCCGGTGGGGGCATGTTATCCTCAGCCTATTCAAGGCATCTGTTGGGAGGTTGGTTCACATGGATACCATTCGCGTCACCGTCTGGGGCGAGTACCGGCACGAAAAGCGCAACCCGGCGGTTGCCGCCGTCTACCCGGACGGGATGCACAATACCATCGCGGGCGCGCTGCGCAAGCAATCGGGCTTCAGCGTCCGCACGGCCACGCTCGATGAACCGGAGCACGGCCTGACCGATGATGTGCTCAACACCACCGACGTATTGACCTGGTGGGGGCACGTCGCCCACAACGAAGTTCGAGACGAGATTGTGGCGAAAGTGCGGCAGCGGGTCTGGGAAGGTATGGGCCTGATCGTGCTGCATTCCGGCCATTTTTCGAAGATTTTCAAGTCGTTGATGGGCACAAGCTGCGATCTGAAATGGCGCGAGGCGGGCGAAAACGAACGCATCTGGGTGGTCGAGCCGGGCCATCCCATTGCCGAGGGCCTGGGCGAGACCATCGAGCTTGAGCACGAAGAAATGTACGGCGAGCGCTTCGACATTCCGCAGCCGGAAACGCTGGTCTTCGTCAGCTGGTTCAAGGGGGGCGAAGTGTTCCGCAGCGGGTGCTGCTACACGCGCGGTAAAGGCCGCATCTTTTACTTCCGGCCCGGCCACGAAACGTTCCCGACCTACCATCATCCCGATGTGCAGCGGGTGATCGCCAACGCCGTGCGGTGGGCTGCGCAGCCGCCTGCGCCCAAAGTCGTGTTCGGCAACGTCAAACCACGTGAAGAACTGGCGGTTGTGCAGGAGTCTTGAGGAACAACAATGATGGAATACCGGTATATGGGCCGCACGGGCCTGAAAGTCTCGGCGCTGTGCCTGGGCTGTATGACCTTCGGCAGAGAGGCCGACGAGCCGACGAGCAAACGGCTCATTGATCGCTTTCTGGATGCGGGCGGCAACTTCCTGGACACAGCCAACACCTACGCGGGCGGCAAGTCGGAGGAGATCACGGGCCGCGCCATTAAGGGCAAGCGTCATAATCTCGTGCTGGCGACGAAGGTGCGCTTTCCACTGGGATCAGGGCCGAATGACCTGGGGCTATCGCGCTTTCATATCATGCACTCCATCGAGGACAGCCTGCGCCGTCTCGACACCGATTATGTCGATCTGTATCAGGTGCACTGCTGGGACCCCGGCACGCCGCTAGAGGAAACGCTGCGCGCCCTGGACGACCTGGTGCGGCAGGGCAAAGTGCGCTACCTGGGCGTTTCCAACTTCGCGGCCTGGCAGATCATGAAAGCGCTCGGCATCAGCGCCATGCAGCACCTGGCCCGCTTCGAGTGCTTGCAGCCGCAGTACAGCCTGATCGAGCGCGAGATCGAGCGCGAATTTATCCCGATGTGCATCTCCGAAGGCATTGGCATCATCCCCTGGAGTCCATTGGGCGGCGGTTTCCTGACAGGGAAATATAAGCGGGATGCGCAGCCCGACGATGCCCGCCTCAGCCAGGCCCGGACCGGCAACTGGGAAAACACCTGGGAGAAGCGCGCCACCGAACAGAACTGGGCGATCCTGGATTGTGTGGGCGAAGTCGCTCGGCAGCGCGGAGTGAGCTATGCGCAGGTGGCGCTGGCCTGGGTCTACAACAAACCCGGCGTCACCGCGCCCATCATCGGGGCACGCAACATGGAACAGCTTGAGGATAACCTGGGCGCTGCCGACCTGAACCTGACGCCCGAAGAAATGGCAACGCTGGATGCAGTCAGTGCGCCGCCCGTCATCTATCCCTATCGTTTCCTGGCAAACACGGCGCAAGGCCGCGAACGTGAAAAATATGGCATCCGGATCAACGCGGAGGGCGTGCGTATCTAACAGGCGGGCGGATGAGTAGCGACAAACCGACGGTCACGATCTATACCGATGGCGGCTGCGAGCCGAATCCCGGCCCCGGTGGCTGGGGTGCAGTGCTGATCTTCGAGAAGGAAGGCAAACCGCTCACTCGTGAGTTGAAGGGCGGCGAACCCGAAACGACCAACAACCGCATGGAGTTGACCGCCGCCATCGAAGCGCTGCGGGCGCTGAACAGGCCGTGCATCGTCGAGTTTTACACCGATTCGCAGTATGTGAAACGCGGCATCAGCGAGTGGATGCCCAAATGGAAGCAGACCAACTTCAAAAAGGGCAAGATTCAGAACGTCGAGTTGTGGGAAGCGCTGGACGCGGAAGTGGCCCGGCACGAAATTCACTGGCACTGGGTGAAAGGGCACGCAGGCAACTATTACAACGAGCGCGTTGACCAGCTTGCCTCGTCGGCCATTCCGCTCCCGCGCACACGCAGCGCAGCGGCAGAGGCCGCGCCCGGCTCCGAGCCGTCCATTCGGGCCTTCCTGGGGATTTCCAGCGAAGGATCGCCCGGCGTCGGTGGCTGGGCGGTGCTGCTTCAGCACCCCGACGGCGAGCGCTTTCTGTCCGGGGGCCTGCCAAAGACCAATGCCAACCGCCTCGAATTGCTGGCGGCTGTGGCTGCGCTGGAGGTCGTGCCGCCTGGCGAATCAATGCAGGTATTTACCACCAACAGCTACCTGCGCGATGGCATCACCCGCTGGATCGAAGGTTGGAAACAGCGCAACTGGATGAAAAAAGAGGGCGGCGAGGTGCTTTACCGCGACCTGTGGGAACGGCTTGATCGGCTTGCTCAGGAGCGCCAGGTACAGTGGATACTCGTCAGGCCGGACAGCCGCCCACCCGAACTGGATCGGCTGGCAGAACCGCTTGCGCAGGCGCTGGAAGCGGCCCGCCGTATGGCCTGATCCGCCACACAGCCGGGGAACTTTTCGAGCATGAGTAGCGTCCTGATCGTCAGGAGGGTCGTTGCTATGGCACGAAAAGTGATTTACGGACTTCTGGCGGTTTTCCTGTTGATCAGTTTTTTGAGCATCAATGCAACCGGGCGCGCACAGGACACCAGCACGCCGCAGCCCACCTTGAACGCGCCGCCCATCGTGATCACGCCGGGCGGTGTCGGTGTCACGCAGCCGGGCTCGCCACCGTCCGGTTCTGAGGTGTGGCGGTCTGCCCTGGTTCTCACCTGGCGGGACGATGGCGGTGTGTTTACCGTCCCGGTGAACGGGCTGATCATCCTTCAGGTTCCGGCCTACCCGTTTTCGCATCTGAGCTTTGATCCGACGATTCTGCGTTTGCTCCCAGTCAGGCCGCTGCCTGTACAGCCCGAGGATTCGCCGCAGCCGGAACTCACGCCCGAACCGCCCTCGGACGCGATCTATCCACAACCCGGCTGGCGGCTGATCGCCATTCGGCCAGGGACCACGCCGCTGTCAGTGGTGCCGGAGCCGTGCCGCCGCCCGCCTTGCCCGATGATGCCTGTGGTTCATTTCAGCGTGACCATCATCGTCCGGGGTGACCTTTACCCACCGCCGCCCCCGCCGCCTCCTCCGCCACCCGTCCGCACAGACGTGTATATCGGCACGGCCTATCTTAACCAGACGGTGAGTATCAGGCCGGGCCAGGCCGTGACGCTTGATCTGCCCTATCTGATGGTGGGGCAGCGCGTCCGCGTGCAGTTTAATCCGGCCATTTTGCAGCCCTTCCCCGGCGAGAATATCAATGTCGCGCAGCCAGGCGGCTGGCACTTCCGAGTCGTCGGCACGGGGACGACGGCGCTCACCGTTCGGGGCGAAGGATGCATGGACGCCAACCAGGACTGCCTACCTCCCGTTCTGTTCCAGGTGACGCTGACGACGGGCACACCCGGTTAAGCGGCCAGCCTGGAAGTAGGCCAACCGATCTGAAATGTTCATTGACAGGGTGGGGCCTTTGCTCTACCCTGTTTTAGTCCTCCGCAATGGAAAGAAACTTATGGTCGCGCTGTTTGAATGCAGCAGCTTTTGTAAGCAGCCCAATAAGGCAAGGCTGTACGTAACCTTGTTGCGTCCTCCTCGGTATCTAAGCAGAACCACGTGATGCTAATGCAGTCTCCAGGAGGTTGCTGTGTTTAAGGAAGCCGCGAATCTGTACCTTGTCCTCTTCTCGCTATCTCTGATCAGCATCTATCTGACTGTTCGGGGCGGGCGCATGGGCGCGCCGACTGCTGCGGCTGCCGGAAGTGTCATCAACGCACTGTGCATTTTCATCTACGCGATCTTTGTTGGGGATGGCCTCATTCAAGCGTTGGTGAGCAGTCTGTCAATCGGCATCCTGTTCGCCGTTGCTGCCGCGACGGGTGCCGCCTATTTCCGCAAGCAGACCCTCAAGGCGAACGAAGTTGTTCAACGTTCGGCGCAAGCCGACGTTGTTTTTCTCGCAAAATAATGAGGGCATAGCAACCTACCACCAGCATTCCCCCATCAGTTGCCAGCGCCGCAGCCCAAAGGTGGGCGCGGCACTGGCATTGCATTCCGCGCTCACCTTCTTCAATTTCCACTTGGCAAACAGCGATTTCTCGTGCAGAATTGCCCATTCGCCAAGCAATAAGGGTTGAGCATGAGCCGGAAACTGCGGTCTGGTAACTACTATATCTTGAGCCTGGGCTGCTCCAAGAACACCGTTGATTCGGAGAGCATGGCCCAGTTGTTGAACGGCGCGGGCTTACAGGGCGTAGACGAGGCTCGTCGCGCCGAAGTGTTGATCGTCAATACCTGTGGGTTCATCAACGCCGCCAAAGAAGAGAGCCTGAATGCGCTGCGCGAACTGGCCGCCCACAAGAAACGCGATCAACTTCTGATCGCGGCGGGCTGTATGTCACAACGTTATGGCGGCGAACTGGTGCAGAAAGTGCCGGGCATCGATGGCGTCATCGGCACACGCCGCTGGATGGATATTGTCGATCTGGTGCAGCGGCTGCGTGCCCGCAAACACCCCGAACCGCTTTACCACCTGCCCACCGAAGCTGTCACCGTCGGCGCCGACGAGCACGGCGCGCGGCGCGTCTCGATCCAGGGAGTCAGCGCCTACGTCAAGATCGCCGATGGCTGCCGCCGCCCCTGCGCCTTTTGCGCCATCCCGCTCATCAAAGGTACTGCCGTCAGCCGTCCGGTTGAGTCGATTGTGGCCGAGGCACGGCTGCTGGAAGAGGCAGGTGTGCAGGAGATGATTCTGATCGCCCAGGACACAACGGACTACGGGCACGACCTGGGCATGAAGGACGGCCTGGCACACCTGTTGGACAGACTGACCAGCGAAGTCCCCGGCATCCCCTGGATTCGTATCATGTATGCCTACCCCGGCTACGTCACGGATCGCCTGATCGAGACGATGGCAACGCGCCCCCAAATCCTGCATTATCTGGACATGCCCTTGCAGCACGGCAGCCGCAGTACGCTGCTGCGGATGCGACGCCCGGCCAACATCGAGTGGTGCTACAGGACCATCGAGAAGATGCGTGCCGCCATGCCCGACCTGGCGCTCCGCACCACGTTTATTGTGGGCTACCCAGGCGAAACCGACCAGGAATTCGAGGAACTGCTGGCCTTTGTCCGCGCTATGCAGTTTGACCGCGTGGGCACGTTCACCTACAGTTTCGAGGAGCATACGCCGTCCGCCGAGCAGCCCAACCATGTGCCCGAAGACGTAAAGAACGCCCGGCGCGATGCGCTGATGGAGTTGCAGCAGTCGATCAGCCTGGCGCGCAACCAGGCCCTGGTCGGCAAGACGCTGAACGTGCTGGTCGAAGGGCACGACAACGGCCTGACCATTGCCCGCAGCTACCGCGACGCGCCGGAAATCGACGGTTACGTGCTGATCGACGGCGAGCCGCCCATCGGGGAGATCGTGCCGGTGCGCGTGACGGGCGCGATGAGCTACGATCTGACGGCGACAGCGGACATCTCGCTTGGCCTGCCGATCAGCGCGAACACTATCCGGAGTATGTGACACGAATCGCGGCCAGCAAGGCTTACACACCGAGGTTGATCGTGCTGACCGTCGCCACTTGAGCCAGTTTCGTCTGGCCTGGGATTATTTGCATCGATTTCTTCACATTTCGGTCACATTTTGAATTGATCTTGTGAGAAGATGTTGCCCCATGCCTGGCAGCAGTCTTATGCGTAGTTCTCCCCCCATTAATGCTCATTTCAGGATGGTCGTTTCTACTAAGGGAGGGATGGCGGCGTGGTCGGCCCCATAAGCTGATCATGTGCGTGACCACTATGCGCAGTCAAGACGATTTCGAGCCAGTTGGAGGCTGAAATGACGGACTATGATTATCAGCGCAGTACGCATCTGAGTGTCGAGGAACAGAAGCGGGCGATTGAGGCGGCCAACCAGAACGCTGCGGTGGCGCGCTTTATCCGCATCATCTATTACCTGTTTGGCATCCTGGAATTGCTGCTGGCCGCGCGTGTCGTCCTTCAATTGTTGGGCGCGAATGACAATAACCCCATTGCCAGCCTTATCCTCGGCCTGTCCCGGCCGTTTCTCACGCTCTTTGCCACGTTGTTCAGCAACCCGGCCCTCGGTACGCGCAGTGTGCTTGAACTGACGACGATTGCCGCCATGATCTTCTACGCGGTGCTGGCCTGGCTGGTGGGGCGCTTCATCTGGTTGATCCTGAGCCGCCCGCGCTAGACAGCCGCCTCCCACAGAAGCGAGAGCGAAAATAAACCCCGGATGAGTGTGGTGCATCCGGGGTCACACGGTTGCTTCAGGTTGAATTTCAAACCTTTAAGGCCGCTTTCGCCATCGCCACTGCCTTCGTCAGGTTTTCGCGGAATGGCGGATGGATAATGCCCGCTTCCGTCACGATACCTGCCAGGTAGCGCTGCGGGGTGATGTCGAAGGCGGGATTGCGCACCGGGTATTCTTCCGGGATGAGCGGATTGCCGTAGGGCGTGCGCACCTCATCGGCGGGCCGATCCTCAATCGGTATCTGGTCGCCGCTCGGCGTATTCAGATCGATGGTGCTGGTCGGAGCAACCGTGTAAAAGGGTACTTTATTCTCTTTGGCAAGCACCGACAGCATGTACGTTCCGATCTTGTTGACCGTATCCCCATTGGCGGCGATCCGGTCTGCGCCGACCAGGACGAGGTTCACCTCGCCGCGCCGCATGTAGTAACCGGCGGCAGAGTCCGGAATGACCTCGAAGGGCTGGCCGAGACGGTGCAGTTCCCAGGCCGACAGTCGCCCACCCTGCATTCGGGGCCGGGTTTCGTCCAGCAGCACATGGAATTTCTTGCCCTGCTCAAAGGCGGCGCGGATGACGCCAAGCGCCGTACCGTAATCGACGGTTGCCAGCGCGCCCGTGTTGCAATGATGCAGCACAGTGTCGCCATCCTTGATGAGCGCTGCGCCGTGCCTGCCCATCGTCTGGTTGATCAACACGTCCTCGTCGGCAATGCGCTGTGCTTCGTCAAGCATAGCCCGCCGAATCTCGTTGGCGTCGCTGTACACGTCGTCGTGCGCGACACGCATCATGCGGTCCACAGCCCAGGCCAGGTTCACAGCGGTGGGGCGCGCTTTCTTCATGATCAGCGCGGCGACTTCCAGGAACTCGATTACACTGCCCATGTCCAGCGCCGGAGCCTGCTGCGCGGCCAGCGCCATGCCGAAAGCGGCTGTGGCGCCGATGGCTGGCGCGCCGCGCACGACCATATCGGTGATGGCCTGCGCGACTTCCCGATAATCCTCAAACTCCAGGTAAGTTAGCTCCCAGGGCAGCCGCCGCTGATCGATCATGCGGACGCGCCCATTGCTCCACTCCACAGTACGCATGGAACACCTTGATCACTGCATAAGTTCAACGTTATTTGGTTAGTGTACCACAATCCCCGCCTTCTATTCATGCCAAGAAAGAGCAAGGCCTCATTTTGCTGCCAGTTCGTTCTACTGTTAGTTCGTTCGGTACCAGGCTCGCGCCAGCGCCTGATGCCTTTCCCTATGCCTTTCCCTCCACTGCCGCGACGGACGCAGCGGGCAGGGCCAGAGTAAAGACCGATCCGCGCCCAAGCTCGCTTTGCACCCACAGCTTGCCACCCTGCATTTCGGCCAGTTGCCGGGTAATGGCAAGCCCCAGACCGGTTCCACCGAACTCGCGTGCTGTGGAACCATCCACCTGCCGGAAGGCGTCAAAAATGATGTCAAAGTTCTCCGGCGCGATGCCGATGCCCGTATCTTCCACGCTGATTGTGACCCATTCCCCGCCGGGCAGCACCGGATGTTCCAGGATAATTCCTTCTGTGACCGAGAGGTGCTGCAAGCGCACTGTAATCGTGCCTTCGCGGGTAAACTTGACGGCGTTGCTCAACAGGTTGATCACCATCTGCCGCAGGCGTCCGCTATCGGCAATGGCGCACGGCATGTTGGCGGGTATCTCCACCGCCAGGTGCAAATGCTTGCTCTCGACCTGCGGCGCGACGCTGCCAACAGCGCTCAGGATCAGCGGCGCGAGTTCGAGCGGTTCAAGCGACAGCCGCATTTCCCCGGCTTCAATCTTGGACAGGTCAAGCACGTCGTTGATCATTTCAAGCAACTGCTGTCCGTTGCGGTAGACCCGGTTCAGGCGATCTCGCACCCGATCCGTCAGCGGGCCATAGGTGCCGCTCAAGACCATCTCCGTGTAGCCCAGGATGGCATTGAGCGGCGTGCGCAGTTCGTGGCTCATCGTCGCCAGAAACTGGCTCTTGAGCCGGTTGGCCGCCACCGCCTGCGTGTACAGATCGGCGTTTTCGATTGCCAGCCCGATCTGATTCGCCAGTGCGCGGCAGGCTTCAATGTCCTCACGGCTGAATACGCGCTTGCGCCCGATTGAATCCAGGCCGATGGAGCCGATCAGTTTGCCCTTGACCTCCAGCCGCACCACCAGCATGGATTGGATGTCGAGCGCGCGCAGCGTATCGTGCATTTTGCTCAGGCGTTCGTCGTTCGCCACGTCCAGCGAGATAAAGAACTCGCTGACGCGATGTGCTTCGTAAACGGGGTTGCCGCGCAAGTCGATCTTGGCGCCCTGCAGGTCAGTTACGGGATACTCTGCCACCAGGTCAGCCACTTCGCCCGTTTCGTTGATGACGGCAATGCTGCAATGATCCACGTCCAGCAGCTCGACGATCTGGCGCGCGGCAACCCGCAGAATGTGGTTGCGATCCAGCGAAGACGAGAGCAGCGTGCCGATAAAATTCAGCGCCTCGCGCCGCCAGACATGTTCCTTGAGCGAGGTGAGCAGGTGCTGCGTTTCGCTCATGTCCTGGATGATCGCGCCATAACTCGCCAGCTTGCTGTGCAAATCCCGTAAGCCGAACACGGCGATCTTGACGGGGATGGGCGAACCGTTCTGATGTTTGTGAGTCACTTCGCCAATCCAGCCCTCCGGGGTCTGGGCACGGCGGATCAACTCGTCAGCCACCAGCCGTTCCGAATCGTCGTGATAGCGTTCGCTGATGGTGCGCCCGATCAGGTCGTCGGGCGACTCGTAACCGTACAGGCGGGCCGCCGCCCGGTTGGCGTAGGTGATCACGCCGTCCAGGTCGGCCACGTCAATAGCGACGTTAGCGTTCTCCACCAGTTGTTGGAAGACGTGCGGTGTGGCCCGCCACGACAGGCGCTTCAGCGTGTCGGCAGCAATGCGCGCGTAGGCCAGCGTCGCCGCGATCTCGGCAGGGCCAGGCGGCTGCGCTGTCTGGATGCACACCGCCCCCTGGACGCCCTCTTCGTCCATCAGCGGAACCACAAAACGGCGCGGATCGTCCTCGAAGATGGGCATGGCCGACTCGACGGCGGCCTCCACACAGTCGGGAGGTGCCGCCATCGCCTCTTTGTCCAGAACAACCTGAACAGCTGCGTCCTTGAGCAGACTGCATAGAACAGCGGTCAGGGCCTGTGCCGTCGCTTCGCGCGTCTGGGCAGTTTCCAGCGCGCGCTGTGCAGCCACAAGGTTTTCGAGCAAATCTCTCATCGGTGGTACGGGTTAAGCCTTCTGCCTGATCCTAAACCCACATTCATGCTGTCGCAAGCCTGGTGTGGTCGAGCGGGCCGGAGGGCGAGCGTCGATCTGGCGTAGAGGGGGCGAAAAGTTCACCAATGCAAATGTCTGTAAGCTGAGAGTCATGTTGAAGCTGTAGCAGATGTGAGGGAAACGACAATGCGTAAGTCAAGTATCATTATCCTCGGTGTGGCATTATTGATGATCCTGGGCACGCCCCTGGCCGCGAAGGCGTGCGGTGGCGGCATGTACTACCCGCCGCTGGCCTCGCGGATGCACGTCGGGATGAAGGCGATGACCACCTACACGACCTCCGGCGATCCGCTGCGCGTGCGCGAAACGCCCGGGCTGGATGGCAAATACCTGACGCAGTTCTACAACGGCACACAGTTCAACATCGTCAACGGCCCGGTGGAGATGAGCGGCTATACCTGGTGGCAGATCACGACGCCTGATGCCAAGATCAGCGGGTGGCTGGCCGAAAGTGGCGAGGGCGAATACTGGATTCAGCCCGCGTAACCAGAGGGTATTGCACAGTCTCATGAGTGCCGCCGGTGAACTCACTGGCGGCTTTTTATTCCCGGCCCCCCAGCGGCGGGATGATCTGCACGTCGCCCAGGCGCGATGGAACGTTGGGCGGATCGGCCCACCAGCTTTCCATCGCCGGGATCACTTCGCCGACGTGTTCGACGAGCGTCAGCAGGCGCACGTCGTTCTGGCTGATCGTGCTGACCCTGGCGAACGATGCGACAAACTCCCGCCACATTTGCCCGACCAGGATCATCGGGCGGGCGGGCACTTCCCGCACCTGCAACAGACTCCAAGACAGGGCCATTTCCGAAAGCGTCCCGGCACCACCCTTCAAGAACACGTAGGCATCGGGCTTGACGATCAGGTAGTTCAGGCGCTCGGCCAGAGTCGGCAAATGCACCTCCTCGTGCAAGAACGGATTTGGCGTCAGCCCGCGCTCTTTGAACAGCCCGACTGTCACGCCGATCACATGGCCGCCCGCTTCGGCAGCACCATGACTGACCGCGCCCATTGTGCCGCCGTACCCGCCGGTCATGACGGCATAGCCCGCCTTCGCCAGCGCCGCGCCCAGGCCGTAGGCATCCTGGTAATCGGGCGTGCCCGGCTGCGTGTTGGCGCTGCCATAAATGCCAATCACTTTGGTATGCTGGTTGTTCATCGTCTCCCTGTTTTTGCTGATTTGACGGGGAAATTCTATCACTTCAACGGCAAATCGCCATCGAACGCGCTACAATAGCCCGTGTCCGGCGGCGATACGAAGAGACTGAGCGGAATGTGTTATTTTTGCAAAGCAGCCAGTACCGTACTTGATACTTTGTGGGCGGAAACTGACCTGCGCGAGTATTTCCACGATCTTGGTATCGATTTGACTGTGCTCGGCCCACTGACTCACGAGGTCTTTGTTCCGGCCTATCGCGCCGTTAAAGACCAGTTGGACCTGGAAGCGATGCACCTGCTCGAAGCGCAGGTCACGGAAGATTTGCTCGCGCCGTTTTATGACCGGCCCGGCTTTCGGCAGGTGTGGGAGGAGTGGGATCAGCTTACGCGCGAGGATTTCGTCCGCGAGCAATCCGAGCTGCAACTGGCCGAACTGCTACTGCGCTTCTACGCCGACGAGTTTGCCGAGGCATACAAAGCCGCCTACAAGGCTTACGCCGTTCAGAGTTAGCTGTTTCCGGTTTAGTATCTAACGAGCCTCGAATCCACCTCAAGGAGCCTGCATGTCGTCTCAAGGAATCACCCCGCGCCACGAGGACTATTCCAAGTGGTACACCGATATTGTGCAGCGGGCCGACCTGGCCGATTACGCGCCGGTGCGCGGCTGCATGATTATCAAGCCCTATGGCTACGCGCTCTGGGAAAATATCCGCGATCAACTGGATCGGCGGTTCAAGGACACAGGCCATCAGAATGCCTATTTCCCGCTGTTTATCCCGGAAAGTTTCCTGCGCAAGGAGGCGGAACACGTCGAGGGCTTCAGCCCGGAACTGGCCGTCGTGACGATTGGCGGCGGCGAAGAACTGACGGAGCGCCTGATCGTGCGGCCCACCTCGGAGACGATCATCGGCTACAGCTTTGCCAACTGGATTCACAGCTACCGCGATCTGCCGCTGCTCATCAACCAGTGGGCCAACGTGGTGCGCTGGGAACTGCGGACGCGGCTGTTCCTGCGCACGATGGAATTTCTCTGGCAGGAGGGCCACACGGCCCACGCCACCCACGACGATGCGCAAGAAGAGACGATGCGGATGCTCGGCGTGTATGCAGATTTCGCCATCAACGAGGCGGCCATCCCGGTCATCCAGGGCCGCAAGAGCAATCAGGAGAAATTCGCCGGGGCACTGCGCAGCTACACCATCGAGGCCATGATGGGTGACAAGAAAGCGCTGCAAAGCGGCACCAGCCACAACCTGGGGCAGAACTTTGCCAGAGCCTTCGAGGTGAAGTTCACCGACGAGAACAACGAACTACAATTCTGCTGGACGACTTCCTGGGGCCTGAGCACGCGCATCATCGGCGCGATCATCATGGTGCACGGCGACGACCAGGGCCTGCGCCTGCCGCCGCGCATCGCGCCGATACAGGTGGTGCTTGTCCCGATCTTCAAAAACGACGATGAAAAAGCGAAGGTCATGCCTGTCGTGGACGCCCTGCGGCAGGAGTTGAAAGCGGCAGGCCTCCGCATTCATGTGGATGCGCGCGATGGGCTGACGCCGGGCTTCAAGTTCAACGACTGGGAGATGCGCGGCGTGCCGGTGCGGGTGGAGGTCGGGCCGAAGGACGTGCAGAACAACACCGTTGCCGTCGCCCGCCGTGACGTGCCGGGCAAGGCGGGCAAGCAGTTTGTCTCCCGCGAGGGCGTTGTGCACAGGATCGCCGATCTGTTGGCCGAGATTCAGGCCAATTTGCTCCAACAGGCTACCGAATTCCGCGATGCGAACATCCACGAGGTCACCGGCGACTACCCGAAATTCCAGCAAATTGTGGAGGACGGTTGGGCCTACACCTGGTTCTGTGGCTCTGCCGAGTGCGAGGCGAAGATCAAAGAGGAAAACCAGGTCGTCTCGCGCTGCTTCCCGCTCGACCAGCCGCCGGGCGAAGGGCCATGTATCGCCTGCGGTACGACGGCCACCGAACGCGCCTACTTCGCCAAAGCGTACTGAATGCTGACTTACCTCACCCCTCGGCCCCCTCTCCGCTCCACAGAGAAGGGGAGTCAGGCATAAGTCATGCAGCGGATCAGGTGGGGCGCGCTGGCGACGACACTGGCCCCCTTGTCCCTGGCCCTGCCGCTGATGGTGCCCTTCCTTGCGCCGGGGCTGCCGATCACGGCTGACGGCGAGATACACCTGCACCGCACGATCAGTGCCGCTGTGAACATCCAGGCGGGACACTTGTGGCCGCGCTGGTCGCCCTATCTGCACCAGGGCTTTGGCTACCCGATCCACAATTTCTACTCGCCGGGGCTGCACGTGCTCGGCGCGCTGGCGATCCTGCTGCTGCGCCTTGACCCGGTGGCGGTGCTCAAGCTGCTGCAAATCGTCGCCACGCTGCTGTACCCGCTCGGCACGTACCTGTTTGCCCGGACGCTGACCGGCAGAGCAGGCGCGCTCGCCGCCGCCGCTGCCTACACCTATGCGCCGTTCCGCTTCCATGAATTGTGGGTGCAGGCCAACCTGTCGCAGTTCGCAGCGATGGCCCTACTACCATTTCTTTTGTACACCATCTCGCGCGGTGCGGAGCAACGGCGAGTGATCTGGCTGGCGCTGATCGGCGTATGCTTCGGCGCGATTGTGCTGCTACACCATCCTACCGGCTTTCTGGCTGCGCCGGTAGCCGGGCTGTACGCGCTGTTGGCCCTGTCGCGCTGCCAACGCCGTGATTGGCTGCGCGCGTTGTCGATCACGCTGGGGGGGCTGGCGCTTGGCGTGGCGCTGTCCGCCGTGTTCTGGCTGCCCGCGCTGGCCGAACTGCACGATACGCAGCTTGACTCAATCCAGCAGAACTCGGCATTCAGTGTGGATGCGAATTCCCTGACGTTGAATGAACTGCTCGCGCCGAACCTCCCGGTTGACCGTGCCATGCTGAACACGCCGAGCGCGCTGCGTGCGGGACAGGCACAACTCGCCGCCGCACTGATCGGCCTGCTGGCGCTGCTGCCTGCCGTCCACGCGGATCGCTGGCTCAAGCTCAACGTCGCAGCGGGTGCAGTCCTGACCATCTTTTGCCTGTACCTGATTACGCCGGAGTCCGTACAACTCTGGGAGGCGCTGCCCCTCGCCAACCTGATCGTCTATCCCTGGCGGCTGCTCGGCGTCGTCGCAGTGGCGGTATTGCCGGGTGCGGCGGCCCTGCCCCACCTGGCGAACATCGCCCTATCTCTCTTTCGTAACTTGCCGAGACGGAGCCGCACTACAAACACTGTGCCAACCGGTTCCCCCTCTCTGCTGGCGGAGAGGGGGTCAGGGGGTGAGGTTAACGCTCTATCCGCCGCCCTGGTCGGCCTGTTCTTCGCCGCTGCATTGCCCTTGTTGTACATGCCGCTGGCCTTTCGAGACGTGCCGCCGCCAACCCCCGCCACCGCCATCGAATACGAGCAGCGCACGGGCAACGTCGGCCTGACCAGCGGCGACGAATATCTGCCGCGTGGCGTTACCGAGCGTCCCCTGGGCGTATCAAAGACTATCCGCTATGACAGGTGGCAGTGGGTCGTGCCGCTGGACGACGATCTGCTGAAAGAGGTTTCGGCTCACCCCTTGCCTGCGCCCGATCCAGCGTCGAGCCGCTACGAAATCCAATCGACAGGCGCTTTCACCCTGCGCTTCCACCAGATGTTTTTTCCGGGCTGGCGCGTCACCATCGATGGGCAGGCGGCACAGATCACGCAGAGTTCGCCCTATGGCCTGATCACCGTGCAGATGCCAGCCGGGACACACGAGGTCGTCATCGGCTACGAAGGCACGCCGATCCAGCATGTGGCCGATTGGATCAGCCTGATCGCGCTGGTCGGCGCATTGTCTGTTGTCATGGTTTCGCTGATACGCCATCGAGCCGTGACGGCGAAACGGCATTCAGCTACAGAGCCGCTTGCGGCGCGGGTTATCGTCGTGATGGTGGCCTTCACCCTGATCAATCAAGCGCTGATCGTGCCATACACGAGCCTTTTTCGTCCGCGCAGCGATCCGGGTGCGCCGCCTGTGCAGGTCTCGCTGCACGAGACCTTTGGCGGGGTGATCGAGCTGCTCGGCTACGATCTGAGTGCGCACACGGTGCAGCCAGGACAAAGCCTGTCGATTAATCTGTACTGGCGGCTGCTCAAGCCCGTCGATAAAGGACTGCGCGGCGCTGTCCGGCTGACCAGCCTGAACGGTGCGCACACCTGGGGCAAGGTCGAGTCGTTCAACCTGGGCGGAACCAATACCCGTAACTGGCCGTTGGATCGGTACGCAGTCGATCAGTACCGACTGATGGTTCCACCGAACGCGCCACCATTCCTCGGCCACTTGAGCGTGGCCGTCTTCAGCACTGATTCAGGTATTCAATATCTCAAGACCTCAAAAGGAAGTGACGAAGTAGTCCTGGCCGATTTCCGCTTGCTCGGCGATTGGAAGACTGCTCCAGACAGCGCGCTTACACCAGCCGATTTGCGTTTTGGCGATCAGGTCAGGCTGGTGGGCCTGCGCCAGTGGGTGGACGAAAAAAGCCAGCACTGCCTGTTGCTGCGCTGGCAGCCGCAGCGCGCAATGCCCGACTACGCGGTGATGGTGCATTTGCTGGACGGCAGCGGCCAGATGATCGGCACGGCGGACGGCCCGCCGCTGGATGGGTTGTACCCGACCAGCGCCTGGCAGGCCGGGCAGATGCTGGACGACACCCACTGCGTCATAGCGCCCGCCGGGACTGCCTCTATCGCTGTCGGGCTGTATGGCCGGGCTGATGGGCAGCGGCTCCCTGTGACGGGTGTGAACGGCGAGCGCCTGCTGGACGATTCGCTGGTCATTGCCTTGAGCCACTGACGGCCATGTGCCGTCAGGCCGTGCCAAACTGCCGATCCCCGGCGTCGCCCAGGCCCGGCACGATAAAGCCGATGTCGTTCAGACGTTCGTCGAGCGCCGCCAGATGCACGGGCACGTCCGGGTGCTTATCGGTAAAAACTTTCAAGCCTTCGGGCGCAGCGATCAGACCCAGGAACTTGATCCGGTTCACGCCCCACTTTTTGAGGATGTCCACCGTTGCGACTGCCGATCCGCCCGTTGCCAGCATCGGGTCGAGCACAAAGCAGATGTGCACGCGCGGCTCGACAGGCAGTTTGTTGTAATACTGAACGGGGCGCAGCGTCTTTTCGTCGCGGTACAGGCCGATGTGCCAGACCTCGGCGCTCGGCATAAGTTCCCAGATGCCATCGACCATACCCAGCCCGGAGCGCAGAATCGGAACCAGCCCAACCTCCTGTGTCAGGTGCACGCCGCGCGCCGTCCCCATCGGCGTTTCGACGCTGATCTCGGTCAGCGCCAAATCCTGTGTGGCCTCGTAACATAACAATACCGCCAGTTCTCGGATCAACTGGCGGAATTTGACGGGTTCGGTATTTTTGTCACGCAAAATAGCGAGTTTATGTTTGACGAGGGGATGGTTCGAGACGTGAACGTTTGACAGGTTCATGTGCTGATCTCCTGCGGGGCAGAAACCGCCCGACATTTTACGCGCCGGGATCGTTCCTGTCAACGCTACAGCGGGTTATTGGCGACCATCCATTTTTCCCACGCGCCCAGCCCATCGTAGGCCGCATACTTGTATAGATCGGAAAGAGTCGGGTAGTTGTAGACGGCCTGGATGAAAGCGTCGATTGTGCCGCCCTCGGCCAGAACCTGGCTGCCGATGTGAACCAACTCCGAGGACAACTCGCCGATGAGGTGCACGCCGAGCAGCTTTTTGTCGCGCGGCGCGAAGATCAGCTTTAGCAGGCCCACCGTGTCGCCGATGATCTGCCCGCGCGCATTGTTCTCGCTGTAGGCGCGGCCCACCAGGTAGGGGATGTTCTTCGCCTTGCATTCGTCCTCGGTCAGCCCGACCATCGAGATCTCCGGTATGGTGTAAACGGCCAGCGGCAGTGTCGAAGAAACGTGCTCTTTATAGCGCAGGTCGAAGGCATGAACCATCGCCACACGGGCCTGCTCCATCGAGGTCGAAGCCAGCGCCGGGAAGCCGATCACGTCACCGGCAGCATAAATGTTCGGGATATTCGTCTGATACTTGTCGTTGACCGGGATCAGGCCGCGTTCACCGAGTTGGACGCCCACCGCTTCCAGATTCAGGCCTGCCGTATTGCTGTGGCGGCCTGCGGCAAAGAGCACCGCGTCACAGATCAACTCTTCGCCGGATTGCAGCCACAGTTGCACATGCGTGTCGGTGCTTTCGACCCGCTGCACCTTCTCGTTGAACCTGAGTTGCAGATCGAGTTTTTCCAATTGACCGCGCAACCGATCTGCGATCTCGGTGTCCACAAAGGGCAGCAGCCGATCCCGGCCCTCGACCAGGATGACCTTTGTGCCCAGCGCGGCGAAGAGCGATGCATACTCGCAGCCGATCACGCCCCCACCCACCACCGTCAGGATGGTCGGGATGAAACACATGCGCAGGATCGAATCCGAATCAAATACGCGCTCCTCGTTGAACGGGATGTCTGGCGGATGGTACGGCGAAGAACCCGTCGCAATCAGGATAAACTCGGTCTCCAGCACAATGTCTGTGCCCTCACGAGTATGCACGCTGACGGTGTGCGCGTCCTTGAGCGACGCCTCGCCCCAGATCAGGTCGATCTTGTGCCGATCCAGGTTGTGCTGGATGATCTCACGCTCACGGGCCACAACTTCCTGTTCGCGGTGCATGAAATCTTTGACCGTCAGATGATCGCGCAGCGAGTAGTCAATGCCATACAGCCCACGCTGGCGCAGCCCGGAAAAGTACAGCGCCGTCTCGCGCAGAGTCTTGGAAGGGACAGTGCCAGTGTTGATGCCCGCGCCGCCGACCCAGGGCGCTCGTTCGACAACCGCCACCTTTTTGTTGAAGTAAGCTGCCTGCGCCGCGCCTTTTTCCCCGGCAGGGCCGGAGCCAATAACAACCAGATCGTAACGTGGAGCCATAGCTAGAATTTCATCTCTGGTTTCAGGGAATGCTACACTAAGCCCGGTAGTATAGCACCCTTTCAGGAGACACAATAAGGCCGATGAACCACGCCGATCACGTCAATTTGCTGCGCAATGGCATCCCTGCGCCCGGCGGAGTCTGGGCCGACCTGGGATCGGGAACGGGCGCTTTTACGCTGGCGCTGGCCGAACTTATCGGCCCCGGCGGGACGATCTACTCTGTCGATCAGGATCGGGGTGCGCTGCGGCAGCAGGAACAGGCCATGCGCTCGCGCTTCCCAGGCGTGACGGTGCATTATCACGCCGCCGATTTCCGTCAGCGCCTCGATCTGCCAGCGCTGGACGGCGTGGTGATGGCAAATTCGTTGCATTTTGTCCAGGATAAGTTGCCCGTGCTCCGGCTGATCCAGGACTATTTGCGTCCCGGCGGGCGGCTGATCCTGGTCGAGTACAACGCTGACCAGGGCAATACCTGGGTTCCCTACCCGCTCGCCTACCCTACCTGGGAGGCACTGGCGCGGCAAGGCGGTTTTGCGCATACGCAACTGCTGGCCGTGCGGCCCAGCCGCTTCCTCCACGAGATTTACTCGGCGGCAAGCTGGGCGTGAGAGCGCGTAGGGCCTCAAAGTCCACCTCGTACAACCTGACGATTGCACCGGGGCGGTAAAAATGCGCGACGTCGGGGCGACCCTTGATCGTCGTTCGTTCGTAGATAGGGCTTGAACAGTATTGGCCCTCCTGAAAGGGTGAAAACACCTCAACCAGACGCAAGCCACGCCGAATCTCGTCGTTCAATGGCGGAAATTCCAGCGGCGATGTCGCATCCGGGCGCTTGTCTTCGCCTCCGCACTGATCCACATCAATGACGTATTGGATTCGTTCGTCGAGAATCAGCTTTCGCACGTCGGCGTAGGTCTGGATCGCCGATTCCATCTCCGGCCCATAGATGTTGTATTCAAAGCGCCGCGCCTCAGAGGGCTGCGAAAGCCACCACGCCCAGGTTTGCAGTTCTGGCGCCCCTAGTTTGCGGGCGCGCAGGATGCTCTCCGCGTCGCGTTGCAACGGGACTGACCACGAGATATTAGGCCCCATCAAGATGGACGAGGAGCGCGGCCAATATTGGTAAATATAACGCTGCGCCTCGGTGAACGTGTAATCGCGGCGCATAATGGTGGCGACATTGAGTGTAAGGGCTGCTTCGTTGAGGATGACGGCGACGGCTACGGTGGATGCAGCCGCCAAAGCCAGTGGCCCGCGTTTCCGCGCAAAAGTCAATATTCCGGTCAGCCCAATGCTGGCTAACATGACGATCGCCGGGATAACCGACATCCAGTAATATGGGTGGCCGTCAAAAAAGTACATCGTTTGCGACGCAACCGATAACCAGAGGATCAGCTCGGCGACCAGAATAAGACTTAATCCTTGCCGACGCAGCAGGACGACAGCGATAATACCCGCAATCAGGCTCAGCGTTAGGGGCAGCCCGACGTAGTAATTGAGAAGCGTATCTGTTTTCTGGGCGATCATGCTAAGGCGATTAAGCAGTGAAAGTGCCTGTGCAGGGTTGGCGGCGTTGCTGGCGCTTAACCCATAGTTGACAAGGTAGCCAATCTCGTAAACCAGATCATTCAGGTGGATGAAGGCAAAAGGGTTGAGCAGGATGTTGCCGAGTAGGGTTGCGGCAACCACCAGAATGACACGATCCGATAGGATGAAGCGTCGCAGAAACCCCTGTGCCCTGCTCGCGTTCCAGGCACGAAATACGTGAGCCAGCACAAGCACCAGTGCAACGGGCAGGGTACTGAGCTTACTGAGCATGGCAAAGGCCAGCGCCAGCCCGGCCAGTACGTAGGCCAGACGTGTACCTCGTTGCCAAACATAGATGACTGTCCACAGGAAGAACGCAATGGCGCTGGCAACCAGAGAGTCCGGTGTGGCGTAGATCGAGTGCAGGTTCCAGAAATAGAACGTGCCCATCAGCAATGCGGCGAGGATGCCCGCCAGCCCCGACATTGTTCGGCGCAGTGCATCGGCCAGCGCGAATAGCGAAGCAACTGAGACCAAGATAACCAGCAACCTTGAGACAAAGATAAATCTGCCCCGATCTGCAAAGAACAGGTCACGGAAAGCATTCAGAGACGGATCGCCCGTCTGCAACGCATGTTCCACGTAAATACCCGCAAAGCCAAGAAGTTCGAGGTTTGAAATGATCGTGCGCGAATAACGTACTGTGGGAGGTGGAAGTTGATTGGTCAGGAGCCGGGCTGTGGTACTCAGGTCGCTGTTTTCGTCGCTGATCTGGACATCGGGCAACCCGTGACCAATCTGCGACAGGCGCAAACCAAATGTCAGCAACGCGATCAAGCCGACGATCACCCAGAATCGCGTTATGGATATTGATGTGGAACTATCAGACTGTGCTGCTGTGCCGTTGCGGAAGAACTGCATTGAGTGGGTCGCTCCAAAAGTCTACGAAAAGTGCCTGCTGTGAGTGGCTAGTTTAGGGCGCGAATATTATATCTGAGGCCGGACGCTCAATCTATATCTGTCGTGTACGCGGTGCGGCGAGGCAAGCTCAATGAGCTTGTGTATACTCATTGCTATGAACAAAACTTGTCTCCTGAATTATTTCAACGATCTATATTTTATCCGCCTGGCAGGCCCCGAGCTGGTTTGCCCCTCTCACCCACGCCCAGCGTCACGCTGCCTTGTTCGCCTGATGGTTTGGGTATAATGTTCGTTTGTTAAGATGCTTCTCGACCCCTGACTGCCCCTCAACCACTGCGGTGATGAGGGGTCGGGGTGAGGCGGGCCACTCAGCCCTAATTTTAAGGATGGTTATGCCAAACCTGATCACATTGAAAGACCCACGCTCGCCCGCTGCCGAAGCCTTTCGGACGCTGCGCACCAACATTCTGTTTGCGGCCCTCGACAAGCCGATCCACACGCTGATCGTCACGTCACCCGCGCCCGACGAAGGCAAAAGCGCAACGGTTGCCAACCTGGCCGTGACGATGGCCCAGGCCGGGCACACGACGATCCTGGTCGATGCCGACCTGCGCCGCCCGTCGCAGCATACGCTGTGGAGTCTGCCCAACGAGAACGGTCTGACCTCGCTCATGCTGGACGAGTCCGGGCCACTGCCGCTGCAAAACGTCAAAGTCGATAACCTGTCTGTGCTGACGAGTGGGCCGCTGCCCAACAACCCGGCGGATCTGTTCAGCACCAGACGTATGGACGAGGTGCTGGCGCTGCTGCAATCGCAGGCAGAATACGTGCTGTTCGACGCACCGCCGGTGCTGGCCGTGACCGATACGCCGCTGCTGGCCTCGAAGCTGGACGCGCTGCTGCTGGTCATCAAGGCCGGGACAACGCGCCGCGATCATGCGCAGCGAGCCAAAGAAATCTTGCAGCGGGCCAATATCCGCATCATCGGGGTGGCGCTCAGTAACGCGCCGCGCGATTCGAGCATGAATTCTTATTACGGGCCAAAAAGGTAATCGCCATGAAGGGACTGATCCTCAGTGGAGGCAAGGGCACACGCCTCTACCCACTCACCTACACGCGCGCCAAGCAACTGATTCCGGTTGCCAACAAGCCGATCTTGTTCCGGGTGATCGATGCTATCCGTGACGCCGGGATCGATGAGATCGGTATCGTCATCGGCGACACCGGGCCGGAAATCCGGGAGGCCGTTGGGAGCGGAGATCGTTTCGGCGTCAAAGTCACTTTTATTCCCCAGGAGGCTCCGCTCGGATTGGCGCACGCCGTCAAAATCTCGCAGGACTTTCTGGGCGAAGATCGTTTCGTGATGTTCCTGGGCGACAACGTGATCCAGGGCGGCATCAGCCCGCTGATCGCGGATTTTGCCAACCACCACGACTGGAACAGCCAGATCGTGCTGACGCGCGTTGACCACCCGGAGCAGTACGGCGTGGCGCAGTTGACCGCCGGTGGCCGGATCGAGCGGCTGGTCGAGAAGCCCAAAGAGCCGCTCTCCGACCTGGCGCTGGTGGGCATTTACATGTTCGACCACCACATCTTTGAGGCGACGGCGGCCATCAAACCCTCGTGGCGCGGCGAACTGGAAATCACCGATGCCATTCAATGGCTGGTCGATCACGGCTACCAGGTCTTCCCACACATCCATACTGGCTGGTGGATCGACACAGGCCGCCCCGACGACATGCTGACGGCCAACAGCCTGGTGCTGGAAGAACTGACGCCGGAGATTCGCGGCTACGTCGACTCCGGGTCGTCGGTGGATACGCGCGTCACAGTGGAGAAGGGCGCCGAAGTGATCGGCAGCACCATTCGCGGCCCGGCCATCATCGGCGAAGGGACGCGCATCGTCAACAGTTACGTCGGGCCGTTCACCAGCATTTACCATCACGTCACCATTGAAAACTGCGAGATCGAACACAGCATCGTGCTGGAAAACAGTACCTTGTGCGACATCGATACGCGCATCCAGGGCAGCCTGATCGGGCGCAACGTCGAACTGCACCGCAGCCCGATCCGTCCGCGCGCGCTCAAGCTGACACTCGGCGACTACAGCAAGGTGGGGTTACTCTAATGCAAAACATCCTGGTCACGGGCGGGGCGGGTTTCATCGGCAGCGCGTTTGTCCGCCATATGATCGAGAAATATCCGCAGTACCGGATCATCGTCCTGGACAAGCTGACCTACGCGGGCAATCTGGACAACCTGCTGCCCGTCCACGACGAGCCGAATTTCAAGTTCGAGCGCGGTGACATCGCGGATCGGGAGGTGGTGCGCCGCCTGATCGAGACGGAGCGCATCGATACGATTGTGAACTTCGCCGCCGAGTCGCACGTGGATCGCAGCATCCTCGCGCCGGATGCGTTCATCCATACCGACGTGGTGGGCACGTACATTTTGCTGGACGAAGCGCGGCTGCTAGGCGTGAACCGCATCCACCACGTCAGCACGGATGAGGTGTACGGCAGCATTCCCGAGGGTTTCTTCAAGGAAGGCGATCCGCTCCAACCGAACAGCCCCTACTCGGCCAGCAAGGCGGGCGGCGAGATGATGGTGCGCGCCTATCAGGTCACCTATGGGCTGCACACGACAGTGACGCGCGGCAGCAACACCTACGGCCCATACCAGTACCCGGAAAAGGTGCTGCCGCTGTTCATCACCGAGGCGATTGACAACCGCCCGCTGCCCGTCTACGGCGATGGAATGCAGGTGCGTGACTGGCTGTACGTGGACGACCACGCCAGCGCGATTGACCTGGTGCTGCACGAGGGCAGGCCAGGCGAAATCTACAACGTCGGCGGGGAGAACGAGCGCCACAATATCGAGATCACCCGGCTGATCTTGAAGCTGCTCGACAAGCCGGAATCGCTGATCCGGTTCGTGGCGGATCGGCCCGGCCATGACCGGCGCTACGCACTGGCCTGCGACAAGATCAAGGCGCTCGGCTGGCAGCCCTCCGGCGATCTGGAAACGCTGATGGAAAAGACCGTGCGCTGGTACGAGCAAAACGAGTGGT
Source organism: Chloroflexota bacterium (assembly GCA_021325095.1). Lineage (GTDB taxonomy): Bacteria > Chloroflexota > Anaerolineae > Aggregatilineales > UBA2796 > JAJPHV01. The sequence goes on along the minus strand of JAJPHV010000088.1, from coordinate 77,377 downwards.
GGTGGCGCAAGATCAAGACAGGCGAGTACCTGGAATACTACAAGCGGCAGTACGGCCAGCGGCTGGCCGACGCGACGGCGTAGCAAGCCCTTACCGGAAATCGTAGATATTATCGGGCAAGGACGAGCCAAAAGGCGTGGCTCTCAGCGGCCTAGCACGCGCTGCCGCAGTTCGCACCACAGCCACCAGGCCATTGTGCGTAGGTTCTGAGTCCGGAAATCCTTGATGGCGTCGCCGATGAAGACGGGCCGACTGTAGCGCTCGGTGAGTTCCTGGTGGTGCTGCATCGTCCAGACGAAGAAGTCGGCGGCAGTGCGATTCGGGAAGAGTTCGAGCACGCCCGACTGCTTGATCAACTGCACGGTGCTCTCGTAGAGCATGTCGTACCAGGCGGTGACGGCCTCCTCATAGCTGATCTCTGTCTCGTCGATCTGGCGTAAGGCATCCTGGTGACAGGCGATCTGGCACAACATCTCGTCGTAACCGCCGGGCGAGGTCAGCCGGAGGTCGCTGCCGGGGCGCAGTTCGTGAAGGCGGGTCTGCTCCATGAACTGCCGCTCCTCGGCCTCGATGAGCAGTGTCTCAATGCCCTCGGTGGAAGATGGGTTCAGGTCGGAATATTCCCAGATGGCGGCCTCGATCAGGCGCACGCCCATCTGCTGGGCCACCGAGACGCGGTGATGGCCGTCCCGGATAAAGTACCACGCGCCAATCTTGTAGACTTCGATGGGCGGCAGACTCTTGTTCGGGTCAAGGCTGATGGCAGCCACACGCCGCCAGCGTTCGCCCATCTCCTCACGGGTCGGCAAAAACGCGCCGGTGAAGTCGTTATAGCGTCCCATCGACCCGATGATGTGATCGAGCGGGATCATATCGATGCCCCGGTAGCGCGTGTTCCTCAGCCGAAGGCGCTGCGCAACATCGTTGAAGTCCAGCAGGGCGGCGGGCTTGCTGCCCAGGTGGGCACGTAGCCTGGCCCAGAACGCTCGACGGCGCGCGCGATCCCATTTGCGCTCCGCTTCGATCTTATACTGGTTCTGCAAGCTACCCCCTCTAGCGCCGCAAACGCTACGAAATACTGATCCGGCGAATTTGGTATTTTACCGTAAAGCTGCTATAATTCCTTACACAATTGATCGTGCAGACCTTCGGGGCAGAGTGAAAGTCTCTACCGGCGGTAGGACGCTCGCAGCGTCAAGCCCGCGACCCGCAAGCCTGTGGATGACACGGCAAGCGGTGGATTCGGTTCAAGGCCGAAGCCGACGGTGATAGTCCGGATGGGAGAAGGTAGCGCAGACCTGGTCGCAGTACGTTGGCATTCCAGGTTTGTTGCGCTTGCACGTAGAGCGCCTCCTGAACGGCTTCCGTTCGGGTGATTTGCTTTGCGTCCCCGTGCCCCGTTGTCTGCCTGGACAGCGGGGCCTTTTTATGGTTGAACAGGTTGATCAATCTCTCCGTGTATCGCTGCGGAATGCATCGCCCGCGGCCACGTACTGGCCTGCACGGCGTTTGCGCTGGCTGCCCGCGCTGGTTGCACTGCTCGTCCTGCTGCTGTGGTATCTCTTGACGCTGGACAACCGAGGCGCGGCTTTTGTGGTTGCGCCGCCGCTGGCCGTTGCGCAGCAGTTCATCACGCTCCTCGCCAACGGCACGCTGCTCCGGCACGTCGGGACGACCCTGATCGAGATCGCGCTGGGCTTCACACTGGGCGTCGGCTGCGCCTTTATCCTGGGTTACGGCATTGCCAAAAACGTGCTGCTGGAACAGGTGATCAGCCCGTATGCCGTCGGCTTCCAGGCTGTGCCCATCGTGGCGATTGCGCCCGTGTTAATCCGCTTCTTCGGCCCCGGCCTGATCAGCAACGGGATCATCTGCGCACTGATCGTGTTCTTCCCGATGCTGGTCAGCACGATTGTTGGCGTGCGCAGCGTTGACCCCAACCTGCGTGACCTGATGCGCTCGCTGACGGCCACGCCCTGGCAGATGTTCACGCGGCTGGAGATCCCGGCGGCGCTGCCTGTGCTGTTCGGCGGGCTGAAGATCAGCACGACGCTGGCCGTGGCGGCGGCGGTGGTGGGCGAGGCGATCAGCGCCAATGCCGGGCTTGGCTTCCTGATCTACTCGTCGCGCTACGTCTACGATACGTCATCGGTGCTGGTCGGCGTCTTCACGCTGACGGCGCTGGCCCTGGCCCTGTACACGCTGGTGTCGCGCATCGAGCGGCGCTGGCTGGCCTGGCAACAGCGGGGACGGTGACCTCACCCCTGACCCCTCTCCAGCTGGAGAGGGGTGTCATTTATTTGCGGTTATGTTCAAGGAGAAGGGCCTCATGGTTCGGTTGTTCAGGTTACTGTCGATCATTCTCGTGCTTACAGTGGGGTTGGCGGCTGTGCCCGCATCTGGGCAGGCGATGACGCCGGTCACGCTGTTCCTGGGCTACATCCCCAACGTGCAGTTCGCGCCCGTCTACGTGGCGATGGAGCGCGGCTACTTCAAACAGGCCGGGATCGACCTGACGCTCGAAAACAGCTTTGACGAAACGGACGGCGTGACACGCATTGCCACCAACAAGCTGCAATTCGGGCTGATCAGCGGCGAGCAGGTCATCCTGGCGCGGACACAGGGCGCGCCCGTTGTCTACGTGTTCCGCTGGTATCAGCGTTTCCCGGTGGGTGTGGTCGTCCCCGCCGACTCGGACATCAAGGAGCCGAAAGACCTGGCCGGGCACGTGGTTGGTGTGCCGGGCAAGTTTGGCGCAAGCTACGTTGGCCTTCAGGCATTGCTGAATGCCGCCGGGATCAAAGAGAGCGATCTGAAAGACGTGAAAGCTATCGGTTTCGACACCGCGCCTGTGGTGTGCGGCAGGCAGGTGGATGCCTCGGTGATCTACATCGCCAACGAACCGGCGCAGATCGAGAGCCAGTGCTTCAAAGTGCGGGTCATCCAGATCGCCGATTATGCCAACATTGTCTCCAACGGTCTGATGACCAACGAGACGACGCTCAAGGACAAACCCGACCTGGTGCGAGGCATGACTGCGGCGCTGGCGAAGGGCCTGGCCGACACGCTGGCCGATCCGAAAGCCGCCTACGACATCAGCCGCAAATACGTCGAGAACCTGAAGGCCGACGATCCGGTGCAATACGCGGTGCTGACCAACTCCCTCGAACTGTGGAAGACCGATCATCTCGGCTACAGCGATCCGGCGGCCTGGAAGCTCACCCTGGATACCTTGCAGGCGATGGGGCTGGTCAAGGAACCGGTAGACCTGAGCAAGGTGTTCAGCAACGATTACCTGCCCGCGCCGAGTGCTGTACCGGGCGGCATACCAACCGCCCAGGCTACTGATGCTGCGGGTTGAGAACGTCGCCCATCATTTTGTGGGGCCAGACGGCACAGGCGCGCTGGAGGCACTGGCCCCGATCTCCTTCCAGGTCAGGCCAGGGGAGTTTGTGTGCCTGATCGGGCCAAGCGGCTGTGGCAAAAGCACCCTGCTGCGCATCATTGCCGGACTGCTGACGCCATCGATGGGCATCGTGACGCTGGATGGAATGCCCATCCGCAAACCGCAACGGCGCGTCGGGCTGGTCTTCCAGCAGTCGAACCTGATGCCCTGGCGAACGGTGCTGGACAACCTGGCACTGCCCCTGGAACTGGCCGGCGCCGACGCACAGACACGAACGTTGCAGGCGAATGCGGTGTTGCAGCGCATCGGGCTGGGCGGCTTCGGCGGCGCGTACCCCTCTGAACTGTCGGGCGGGATGGCGCAGCGGGTCGCCATCGGGCGCGCGCTGATCTACAACCCCGACGTGCTGCTGCTGGACGAGCCGTTCGGCGCGCTGGATGCCCTGACCCGCGAACAGATGCAGCTTGACCTGATGCAGCTCTGGGCCAGCGAGCGCAAGACGGCGATCATGGTCACGCACAGCATCACGGAAGCCGTGTTCATTGCAGATCGGGTGCTGGTCATGAGCCGCAGGCCGGGCCGTCTGCGTGCTGACCTGACCATTCCGCTGCCCAGGCCGCGCAGGCTGGACATGGTTCATGCCCCGGATTTCGGCGCGCTGGTTCACCAGATTCGAGAGAATATCGAAGCACCGTGAGGGAACTTGCGCCCGACGCTAAAGCATCGGGCTGAATCCACGCAGTCCGCTTCAGCGGGCTGCTCACAGCGCCGTCCGAATCAAAAAGTCATGAGCAGGGAAGGGCATAATTGGAATGGGATATAATGGGTGGCGCCATCATCGCCGACGATACATCCCTGGAAAATTTGCGAATGACGAGTTCAGCTACCCCCATCAAAGTTCTGGTCGTGGACGACGACGAACCGCTGTGCAAGCTGTGTGCGCTCACCATGCGGGAGCAGGGTCTGACGGCCCTGACCGCATTCAACGGCGAAACGGCTCTGGAACTGTTCGCAGCGCACCAGCCGGAGGTGATCATCCTCGACGTTGCCATGCCGGGCATGAGCGGTTTCGACGTGGCCGCCGAAATACGCCGCCTGGAACCACCGGGCAGGCATACGATCATCATCATTCTGACGGCCTATGCGCGCAGTTACTTTGCCTCCAAGAACTTCGAGGCGGACATCGACAGCTTCCTGACCAAGCCTGTCTTACCGCAAGACTTAATTGCCCACGTATCCAGCCTGATCACCTGATAAGCAGGTGCGATCAGGCAGGGTTTACCTCGCCCCAACCCCCTCTCTGCGCAGAGAGGGGGCTATTGAGGGAAAGCGGACGAACATGATAGCACATCTGTTCGATGATGTCAAGGGCTGGCAAAATGCTTATGGCTGCACGAAGCGCCAGTCCTGGATGGTGCGGAAGCGATCCGCCGGGTTGCTCATGAAGCCAAGCTGAATGCCCGCGATCCGGCTGTCCGCGCCATAGGTATAGACGGGATAATACAGCAGCAGCGCCGATGCCCGTTCACAGAACAACTTCTGGAAGTCGTGATACAGTTCGGCGCGGTGAATGCCATTGACTTCGCGGCGGGCCGACTCGACCAGTTCGCTGAGACGGCGTTCGTTCATCCCGCCGAAGTTCAGGCCGCCGTCTTTGGGAATCTGCCGCCACAAGCTGTACGGGTCAGGGTCGGCGTTGGGAGCCAGGTTGAGTTCGACCAGCGCCGCGTCAAAGTTCCCGGCGACGAGGCGCTCCTTGAAGGTAGCCGTATCGACGACCACGACGCTGACGTGCAGGCCCAGTTTATTCCAGGCGTTGACGATCTCGGCAGCCATGTTCGCCAGCGCCGGGTCATTGTTGACCAGCAGTTGGAAGCGGAAGTCGGGCGGTGCGGTGGGAGCGGCGGGGGCAGTCGCCTTCGCATCGGTGGTGGCGGCCTGTGTGGCGGGCGGCGCAGCGTCCAGGGCGGGGGTGGGCAGAATCTGTACCTGGGACAGCAGCGTCTGGGCTGCGTTGGGATTGTCGGGGCTGTAGCCCGGACAGGACACGTCGCTGGCGCGCGCCCACGAGCCGGGAATGATCGGGCTGTCGGCGGGGACGGCCCGCCCGGCCATGAATTTATTGACCAGCGCCGTGCGATCTACGCTGCGCGAGAGAGCCTGCCGCATCCGGAAATCGCGGAAGAAGCCGACCTCGCCGCGCTGCCAGTTGTAGATGACTGCCCCGAAGGCCGGGCGGTAGGCGGTGTAGATCGTCAACTGAGTAAGCGCGGACACCTGTTCAAGCGCATCGGGCGGCAGCTCGCTGATGCTGTTCACCTCGCCGCGCTGGAAGGCCGCAATCGCGTCGTTGAAGGAGGGCGCGCAGTGGAAGACGATCTGACTGAGCGCGTAACCGTCCTTGCCTTCGGGTCGCTGCCGGTAAGTCGCCGCCAGCCGGAGGCGGATGCCCGTGATCTGGCTGCCGTTGCCGAGCAAGGCATCGAACTGGTAAGGGCCTGTGCCGACGGGAGACAGGTTGAAGGGATGAGATAGGAGGTTGGCGGCGGGTGTGTTTCGGAGTGCGTGTTCAGGCACGATGCCGATGCGCAGGTAGTCCAGAAAGGCAGCCAGCGGCTGCGCCAGCGTGAAGCGAACGGTGTGCTCGTCCAGGGCCTCCACATTGACCGTTTCCCAGAAGCGGTGCAGATCGGTGGGGCCGGGGAAAGCCGGGTCTTGCATCAGCTTGATGGTAAACAGCACGTCGGCGCTGGTGAAGGGGATACCATCCTGCCAGAGCACGTCCGTCCGCAGCTTGACAGCGTAGACCAATCCGTCGCTTGAGACGAGCCACGACGCAGCCAGATCGGGGACGGGGATACCGTAGGCGTTGGTCGTCGCCAGCCCCTCGAAGATAAGGGAGGTGATGTCGCGGTCCGTCTGGTTGTAGCCGACCAGGAGCGGGTTCAGCTTTTTGAAACAGCCAACCACTGCTTCGTGCAGCGTGGCGGTATCAAGCTGTTGAAAAGGGATGGTCGGCGCGGGCGTCAGCGTGGGCAACAGCGTGGCGGTAGGCGGCAGCGCCGTCTGCACCGGCGGGGGCGTCGAGACCACGTCGGGCGGGCGGGTGACGATGACGGCCCCTAGCAGCACGACAGACAGCAGCAGCGCCAGCAGCGGGCCGCGATAGCCTTTGAGCATGAGCGAAAGTCTCCTCAGAACCCGTACCAATACGTAACCAAACAGCGGGTGATTATAGCCTGCCTCATCCCCTAACCCTCTCTCCATAGGTTGGAGAGGGGAACTGGCAGTGACGCGCCATGCGCTGGCGCGAATTTTGGATTACAATAGAAGGTCATGACCATCAGAGTGCTTGTTATCGACCCCGACATTGCCTTTACAGTACCGGTCAAGCGTGCCCTGGAACAATCCGGCGATTACGTGGTCAACGTGTTCGCCAGTGGCCGGGCCGCCATCGAACTGCTTCAACGTGAGGCGCAGGATGTTGTGATTGTCGATTTCGGCATCGACGACATGGATTTGCCGGGGTTGATTTGGGCACTGCGCGACATTCAGCCGGGGTTGTTTATCCTGGCAAGCCCGCGCAGCAAGGAGCAGGTGGCGCAGCTTCCGGCGCTAGATGTGCAGGGCAGCATCACCAAGCCGTATTTTGCGCGCCAGCTTGCGCCGGTCATCCGCGAGGCGGTGGCGGCCAAAGCGCGCCTGGCAAAGAAGGAGCAGGAGCGGCGCGCCGATGCCGAACAGCCACCTGCCAGCCTGCCCGAAGGCTCCGGCCCGGTGGTGAGCGAGCCGAGCATCCAGCCCGACGACACGTTCCGGCGACTGGTGGCGGGGCCAGTTGCCATGCCACCGGAGCCTGTCATCGACGAGCCGCCCATTCCCGAACACGCCACTATCCGCGAGCTGGTGAGCGGGCAGGCTGCTACGCCGGTGGAGGGCGCTCCGCCCGACACGCTGCCTGAGCAGCGCGCGCTGCCCGTCGCGGAGCCGATCCCCGACCTGGCAGTCATGGCCTTGAGCGCAGCCGCTGACGATACGGTTCCGTTGGAGCAGCTTTCGCTGCATACTTTCATCGAGCGCGTTGACCAGGAGGCTGTGATCCCGGCCTGGGTGCGCCAGACCGCCGAGGACGCCGATCTGCCGACGCTGGTCGGGCCAGCGGCCAGCGCGCGAACGAACAACACTACCGGGGCGCAACCTGTGCCACCTTCTGCGGGAGCAGGCACGCCCGAACCGCCAGTGACGGCGGGTGACACGCAGCCGGGCGGCGGGATCGTTCAGAAGAAGCTCGAAACAGATCGGGAACGAGTCCACGTGCCTCCGTTCGCCGAACCGCCGAGGGCCGCCCCTGACACGCTCGATTCGGGCGAGGAACCCTCCTTCGTGGCGAGTATCCCCGACGAGCCACCGCCAACGGCCTTCCCGCCCGCACCACCTGAGCCATCTGCCGAACTGCCTTCCGAACCGCAGCCAGAAGTACAACCAGAGCCACAGCCGCAACCCGCTGCACAGCCAGAAGTGCCTACGGAAGCGCGCACTGAACCGGAAACCGGGCCAGAGCCGGTGGCAGCCACGCTCGCGGTGCAGTTGACCCAGTTGACGGTGGATTCGACGGCCCAGGCCACCGTATTGACGCGCAGTGGGGAACTGCTGGCGTCGGCGGGGCAGTTGGCGCAAACGGCCATTAACGGGGTGGTCGCCAGCATCAACCAGGCATGGCAGGGCGCGAGTGACGATGGCAATGCGCTGATCCGCTTCATTCACGTGCCGGGCGCGGGCGATTACTTGTTGTGCTCGACCCGCACCGTCGAAAGGATGACGCTGTCGATGCTGTTTCCGGCGGAAACGCCGCTGCGCATCATCCGGCAGCAGGCCAGGAACCTGCTCAAGGCGCTGGAAAGCGTGCCCGAACCGCCCACCGAGCAGGCAGAAGCAGCCAGGACGCTGCCCTCGCGCCCGACGGGGCTGCGTGCACCGGAAGGACTGCACGCAGCGATAGAGGCCGCCAGTGCGCAACCCACTGCCGAAGCCGTACCGGCGGCCCCGCCCGCACCACCTCGCGCCGAAGGGCCATACGCCGCCTATTCTTTCGTGTGGCTGCCCCGCGCCGACATGATCAGCCCGGAAACGTCGGGCATCCTGCTTGAATGGGTCAACACGATTGCTGCCGCTCATGCCTGGCAGGTGCAGGGCTACGAAATCCAGCCGACCTATGTGAGCTTGCAGGTCAGCATCCCGGCCAACGAGACACCGACGGCCACTGTCGAAACCCTGATGCGCGAAACGGCGGCCCGCGCCAATGACCCGGCGCTATGGGCCGATGCCTATTACATCGTCGCGCCAGGACGGGCCGTGACGCAGCAAGAGATCGCCAGCTTCATGGAGTATCGGCGCGATTCCCAGGACGCGGCCTGAACGGTCATTAATCGTAAGGGTTCAGACCGTTTCTTACTCCCGGTTGTGCCCAAACAAGCAGGATGGCTTTTCACCCATTGCGCCTCAGGCCGGGTATAATTGGCCGGATCATAACCTCATTCCGCCTGCTCGATTGGCTAAATCCGGGATTCCCTTAGAAAAAAGTGGCGATCCTTCGCCGACTGGATTGTTTATGACAGACTCACGCCCCAAACTCATTTTGATCGATGGGCACGCGCTGGCCTACCAGCAGTATTTTGCGCTGCCCATCGAACAGTTCACGACCAGCGCGGGGGAGCCGACGAATGCGACTTACGGCTTTGCCCGAACGCTGATGGATATCCTGGAACTGCGCCCGCCCGTCGATTACCTGGCCGTCAGTTTTGACCAGGGGATGAGTGGCCGCGAGGAAATATACGCGGAATACAAGGGCACGCGCGAGAAGATGCAGGGCGACATGATCGTCCAGATGAACCGCATCCGCGAACTGGTGCAGGCGTTCAACATCCCCATCCTGGAAAAAGAAGGATTCGAGGCGGACGACGTGATCGGCACGGTGACGCGCCAGGCCGAAGCGCAGGGCGTGGACGTGATGATCATCACCGGGGATCGAGATCTGTTGCAACTGGTCAACGAGCACACAACAGTGCAGTTGCCGGGCCGGGGCGGGCGCAACGGGCCGCAGTTGTACGACGTAGCCCGCGTCATCGCAGACATGGGCATCCGGCCCGACCAGATTCCCGATTACAAGGGCTTGAAAGGTGACAGTTCGGATAACATCCCCGGCGTCAAGGGCATCGGGGACAAGACGGCAACAGAACTGCTTAAGCAGTACGACAGCCTGGAAAACATCTACGCCCACCTGGATGAGCAGAAGGGCAAGCGCCGCGAACTGCTGGAAGCAGGCCGTGAACTGGCCTTTATGAGCAAGGGCCTGGCCCAGATCAAGACGGACATCCCGCTGCAAGTTGAACTCGAAAAGTGCAAAGCCCACGATTTCGACCCGGCGGTGGTGCTGCAACTGTTCCGAACGCTGCAATTTCGCTCCTTCGCGCAGCGGATCGCGCCCACCGTGCAGGCCATTAACGACAAAGCCTCGCAGCAAATGAATCTGTTCGACGTGGATGCACCCGAACGCGATGCGCCCATTCCGCACCTGGTCGAGACGATCATCGTCGATACTGAGGCGGCGCTGGATGACCTGGTGCGCGTCCTTGACCGGGCGATGACCATCGCCTTTGATACCGAAACGACTGGTACCGACCAGATGCGCGCCATGCTGGTCGGTATTTCGCTGGCCGTCAACGAGCGCGAGGGCTACTACATCCCGGTCGGGCACGTTGATGCCCCCCGCCAGTTGCCGCTGGAGCGCGTGATTCGGGCGCTGCGCCCGGCCCTGACCGATCTGCGCAAATCGAAGTGGGCACACAACGCCGCCTACGACCTGGTGATCATGCGCCGCAACGGATTGGACGTGACGCCGATCACGTTCGACACGATGCTGGCCGAATGGCTGATCAACCCGGACAGTCGGCGCAAGGGCCTGAAGGATCAGGCTGAAGACCGACTGAACGTTCGCATGACGCACATCGACGAGTTGATCGGCAAGGGCAAAGCCCAGATCACGATGGATCGGGTGTCCGTATATCGTGTTGCGCCTTACGCTGCCGCCGACGCCGCGATCACGTTTCGGCTGGTGGACAAGCTGCGGGCGGAATTGGAAGACCCGAAACGGAACCTGTGGAAACTGTTCAGCGAGATTGAGATGCCGCTCGTACCCGTGCTTGTGGACATGATCATAGCCGGGGCGAAGGTCGATCTGCCGTACCTGGCCGAACTGAGCCGCGAATTCTCTGAGCGTCTGAAAGCCATCGAGGAAGACATCTACGCGCTGGCGGGCGAGCCGTTCAAGATCGGCAGCCTGAAGCAGCTTAACGACATCCTGTTCAAGAAACTGAACCTGCCCACGAAGGGCCTGAGCAAGAGCATACACGGCTATTCCATCGACGCCGATGCACTGGAAGTGCTTCAACCGCACCACGAGATCGTGGGGCGCATCATCGAATGGCGCACGCTAGACAAGTTACGCAGCACTTACGTGGACGCGCTGCCGGCGCTGGCCGATGAGGAAGGGCGTGTCCACACCTATTACAACCAGACGGGGGCGGTGACGGGCCGGATCAGCAGCGAGAACCCGAATTTGCAGAACATCCCCGTCCGCACGGAGGAAGGCCGCCGGGTACGCAAGGCGTTTATCGCGCCGCCCGGCTACCACCTGCTGGCCGTCGATTACAGCCAGATCGAACTGCGCATCCTGGCTGACTTCAGCAAGGAATCCTTCCTGATCGAGTCGTTCCAGCAGGAACGAGACATTCACCGGGCGACGGCTGCTGCCGTGTATAACATCCCCTATGAGCAGGTGACGAAAGAGCAGCGCTATCTTGCCAAGCGGGTCAACTTCGGGCTGCTGTACGGCATGGGCGCCTATCGACTGGCCCGCGAGAGCGGCCTATCGATAGCTGAGGCGGAACAGTTCATCAAGACTTATTTCCAGCGCTTGCCGAGCGTCAAGGCTTACCTGGAAAGCAGCAAGCAAAAGGCTTACGAGTACGGCTATCTTGAAACGCTGATGGGGCGGCGGCGCTATTTCCCCGGCCTGGGATCGGGCGACGGCAGCCACGTCGCCAGCGTGGTGCGTGCCCGCGCCGAGCGAGAAGCGATCAACATGCCGGTGCAGGGAACGGCAGCCGACATCATCAAGATCGCCATGATCCACCTTTCGGCACGGCTGAAGACGGAACGGCCCCGCGCCCGGCTGATCTTGCAGGTGCACGACGAACTGGTGCTGGAAGTGCCGGACGACGACATCCCGCAGACGGCAGCGCTCGTCCGAGAGGTGATGGAAAGTGCCGTCAAGCTGTCCGTGCCGCTGCGCGCGGAAGCGAGTGTTGGCCTGAACTGGGCAGAGATGGAAGCGGTGGAGGAGAAGGTGTGACCGCACTGGATGGTTAACCTCACCTCCAACCCCTCTCCGCTTCGCAGAGAGGGAGTTCGTAGTGGGCAAGCGTGTGCAGCATTCCGACGCGCCTGACATTAACGTTAGATTAAAAAGGCGGCTTGGCGTAAATCTCAATCCGTGAGAGTATTGATACACTACGATGTGAATGCCAGAGCCGAAAGGAGTTGTGAACTTGATCCGCCGGGCGCCAGAACAGCCCTCGGCAGCGTATTTCGATGTTAGCGGTATTTCAGAAGGAGTCTTTGCAATGTCCGGCAGTAAGCGAATACGAGGTTTCTTGTTTGCCGCCATCGTTTCCGCTGTGGTGCTTGCTGCGCCGTTGAGCGCCGTCCACGCCTCGACGGGCGACAACACCATCACGCTGACCAGCCCCATGCTGCAAGGCACGGAGCCGGTGACGATCTATGGCGCAACGGCCAGCCTGATCCCGACGCTCGACCCACAGCGAACCGAGGATTCCCTCTCGGTGCAGCCCGTCGAGAACCTGTTCCTGGGCCTGACCGACGTTGACCCCAAGACCACGCAGATTCGGGCGGAAATGGCGACCAAGTGGGAGAAAAACGACAAGGGCGACGTGTGGACGTTCACCCTGCGCAACGACGTGCCCTGGGTGCGCTACGACCCTGCCACAAAGAAAGCGACCGAAGTGCGCAAGGTGGTAGCAGGCGATTTTGAGTACGGCATCAAGCGGGCCTGCGACCCCCGGCTGGGCAGTTTCTATACTCCGGTAGCGGCTTCTGTCATCAAGGGCTGCGACGTGGTATCCAAGATCAAGCCCTCGCAGATCAAAGACAGCGATTTTGACCAGATCGCCGTCAAGGCGTTGAGCGACACGCAGTTGCAGATCACGACCAATGGCTCGCTGCCCTTCTTCCTGAGCACGACCAGCATGTGGATGTTCCGGGCCGTGCCGAAGGAAACGATTGCGGAGTTTGGCGACAAATGGATCGAGCCGGGCAACATCGTGACCGATGGCCCTTACCTGCTCGACACCTGGGATCGCAATGTCAGCCGCGTGTACGTCAAGAACCCGCTGTACCCGAAGGATGTCGAGAATACCTACGGCGGCAATGTCGAGCGGCTGCAAACGATTGTAGTCAAGGACGCCAGCACGATTTACAGCCTGTACCAGAACAACGAAGTGGACTCCAGCGGTATTCCGCGCGCCGAGCTGAACAGCATCCGCAACGACAAAGAACGCAGCAAGGAATACTACCAGCGTACCGTGCTTGCCACCTATTACTTCGGCTTCATGTACGACAAGCCGCCTTTCGATAACGTACACGTTCGCCGGGCCTTCAGCGCGGCCATTGACCGCAAGGTGTTCGTGTCCGAACTGGCCGATGGCCTGGGCGTGCCGATGGCGCACTTTATGCCGCCAGGCATTCGTGGGGCGGTGCCGATCAATGAGGTGGCGCTGGGCAAGCCCGACAACCCCGGTTTCGACCCGGATTACGCGAACGCCGAAATGGAAGCGGCTGGCTATAAGGACTGCGAAGGCTTCCCCAGCATCACGATTCTGACCTATGCCGGGGCAACTGATTGGGCGGAATTCCTGCAAAACCAGGTGCAGACCAACCTGGGCTGCGACGCCAGCCTGATCAACGTCGAAGAAGCGGAATTCTCGGTACTGCTCAAGAGTATCAAGCCGGATGTGCCGACGCCCCAGCGCCCCAACATGTACACGCTGGGCTGGAACGCCGACTACCCGGACGCCCATAACTGGATGCGCGACGTACTGCACTGCAACGCAGAGAATGACTTCAAACGGCCCTGCACCGACGTGGATAAGAAGATCGATGCTGCCGACCTGGAAACCGATCCCAAGAAGCGCGACCAGATGTACCGGGAAATTGAAGAAGCCTTCTTTGGCAAGGACGGCGAGTTCCCGATGGCTCCGCTGTATGTGGGCGTTGAGGCCGGGCTGGTCAAGCCCTGGTATAAGGGCTTCTTCCAGACAGACGGCCTGTTCGGCGGCGACCACTGGGATACGCGCATCATCGACCAGGAAGCGCAGCTTGCGGCCCGCGCTGGAAAGGGCAGTGCCCAGTAGCACGAGACGATGAGGACTGTGGGCTGCGTTAAGACCGCAGCCCTGGAACCTCTCCGGCTGGAGTTGAGACGCGCTCCTTTTGTTCACCTCACCTCCTGCCCCCTCTCCGAATGCAGAGAGGGGAACCGCCAGGCTAAGGGAGGTGAGGTGAAACGAGAATCTCCGTGAAACCTCTGATCCTGGCTTCGAGTTCCCCGCGCCGTTTTGACCTGCTGACGGCTGTCGGGTTGGCCTTCACTGTCGCTCGGCCCGACATCGACGAAACACCTCAGCCGGGCGAAGCGCCCGCCGATTACGTGCTGCGCCTGAGCCTGCAAAAAGCCTGGGCAGTCAGTACAGGCAGTATGGCGAGTCTGGACAGCGGCGTGATCCTGAGCGCCGACACGACGGTGGTCGATGGTGACCAGATTCTCGGCAAGCCCGACGACGCCGAACACGCGGCGGCGATGCTGCGCCAACTGCGCAATCGCGTTCATGTCGTCCACACCGGCATCACGCTGCTGGATGCCGGATCGGGGCAGAGCACGTCACGCCTGACAACAACCAGAGTGACCATGCGCCCGTATACAGACGAGGAGATCGCGGCCTATGTGGCGTCGGGCGATCCGATTGGCAAGGCCGGGGGGTACGCCATCCAGCACGCAGGCTTTCACCCGGTGGCGCGGCTTGATGGCTGCTACACGAACGTGGTCGGGCTGCCGCTGTGCACGGTCATTGCCGCGTTAGCCGAGTACGGCATCTGGCCCAGGCGCACGATCACGTGTTCGCCCACCCGCCCACCGTGCGAGTTTGGGCCGCAAGTCTAGGGCCAATACCTTTTATGCGAGGGTCTGTAGTTGACCTCACCCCCAACCCCTCTCCACAAGGTGGAGAGGGGAGTCTGGACCGGTCGGTTCCCCCTCTCTGCGCAGCGGAACCGATGCACTCCTCGGCGGGGTCAGGGGGTGAGGTATATCTCCTTAACTTAAAGGTCTTGGGTTTAGGGCATGGTTGTCAGGGCCGCCCTCAGATGATCGGCCAGGCGCAGCGCCAGGGCGATGATGGTCAGGGTCGGGTTGGCGAAGCCGCCCGTCGGGAAGACGCTGCATCCGGCGATGTACAGGTTATCCACCGAGTGCAGGCGCGAATCGGGGTTGACGATGCCATCCTGGCTGCCGGCAGACATGCGCAGCGCGCCCATGTGATGGTCGCCCGTCGCTAGCGCTCCTTCGTCCGGCGCGAAAGACCAGTGATCCGCGCCGCCGCTCAGGTCGGTGATCAGATCAAAGGCTGTCGCTCCCCGCGCTTGCAGATAGGCCCGGCACAATTCAAGCGCACGCGCGAGGGTGCGTTTGTCGGCATCGAGCAGCCGCCAGTCCAGGTGAGTGACGGGCTGACCGAAGATGGGATCGAGCTGGGATGGATTCAGGCTGATGGCGCTGTTCTCGTTGGGAAGCTGCTCCCAGTTGACGTTGACGATGGCCTCGTCCCTGGCCGGGCTAAAACGCAAGATCAGGCGGAAATTGCCGATCTTCTCCGCTTCCAGGTTTTCAGCTTTCGGCACGAGCACACCCCAGGCATTGAAGACGCAGTAATTGAAGATGTCCTCCGGGTTGACCAGCGGGGCGGAGACATGAACGTATTCACCGCCTTCGGTCTGCGGCGGCTGCAAGCGCACCTGCTGATCGCGGAAGAAGTTGCAGATCTCTGTCTCGACAGGCCGCGAGAAGCGCACCCTGGCGGCGCTGGTCACGAGCGGGTGCACCATGAACCCACGCCCCAGATGACCCTTGCGGTTGTCGCCCAGGTCGCCGGACAGCTTGAGGACACGCACCGTCTCAATGCCGCCCATCGCTAACACATACGCGCTCGCCTCGACGCGGAAGCGGCGGCCCGCACGTCCATCCTCGATGGTGGCGCAGGCCAGCCCGGTGACGTGATCTTTGCCAGCGGTGGACTCGACGGCCAGCAGGTGGGCGTTGAACAAGACAGTGATGTTCGGCGCAGCCCGTAGCTCGTCGGCAAACTGCACCTGAAAATCGTGCAGGCTTTCCTCGTACTGGGCGTGCATGACCGCACCCGTCAGCGAATCGCCGGGTAGGGGCGGGAAGCAGCGCGCATACAGCACGCGCTCCCAGAAAGCTATATCGTCGTAATTGAACGGCCCGAAGCGGCCAAAGTCGTGGGCGGCGCGGTAATAGGGCACGAGTTCATCCAGGCCGAACGGCCAGTGGGCATCACGATAGCCGGGACGCGGCCTCAGATCGACCTCATCCAGGGGACGGGACCAGAAGCCAAAGTGGTTGGTCGTGCCGCCGTGCATATGCAGCCGCGAGCGCTCCAGGAATTGCGCATCCACCTTCTGAAGGAACGGCCCGATAGTCCCTCGGTAAACAGCCTGGCGCGCCGCGTCGGGCCGCCCCCGATCCGAGGGCAGGCCACTGGACAGCACGAGCGCCTTGACGGACGTTCCGGCGAGGCGCTTTGCCATCGCCAGGCCTGCTGCGCCCGCTCCGACGATACACAGGTCGAAACCCTGCAACAGGGTGTTGTCAGGAAGCTGGTCTGCGTTGAGGTACATAGTTAACAGGTCCGATTTACCTCACCCCCTGACCCCCTCTCCACCTTGTGGAGAGGGGGAACCGGTGGGCAACATCGGCTGGGCTGCTCCCCTCTCTGCTTGCGGAGAGGGGCCGGGGGTGAGGTTTTGCGCCACATGGCTAATTAACCAGGGCCGAACGTCGCATCGAAAGCAGCGCGCAGTGACGGGTTGCGGAAGGCGACGCTCCGGGCGTCGCGGCACAGCGCAAGCCCTTTGTCCAGCACAGCCTCGTAGGGCGTGCTGCGCAGTGAGACCATGCCCGCTTCGCCTGCCGCCATTGGCAGGATAGGGGCCAGGCTCGGCGCATAGATGAATACATCCGAGCCGCTTTCGACCTTTTCCCGCCGGGCCACGCCGCCGAAGCCGACAAAGAGATCAACGCTATCCCGCGTGCGCAGATCGCTGACGCCATCGCCGACAAAGAGCTTGCGGCCCCAGCGGTTGCCCGCCAGTTCGCGCACAATGTCGGGCTTGCCCGCCGAGATGGTCAGTGGCCCTTTTTCGTAAGCGAGATAGGCTTCGGTGGTCTGCGCCGCATGATCGTAATACTTCCACCAGTGGCCGGAAAGCTGGTTGAATTCAAGCTCGACAGCCCGGATGTTCTCGCCGGGCACGCCGAGCCGCGCGCCGAAGCCACGCACCGGCGCCGCCAACCCACCGCTGATGATGAACACCTGCTTGCCCAGTGAGTGCAGCGCTGCGATCACTTCGCGCGCGTCAGCGACCAGTGTATCCCAATAAAGCTGCTCGATAGCGGCAAGCTGGCCCCGCGTGGGGCGGATGGCGCGAAGCCGTTTGCCATAGACATCGGCCAGATCCAGATCGCCGTCCATTGCCTTCTGGGTGAGCAGCCCAACACGGCCTTCTTTGCCTTTGAGTCGCGCCAGTTCATCGACACCCTCTATCGAGGACAGCGTACTGTCGCAGTCAAAAAAAATCAGGTCGAAACTTGTCCACCGGTTGTTATTGGACAACGCACCCATCCCTCTACGATTGCGCTTTGCATGAACGGGCCAGGGATTTTAGCACAGGCCGGATAGCGAGTCTTTGGTAAGTTGTGACAACTTGCCTGCTCACCCGAATAGGTGATTTGGTGCCTGTCAGGTTGGGGGAAACATCAGTTCGGGTTGCTATCCCGATCCCGAATTTTTATAATGGGCATCAGGTTTTCTTGATGAGTGCTTATAGAAAGCCGCAGGGACTGCTAGATCAGCAGAGGCTGACCACAATTGCCAACGTAACAACCTGCATGGTGTCTGTATAGGTCGTTCTTTATCCACAAGGAGGACGATGCGCAGTTTGTTGACATATTAGCCCCAGTGAACCATGTGTTTCCGGCTAGATGAGGAGTTTGGAACAATGCGTAAATTTTATAGACTGGCTGCGCTGGCGCTCGTGCTCGTTATGATTTTTGCCGCAGCGAAGGTCAACACGAAGGCTCAGGATACCGGGGGGGTCATCATTGAGGGCAACCCCGGCGGGGACGTGCAGACCATGAATCCGCTGCTGACGCAGAGTGATACCGACCAGGAAGTGGCGGGATTCTTATTCCCCGGTCTGGTTGGCGTTGACCCGAAGACGGGCAACTATGCCCCTCCTGGCAAATTCCCCGGCGCGGTAGCGGAATCGTGGGATATCTCGGAAGATGGCAAGACGTACACGTTCCACCTGCGCAAGGACTTCAAGTGGACGGACGGTCAGCCTGTGACGGCCAAAGATTACAAATATGCTTATGATGCCACTGTAAGCGGCAAGGTCGAGTCGCCGCTGACCGGCCCGACCCAGGAACGCATCGCCAGCGTGACTGCCCCGGATGACTACACGCTGGTGGTGACGTTCAAGGAGCAAAGCTGCACGGCGCTCTCCGATGTCGGGTTCATCCAGGTCGTTCCGGCGCACGTCTTCAAACCGGATTTCAGCGACATCAACGACAGCCCGTTCAACCTGAATCCGACGGTCACGTCAGGCGTCTTCAAATTCAAGGAATTCCGCCCCTCCGAGCAGGTGACACTGGTCGCGGATCAGAACTACCCAGATGCTGAAGGCGGCAAGGTGAAGCCGGAAGGCTTCATCCTGAAGAATGTGCCCGATCAGACGGTGGCGATTGAGCAGTTCCTGGCCGGGCAGACCAATCTGCACCGTGCTCCGCCGGTGGGTCGCCGTGCCGACGTGAAGAAGAACCCGAACATTCAGGTGTACGATTATCCCGGCAATGCCTGGGATTACATCGCCTGGAACCTGGCCGACCCGACCAACCCGCAATCGGCAGTGGACGAGAAGGGCAACCCGACCAACGCCGACCAGGGCCATCACCCATTCTTTGGCGATGTGCGCGTCCGCATGGCGCTGGCGCTCGGCACGAACGTCGATCAGATGATCAAGACGGCGGTTTTCGGTGAAGGCCAGCGGCTGCCATCTGGCATTTTGCCGTCTTCATGGGCCTTCGACAAAGACCTGAAGCCCATCCCCTACGACCCGGCTGCGGCAGCCAAGATGCTGGACGAAGCTGGCTTCCCGATGGGGCCGGATGGCATTCGCGTGGCGAAGGGCGCAAAATACGCCAAAGATGGCACGCCGTTCAAGTTCACGCTCTACACCAATGAAGGCAATGCACGGCGCACCGCCGCCGGGCAGGTCTTCCAGGACAATATGAAGCAGCTTGGCATCGTGGTTGATTTCCAACCCATCGACTTCAACACATTGATCGCCAAGCAAAATGCGCAAACTTTTGACGCCACACTCCTCGGCTGGCGCAACGGCTACCCCGACGATCCCGATCAGGCCACGCTGTTCACACCTGTCGGCGACATCGTGAACTCCGGCCAGAACTTCGTCTCGTATAACAACCCGGAATTCACCAAGCTGGAGGCCGATGCACTGCACCTGAAAGGCTGCGACCCGAAGGCGCGCGCTGAACTATACAAGAAGGCGCAGAAAATTCTACAAGATGACCAGCCGTACATGTTCCTGTACGTCATCAACGGCGAATACGCGGCGAATAAGAGCATCGAGGGCTTCAACCCATACCCGTCGAACCTGTTCTGGAACGTCGATCAGTGGGTGGTAAAGCCCGCCGCGAGAACGCAGTAACGGTGTATTGACCTCACCCCCTGCCCCCCTCTCCAACTGGAGAGGGGGAACCGATCTGGCACCGTAGACCGCTATTGTTCCCTGTCCACATGCAGGGTTGAGGAAGCTCACCCGGATGCGGTGGCTGATCGCACCATCCACCGTCGCACTGCCCGATGGAACTTTTTATAATAGCCGTTATGTCAAGTGTTCGATGAGTGTGGCTGAAGCGTGAGTCGGAAGGTCACGAAATGGGACGGTACATTATCCGCCGACTGTTGTATGCAATCCCCACCTTGCTTGGGATCACGATCCTGTCCTATGGGCTGATGGTGCTGGCCTTCCCACAGGGGCCAGTGGCGGCCATGACCTTTGGGCCTCGAACCAGACCTGCGGAGCGTGAGACGCTCACCAAACAACTGGGGCTGGATCAACCAGTATATGTGCAGTATATCCGCTGGTTGGGCCGGGCACTGCAAGGCGACCTGGGACGTTCATTCTCTTCCCGGCGCAACGTGTCCGACCTGATCATGGAGCGCGTCCCGGCGACCCTTGAACTGGGCGCGCTGTCGCTGTTTTTCGGCGTGCTGGTCGGCGTGCCGCTTGGGGTGTGGTCGGCGGTCAAGCAGGGGTCATGGTTCGATAACGTGACGCGCGTGCTGGCCGTCCTCGTCAGCTCGATCCCGACCTTCTGGCTGGGCCTGATCATGATCCTGATCTTCAGTTCGCGGCTCGGAATCCTGCCGCCAGGAGGCCGCTTCCCGGCCAACCTGAGCGGCGACTACACGTTTCTGGATCGAATCAAACACCTGACCATGCCCGTGTTCGTCCTGGCAATGGGCGACATCGCCTTTCTGTCGCGTTACATGCGCGCGGCCACGCTCGAAGTCAGCCGTCAGGATTACATTCGCACGGCACAATCCAAAGGACTACCGGCAAGCACCGTGTGGTTCACCCACGCCATGCGCAACGCCATGATCCCGCTGGCAACGTTCCTCGGCCCGGCGCTGGTTGGCCTGCTGAACGGGGCGGTGATTACCGAGACCATTTTCTCGTGGCCTGGCCTGGGCCGTCTGGCCGTCGAGGCCGTGAGCAGCCTGGATTATCCGGTGGTCATGGCAACCGTGCTGATCGGCGCGATTTCGACCATTCTGGGCTACTTGCTGTCCGACATCATGTATGCGTGGATCGATCCGCGCATCCGTTACAGCTAGTCGAGGGCGTGATATGGCACAGGCCACTTCAAATGTAGTCCGTCTGAGCCAAGCAGCGGATCGCCAGGCGGGGGTCGGGGACTCACTGTGGACGATTGCCCTGCGCCGCCTGCGCCGAGACCGCCTGACGATGGTGGCGCTGACCATCTTGCTGATCCTGACCGTGTTGTCGTTCTCCGCGCCGGTTTTTGCCACGCTCATGCGGATCGACCCGGATCACGTCACCGACGATCATTTTCTGCCACCCGGCGCGAGTGGGCACATTCTGGGGACAGACGACCTGGGGCGCGACTACTTCCTGCGGCTGCTCTATGCCGGGCAAATCTCGCTGGGCATTGCCGTAGTGGCGAGTTTCCTCTCGCTCGGCATCGGCATCGTGCTGGGGGTGGCGACGGGTTACTACGGCGGCATGGTGGACGATGCGATGGTCTGGTTCATCACGACCCTGGACTCCGTTCCGGCCCTGTTCCTGCTGCTGCTGATTTCGTCATTGTTTCACCCCGGCCCGCTCACCTTTATCCTGGTACTGGGCTTGCTGGGCTGGACGAGCACGATGCGCCTGGTGCGCGGCGAAACGCTCTCACTCCGCGAGCGCGAATTCATCCTGGCCGCCCAGGCCATCGGCGCGTCGCCCTGGCGCACGATGTTTGTGCACATCGTGCCCAACGTCTTCTCGATCATCATCATCACCCTGGCGCTGAACATCGGCGGCCTGATCCTGACGGAGTCGGCTTTGAGTTTCCTGGGATTCGGTGTCAAGCCGCCCACATCCAGTTGGGGCTATATGCTGACCGACGCGCGGAACTGGTACACGAAGGGTGTTCACCTGGTCGTCATTCCCGGCCTGCTCATCTCGATCACGGTGCTGTGCCTGTACATCATCGGGGACGGGCTGCGCGACGCTTTCGACCCGAAGCTGAAGGAAAAAGCCTGATCGTCCGCAGCCATTGACGAAGAGGCCGGAAACCCGGCCTCTTTGATTCTATGCAGTGCACTACGAACGCTGCCCGGCGGGCTGTTGGAGCAGCCCCAGTTGTATCAGCACGGCGAACCGGTCAGGGACGCCCCAGTGCTCCACGATCTGGCCGTTTTCAAAGCGGCACACGTCCATGACCGTGATCTCCATCGATTGGCCGGTGGGCGGCCCCATGAACGGGCCGTGATTTGTGCCTCGCGCCGTCATGAGTATCCAGACCTTGTCGCCGTCCGACGCCATGTCGTCAATCGTCAGATGCAGGTCTGGGAAGGCCGTTCGCAGGTATTGAATGTCTCGTTTGAACCCTTCGAGCGTCTTGTGCAGTCCAAATTGATGCTCCTGGTAGCCCGGTGCAAAGAGTGGATCGAGGGCGTCGTAGTTGCCCTTGTTGAAGCCCTCTTCGATCACGGCCCGCAGCACTTCCCGATTCTGTTCCTGTGACATGTGTAACCCCTTTCGACTCATCTGACCGACCTTTGCGCTCACCGCAGTGGTGATTCCGGCGATTCCGGGCTAAATTACGGGTGCGCATATATTCAATACATTGTAACTGTATTGAATATATATATAATATATTGGATTCGGAACGGAGTCAAGGGTCATGAGTCAATCTGCCAGACCCAAACGTGCTTACAATTCGGCCCGCCGACAAGCGCAGGCACGCCAGACACGTCAACAAATCGCCGATGCGGCTCGAAAGCTGTTCGCGGAACGAGGCTATGCGGGCGCTACCATTGAAGCCATTGCCCAACAGGCCGGTGTTGCGCCAGAGACTGTCTACGCCGTATTCGGTAGCAAGCGCAAAATCCTGTCGCACGTGATGGATGTCGCTATCGGTGGTGACGACCAGCCGATTGGCGTGCTGGAACGGCCAGAACCTCAGGCCATGTTCCGCGAGAAGGACCAGCGCCAGCAGTTGCGCATGTTTGCGCTTGGCATCCAGGCCATCATGGAGCGCGCTGCTCCGGTGTTCGAGGTCATGCGCATTGCGGCCAAGACCGAACCAGACGTTGCCGAGCTGTTGCAGCACCTGCTCAAGGACCGCTGGCAAAACATGCAAATACTGGCGCAACGTGTTGCGGCCAACGGCCCACTGCGCCCAGGCTTGAGCCTTACACAGGCCACCGATACTATCTGGGCGTTGACCAGCGCGGAAGTTTATCTCCTATTGACCGCAGATCGTAGATTGACCAGCGAACAGTACGTGGAGTGGCTGGCCGACACGCTGATCCGGCTACTACTGCCCTAGTGCTGCGCCGTTCCTTGAGCGATAAGTACGTACTGCTAGGCAGAGCACGCTTCACCTGTAAAAGGTTATCAATGCAGAATTAATTCTTATGAAGACCTCATTAAAGGTCATAAAAATTCACGGTGATGATGCGGAAAAGTACCCATTTAGTACTACTTGACGCGCAGTTGGTTTTGCCCTACACTGCAAACAACTCATACAACACTAAACCAGCATTAATCATTGATCTGAGGCAGCTAAATACAGGCCAGCAGAAATGTCTGTCAAAAGCGCCTTCAAAAGTGGATTGTTACGAGATGCTTCATCACTCCAATGCACAACCTCATTATTCTGGAGCCGGAATTTTCCAGAATTGCCCACCAGCCGCCAAACTCATCAGGGGAAAGGATGCTCGTATAAGTCCACCCACGTACTTTTCATCCGGTTTGTGAGTCAAAGTCTGAGAGGAGCGGAGGAAACACATGGCAGGTAATTTGTTGCACATTGAGCGGATCGTCTTCCAGCAAGGCAAGAACGAATTCGAGCGCTTTGCAGACGATATGCAGCAGTGGTATCAGCAGATGAGCCAACTGACTGAACAACTCCACACTTCGGGCTGGTTGGGCGACGCCTCCAACCGCGAACATGCCGAGGCGATGTCGCATTTGCTCAAGCGTTTGCAGGCCGCTCTGAAAGCCGGGCAGGCCGGGGCGCATATGTTCCCCAGTTTGCAAACCAAGCTCCAGCAGGCTGAGGAAGAGGCCAAAGCACTGTTCTCGAAATGGCAAGCCTGAACGGCAGCCTGATCCCAATCGGCTCTTATAACTACGGAGGTTTGAACGACAATGGCTGACACGATCAGATACGTCGATGAGGAACTGCTCAAGTACAAGCAAGCCTGCCAGCAACTGGCCCAAGACCTACACCAACACCAGGCAAACTTTGCCAACATGGCCCGGCAGCTTGAAAGTGACCTGTTCAAGGGCAAAACCGGTGACATCCTGAAGGATGCGATTGCCGCGCAGTTCTGCCACAGCCTGGGCGACCTGGCCGAATATGTGGAAAACCTCGGACAGCGTGTGGGCAAGGCCGCGGAGGACATGCGCCACGCCGACAAGCGCTAAAGTCTAGCACTCACTGATCATTCGGAACATACTTGCGATTGGAAACCGCTGGTGTCCAGTCGAAACTAGCAGAAAGGTGAATTGCGATGGCGTTCAATGCCGATCAGGTGGTGAACATTGACTTCGGTTCGGCTGAGGAGATGATTGGCCGTTTCACGGGCGAGACCGGCAAGCTCCAGGAGCAAATTGGCCGAACACGCTCCGTCATCGGCGGCGTTGGCCGGGACATCTGGGATGGTGGCCGGCGCGACGAATTCGATGACTGGTTCCAGAACAAGTTTCTGCCTGCAGCGCGAGACGCAGCGGATGTCCTGTTGCCTGGAATGGGCAGCGCCCTTAGCTCCATGCTGGGCGTCATGGGTGGAGCCGACAGCGAGATGGCAAGCATGGCGCAGGGTCTCTTCGACGAGTTCAAGTTCTAAGTTTGCGCTCCGATTAGCTGATTGTCTGAGGAGGAATCATGGCTGGTAGAACCCAGATGCAAGTGCCCGTCGTCCAGGGCGTTCAAACGACGCTCGAAGGCTTGCACGCGGCGGGAATTGCTGCGGAGGCTGTTTGGGCTGGGATTTTGGCGTCAGATCTGGCTGAAGCGGCTTGCTGTTTTGGTATGAATGCGGCCAAGATCGCGTGGGACGTACACGCCATCCAGGTGCTGCATAAGTTCCAGCAGGTCTGTGAAGAAGGCGCAACACTGGTCAAGCAGGACATCCAGGCCATCACCCAGACCGACCAGGGTGAAGCCCAGAATTTCCAGGCGTAGTCTTGAACCTCACCCCCACCCCCTCTCCACAGGGTGGCTGAGGGGGTCAGGGGGTGAGGCCCCAACCGATCACACCGCGCCGTTGAGCGCAGCAGCCAGCAGCACCAGCGCCACAATTGCCAGCACCCCGAACACGCCAATCGCCACCGCCCTCCGATCCACCTCGCGCCCGCGTCTTTCGGGTGGCACTTCACCAAACTTGACACGAAGCTGCTTGGCAAAGGTGCGGATGTCTGGCTGTCGCCGGGTCGGGTTGCGATCAATGGCCTGGTAGACAATACCCGTGATGTCCTGAGCCAGGTCGCTGCGATTGAGCGGGGGCGGGTTGGAGGTGCGGACGGCCTGGCGAACTTCGTCCGGCTTTTCCAGCTTGAATTTGAAGGCGGGCTGGCCCGCCAGCATCTCGTACAGCAGCAGACCAAGCCCGTACACATCGGCGGCGACGGTGGCCGTTTTCGCGCCGTCAAGCAGTTCGGGTGGTGTGTAGGCAGGCAGCGCGTACTCTTTGATCCAGGTCTGGTTGACGGCGGTTGGCTCGCAGACCATGCCCAGGTCGAGCAGGAGTGGCCGGGGAATGCCCTGGCTGTCCGTGCGCACCAGGACGTGATCCGGGTTGATGTTCAGATGCAGCCGCCCGCCCCGGACGTGTAGGAAAGCGATGGCGTCGGCCAGACTGACGGTCAGCCAGGCGGCGTGTTGATACCAGGGCTGCGGATTCCGGATGAGCAGATCGCGCAGGAACTCGCCTTTGGCGTGTTCGAAGACGACGTAATACTTGGTTTGATCCTGAAAGACGGTTTTTCCATAGGGGCGTTGCTTGCCCTCGGCGTACTGGTAGGCGGGCAGCAGAACGGGCAGCATCGGGTGCTGTTTGTCGGCCAACTGGGCCAGCGTGAGGGCTTCCTGCTTGAGTTGATCCTGGCAGCCGTCGTGCGCTACCTTGAGCAGGACGGTTTCTTTGCCGCGTTTGGCCTCGTAGATGGCCGACATACGGAAAATGCGCAGCAGCCGGACGATCTGAATGTCGCCCAGGTTTTCGCCATAATCAAAGATAGTCGTCAGCGTGCCCGACGGGCAATCCCGATTCTGACACCAGGCATTGCCATCAACGGACACCCGTTCACAGTGAGTACACACGCGCTTCATCGCATCACTCCTCCGCCACGTTTAACAGGTCTGGCAGGTTTGACAAAAGACGGCGACCTATGCCATGATTCGGAATCACAACTTTACCCATTTAGATTTTTAACGTACAGCTTTTGCAAGGAAGTGTCAAGCAAGCGAAGGTCTGGAGGACTGGGCCATGCCCGAATATCTTACCCGCCCGCCGCGAATTCAGCCCGAACTGCCAACGGGCGAGGTCGCTATTCCCTCCCCGCCCACGCTGCAGGCGGACCGGCAGTCGCTTCTGACGCTGGCCCTGCCGATGATTACCGTCATCGGCTACGTCCTGGTGAGCGGCGGGCGCGGCGGCAGCAGCATCCTCTTTATTATCCCGATGGCCCTGTCGATGGTCGGGTCATCGGTGCTGGCCTTTGTCAACTACCGGCGCAACCGTCGGCTCGAAGCGGAGCGTATGGCCGCCTACGAGCAGCATCTACGCGATCTCCGCAGCCAGGTGGTCGAATCCCACGACAGGCAGCGCAATTTTTACCTGTACAATCATCCTGCGCCGGAAGATGCCATCGACTTGGCCGGCCACGACTCCAAGGGGCCGGATTCGCGGCTGTGGGAGCGGCGCACCACCGATGACGACTTCGGCACGCTGCGCATTGGCCTGGGGACGCTGCCCTCAACGGTGATCTACAAAGCGCCGCAAACGCAGACCGAGGCCGCACCGCAGTTGGCCGAAGCACTCAAGCTGGCGGAGGACGCCCGGTACGTCACCGACGTGCCGATCACCATTCCGCTGCGCAATCATGGCGCGGACGAGACGGGGAGCCAGGACGAGATTAAGATTCCAGCCCGGCACGCCATTGGCATTGCCGGAACTGATCATACAAAGGTACGCGACGCCGTGCGCGCCATGCTGGTGCAGTTGGCGGCTTTCCACGCCCCTACCGATGCGCGGTTGTACGTGGTCGGCGCGCCCGAAGCCAAGAGCCAGTGGGATTGGGCGCGCTGGCTGCCGCACTGTAACACGTCGCGCAACGAGAGCAGCACAGGCGACCAACTGCGCTTTGAGCCGCGCAAAGTTCGACGCTTGTGGGACGATCTTCAGACAGAACTCGAACGCCGGGCGCTGCGTCTGGCCGACAAGGACACCAAAGCCGATGTCACCATTCCCTTCCTGGTGGTGGTGGTGGACGCCCTGACCAGCAAGGCCGAGGAATCGCCGCTGCGCGAGGTCGAGGCGGAAGCCGCCGTTTCGGTCATGTTGCAGCGCGGGCCGGAATTGGGTGCGGCTATCTTCTTCCTCGTGCCGGATCGCAAGCTCGTGCCAAGCGAGTGCAAGGCCATTATCGAGATTGAACCGGTAGAGGACAGGCTGGCCTTCCGCTACGCTGAGATCGGCGTCAACAGCACGCGCTACGATGGCCTGGCCGACAGCGTGGACACGCGGAGGGCCGAGGAGGACTTCGCCCGCCGCCTGGCCCCGATGGCCGTTCGCACCACCTACGGCGCAGACCTGGCGATGGCGATCTCGCTGCTGGAATTGAACGGCGTCGATACAGTGGACAAAATCCCCATCCTGGAAAACTGGCGGGAAAGCCGCAAGCCGGAGAAAGCCGACTGGCTGTCCGTGCCGGTGGGTCTGCTGACGGGCAACAAAATCCGCGAGCTGGTCTTTTCGGCGGATGGCGACGGCGTGCACGGCCTGGCGGCGGGCACGACGGGTTCCGGAAAGTCCGAACTGCTGCTGACGATCATCACCGGGCTGGCGATCCGCTACGACCCGAGCATCGTCAACTTTGTGCTGGTGGACTACAAGGGCGGTGCGGCCTTCGAGCCGTTCCGCAAGCTGCCGCACTGCGTGGACATTGTGACCAACCTGCAAGGGATGCTTGGCGCGCGCACGTTCATCGCCATGCGGGCCGAACTGAACCGCCGCAGCAAGATCATCGCCGACGCCAACGTCAAGCACATTGTTCACTATCGCAGCAAAAACCTGCACATGACCAAAGAGCCATTTCCGCACCTGTACGTGATCATCGACGAGTTCGCGGAAATGATCAAAGAGATGCCCGACTTCAAGGCGCAGTTGGACAGCATCGCCCGCCTGGGCCGCGCGCTGGGCGTCCACCTGCTGCTGGCGACGCAGCGCCCAAGCGGCGTGGTCAGCGATCAGATTCGGGCCAACATGAAGTTCCGCATCTGCCTGCGCGTGGAGACGCCGGAAGACAGCCGCGAACTGCTGCGCCGTTCCGACGCTGCCTTCCTGCCGCCCAACATTCCGGGCCGCGCCTACTTGCAGGTTGGCAATGAAGGTGTGGAGTTGATGCAGGTGGCCCGCGCGGGCGGCCCCTACACCGGCCCGCAGGTGGACTCGTCCCCGGCGGTCATCTGGCTGACCCGCCAGGAGCAAAGCGGCGCGGCTGCGCCACAGGGCCGTTCCTCGACGGCGGAAGCGGCAGCCCTGTCCGACGTGATCGTGGACATTTGTGCGCGGCTGGCCGCCGAAAACGACGACATCAAGCCGCAGAAGAAGCCCTGGCCCGACCCGCTGCCGACCCGCCTGCCGCTGGATGCGGAATACCTGGGCGGCGAGCCGAACCCGCTCCTGCCGCTCAACCCGGCAGTGATCGACTGGCTGGAAGATCACGGCCAGTGGAAGGGCCTGGACTGGACGGAGCGCGCTATGCGGGCCAACGTCGGCCTGATCGACAACCCTGGCCGCGCCGAACAATTGACCATGACGGTTGACCTGACTCGCGGACATGGTGTGCTATTCGGCGCATCCGGGTGGGGCAAGACAACCTTCCTGCGGACGCTGATCACCAGCTTCGCCACCACCCATTCGCCGGACGAACTGCACATCTACATGCTCGATTTCGGCGGGCGCGGCCTGGACGTGCTGACCACGCTGCCGCACGTGGGCGCGTCGATCCTGCCTTCCGAGGACGAGCGCGTGCAGCGTCTGCTGCGCAAGCTGTCCAGCGTGCTGGAGGAGCGCAAGTCGATTCTGAGCCAGGCGCGCGCCGACAACCTGCTGGTCTACAACGCCGATAACCCGGACAAAATCCTGCCCGCGATCCTGGTGGTGGTCGATAACTTCGCAGAGTTCAAGGAGAACTTCGAGAACCTGATCGACATCTTCATCGGGCTGGTACGCGATGGGCGCGCTTACGGCATCCACTTCATGATCACGGGCGAACAGCCTAACGCCGTCCCAGGCAAGCTGTTCAGCCTGTTCACGGAACGCATGACGCTGAAACTGGCGGACGCAGGCGAGTACTCCTCGGTAGTCGGGCGTGGTGTGCCGGGCATCGACGAGGTGGCCGGACGCGGCTTCCTATCCATTGACCGGACGCCGCTGCAATTCCAGACGGCGCTGCCGGTGGCCGTGACGCGGGCCGAGGAAGCCGCCGGGCTGGACGACACCAAAAAGCTGGCGATGCTGGCCGAGAAGCTGAACAACGCCTGGCACGGTAAACGCCCCGAAGGAATCGACGTGCTGCGCCCGATCCTGCCGCTGCGGACGGTGCTGCCACCGCAAGCGCCGGAAAAGGTCACCGTCATCCTGGGCCTGGAAGACCTCGACCTGCGGCCCGCCATGCTGGACTTGCAGCTTCGCGGCCCGCACTTCATCGTGATCGGCCCGCCGCTCTCCGGTAAAACGACCACGCTGCGCAGTCTGGTGCTGGCGCTGGCGACCTGCTACCCGCCGGAACGGGTGGCGATGGTGCTGATCGACTTCCAGCAGCGCTTCTTCAAGTACGGCGGCAAGCACACGCTCGGCGAACTGCCGCACGTGCTGGCAACCGTCTCTGAGGAACCGGCACTCAACCAGATGATTGCCGATCTGCAAGGGGAGTATGGACGAACGTTGGAGGCCGACCAGTTCCGGCCCGAAATCTTCGTGGTTGCCGACAACTATGACGACTTCGCTAATGTCATCCCGTCTGGCTTCGGTTCCAAGAGCACGGCCTACAAGGACATGGGCGACCTGGCACGCAAGTTCGGGCCGGAAGGGCTGCATTTCATTGTCGGCGGGTCGCTTGGCATCATGCGTGCCAACGACGACCTGATGCGGCAAGTCCTGGCGCCGCGCTATGGCCTGGGCCTGGACGCCAACGATTCGCCGAGCGCGCTGGGCGGGCGGGCGCGCTCCGGGGCCGCCGAACTGCCGCCGGGTCGCGGTTTTATCGTCAAGTCGGGCCGCACGTCGATGATCCAGGTCGCCACACCGCAGAACGATGCCAACATCGAGCAGTCGCTGGATAACTGGGTGGAAGACATCTGCGCCCGATACGAGACACGCGCTCAATGGTCGAAGGACCGCTATCCACTGCCCGTCGAAGCGCCGGAGCAGCCCGCTGGCGAAGCAGTGGTGCAGCCAGCCGGTACGCCCGTGCCGCAGCCAGGGAAGTAAGGATTGACCTCACCCCCTGACCCCCTCTCTGCGAAGCGGAGAGGGGGAACCGCGCGGTCCCGCATATTGACTCCCCTCTCCATTCTGATGGAGAGGGGTTGGGGGTGAGGCGGGAGAATAACCAAGAGGGGAGCTATGGCTCGGACAGTCTTAACTATCACGTCGGATTTGTTCGACGAACCCAACCAGGAAGCCTCGATCCGGGAGAATCTGCCGATCCGCACGTTGATCGCGGAATGTCGAAGTGAATTCGACCTGCCGGATGGCAACTACACGCTCCGGGTCAAGAGCACAGGCAAACTCCTTGACCCCGACAAGACGCTGGAACAGTCTGGCGTGCAAACTGGCGCGGTGCTGATTCTGACCCGAGAGCGTCGCGTTGTGCCGCGCGATCAATCCCTTGTCGGGGATTTTTCACGGCGGATCATTGCCGGGCCAAACCGGGCCTTCCTGGCTGAGGAGCAAACCGGAAAGGTTTTTGAAATACAGTGGCAGCCCGCGATCATCGGGCGACCCGATGCCAACAATCCGGCCAGCGCTGACCAGCTTGCCGTCAACCTGGGCCAGTTCGACGCGGCCAAGACGGTGTCGCGTCATCACGCGCGCATCACCGAGCAGGCCGGTCAGTATTTCCTGGAGAGTCTGGCTGACCACAACCCGACGTACTTGAACGATGGGATGGTGCGCGTCGGGGAGCGGCGGCTGCTTCAGCCCGACGATAAGATACGAGTCGGCAAATTTGTGTTGACCTTCGGCATCCGCCAGGGATAGCCGGCACAAGTACCACCTGGAATTGGAAGGGAGCAGTTCACCGCTCCCTTTTTTGTTGCCTGTCTCCATTTCCCCGTTTGCCGTTCCAACACCTGAAAGCAGTTCTGGCTGAAAACTCGTCTTCAGAAACTGCATTTTTCTTGAACTCACACGTGACTTGGTAAGCACTTTGTTGTGCGGTGGCAGGTATCCTGGGGTTATCGGATCGACAAACAAACAATAAGCAGATACCTGTCAAAAAAGGAGATTCTGTCATGGCAAAAATGATTATCTGCAACATTCAGTCCTGCGCGTCGTGGATCGTCGTCAACCCGGTTCGCCTGCGTGCCATTGTGTTCGTGTTGCTCCTGGTCCTGGCGCTCCTGGTGATCGTCGCGCCCACGACGATGGCCTGGGCGGGCAATGCCCCCGGCGGCAGCCACTAAAACTCCGTTAGGTCACGTGCAACGCGCTCTTACAACCTGTCATTCGTGAGTAATGAAGGACGGGCCTCTGAGGAAACGCCGAGGAGGCAACGTTCCATCAAAGGAGAAACCGGTCATGTCCAATACCTACCAGAAGCCTGTCATGGATGTCTTTCCCTGGCCTCAGGGCAATGGCTTTACCGGCGGTAAAGCCTGGTGGGATTACGTATTGAGCAAGGGCGAAAAGCAACGACTGGACAACCTGATGGGCCTGGCGCTGCTGGACGAGAACATCCAGACGCGGCTCCTGAAGGAGCGTGACAGCTCGCTGCTGACGGCCTTTGGCCTGTCTGACGAGACGCAGCACTGGCTGCGCGGCGTCAACGCCAACTCGCTGGTGGAACTGGCGCAGGCCATTATCGATACGCCGATTGCCGCATCGACCCAGGAACCCTGCCTTGAATTCGCCGTATAGATGGGGGATAAACGAGCAGCGGGTGGCAGGGCATGGTCAAGCAAATAATGCTCGTTGATGACGAAAGCAGTATGCTGGCTTTGATCAGCATCATGTTGAAGCGAGGCGGCTTTACCACGCTGGAAGCGTCCGATGCCTTCACTGCGCTCAGTATGCTGGACTCGACCACACCCGACCTGTTTGTCCTGGACGTGATGATGCCGGGGATGAATGGCATTGAGCTGTGCAGGCGCATTCGCGCGCGTCCAGAAACAGCCCGCACCCCTGTGCTGTTTGTCTCTGCCAAAGCCGACCCCGACAGCGTGCGGGTGGGTCTTCGCGCGGGGGCAAACGACTACCTGCCCAAAGAAGAGCTGTACCCCGGCCTGTTGCAAAGAGTCCGAACTCTGCTAAACTCCTGAAGCACTTATGTGGCGGGGCTGTCGAGTTGGCAGTCCCGCCGTTGCAGTTCCAGGGCGGGTTCACCGTGCGCCAGAGCGCGCCACATCAGGCGCTTTCACTTCGCCGCTGATCTGGCGCAGGAGCGAGACGTAGCCCTCGTGCGACGCGGAGACAACCTGAATCCGCGTGATTTTACCCTCTTTGACGGTAAACATGAACTTTTCGGAGACACGGATGAGCTTGCCCGTGGGCAATACGGCGGGCGCACCCGTGACGCCCACGAAATAGCCGAGTTTGAGCGGTCCGTTATGAAGGCCGCCCCAGGCCATCTTGACGGCCACCTGGTTCCCCTGTGCCCAGACGTGCTGGATATTCCAGCGGAAGTCGGAGAAAGCTTCGCGCAGCGCACGGCCAATCTGCAACACTTCTTTCGCACCACCGGGTTGTGGCAACATGCCGCCCAGGAACACTACGTTATCGGCAAGGTAGGCGGCTCCGGCAGCCGGGTTATCGCTCTCAGTAGCAGCTAAAAAGGCACGGACGACCTGTTCCGGGTTCATGGGCAAATTCCTCGCTGTTCGGGATCAGTGTACCTGGTTAAGGATACGCGAGTAGGCGCGGAATCCGATCTGAGAACAGCCACTTTCTACCAGTTTTTTAGCAGACTGGTATGGGCCGTTTACAGGTTAGCCTCACCCCCAGCCCCTCTCCACTCTTGGTGGAGAGGGGAGTCCTGGCCCGATGGTTCCCCCTCTCTGCTTGCGGAGAGGGGGCCAGGGGGTGAGGTTTGTATCACGCCAACTGGGAGAGCGCTGCCAGAACCGCTGGGAGCAGTTGCTTCTTGCGAGAAACCACTTCCGGTGCGTCCAGGGTGCCATCGTCCAGGCGTGCATAAGGCAGTGACGCGATGATGCGCGACTGGCCGACGACCACCAGGCGGCTGTTGCCCCTCACCACGTCAGTGACCATCAGCAGGGCAAGCGCCAGCTTACGTGAGTCGGCCAGTTTACGCAGCGCCTCCAGCAGATCGTTCAGGCGCGGGGCCAGTTCGCGGAAACTGGCGACTTCCACCTGGGCAATGCCGACATGGAGGCCGCCCGTTTCGTAGAATTTGAGATCGGTGCTGATGACTTCCTCGGCGGGGCGCGTACCAAGCCCTGCACCCGCCGCCAGGAGCGCCTGGCCCAGTTCCGCGATGGCCGCTGTGACCTGTGCGTCGTCGGCTTTTACATCCACCAGGCCCGCCATCCGGGATAGGCGGTTCGCCGCGCTGTGGTCGCGCGCGGTCGTGGTCGGGGAGCGGAAGACCAGCGTGTCGGACAGGATGCCGCACAGCAGCAGCCCGGCAATTGGCCCCGGCAGCACGCCCACGCGCTCCATACCGCGCTCGGCGACCAGAGTCGAGCAGCTTCCCACTGGCTCGACGTGGAAACGGATGGGCACGAGTGTCGGCACGTTGTCCAGCCGGTGATGATCCAGCACTTCGATGATTTCAGCTTCCTCCAAGCCTGGCACGGCCTGCCCCAGTTCGTTGTGATCGACCATGACCAGTTTGCGGCGGGGTGGGGCCAGCAGCGCCGACTTGCGGCACAGCCCGACGTAGCGCCCGCTTTCGTCCACCACCAGGAAATCATCCTGTTCGGAGCGCAGCGCCTGGCCGATTACGTCGCGGATATGCTCGTCGGCATTCAGGATGGTGCTCGAGGGGTCGATGGCTGTTTCGGCAGGCCGGTCAAATTCCCTGGCAAGGGCCAGGACCGAGGCTGAACTGAGCGCTTCGGCAAGGTTGCCGAACAGACCCGCGCCCGTCAGCAGGCCAATCGGTTTGTCGCTGTCGTCCAGCAGCGGAGCCGGACGGCGCGTGCGGGCGATGGTCTGGCAGGCTTCGAGCAAGGTCTGGCCCTTGCGCAGCGACGGTAGCTTTTCGGCCAGATCGCCGACCCGGCCCCAGACGTCCGCGACCAGAGTCGGCGCTTCCACGCCGAAGCGCTCCAACGCGAAAGCCGTTTGGGCATTGACCTTCCCGGTGCGGCCTGCCATGTAATGGCCCGAACCACTCTCGTTGAGCACCCAGGCGTAGCCGATGGCGGAAGCAATCGCGTCAGTATCAGGATTGCGATGTCCGATGACCAGAATGGAGTCGGAATGGTTCATGTAGCCTGTTTTCCTTCGTCTGAAGCAGCCGCGTCGTTAACATGTTATACTCGCACCGGTTGGCACTGGCCGTCGCAGCCACCATGCACCACAACCCGTAGCGTCGCAGATCAGGGACGTTCAACCTTCCATCCTTACGTGCGAACAGACGCGAACACATAGCTTGGCGACTTATTGAACGCGGCGAAGGGCGCAGTCTATTCTATCACACCCGATGGCTGTGTTTTCGTTGATCACGCTCAACTGCTTTGGTGCGGCAACCCCGTTTACACGGCGGCGGCTGGTGGCACTTGCCAACGAACTCAACCAGCGCACGGCACATGTGGTCTGCCTTCAAGAGGTACAATCCCATGCTCATCGCCGGCGGCTGGTTCGTGGCTGTACAAGCTATTCTGCGCACGCCTTTGTGCCGTTTATCCACGCGCCGAAGGGCGGATTGCTGACGCTATCCCGGCTGACCATCGAACAGAGTCAATTCACGCTCTATCGGGAGCGCGGACGGTGGTACACACCCGCCGTCGCCGATTGGGTGCTGCACAAGGGTGTGCTGACGACGCAGGTGACCGTTGAAGGCGTGCCCGTTTCAGTTTTGAACACGCACCTCAACGCCAACTACAGCGGCGACTGGCGGCGGCAAAATCGCTATGCCCGGTACGAGTGGCAGCAACTGCAACAGCTTGCCGAAGTCATTGCCGGACAGCCGCCGGACAATCTCTTGATTGTGGCCGGGGATTTTAACATTCCGCGCGGAAGCTGGTTGTACCGTGATTTCCTGGCTATGACGGGACTGTTCGACCCGATGGCGCACGACAAACGCCCGACGTTCCGGCCCCCGAGGGGCATCCCGGCGCGGTACGCTGTGCCGATTGATTTTACGCTGGTGCGCCCGGCGACACTGCCCAACTTCCGGGCCACCGCGCGGCTGTGCTTCGAGGAGAAAGTGCCCGTTCCAGGTGGGCGTCGGCTGGTCTACGTGTCCGACCACATCGGGATTGAGTTGGAGGTGACATGGGGCGAAGAACACTAACCTCACCCCCTGCCCCCCTCTCCGCAGGTAGAGTTCAGACACCGACACTTTCGAGCCTGGGCATCGTTTCGCCTCACCCCCAACCCCTCTCCACAGCGTGGAGAGGGGTTGGGGGTGAGGTCCATTCGGCCCGCCGCTCCCCGACTCCTGTTAGTGTCGGAGTGTGAAGCAAGCAGAGAGGGGGAGAGCGACGGGCAAGTGGCGAGTCAGGAAGCAAGATGCAGTGGTGCGGGCTGTGCCTGCTGGCGCGCGATCCGCACGGTGTAGGCCGTGTTCGCCATGAACAGCAGCAGCGCGATCACGTTCAACATGCCGCCCCACTGCCGAAGCGTGAGGTCGCCTGCCAGATCGCCCCAGATGCGCAGCAGCATCGAAGCGTGCAGCAGCCCCAGGTGCGCGTAGTAGGCAGCCCGGTAGCTGACCGGAATACCCAGGATGGCGGGCAGGATGATCGGCGCATGGCCGAAGATCATGGACATGGCGAAGCCGACGAACAGCGTGTGCAGCATGGCGTCGTAGGCTGGCCCGGCCAGCACACCGCCCTGGACAATGCTCACTGCGCCACCGACGCCCAACCAGCCATAACCCAGCAGCAGACAGATAGCAATGTAGCGCGTCAGGCCGGTTCGCCGCACGGTGCGCCCCGCCATATCGCAGCGAATCAGCCACAGCGCCAGGGCCAGTTCGCCCAGGCCCGCCAGCCGCGTCCCCAGATCGCGGTCAACAGGCAGCAGGGCCGCCCCGGCCAGAAAGACCGTCGATGCGGCCAGGAACGTCGCCCGGCTGAAGACGGACAGCTTGAACAGACGTGAAAGTTCGAGCCGTTCCCCGGCGACGGTCAGCAGTGGAAAGCCAACCCACCACAGTACGACGTTGAAAATCGGCTGCCCGGACAGCCACAGCACGTTGCCGACCAGCCACGTCAGCGCGCCGAGACCCATCACCACTGTGAAAAGAGTGGGCTGCCGTCGGATGATGACGACGAAGACCAGCACCAGGCCCACACTGCCGAGCGTGATGAGCAGCGGCCCCGGCCAGTCCGCCACGCCGACCAGCAAAGCCAGGCTGCCCAGCGCAGTCAGCAGCGGCGAGAGATAGTAGCGGCGAGCGGGACGCTCCCCTGGCTTCAGCGGGGCTGACAGGGCGACGGCCCGTTCCAGTGAGAGCAGCACGCCCAGGAAGCCGCACACCATGAGCGGCCCATGCAGTGCAGGCAGCATGGGCTGGATCGGGGGCAGCACCCAACCCATGCGGATCAGCCCGGCCCACATGGCCGTGAGCAGCACCAGCAGTGCCACTGCCAGGAGCACCGCGCGGGGCACTTTCAGCCACGCCGCGCCGGGTTCATGGTTCATCGGACGCTTTCCGGCTTCCCGATCTGCACGCTCCACAGCGTTGGTCCCTGTTCCAGGTATTGCCAGGTGAAGCGGCCCTTTTGCTCGATGGTGAAATGGTAATACAGCGGCTTCGGATCGTGATCGTTGAGCAGGGTGAAGGACTGGCCGGGTTGCAGCGCTTCAAATGTCTCGAAGATTACGGAATGGCGGCGAGCCGGGGGTAATTCGCGCACGTCCAGGGTAGCCATCGGATCAGACTCCTCACAAGTCGGCATTTAGTTTGCATAGTAGTCCGCGCATGGGGAGAAGTCTTTGATGCAGATCAAGAAGGTGGTTTTTATCACCCTCGGCCCACGGAGCAGAGGGTGAGAAAATCGGCACGACATCTTGATAGTCAGGCCCTTGCGCCGCGTGACCAACGCATTGAGCGTGATGAAGCCTTCCACTGGGATGCCCACGATGCTGACCCACCCGCCGTTGCGCACCATGTTACAATTGCCAGCAGGATGGAATTCAAGCGAGAAACGGCCATGCACAACACGATCTCCGAAATCACAAACATCCGGGAACGGATCGTCGGCATTGGGCAGCAGGTTCCGCTGCTCGATGGCCGCCAGCGCACCTACATCAACCTGGATAACGCCGCCAGCACGCCCGCGCTGCGCGATGTGCTGGACACGGTGAACAGTTTCATGGACTGGTATTCGTCTGTCCACCGGGGAACAGGCTTCAAAAGCCGCGTGGCGACCCAGGCCTACGACGACGCTCGCCGGATCGTCGGCGATTTCGTGGGAGCCGATCCGCAGACCCATGTGGTGATTTTCGGCAAGAATACGTCGGAAGCCATCAATAAGCTGGCGTATCGTTTCCCGCTGACCCAAGACGATGTGGTACTGGTGTCGCTGCTGGAACACCACAGCAACGATTTGCCCTGGCGGGGCCGCGCCCGCGTAGAGCACATTGCTGCCGACGAGTTGGGACGGCTGGACGAGGACGATTTTGACCGGCGGCTGGCGCAGCACAAGGGCCGTGTGAAATTGGTTGCGGTGACGGGCGCGTCGAACGTGACGGGCCATCTGCCGGACATTCACCAGCTGGCCCGCAAAGCGCACGCTGCCGGCGCACAAATCCTGATCGACTGTGCGCAGCTTGCGCCGCACCGGGCCATCAACATCGGGCCGCTGGACGATCCAGCACACCTGGATTACGTCGCGCTGTCGGCGCACAAGATGTATGCGCCCTTTGGCACAGGCGCGTTGATCGGGCGGCGCGACACGTTCGAGCACGGGGAGCCAGAATACCGGGGCGGCGGCACGATTGAGTTTGTGACGCAGGAGACCGTCGAATGGGCGGAGCCGCCGGATCGGGAGGAGGCGGGTTCGCCGAACGTGGTGGGCGCGGTGGCGCTGGCTGCCGCCATTAAGGCGCTGCGCACTATCGGTATGGAGGCTATTGCCCGCCACGAGGCCGACCTGACCGCCTATGCCCTGGAGCGCCTGCTGAACGTAGAGGGATTGGAGATTTACGGCGATCCCGATCCGCGCCGTGCGGCGAGCCGCCTGGGTGTGATCCCGTTCAACGTAGGCGATCTGTCACATTTCCTGGTGGCAGCGATTCTGGGCACAGAATGGGGCATCGGCGTCCGTCACGGCTGCTTCTGCGCACACCCCTACCTGATTCACCTGATGGGCGTTTCGGCGGCAGACGCGATGCAGGTGCGGGCCGACATCCTCGCGCACAACCGCCGCCACATGCCGGGCCTGGTGCGCATCAGCTTCGGCATGTACAACACCACCGATGAAGTAGAGGCTCTGGTGCAGGCGTTGACGGCCATCGCGCAGGGGAAAATTGCCGGGCGATACGAGCAGGACACCCGCTCCGGCGAATACAATGCCGCAGGGTGGTCGCCCGACCTGAGCCAGTATTTCAGGCTGTAGTGTTGTCGCTTGCGTGTTGACAGGGCAAGTCCGCCGCGCCATATCCAGAATGTAGTAACGACCATCTCGCACGCCACGTGCCCTGGGGGTGATGAGAGGCGAGTGGTTCGCCAAAATCCCCAACACCATCAGCACGCTCATTGCGCGCAGCCATTTCTCGGGTAGCTGCCTCAACAGCGCTTCCAAATACTGCTCGGCGCTTTCCCTCAATTCGACCACCGGCAACCCGTCGCTGTGCGGTGTGTTTAGCATGGTTCTGTCTTTGCGCTTGGTTTGGGTTCACACCCTAACCGGGCCTCATGGAGCAGCACTTCTCAATCTCCTCGCCACTTCTGGCTGATCACCAGAGGACTGGCCCATTGACAAAAGCCCAACTTGCGGATACAGTTCTTATTGTTAACAGTCTACAGTTTACCAATCTTGACGATGCCATGACTAACAAACGCGGTTCCAGACCGCCGATCCTTTCAGGAGCCGAGCTATCGGGGCCTGAACGCGACCTGACGAGTGTGTTTTCGCCGCCCGCGCGCGAGTCGCTGGCGCAAAAAGTCGTTGAGCAGCTTCGGGAAGCTATCCTGCACAGCCAGTTTGCGCCGGGCGAGCAACTGCGTGAAACGATGCTGGCCGAGTTCTTCCACGTCAGTCGTGGGCCGATCCGGGAGGCGCTGGCGCAGCTCGAACGGGAAGGGCTGGTCATGATGCGCCCCAACCGGACGGCAGTGGTGGCACGCCTGACCCGGCAAGATTTTGAAGAAGTGTACAGCCTACGCCTGGCGCTGGAACGACTGGCCGTCCAGTATGCGATCCGCAACGCCACTCCAGCGGACTACGACAGGATGCAGCGCCTTGTCCAGACGATGGTTGACCAGGTACAGCGCGGCATCAGCGAGAAGGACGCCGCCGATCTTGACCTGCAATTCCATGATTTGCTCTACCAGGCCAGTCGCCACAAGCGCCTGCAAGCCTGCTGGGCTGACCTGCGCCCGCAGATTTACATCTTCTTACTCAGTCGCAACGTAGCCCATCCCGACTTCGCTGTACAGATGGTCGGCCACCAGAACATTATCAACATCCTGCGCTCCGGCGACGAAAACCAGGCCGTGCAGTGTATTGAACAGCACATCAAGGCGGCCTATGATCGCATCATCAAGAGTTATGCGCCGTAGCGAGTCAGTAGAACGACGATAGATTGCCGCATCGGGATGCACGGCAGTTTGTCGATTGTCAGAAAAGTGCCTTTTTACTTCAAACGCAAGCGAGACCGGCCAGTGGACAATTCGCTTCTTCTTTCCAGCGGGAAGGTCTTTCCCGCTGACCTGGAAGCCTTCTGTGTGGAGGCCATGTGCCGCTACGGGCTGCGCGAGGAGGATGCGCGTCTCTCGGCCCGGATTTTTGTGACGAATGATACCTGGGGTGTACATACGCACGGGACGCGGCAATTGCGCAGTCTGTTGAAGAATTTCACGATTGGGCGGCTCGACGCAATGGCCGTAGCAGAAGTTGTCAAGGATGGCCCTGCGTTTGCGCTCATCGACGGCCACAATGCCATGCCGCCCGTGACCGCACATCGGGCAATGATGCTGGCGATTGACAAAGCGCGCCGCGCAGGCATTGGCTACGTCTCAGTCATTCACACCAGTCACTTCGGCGCAGCAGGCTACTACGCCAACCTGGCCGCCGAACAAAACATGATCGGGTTGGCGATGTGCAATGCCGATCCGCTGGTTGCCGTGCCGGGTTCGCGCGGGCGTGTGCTGGGAACCAACCCGCTGGCCTATGCCATTCCCTGCGGGGAAGAAAAGCCCGTTTTTCTGGACATTGCGACCAGCGCAACGGCTGCTAACAAAGTGATCCGTGCCAAAGCCCTCGGCCAGCCGATCCCGGAGGGCTGGATTGTCGATGCCGAGGGTATGCCGACCACCGATCCATCCGGGTTTCCGCAGTTGGGCGCGTTGGTGCCGATGGCGGGGCACAAAGGGTATGGGCTGGCGCTGCTGATCGAGGTGCTGTGCGGCGTGCTGACCGGCGCTGCGATTGCGATGGAACAGCCGAGTTGGGTTCCCGGCCTGACGCCGGGTGCAACGGATGAGCCGGTGAACCAGGGGCAGACGTTCATCGCCATCAACGTCGCGGCGCTGATGCCCCTCGCCAGCTTCCAGGCGCGGATGGACGGGCTGATCCGGTATATCCACGCTGCTCCCAAAGCCAGGGACGCCGAGCGTGTTTTCGTGCCCGGCGAAATGGAATGGGAAAGGCGAGAAGCAGCCTTGCAGCACGGCATGGTGCTGCCGCCGGACGTGATGGAGAGTTTGCGCGGGCTGGCCGAAGACGTGGGTCTGGCCGTCTCACCTCATTGAGCTAACCACGAAGGACAGGGCATCATGACTCATCCCTTATTTGATCTCAGCGGGCGGGTCGCCCTCGTTTCCG
The DNA here is from genome assembly GCA_021325095.1 of Chloroflexota bacterium. GTDB lineage: Bacteria > Chloroflexota > Anaerolineae > Aggregatilineales > UBA2796 > JAJPHV01. The sequence continues at coordinate 36,083 of JAJPHV010000088.1, read as the reverse complement.
GGGCGGCGCAGGGCATGGGGCGCTCGATGGCAATCGCCTTTGCCGAGGTGGGCGCAGACCTGCTGATCTGCGACCTGAACGAGGCGGGCGTCCGGGCCACTGCCGAGGAAATCAATCGCCTGGGGCGCAAAGCCATCCCGCACGTTTGCGACGTGACCAACGTCGAGCAGGTTCGCGCCATGTTCCGTCGGCTGGACAGCGAATTCGGGCGGATCGACGTGCTGGGCAACGTGGCCGGGCCGGGGGAACTGGCACGCCCCGAAGACCTCTCGCTGGAGGTGATGCAGAAGATTGTGTACGGGCTGGTCGTGGCGCGATTCTGCTGCTGCCAGGAAGCCGGACGGCGGATGCTGGCAGTGGGCAAAGGCAGCATCATCAACATTTGTTCCATCGGCGGGGTCACGGCCCTGGGACGCGGCAACTTCCCGTACAGCGTAGGCATGGGCGGCGTGGCCCAGATGACGCGCGAACTCAGTACCGAGTGGAGTGGCCGGGGCGTGCGCGTCAACGCCATCCTGCCCGCGCAGGTCACCAATCCGGGTCTGGCAGAGCGGATGCGGGCTGATCCGGACCTGGAAGGCAACTTCTTGCGGGGCATTCCGATGGGCCGCCTGGGCCGCCCGGACGACATCAAAGGGTTGGCGATCTTCCTGGCCTCGGATGCGTCGGCCTGGATCAGCGGCGCACTGATCCCGATGGACGGCGGCAATCTGGCGATGAATGCCGGAGGAACCCCCGGCCCCCAAGCGCTGCGCGAACAGCGCATGTAAGCCTAACAGGTACGACGACTCACACAGGAGCCGTGAATGGCACAGTTCAAAGTGGTGATTACCGATTTCGGTTCGCCGGAAAATGAGGTCGAGGCACAGGAACTGCGTGCCTCCGGGCTGGACATGGAACTGGTGCGCCTGAATGCGTCCTCGGCACAGGAACTCCTCCCGCACGTGGCGGACGCCGATGCCCTGATCGTGCAATGGGCCAGAATCACGCGCGAGGTCATCGCCCGGCTTGAGCGATGCAGGGTCATTTCCCGCTATGGAATCGGCGTAGACATGATCGATCTGGCCGCCGCCGCCGAGTACGGCATCCCGGTCTGCAACGTCCCGGATTTCTGCATTGAGGAAGTCAGCACGCACACGCTCGGATTTCTGCTGATGCTCAACCGCCGCCTGCTTCCCCAGCACCTTCACGTCCGGGCGGGGCACTGGGCTAACCCGCCGGGTGGCACGCCTGTGCGCCTGTCGCGGCAGGTGTTGGGAGTCATTGGCCTGGGCAACATTGGGCGGGCGGTGGTCGAAAAGGCCCGGCCCTTCGGACTCCAGATCATCGCCCATGATCCTTACCTGGCAGCGCCGCGCGCCGCCGAACTGGGCGTCGAACTGGTCAGCCTGGACGCTCTGCTCGCTGGGGCGGATTATGTCTCGATCCACTGCCCGCTAAACGACGAAACCCGCCACCTGATCGGGCGGGCGCAGTTTGAACGGATGAAACCGACGGCCTTCCTGATCAACATGGCGCGCGGGCCGATTGTTGACCAGGCTGCGCTGCACGAGGCCCTGACCACTCAGAGGATCGCGGGGGCCGCGCTGGACGTGCTGGACAAAGAGCCGCCCGCTGCCGATGATCCTCTGCTCAAACTGGATAACGTGATCTTCACGCCACACCTCTCAAGCTGGTCGGCGGAGTCGTTGGTGCAACTGCGGCGCGACGCTGCTCGCAACGTAGTCGATGTGTTGCAGGGCAGGCCACCCCACTCCGTCGTCAATCGCGCGCAGTTGGAGCGGGTCGGCAAAGCCTGAGCGAGGTGAACGCACTCCAAATACACCTGCGCCAATGCCTACCGTTTCTCTGGCACAGCCAGTCAGAACTGAAGCGGAGGGGTTGTCGATTCGGTTAGAATCAACCGGTTCAAAAATGCCCACGCTTCTTCCGCTGTATCGAAGAATCTGAAACGCTCGAAACGCATCACCCGATAGATGGCCGTAATCAACGGGCGGCCCATTGGAGGAGCGCCCACAAACACCACGTATCCGGCTCTGGGGTGGCCTGGCCCTGGGCCATGTCGCAGGTTGATCAGGCCAGCAGGAATATTCCGCGATTCCTGCACGTCCACGAGGGCGTGGACGATGTGGCTGGCGTTGTCGCGGTAACGTTTTTCTTCCGGGAACAGCGCCATGACTTCGCTTACATTCCACCGCCCCCTAAAAGTGTAGACCAGGACATGGCCGTCCGCGCGTAGCTCAAGGGTGACTGGCATAGATGTTTTGTCTCGATGTGTCCTGCATCATTGGCGAGAAAGGCCCGGCTTATCCTGCGACGTTGAGGCGAAGCCAGGGAGGAGTCGTTCGATTGACCCTCCCCATCTACTCCCCGGCCAGCTTGCAGGCTTCATCGCCTTCCGCTACTGACGACCAACGATCCGCCCGGCGGACATAACACGAACAATAATGATTGGGATCGCCTTTACCTTTCCAGAGAAAGAAACGAACGTCCGTAAGCGTACACACCTCGTCGTTCGGCGCGGATACGCGGCGCGAATTGGAGATGGCAAAGCCGCGTTGGTCAGCTTCCTGAATCAACCAGACCCGGAGATCATCTTCGGGGATATCACTGTGAGCCAGGACAATCTCGTGTTGCGTGATCAGCACGATAAACAGGCATGGCGTCAGCAGCAGTAAGAACCACAGCATAAGCAAAAGGCCGCATCCCAGGCGGCGCAGGGTACGTTTTATCTTCAAGCGACCTCCATAGCGAATACTCCGTATATTATACTAAGGGCCGCCGCAAGTCGCCGATAAGCGCCTCACGACCAGCCGCACGCATTGGAGAGGGCGGTTGGGGTGAGGTATCCTTTGGGCAGGGGCGAAACCAGAAAGGCCGTAGGATAAAGTGATCGCTGAAAAGCCGAGCTTGCTGACCCGCTACGAAAGTCTGCGCCGTGAGGAATTTGAGCGGCTGACCAGCCTGCTGGATACGCTGGGCAAGATCGACGATTTGCCGGACGACCAGATGGATCAGGCCCGCGATGCACTTTTCCATGCCGATCACCCGTTCCTGATTGTGCTGGTTGGAGCCTTCAACACAGGCAAATCGACCATTATTAATGCGCTGATCGGCCAGCCTGTGCTGGACGTGGGCGCGACTCCGACCACCACCAAGATCGCCATCGTGCGGCATGGCCCCGCAGTGCAGCGCTCACAAGCGGGTGACGTGGAAACGCTCTTTTATCCGGTGGGCTTGCTCGAACAGGTCAGCCTGGTCGATACGCCCGGCCTGGAATCGGTCTTCAAAGCCCATGACGAACGCACGCGCCGCTTTTTGCACCGCGCTGACATCGTGCTGCTGGTCATGATGGCAACCCAGGCCATGTCTGCCAGCAACGTCGAATACCTTCAATCGCTGCGTTCGTATGGCAAGCGCGTGATCGTCGTTATCAACCAGATCGACACGCTGGAACTGGAAGAACGCGAAACGCTCAAAACGTTCGTGGCGGATCGCAGCAAAGTCAGCCTGGGTTTTGTCCCCGAAATCTGGATGCTCTCGGCGCGGCAAGCCATGGAAGCGCAGCAGTCGCAGCCGCGCAACGAGGAACTCTGGCAGGCCAGTGGTTTCGCCCACGTAGAGCAGTTCATCAAGGAGGCGCTTGGCGACACGGCGCGGGTGCGGCAAAAGCTGGAAACGCCGCTACAGATCGCCCGCAACGTGACGACAGTCGCCAGCGCCCTGGTGCGCGACCAGCAAAACGCCCTGGCCGATTACCGCCGCTCGTCGCAAAACGTAAAAAACCAGATCGAGGCCGGGCTGCGCGAGCAGCAGGCCACCGTGCGGCAGACCATTGCCGAACTGGACGAAACCTTTGCCGAGGCGACACGGCGAGGCCGCGAGGCGATCCGGGACGTATTTGAACTCTCACGGGCAGGCGCGCTGGCCCTCGGCGGCGTGACTGAATTGATGGGCCTGGCGCGCCTCATACGGCGCTTCGGCGCGAAAACACCCGCCTATAGCGCTTTTCAGACGCGCAAGGTCAACGAACCGCTGGATCAGATTCCGGCCATCATTGACCGCCTCGGCCCGCGCCTGGAAGGACGGGACGTGAAAGATGTCGATGATCTGATCGGCTACACTCGACGCGAAATCGAGCAACTGCCCGCCGGGTTGCAGCAGAAGGTGATCGGCAAGCTGGTGGCCCCGACCACCTATGATCGGACGATTCTGCGCAGCGCGCGCGACGGCCTGATGGCAAAGCTGGACGAGGCGCGCAGCATCGAGTTCAAACGGATCGATCAGGCCGTGCGAAATACCCTGCTGGTGCTTGGGGCTTACGAAGTGATCTTGCTGATCGGCGCGGTGATCGCAGCCCTGGCTGCCAGTGGATCGCAAAATGGCTCATGGGCACTGCTGCTGGTGGCGTTCGTCGTGCTTGGCCTGGGCGGGCTGCTGCTGCTCCCTGTGCGTGGCGCATTGATGGAACGTGCCTATGCACAGCGGCTGATCGCCATCAAGACGGAGCTGGAGCAGGCGTTGGAGCGTGCGGCGCAACAGCAGGTTGCCTTTGGCGCCCAGATGCGCAACGACGCCGTGGCGCCGTTTATGCGGCTGGTCGAGACGCAAATCTCGCAAATTGATCAACTGAAGGTCGAACTCGAAGGCCACCAGCAGGCACTCGTGGCCCTCGAAAAGGAACTGGGCGAGTTGAGGGAGTAAGCGATGGCTGTTCAAACGCGCATGACCGCAAAGGAATTCCTGGAAATGCCGGAATCCAACCAGTTCATTGAACTCATTCACAGCGAGGTCATTATGAGTCCATCCCCAATCCCTGTCCATCAACGTGTTGTTTTCAGGGTTGGGTTCTTGCTTGAACTGCTGTCTCAAAAGCATGGCGGCACGGTCTACATTGCGCCATTGAGCGTCTATCTCGATGATGAGAACATCCCTCAGCCAGATGTAATATGGATCGCGCCCAACAGCAAATGCACGATAGGCGAAAAATATCTGATCGGTGCACCCGATCTGGTGGTCGAGGTTTTTTCGCCGTCAACCGCGCTGCGCGACAAGACGGATAAGTTCCGCCTTTATGAAAAGCACGGCGTCCGTGAATACTGGATGCTTGATGCCGTCGCAAAGTACATCGAGGTCTGGCAACTCGAAAACGGCAAATTCGTGCAAAAGGGTGTTTACGGGCCAGGCGCGACCTTCACTCCGGCAGTGTTCCCCGGCGAGACAATAGACGTGGCGGCGATCTTCGCTTGATCCTGCCATCGGTCTGAGAATCAGGAGTCAGAATGGCAGACGATAGTACGAGTGGAATGGTATTGGAAGGGCCAATCGCGGATTTGCGCGAGCGCGAGGTGCGCTTGCTGTACGACCTGGCCGAGTACATCGGGGGGATGGGGCCGGAAGGCGCAAGCGACAAGCAGCGGCTGCTGGACACCGCCTCCGATCTGCGCGAAATGTTCCTGATGGTCGTGATCATCGGCGAGTTCAACTCTGGCAAGTCCACCTTTGTCAATGCGCTGCTTGGCGATCCGGTGCTGCCGATGGGCATCACGCCGACGACGGACATGATCGAGTTGGTGCGCTTTGCGCCCGTCATGACGCACAAACCAAAAGAGCGCGACGGCACGATCCGCGAATGGGGCCATCCCAACACAGGTGGGCCGGGCGTGGTCATCGTCGATACGCCGGGCACTGGCTCTGTCTTCCAGAAACATGAGCAGACAGCCAAAGCATTCTTGCACCGCAGCGACCTGGTGATCTTCGTCATTTCGGCCAAGCGCGCCTTCGCCGAAACAGAGCGCATGTACCTCGAACTGGCGAAGAATTACGGCAAGAAGATTATCGTCGTCGTCAACCAGTCCGACCTGCTGAACGACAACGAGCAGAAGCAGGTCAAGGATTTCGTGCAGCAGCAGATTGACGAACTGCTCGACCTGCGCCCGCCGATCTTCATGGTCTCGGCCAAGCGCGCCTTGCAGGGTGATAAATCCGGCGGTCTGCTCTCCGGGTTGGTGGGCGGCGGCAAAGCCGACTATGGCATGGACGCAGTGCGGGCCTACCTGCGCCAGACCTTCGAGCAAGTGCCGCCCGCCAAGCAAAAGCTGCTGACCCAACTCGATCTGCTGCGAACGATCCACGCCAAGTATCGCCAGTCGATCCAGAACAAACTGGCACTGATCGGCAATGACACCGACGCCGCCGAGAACTTGCAGCGGGAGATGGAACAGCAGGCCGCGGGGCTGGACAGGCAGCTTGACTCCACGCTCAAGGAGATGCATACCGTCTTTACCGGAGTGCAGCGCCGGGGCGAGGACTACATCAGCAAGCATATGAACGTCATACGGGCCGTGCGCGGCAAGATCGATAAAGAAGCGCTGCGTAAGGAATTCGACGCCGACGTGATCGGCAAAGCGCTGGATCAGATCGGCAGCATTTCCGAACACTACGCCAACGCCATTGTGGATGGAGGGCGCGCTTACTGGCGCAGCGTGATCGAGCGCCTGAACAAGATGGAGGCGCTGCTGCGCGAAGAGGCAGCCAACATGGACGCAGCAGCTTACGCCGATCAACGGGCGGCGCTGCAAGCGGCCCAGACGATGGCCGACGTGGAGATGAAGGGCTACACCGATAATACGGTGATCGAAGGCTTGCAGACGAATTTTGAGCAAAACGTCCGCAACTTCGCCTACAGTGCGGCCAGCGGCCTGGGCGGCGCCATCGCGGCCATCCTGGGCATCCTGACGCCCGGCGCGCTCCACATCTATCCACTGGCGGCGTTGGGCTTTGCCGTCGGCGCGCCGATCATGGTCTTGGGCAGCGGCGCGGCCTACTGGTTCTGGCGCAAGGCCGTCAACGATGCGCGCAAGCAGCTTGCCCAAAGCATCGATGAGCTAGAGGACAGCTACAAGCAGTCGCTCGTGTCGCTGACCACGCGGGAACGCAACCGGCTGTTGCAATACGGCAAACAAATCCTCTCGCCCGTGTTCAGCCAGTTGCAAACGCTGGCCCGCCGTTACAAAGAGCAGCAGGCGCAGTTGGACGCCTTCCATGACCGCGCAGTGGGCCTCGAAGCCGAGATCAACGCGGTGGAGATGGCAAAGCCGGAAAAGGTATAATGTTGTCTCACGATGCCCGGCTCAGATGGGAAGATAAGTATGGAGGTTGATAGTGAACCACCGAACGATAACCCTGCCCGCCGATCTGGTGGAACGCCTCGAACTGTTGGCAAGCCAGCGCGGGCGTTCTTTAGACGAACTGTTTGCAGAACTGCTCAGTAACTACCTGCCAACATCTGGCGGTAACTGGGCGTTGAATGTCGCGGCAGGGATGGAAACAGCAGACATCGACTGGATCGATGATCCTGATGCCTCTGCACACAGTCGTGAGCTTTTCAAGCGACACCTCGACGAAAAGTGGAAGCACACGCAAAATACAGGTGGATCGGATGCCTGATTTGCTCGTCGATGCCAGCTATCTCGTCGCGTTAGGATACCCACGTGATCGCAATCACATTAAAGCGAAAAGGTTCGCCACAGAACATGAAGCAGGCTTACTCATCCCTGACGTTGTTCTCGCTGAGGGGATTTACAATCTCCAGCGGTTAGGGGGAATCGCGGCGGCTGTTCAATTCTCCAATTTGCTGATTGCGGGTTTGCCTCAGTTTGTGCCGCTGACCGTTGCCGACTTCGCACGAGCCATTGCACTGATGGACAAATACCGCGATGCAGAATTGGATTTTGTAGACTGTTGCTTGACGGCACTGGCTGAACGTCTGAGCATCAATGGCATCTGCACCTTTGATCGTCGTGATTTCTCCATAATCCGGCCAAACCACGCAGATTATTTCGAGCTACTGCCTTAATTGCTGTGTGCCGAATGAATATTCAGGTATACATTGAGACATTTCTGTGGTTTCGTTAGCGGGGTGAGGTCAACAGGAGCCACCATTGGACTTATACGATCACATCCTCGGTGGGCTGCTTGGGCAGGCGCTTGGCGATGCCTGGGCGATGCCCGCCTATTTTCGCCCCGACCAGACCTGGCAGGTTTACGGCTGGATCACCACCTTTCTGCCGGGGCCAGCCGATCATCCGGTGCATCATGGCTTCCCGGCGGGGCGCATCACGGACGATACCGAGCAGGCGTTCGCGCTGGCCGAATCGATCATTGCCGAGGGCCGCGTTACCGTGCGGGGAGCCGCGGAGGCCATCGTGCGCTGGTATGACCGGATCGGCGGCGACACTGCACCTTTTGTCGGGCCGAGCACGCGGCGCGGCGTGCAGGCGCTCAAGAAGGGCCAAGACCCGCACACGACGGGACTGTGGGGCGATACGAATGGCTCCGCCATGCGGGTGTCCGTCGTCGGGCTGATCCACCCCGGCGATCTGGAAGGCGCGATCCAGGACGCCTGCCTGAGCGCCATCCCGACCCACAATACGGATGTCGGTTTCAGCGGTGCGGCGGCGGTGGCCGGGGCGGTGGCCGTCGCACTTGGCGGTGCAACACTGGACGAGATCATCGCGGCGGGCTGCCAGGCCGCTGACCAGGGCCGTGAGCGGGGCCGACCCTGGCTGGGGCCGTCCGTGTCGCGCCGCATCCAGATGGCCGTCGATATTGGACGCGGCCCCGGCGACGAACGCCAGCGCCTTCAGGAGATTTACGACGTGGTGGGCTGTTCGCTGTCTATCCCGGAAAGTGTCGGCGCGGCTTTCGGCGTGCTGGCGATGGCCCAGGGCGATCCGCGCCAGGCAGCCATCTACGCAGCGGCGCTGTCCGGCGACGCGGATACCGTCGGGGCGATGGCCTGTGCCATTGCGGGTGCGTGGAAAGGGGCAGGGGCTATCCCACCGGACATTGCCGATACGCTGCGCCGGGCCAATCCTGAATACGATTTTGACAAGACCGCCAGAGCGCTTTACGAACTCAGCAAAGGGAGAAGCCGACATCATGCTTGACCTGCTCATCAAAAATGCGGACGTGATCAGCACCGCGCCGGGCGCAGTGACGGTGCGGCACGGCCACGACATCGCCATCCAGGGCAACCGGATCGACGCTGTGTTGCCCACCGGGCAGATCGACGCCGGGCGTGCGAAGGAAGTGATCGACGCCTCGGAGATGATCGCCATGCCGGGGCTGATCAATGCCCACTGCCACAACGCGATGGTGTTGTTTCGCGGCGCGGGCGAGGACGTATCGATAGAGCGCTGGTTCAACGAGGTGATCTGGCCGCTCGAGTCGAACCTGACGGCGGAAGACGTGTATTGGGGCGCGCTGCTCGGCCTGGCGGAGATGATCGAGGCGGGTGTGACGACGGTAGCCGATCATTATTTCTTCATGGACGAAGTGGCGCGGGCCGTCGAGCAGGCCGGAACACGTGCCAATCTGGGCTGGGCTGTGTTCAGCGCGGGCGTGGAACGCCCGGAGAACAAGCTGCGCGAGACGACGGAGTTTGTGGAACGTTGGCAGGGCGGCGCCGACGGGCGGATCACGACCTGGCTGGCTCCGCACTCGCCCTATACCTGCGATGAAGCCTTCCTGCGCCTGTCCGCTGATTGGGCCAGGAAGCTGAACGTGGGCATCCATACGCACGTGTCCGAGACGCGCGAACAGGTGCAGATCAGCCTCACCAAAACGGGCCGCACCCCGTTTGAAGTGCTGCGCGATGCGGGCGTCTTTGAAGTGCCGACGATCATCGCCCATGCCGCCCATCCCACCGACGGCGACATTGCGTTGATGGCACGGGCCGGAGCAGGTGTGGCGCACTGCCCCAAGACCTTCCTAAAACTGGCTGCCGGGATCGCGCCCGTCCTCAAGATGCGCGAGGCGGGGATTCCTGTCGGGATCGGCAGTGACGGCGTGGTCAGCAACAATACCCTGGACATCCTGGAACAGACCCGGCTGGCGGCCATGCTGCAAAAACACGAAAACCGGAACGCTGAGGTGCTGACCATTGCCGATGCGCTCACGATGGCCTGCAACGATGGCGCGCGCGTGCTGCACCTGCCCGACCTGGGCGATCTTGCGCCCGGCAAACTGGCCGACCTGATCCTGATCCGCACCGACAGCCCGCACATGCAGCCGGTGTTGAACGTGACTGCCAACGTGCTGTACAGCGCCCAGGCCGCCGACGTGGATACCGTGATTTGCAACGGCAAGCTGCTCATGCGCGGACGGAACCTGTTGACGCTCGACAAACGCCAGATCATCGCCGAGGTGCGTTCGCGGATGGCGCGTTTGCAGCAGCGTATCCCCGGCCAGCGCCTTCAAACCTACGAGGCCTAGCCGCTATGTCCTGCCGGATCGTGACGATTGGCGACCTGACCGTCGATCTGGTGATGCCTGTCACCCTGCCCATCGAATCGGGGCAGTCGCAGCGTATCCCCTGGCACACGATTGAGCCGGGCGCGACGGGCAACTTCCTGATCGCCGGGGCACGGCTGGGCGCGGAAATGGTCGCTTTGGGCGCAGTGGGCAACGATCTATACGGACACTACGTCCGGGATGTACTGGCTGCCGAAGGGATCGACGTGGAAGGTGTGGTGATTGCACCCGGAACGCCGACGACGGTAGTAGCTGTGCTGTTCGAGCCGGACGCCGGGAAGTTCAGCTATGTCTGGCATGGCGGCGAGGGCGATCCGCTGCCGGTGAGCGACACAGCGCGGCGGCTGATCGAGCAGGGCGATGCGCTGTTTATGCAGGGCTTCACGCTCTCGGAGGAGAGTCTGCGCCCGCTGGTCGAACACGCCTTTTCATCGGGCAAGCCCATCTGGTGCGACGTTGGCCCCAGCGTCATTCATGTCTCAGACACGGATCGAGCGCGCATTCGTCAGCACGTCTACGCCCTGATGACCACCGAGGACGAAGTGCCCCTCATCGCCGAGGGGCTGACCGGGCCAGCCGCCTACGCCTTTCTGCTGGAGTCCGGAACGCAACTGCTGGTCATCAAGCGAGGTGCACAGGGCTGCATGGTGATGACGACAACGGAACGCTTTGAGGTGCCCGCTTTCCCTGTGAAGGTGCGCGATCTGGTGGGAGCCGGAGACAGCTTCAACGCGGCGTTCATGGTTGGGGCACTGCGCGGGCTGTCGCTGCGCGAGGCGGCCATCCTTGCCAACGCGACGGGCGGCGCGAAGGTTCAGAAACTGGGCACAGGCCGCGCCATGCCAACGCGCGCCGAAGTCACCGCTGTGCTGGAAAGCGGCGGATACCGGATCACGTTCCAGGGTGACTCGAATCCGTAAAATCTCCGGGCTGGTACAATCACGCCGATACGTCAAAGCCTGCATCCAGATAGGTAACGCGATGTCAAGCGAACTGAAACCACAGGGCCTTGCCAACCGGCTGACGCAGTACGGCGATAGGGAATTCGCTTTGTTTCTGCGGCGCTCATTCGCTCAATCAATGGGCTTCAGCCACGAGGCGTTAGGCAAACCCATTATCGGCATCGTCAACACCTACAGCGAATTCAATAACTGCCATCGGGGGTTCCGCGAACTGGTGGAAGCCGTCAAGCGCGGTGTCTGGCAGGCCGGTGGGCTGCCGTTGGAATTCCCGACCATCTCACTGGGCGAAGTCTTCCTGAACCCGACCAGTATGATGCTGCGCAACCTGATGTCGATGGATGTCGAGGTCATGCTGCGTGCCCAGCCCATCGATGCTGCCGTGTTGATGGGCGGCTGCGACAAGACACTCCCGGCGCTGCTGATGGGTGCGGCCAGTGCGGGCGTGCCAGCCATCGCGCTCGCCGCCGGGCCAATGATGACCGGCAGTTTCCAGGGAGAGCGGCTTGGCGCGTGCACTGACTGCCGGCGCTTCTGGGCCAAATATCGCCGGGGCGAAATTGACCGATCCGCCGTGGATGAGGTCGAAGGCCAGCTTGCGACAACCGCCGGGACATGTGCCGTGATGGGTACAGCCAGCACAATGGCCTGCCTGGTCGAGGCCCTGGGCATGATGCTGCCCGGCGGCGCGGCGATCCCGGCGGTCCATGCGGATCGGCTGCGGCATGGCGAGGCGTCCGGCAAGGTGGCCGTCGATCTGGCCCGGTCTGCGCTGACGCCAGATCGAGTCATGACCGAACATGCCTTTGAAAATGCGCTGCGGGTGTTGCTGGCGATTGGCGGCTCGACCAACGGCATCATCCACCTGACGGCCATTGCGGGGCGACTGGGCTTGCGGCTGGGCCTTGATAGACTGGATGCATTGAGCGACGAGACGCCTGTCCTGGTTGACCTGAAGCCAACGGGCGACTTCTATATGGAAGATTTCCATCGTGCAGGTGGAATGCCCGTCGTGCTGCAAGAGTTGAAACGCTACCTGCATCTGGATACGCTGACGGTGACCGGGGAAACGCTTGGGCAGTTGTTGAACAAGCCTTACCGGTTTCCGGAGTGGCAGGCAGTCATCCATCCCGCCGATCACCCACTGCAAGCGGCGGGCGCGCTGGTCGTGCTGAAAGGCAACCTCGCGCCTGACGGCGCAATTTTGAAGCGCTCGGCGGCCAGCCCGCATCTGCTGGAGGTCAAGGGCCGGGCCGTCGTTTTTACTTCGCTCGACGACCTGGCGCAGCGTATCGACGATCCCGATCTGGACGTGCAGCCCGACGACATCCTCGTCCTGCAAAACGCCGGGCCAGTGGGCGCGCCGGGGATGCCGGAGGCGGGCTATCTGCCTATCCCCAGGAAGCTGGCAGGCGTCAAGGACATGGTGCGCATCTCCGACGCCCGGATGAGCGGCACCGCGTTCGGCACGGTGGTTCTCCACGTTTCGCCGGAATCAGCTATCGGTGGCCCGCTCGGCCTGGTGCGGAACGGCGACGTGATCGAGTTGAGTGTTGCCAGGCGGCAGCTAAACCTGCTGGTCAGCGATGCAGAGCTTGAAAGACGTCGGGCGGAATGGACGCCCACGATACGCCATGCGCCCAGAGGTTACTGCACACGCTGGCATCTCACAGGGGATGCCAGCGTCCCCGGCATTGCCGGTGGCAACCGCGCTGCCGCGCCCGCTCGCCCGACGGCATATCGCGCAGCGCTGGCCTTTGCGACGGCTGTGTTGCCAGATCGGCCAGCGCCTTCGGTTCCCCCACGTTGGCTGCTGCATACCAATACGCTCGAAGGCTCGTGGTCTGGCTAAGGAATGTCTCCGGTGTTCTATACGCTGAAGCCCCTGCCCCATTCAGGATTACATTTATCACACGCGGATCGTTATTATTCTACCTGTTGACCTGGTATGAAGCGCAGTAGACTCAGCACAGATAGCGCCGCTGCCATGCCTCGGAGCCGCGAGGTGAGTCGATGAATTTGCCCTCGATTGCGCAGCATCTGGCCTCGCTGGATTGGTCGCCGATCCACGTCGATGCCAGTCGTTGCCTGCGCAGCCTTGATCGGCATTCGGCTTGTGAGCAGTGCTGACAGCACGCTCTGCTCTATCTGCGAGTTCCACCGGCAGCACTCTCTGAGCAGTCGGCTGCCGCCCGGCTTGCTCAGGCAGCATACGAAAAGGATAGTGGATACTGCACCTCAGAAATGAATAAGCACGGTCAGCCGTGCACATCTCCGAGCCTCTTCATCTAACGGCTTTTGCCCATGATGAACAGGCCGTGCCTCCTGAGATGGGAGGGAGACGTACAGAATACGTCTCGTGGGCCGCGCCGGAAACAGCGCGACCTCCTCGTGCTTGGAAAGGAGACGAGTCTCAATGCCCCGATGGGCCGATACGAGCTGTCTCCATGACGAGACAGCTTTTTTGTTGGGAAGGAGTTTCAACATGCCGACACCGGACGAATTGCTAGGGCAATCTGCCGCTCTGCACCATCACCTGTGCCCGCGCCAGGTCCTGGGTGTGCGAATGGGCCTGCTGGCCGGGCGCGAGCTGGGTCTGGACTTGCCGCAAACCGGTAAGCGATTGCTGACTATCATCGAGACGGACGGCTGCTTTGCCGATGGGGTATCGGTGGCAACGGGCTGTTGGGTGGGACACCGAACGCTGCGCATTGAAGACTATGGCAAGGTGGCCGCCACGTTCGTCGATACCGATTGCGGTCAATCGGTGCGAATTGTGCCCCATCCCGGCGCGCGCGCGCTTTCCAGGTCATTCGCGCCGGAAGCGCGCAATCGGTGGGAAGCGCAGTTGTTGGGCTATCAGCGTATGTCGTTCCGCGATTTGTTCACTGTGCAGCGGGTGGCACTGACGACCTCCATCGAAGCCATTGTGAGCCAGGCCGGTCTGAGGGCCGTCTGCGATACCTGCGGCGAGGAAATCATCAATGGCCGGGAGATTCTCCGCGATGGAAAGGTGTTTTGCCGGGCGTGTCTCTTCGGCGGATACTACGCAGCTTTAGCCATGCCGACAGCCTCCACCGTGCTGCTGAACCGTGAATGACGTGAACGAGAAAGGATGACTGCCGGGGCCAATGAGTTGAATCAGACGATCTGGATGGCGAAGAAAGCGCAGACCGAGCTATCCTGATCCTGTCTTTGGGCGCAGTTCGGGCGAGCGTTTTCGCCCGGCTCCGATCCCAACCCCTGTCACACCGTTCAACTTCGATACGGAATACGATAGAATGAGTCACAGTGACCGGAGGATGGTGGGGAACCGTTGCGGATGCTGTACGTCGGGTGCGCCGTGTGGGCTTACGATGGTTGGGCAGATAGTTTTTTCCCGCCGGGCCTACCCAAAGACGAACGCTTACAGGCTTACTCCAGACGCTTGACGGCAGTGGAAGGCAACACGACTTTCTACGCCGTGCCGACGCTCCCGGTGGTGCAGCGCTGGGCCAGCGACACGCCGGACTCCTTCCGCTTTTGCCCGAAATTTCCCCGGACGATCAGCCATACGGCGCAGCTTAAGGCGGTGGGGCCGCAGACGGCGCACTTTATCGGCGTCATGCGAATATTAGGGCCGCGCCTGGGGCCGCTCATGCTGCAACTGCCGCCCACCTTTGGGCCTTCGCGCTTACGTACCCTGCAAGATTACCTGGACAGCCTGCCCAAAGACCTGGAGTACGCCGTTGAAATCCGCCACCCCGACTGGTTTACCGATGAGAACGGCGCAAAACTGAACGAGGCGCTGCGGGCAGCGGGCGTTTCGCGGGTGGTGTTCGACGTGCGGCCTGCACACGGGAGCGACTCCCCGGACGCTGCCACCGCGAAGGAGCGCAAGCCCGACGTACCGCTCGTCGCGGAAGCCTTGCAGCCAAGTGTGGTGGTGCGCTACATTGGCAGCCCGGTGATGGACGAAAACGAGCCGTATCTGACCGAGTGGGTTCCCCGCGTTGCAGCCTGGTTGCAGGAGGGGCGGCGCGTCTACTTCTTCGCCCACTGCCCGGTTGAGGACCTGTCGCCATTTATTGCCCGTGAACTGTATCGCCGCGTCAGCGCGTTGCCAGCGCTCAATCTGCCGCCGCTGCCCTGGGACGAACTCGAAAAGCCGCCGTCGTATACCGATCTGACCCAACTCTCGCTCTTTTGATCCTGAACCAGAGGCTGCCCTTGAAATACGTACCTGTCCTTGCCTCAGCTGAATTGCTTCACCTGCTTGACGGATTGACCGCCGGGGTGACTCAGCCGCTCTTTTCCGCCGACGATTGGGCCCTGCGCCTGGGCGACGATCCCGGCGCGCAGCAGTTCATCAACCAGATGCGCCAGGAATGGCTGCCGCTGACTGTGCCCGACGAGTTCTGCCAGCAGATGATGGACTTTGCACGCGGCTACCTGGAACCTTTCGCGGGCTGGCCGCATCTGTGGGCGCATACGCTCCGCGTGACGGGCACGGCGCTGGCGCTTGCCCCCGAAGCGGGTATCGAGCCTGCCCACGCCTTTCTGCTCGGCATGTTCCACGACGTCGGCAAGCTGGACGAACTGCACAACGGCGGCAGCCATGAGCAAATCGGCGCGGACGTGGCCCGCGAACAACTGCACACCCACTTCAACCGGCAGATTGTCACGCTCCTGACCAACGTCATCGCCAAGAAGTCCAGTCCGCTCAACCCGTACACCCGCCTGATCCACGACGCGGACAAGCTGGACAAGATCGGCGCAACGGGCATTGCGCGGCGTCTTTCGACCAGTTCCGGGACGCAATTCGCGGCGCTGGCACTGAGCCGTGTAGAAGAAGACCTGCACGACTTCCCCGATATGCACTTCCCGACCTCACAGCGGCTGGCCGAGGGCAAGCGGGCTTTTACCGAGATGTTCCTGGCCCAGTTTATCCGCCCCGGTGCTGCCGATGGCCTGGTTTGAAGCGTCGCCATTGTCCGGCACAAGAAGCGCATCTCGCCACCTCGCCCTGGTGGTTGCGCTGCTTTTCCTCCAATTTGTGCTGCGTTCGGCCAACATCACCGCTCAGGAAGCCTTCGTGGATGAGGGCTACCACCTCCAGCGGGCTGCCATTGTGTGGAGCTTCCAGCAGAATCCAGGACAGTTCTCGGAGGGGAAGTTCCTTGTGTACTTCTGGTTGGGGCTGTTCCAGGGGCCTCGATCCACCGTCCTGGCTGCATCGCGCCTGTCGATGGCCCTGTTCTCGCTGATCACGGGCGCGGGCCTGTATCTCGTGGCCCGGATGCTCTACGGCCATGCGGCTGGCCTGGTGGCGCTCACCTTATACGTGCTGCTGCCTCTGTCGCTGTTCTTCGAGCGGATGGCGCTGGCCGATCCGTTTGTATCGGGCTGGGCGGTGCTGGCCGCGTGGCGCAGCCTGGTCTTCGCCCGCCGTCCCTCGTACCATGAAGGCGCGCGGCTTGGAGTGCTGATCGCCCTGACCACGATGGCGAAGCTGACGATGGTACTCGTTCCGCTGCTGCCCGTCGCCGTCGCGCTGATCTACTTCCACTGGCAGCGCGGCGCACTTGCGCCTCAAGTACGCTGCTGGCTGAGGCGCTACCTTCCCTCGCTGATCGTGGCTGCGTTCGTGGTCGTCGCCCTGTGGCTCCCCGTGCTCGTTCCGGCGTATCTTGCGCGTGACAGCGGCAAGCCGTTCGCGCTGGTCAACACGACCACCGTGCGCACCGAGTCGACGACGGGATTGGCTGGCGCGGGCCGCTATCTGGCGAATGTGATGCCGCTGGTCACGGATTTTGTCGGCTCCGGCCTGCTGGTAGTCGCGGCGCTTGGCCTGTTCGTTGGACTGCTGCGCTGGTGCAGGAATGGGATATGCCTTCGACACACGCTCTTCCTGATGGCTTTGCTTTTGATCGCTACCGCAGCCGTGATCTTCCTGTCGGGGTTGCCGACGGCGCGTTATTTCGTGCCAGCCGCAGTCCCGCTGTGCATTCTGGTAAGTGGCTTCGCTGTCTACCTGTGGAACGTGCAGCCTGTGCGAAGGCTATCGCGCTTTGTCGTGGTTGCGGCGGGCTTTGTCTGGCTGGCAACCTTTGCTTTGCCGGCGGATCGGGCCGTGATAGCCGCACCGCTGGAATTGCCGCTGTCTCCGCCCAACCACTATGAGTACCAGAGCGGATCGATCACAGCGGATGAAGCCACCATCGATCTGGCCCGCTTTCTGAACATGGCGACGCTGCCCCGGCTTTACGCCAACTGGCAGCTTTGCCCACTGCTTTATCTCTACCTGGATCGTCCGCTTCATTGTTTCAAGCAGTTCGCTACAAAGTCTGAAATGGCTGCCCAACTGGCTGCGGAGCTGGAGGCGTGTGACGTGGCGCTGGTCAATCTGGGCGGCAACGCACCTCCCGTGTTCTTTGATGAGCTTGGCAGCGCGTTCCAGTGGCAAGAAATCACCCAGTACCAGCATCCACGTTTGAGCACGCCGATCCGCCTGTTTATGGTGCGGCGTGCTGGCTGCAAATAGTGAACAGGCTATGAAAAAAGACGTGATCTTTGGCTACAACGCGGTCTCCGAGGCGCTGCGGGCCGGGCATCCGATCAACCGCATCTACTTCTCGGCCAGCAGCAAGCGGCCCTACATTGCGGAACTGAAGGCGCTGGCCCAGGCCAACAAGGTTCGCTTCGACTTCGTGGAACTCTCCAAGCTCAATGTGCTGGCCGGAACAGGCGAGCATCAGGACGTGGTAGCCATTACCAGCCCGGTGGCCTACACCGAACTGAGCGACTTCCTGGCAGCCAATGCACAGGTCAACCCGCTCGTCGTGGTCGTGCTCGACCAGTTGCAGCACGCGGGCAACGTCGGCATCATCATCCGAACGGCGGTGGGCGCGGGCGCATCGGCGGTCATGCTTAGTGGACGGGGCGGCAGCCTGATCAACGATCAGGTCTTTCGAGCTTCGGCGGGCGCGATCTTCCACATCCCGATCATCAAATCCTCCTCGCTGGCCCAGGACTTGCAGCGTTTGAAGGATCACGACTTCTGGGTTTACGGGCTGGACGCGAACGGTGAAGGCAACGTCTTTACCGAGCGTTGGGCGCGCCGTTCGGCGATTGTCATCGGCAACGAGCACGAGGGCGCGCGCCGCGTGACACGCAAAGTCTACGATCTGCGGGTGCGCATCCCGATGGCGAACAACTTCGACTCGCTGAATGCCGCTGTCGCCGCCGGGATCGTGCTGTTCCAGATTGCGCACTACACGGCGCAAAATTACAGATAAGTACTCCTCTATTTTTGTTGTGCCCTTGCCACAAACAGGGTAAAATACTAGAACACTTGTCCGAGTGCCACAAGAGGCAAAATGGCATCTGAACCCACGCTCACCCAGAAGATCTTTTTGGAGGGTCCGGCTGGCAGTGGCAAGACCACCTATGCGACGGATTATCTGCGCCGACTGCTTGCGGCGGGTATCGCGCCGGATCGCATTTTGATCCTCGTACCGCAGGTCACGCTGGGCCGACCTTACGAACTGGCGGTGCACAATTCCCCGGTGGCGGGCGGCAGGGTGGACATCCTCACGGTGGCGGGGATCGCGCGCCGGGCCATCGAAACGTACTGGCCGATTGTGGCCGCGCCGATGGGCTTTGCCGATCCGGGCAAGGAGCCGACCTTCCTGAACATCGAGACGGCGCAGTATTTTATGGCGCGCCTTGCCAACGACAAAATCCGCGCCGGGCACTTCGATGCGGTGAACGTCTCGCCGCCGCGCATCATCTCGCAGGTCATCGACAACCTGAACAAAGCCGCTATGCTGCGCTTCCCGCTGGACGAAGTGGCGCAGCGCCTGGTCAACGCCTGGGGGGAGCGCCATTCCAGCCGTCCGCCAGTCTACGAATCGGCTATCGATCTGGCGCGCGAGTTCCGAGCCTACTGCCTGGAACACACCCTGCTCGACTACTCGCTGATCGTCGAGGCGTTTAACCTGCTGCTGCGCGACAACCCGCGTTTTGTCCAGTATTCGTTGGGGCGCTATCACTACCTGATCGCGGAAAGCGTCGAGGAAGACAACCCGGCCTCGCACGACTTCATCCGCTGGCTGATGCCGCGCCTGACCGGGGCACTGCTCCTGTACGACACCGACGGCGGCTACCGTATCTTCCTGGGCGCAGACCCCGAACACGCCTACAGCCTCTCGGAACTATGCGACACCCGGATCGTCTTTGATCAACCGAAAGTGTCTTCGCCTGCGCTCGTCTCGCTGGCGAAGGAGTTTGAGCGCAGCCTCGGCCCGGCCTTCATCCCGCCGACGGAAGCCGAGCGGAAGCCCGAACCACAGGCCGATCCACTGACCGCCTTCAAGTTCGAGTTTCACCACTACTACCCGCAGATGATCGACTGGATCGCCGACCAGATCATCGATCTGGTGAACCGGGGCGTGGAGCCGCGTGAGATCGTCGTGCTGGCCCCCTACCTGAGCGATTCGCTGCGCTTCGGCCTGACCCATCGCCTGCGCGAAGCCGACATCCCCACGCTGTCGCACCGTCCGTCGCGCGCCCTGTACGATGAACCCGTGACACGCGCCCTGCTGACGCTGACGGCGCTGGCTCACCCTGGCTGGACGGATCCGCTGCCCGTCAGCGACGTGGCCGATGCGCTCTCGCAGGTCGTGCGCGGCCTTGACCCGGTGCGCGCCCGGCTGCTGGCAAGCATCGTCTACCGTCCGGGCAGCAACCAGTTATCTTCGTTCGCCGCCATCAACAGCGAGATGCAGCAGCGAATTTCGTACCTGGCGGGCGAGCGCTATGAAGACCTGCGCCTGTGGTTGGCGAACTATCAGCCGCAGGCCGGAACCATGCCGCTCGATCACTTCCTGCGGCGGCTGTTTGGCGAAGTCCTGTCGCAACCGGGCTACGGCTTCCACGACAACCTGGAAGCAGGCCGTATTGCCGCCCAGGTGATCGAGTCGGCACAGCGCTTCCGGCAAACGCTGTATGCCAGCGAGACGCAAAACTGGAACGAGGCCGGGCAGGAGTATCTGTCCCTCATCAACCAGCGCCTTTTCGCCGGGCTGCACGCCCAGAGCTGGCGCGACGAGGATAGTGACGCCGTGTTCCTGGCGCCTGCTTTCACCTTCCTGCTGCGTAACCGCTTTGTCGATTACCAGTTCTGGGTGGACGTGGGCAGCAGTTCGTGGTGGGATCGGCTTGAGCAGCCGCTCACCCATCCCTACGTGCTGCGCCGTAATTTCCCCGCCGATCTGGTCTGGACAGACGACATGGAAACCGAGGCGCAGACCGAACTGTTGCACAAGATCGTGATGGGCCTGGCGCGCCGCTGCCGCCGCCAGATCTTCCTGGGCATCACCTCACTTGGCGAGGAAGGCTTTGAGCAGCGCGGGCCGCTGCTGCGCGTCTTTCAGCAGGTGCTGCGCCGCTATAATCCCGAACAGCCCGATGAGAATCCTGACCAGGAGGCCGCATGAGTCCCGCCCTCAATCCCTTATTCCGTTCGGGCCAGTACGACATGCTGAACTATCGCGGCGGCAAGCTGGGCGTCTCTGCCGTGCCGGGCAGCGGCAAGACCTTCACGCTGTCCCATCTGGCGGCGCGCCTCGTCGAACGGCTGACCGAGGGCGGTCTGGTCGATGAGCAGGAAGTGCTGATCGTGACCTTCGCCAACTCGGCGGTCAACAGCTTCAAGGCCCGCATCGCCGACATCGTGCAGACGCAGCGCGGCCTGCTGCCCTACGTCGGCTATCGTGTCCGCACACTGCACGGGCTGGCCCACGACATTGTGCGCGAGCGTCCGTCGCTGGTCGGGCTGGCCGAGGACTTCAAGATCGTCGATGAGCGCGTGGCCGCCGCCATGCGCCGCGAGGTGGTTGATGCGCTGCTCAAGGCGGCGGGCGACACCTTCCTGTCCTACGTGGCCGAGGACGCCGAGGCTTCCGAGAAGACCGTGCGCCGCATCCAGGAAGACGAGCTGCCCGAACTGGCTGTCGCGCTGGCCGATGCCTTCATCCGGCAGGCCAAAGACCGCCGCCTCGATCCGGCCACCTTGCGGGCGAAGCTGACCGCCGCCGGCGCCGATCTGCCGCTGGCGCGCTTCGGCCTGGACGCCTACGAAGCCTACCAGCGCAGCCTGGCCTATCGCGGCGCAGTGGACTTCGACGATCTGGTGCGGCTGGCGCTGCTGGCCCTCGAAACCGACCCGGCCTACCGGCGGCGCTTGCAGGAGCGCTGGCCGTACATCCTCGAGGACGAGGCGCAGGACAGCAGCCTGTTGCAGGAGCAGATGCTCCGCTTGCTCTCCAACGACAAAAACTGGGTGCGCGTCGGCGATCCGAATCAGGCCATCAACACGACCTTCACCACCGCCAATCCGCGTTTCCTGCGCGACTTCCTGCACGAAAAGGGCGTCAAGGCGATCAGCCTGACCGAGGCGGGGCGCTCGACCCGACCTATTATCGATCTGGCGAATGCGCTGGTGCGCTGGACGGTGAACGAGCATCCGATTCCAGAACTGCGCAGCGCCTTTTTGCCGCAGGACATCGAGCCGACGCCGCCCGGCGACCTGCAAGGCAACCCCTCGCTGGACGAATCGGCCATCCACATCCATTACAAGCCCGGCGAGAACATTTCGCCGGATAAGGAACTCGAACTGGTCGTCAGGTCGTTGGAGCGCTGGCTGCCCGAACATCCCGACAAGACTGTCGCTGTGCTGGTTCCCGAAAACAGCCGGGGCTTCAAGCTGGCCGAGATGCTGCGCGAGCACGGCCTGAGCTACGACGAACTGCTGCGCAGCACGACGGCCACCCGCGACGCAGCCCAAACCCTGTACAACGTGCTGACCTACCTGGCCCAGCCGATGGATTACAGCGCTCTCTCGCGTCTGTACCGTGATTTCTGGTGGCCGGCGCACCTGGGCCGGATCGACGAGGCGTCGCAGCTTCGGGACGAGGCTATCTCCGCCCTGTCGCACCTGCGCACGGTGGAAGCCTTCCTGTGGCCGGGGCCGGGCGAACTGGCGCTGGATGCACTCAAGCTGAAGTCGGATGCGCCCGAACTGTACGACGACCTGGACGCCTTCCGCAGCCTGATCACGCGCTGGCTGGATGCGACTATCCTGCCTATCGACCAGCTTGTGCTGACCATCAGCCAGGATTTGTTCACCGAGCCGCCGGACATCGCGCTCGGCTACAAGATCGCCCAACTGCTGCGCGGCGTGTCCTTCAACAACCCGTCCTGGCGCCTGCCACAGTTTGCCGAAGAACTGCGCGCCATCAGCCAGAACGAGCGCAAATTCCTGGGCTTTGACGACGCCGAGCAGGGCTACGAACCCGTGCCGGGCAAGGTCACGGTGGCAACCATGCACGCCGCCAAAGGGCTGGAATGGGATCGCGTCTACCTGATGGCGGTCAGCAACTACGGCTTCCCGTCCTTGCAGCCCTACGACACGTACATCAGTGAGCGGTGGTACATCCGCGACAGGCTGAACCTGGAGGCGGAGACGCTGGCGCAGTTGGAGGCACTGTACACCGAACAGCCCTATCTTGAGGGTGAGGCGACGCAGCGCGCGCGGCTGGACTACGCGGCGGAGCGGCTGCGGCTGCTGTACGTGGGCATCACGCGCGCCAAGAGCGAACTGATCATCACCTGGAACATGGGGCGCTACTGGCAGCGCGGCGGCACGGCCATCAATCAGGCGGCGCTGCCGCTGGTGGCGCTGTGGGAGTACGTGACGGGGACGCTGCGGGTGTAGAATACGTAGTCGTGTAGTGCCGAATCAGGAAGTGGCCGCAAGGATATGCCGATTGTCATCCTGGATGAACAGCCGGAGCGCGTCGATGAGTTTGCGCAAGAATCGGGAGAAGACGAGCGCAGCGAGCACGAAGGGTGACATGGAGGCGTGCGCAGCGGTATTGGGTCTTCAAATCCGCTCGAAAGAGTCGACCCTGGGGTTCCGCTTTCCCATTTTAATCCCCGCCCGACTGTCGTATACTAGGGGTGGTTATGGAACGATAACGGCGCGCAGTCGGCGCAAGTCTGCCGTCCCTTCACCGGGCGTGCCGGGAGATTAGGCATTATGAGCGACAAGCTGGATCACGACCCTTCGCCCGACGACACCCTGATCGTGCCGCCTCCCAACTACCGCGAACGCATTCTGGCAGCCCAGAAAGCCCGCACCAGTGAAATCCGTCAGAGTGTTGAGATTCCCAATCCACTCCTCAAAAAGACGGACGACCCGCAGGCTGCGCCGGACGATCCGGCTCAAGCCGGATTGCCCACCACGCCAGCGCCGGATGGCAAAGTGCCCTGACCGCGCTGCTGGCTGAACCGGCATCCGCTTCCCGCGCTGGCTCCGGTCAGCTATACTGGCGCACAGCGCTGGCCCATTCGATTTCGCAAGCTCAAATCTGACGATGCCCGTTTGATCGTTAATTCTATTGGCACCTATTGAGTCGTGAGGTCGCTCATGCGTCCGACTGTTTTGTTGTATAACCCCAGGAGCACTTCGCCTGGCAAACAGCGTCTCCCGCTGTCGTTGATGGCTGTTGCCGCCGTGATTGATGCCGATTACGAGACGGAGTTCATCGACGGGAACCTGATCGCCGATCCTGCCGCCCACATTATCGAACGAGCGCAGGCTACAAGGGCAACACTGCTGGCAGTGACCGTGATGCCCGGCCCGCAACTTACGCAGGCTGTTCCGGTCTGCAAGCGCGTGAAGGCCGCCTTACCCGGTCTGCAAATCCTATGGGGTGGCTACTTCCCGACACAGCACGCCGACGTCTGCCTACGCAGTGGCTACGTTGATTTTTGCATTGAGGGCCAGGGCGAGGCTCCTTTCCGCAAACTGGTTGACACATTGCACCGGGGCGGGGCGCTGGACGAAGTGCCAAGCCTGTGGTATCGGGACGCCGCGGGGAATATTCGCCAGACGCCCCGTGCCCTGCCTGTGCCGCTGGATAACCTGCCCTGGCTGCCCTATCACCGCGTCGATATGGTGCGTTACCGGGCGCGCAACTACCTGGGCAACCGGGTCTACAACCACAACACCAGCTTTGGCTGCCCGTTCGCCTGCAATTTCTGCGCGGTGGTTGCGCTCAGTAAACGCCGCTGGATTCCCGAATCCGCAAAGCGCATGGCCGACATCGTCACGCACCTGCACGACCAGTACGGGGCGGATGCGGTGGAATTCCACGACATGGACTTCTTCGTCAGCGAGGAGCGCGTTGCCGATTTCAGCGAACGGATCAAGCCCCTGGGGATGCGCTGGTGGGGCCTGGGCCGGGTGGACACGCTGATGGGCTACAGCGATGCGTCCTGGCAGAAGATGAAGGACAGCGGCGTCAAAATGATCTTCATGGGGGCCGAGAGCGGCTCCGATGAAGTGTTGGAACGCATGAACAAAGGCGGCAAGAGCGGCACGGAGCAAACGCTGGCGATTGTCGAGCGTATGAAACAGTATGGCATTGTGCCGGAACTCTCGTTCGTCCTGGGCAATCCGCCCGATCCGATGGCCGACATCGACGCCAGCATCAAGTTCATCCGCAAGTTGAAGAAAATCAATCCGGCCACAGAACTGGTGCTATACATCTATACGCCCGTGCCGCAGGAAAACAGCGAACTGTACGAGGAAGCGAAACGTCTGGGTTTCAAGTTTCCTGCAACGCTCGACGAGTGGGCGAGCGACAACTGGGCCACCTTTGCGCTGCGCCGCGATCCAGGCACGCCCTGGTTCAAGGATGATGCGCGGCGGCGCGTTCGCAACTTCGAGGCGGTGATCAACGCCTACTATCCCACCGTCACCGATATGCGGTTACAATCCAGCAGCATGAAAAGCTTGCTGCGGGCGTTGTCGGGCTGGCGCTACAAACTGCACTGGTATCAGTGGCCCTACGAACTCAAGGCGTTGCAGCGCGCCATTCATTACCGCAGGCCGGAGACGACGGGATTCTAATTTACATCGCCACGATAGGATTCGGTCATGCCGACAGTCATGCGTATCGGCGGTTTTCGATTTTTCTTTTACTCAAACGAGAACAAGGAACCGAAACACATTCATGTAAGATCGGGTGGGGGCGAAGCGAAGTTTTGGCTGGACGATGTTGAATTAGTCTGGAATCATGGCTTTAATGAGCGCCAGATGCAGGAGATTGAAGCATACATCCGCGCACATCAGTCTGCTTTGATCGACTCGTGGGTTGAATTTTTCGGGGAAGAAGGCAATGGCTGATTCGGAACAACCGCCGCGAGAAGAAGACCGCCCTGTTGCCGTCAATTTCAACAACCAGATGCTTGAAGTAACCCTGCGTGATGGGAGAATTATTTCGACGCCATTGGAGTGGTATCCAAGACTGTTGACGGCATCACCGTCTCAACGGGCAAACGTCGAATTAGGAGTCGCTGGTATTTATTGGCCTGATCTGGACGAGGATTTGTCGGTTCGCGGGATGTTGGAGGGCAATCGGCCCACCGGATTGAGGCGCGCGAGGGAAAAAACTCCCCATCGGTGATGCCCACCGCGCTCGTCAACGCCCTGGTCGTGCTGCCGCCCGAGATCGGTGGGCCGCGCATCACAACCCTGCGTTTCGATTCGTCGCGTATCCTCTCGCTCGATAAGCCGCCGCGCCGGGGCGATGTGGTACACGATCTGCGTGGCTGGGCCGTGTATCCCGGATTGATCAATGCCCACGATCATCTCGAACTGAATCATTATCCGCGCACCCGCTTCCGGCCCGTCTACGGAAACGCACACCAATGGGGCGAGGACTTTCTGCGCGTTCTGGACGAGGAGCCGTTCGCCTCACTGCGCCGCGTCCCGCTTGACCAACAGTGCCGCATGGGCGGGATCAAAAACGTGCGCTCTGGCGTGACGACGGTTGCCCACCACAATCCCCTGCACAGGCCGCTGCGTGACAGAAACTTCGTGGTGCGGGTCGTGCAGCGCTACGGCTGGGCGCATTCCCTCCACTTTGAGAAGGACGTGCCGGGCAGTTACCGCCGAACGCCACGCGGTGCGCCCTGGCTGATCCATCTGGCCGAGGGCACAGACGAGATCGCGGCTGACGAACTGCACCAGCTTGACAGGCTGAATTGTCTGCATTCGAACACAGTACTGATTCATGGGGTTGGCCTGAGCGAAGCAGATCGCAAACAGGCTCTCATGGCAGGAGCCGGGCTGGTGTGGTGTCCATCCTCCAACTTCTATCTGCTTGGCCGGACGGCGACTGTCGCGGAATTTGCGGCGGCGGGTCGATTGGCGCTTGGCACGGACAGCCGCCTGACTGCTGACGGCGATATGCTGGACGAGCTAAGGGCGGCTGCCACCACCAGCCAGCTTTCACACGAGCAGCTTTTCCGGGCCGTGACGACGGACGCGGCGAACTTGCTGCGGCTGCACGATGTAGGGGCGCTGCTCCCCGGCTATCTGCCGGACTTTTTCATCACGCCAGCCGATAGGCCCGCCGTCGATCCCTACTGGGCGCTGCCTCAGCTTAGGCCGGAGGATATTGAAGCGGTGTTTGTGGGCGGCGCACCGCGCTTCAAGCGAACCGGCGGGCTATGGGACTGAGGTCAATCGTTCTTCTGGATGCAGTCGCGCTTGACCAGTTCCGCATCGACGATCTCGAGCACTTTTTCGACACTGTGTTCCAGCGTGTCGTTCACGACCCGATACTCGCACTTTTCGGCAAACTTTAGCTCGAAAGCCGCGCGTTCCAGCCTCTTGGCTATCTCGTCTTCTGGCACGTTGCCCCGCGCGCGAAGCCGCTTTTCCAGGTCATCGGGCGTCGGCGGCTCGATGAAGATCAGGATCACGCGATCCGCGAAGGCTTCTTTGAGCTTGCTGGCGCCCAGTACGTCGATGTCCGCGATCATCGTCCGGCCCGCATCGAGCAGGGTCTGCATTTGCTGGCGCGGCGTGCCGTAGAACTTGCCGGGGTACACTTCCTGATGCTCGATCAGGGCGTTATCGGCCATTAGCTTGCGGAATTCATCTGGCGTGACGAAAAAGTGCTCGCGCCCTTGCTCTTCATTGGGGCGCTTCTCGCGCGTTGTCATGGTCGGAAACTGCCGGAGTTGCGGGCGCTGTGCCATGACGCGAGTCATGATCGTGTTCTTGCCCACCGCGGAAGGCCCCACCAGCACGAACAACGCGCCCTTGCAGCGTGTGCTTTCCGCCAAATTCCCTCCGGGCTGTGCAGTTAGAGTCCGGTTCGTCATGCCATCGATTCTAGCAGCACATCCGGCGGAAAGCTACAGATTAGCCGTAGACTTAAGGGTTCACGGGCACGACGCGGAAGGTTCGCCAGGGACCCAGGTCCCTTTGCCGTTGTCGCTGCCCGGTGGATTCGGCGTCAGCGTAAAGGCCCACTTACCCTGGTTGCTCCCCGAAGCGCAGGTCGGCACGAGCGGCGTATTAGTCAGGTAGGTCGGCGGCGGCGGCGTGATCGAGGCGATGTCGGTGGCGTATTTGGCGATGTCGGTATCGCTCAAGGTCGGGTTCGGGGTGAACTTTTGCCCCAGCAGGTTGTAGACCGTGTTGCTGAAAATGTTGCCGATGGTCGGGCCGGTGGCGGTCACAACAGCGGCGATGCCCAGACAAACCAGGACGGCAATGAGTGCATATTCGACAATAGCCTGGCCGCGTGCGCCTCGCCTTGCCGCCGGGTTCAGATTCTGACGCCAGTGTTCAGGATGATGATCGGACATACAATTGCATCCTCTCCGACGCTGCCTGTGGCAGCTCCCGCCTCCCATGCCTGTGGGATGGCGCAGCTTCACGACGAGTGATAAATGCGGTTTGATGAACTACTTGTGATAATACCATAACTCTCGTAAATCAATCTATTACCTTTGTCGCATTTTGTTGAGATGTTTTGACAATTCTACCGATCATTTATACTTTTTTATCGTTTTCAGGCAGCGCTGTTTACAACTGGCAGGCAGTGGAGGGCCTTTCCGAACCGATTAAAACTTGCCACAGCGCCATCCAGGGATGATGGTGGCGGGGGGGGCAGCAGGCCGAGGGTTGGCCCGCAGGAGGTAAGCTGAATTCAGCGCTAATGCACGGCAGCGTGGCGCAGCGGAACGAGAGCCCCGAAGATGTTCAGCAGCCGGTCTGCAATCTTCGGCCAGGCGTAATCCTGTGCGCACAATAGTGCATTCTGGGCCAATCGCTGCCGTGTGTGGGGTTGTTCGAGCAGGATACGGATTTTGGCGGCCAGCGCAGCCGGTTCGCGCACCGGGACGTGGTAGCCATTGACACCATCCTGGACCAGAAAAGCCAGCCCGCCCACTTCCGAGGCAATGACGGGCGTGCCGCTTGCCATCGCCTCCAGCGCCACCATGCCGAAGCTCTCGTAATCGGAAGGCATGATCAGGGCTTCGGACGCGGCATAGTAATAATTGAGCGTATCCTGATCCTTCGCACCCAGAAAAGTTACCAGCTCACTCAGGCCAAGCTGGAACCGCAGCGCCTTGAGGCGTTCCATCTCGGTATCGTCTCCGGCTGGATCGTCCGGGTTGCCGCCGATGATGCTCAGACACAGGTTATCAAGCAGGCGCGGCGTGTCACGCTTGATCAGTGAAATAGCCTCGAAGATAGCATCAACACCTTTGAGCGGCTCGATACGGCCCACAAAGAGCAGCATCCGCTGGTCGGCGGGCAGGCCAATGGCCTGTTTGGCGGCATCCGGCGGCAGGGGCCGGAAGCGCGTCAGGTCTACACCCGGCGGCACAACCTCGATGGCGCGCCGATTGGCACGATACAGCCAGAGCATCTGGGCACGTTCGGCGGGGGTCAGCGCGATCAGGCGATCTGCCCACCCCATGATCTCGGCTTCTGAGCAGGCCCGCAAGTTAATCGGCCTGTCGGCGGGTGCACGGGCAATACGCGCTTTCATCAGCCCCAACGTATGGAAAAGCTGCACGACAGGAACACGCCACGCAGCACGGAGTTCCCGCGCCGCAACGCCGCTCAACCAGTAGTGACTGTAGATCAGGTCGTAACTCAGGTGGTTGTCTTCGCTGAACCTGAGCACATTGGCCGTGAACTGCGGCAGGTAGGGGTACACCTGGTCCGGGTCAAGCGGCGCTTCCGGCCCCGTTGGGACGTGGATCACGCGCGCATTTTCCCCCAGCATGTCGTTGACATGCGGGATACAAGGATTCTGGCTGCGGGTAAACACATCCACCCTGATGCCGCGCCGCCCGAGTTCGCGGCTCAGGTCGCGGACATAGACGTTCATGCCGCCCGTTTTCTTGCCGCCCAGCACGGCCAGCGGGCAGGTGTGGACACTCAACATGGCGATGCGGCGAATGCGGTTCATCGGCAGCTCCGGTAGCTTTCTTCGGGTCTGTGTTTAGACCGTCGGGCGTTCTGGAATCGCTTCCAACGCCATGACGGGCTGATCGACACCGCCCATTCGGTATTTGTATTCCTCGTTGCCGCGCAGAAAGTCGAAGGCTTTGCGCCCGTGCTCAATGGCATACCGGATGTTGTAAGTCAGCAGGACGATGCCCGGACTCAGGTGGGCGTAGCCTTCGGGCAGCAGCCCGGAGTTGTAGACCAGAATGCGGTTATTGTAGTCGAAATTCAAGTATCCGGCTGCCGGGACACCGTCCACCGTCAGGAAGGTCAATTGCAGCCAGCCGCAGGCTGCCGTAATCGGGGCGATGGCCCTGAAAAAGGCCATATTTGGTGGGTCTTCTAGAAATTTCGCTTTGGCGGGGTGGCTGGCCGCCATCAGCTTAACGAACTTTTCCAATTCCTCGGCCAGATCGTGTTCACGCCCGACGATGTACCAGTCCACCGTATCGGTTTCACTACCCTCGGCACGGCGCAGCTTGCGGCGCAGTTCGTGGCGCTGCTTCTTGTCCAGCGCCGCCAGGTAATCCTCGAAGCTGTCCGGCAGGGAAATCACCGGACAAACTTCCTGCTGCGCGACGCGGACAGCAAAACCCCGCTCGGTCAGCAAGCGGGGCATCAGATCAAGGGTGGGCGTGGTGTGCGGCATGTTGCACAGCACAATGCGGCTGTATGCATCCTGGTGCTCCGCCACAAAATCGGCCAGCGCCGCCAGAAACGTTTCCCGGTAGGCCGGTTTCACCAGCACGTCCAGGTAGTCGGTCACCTCGACGCAGCCGACGGTACGCACCACGCGCGAGGGCTGTTCGATGAACCAGGGCGCGATGCCGACGACTTCACCCGCCTCGTCACGGCCCACCAGTGTCCACAGGTCACCGGGATGATAGGCGTTCCACCAGGTATGTTGCCACTGCCAGGTCAGGAAGATTTCGTTGGTTGCGTTGTCCGGTAGCAGACCGTTCCATTCACGTGCAAGCGCACTGATACCCTCTGGTGTTGTTACCAGCTCAAGTTCCACAGGTTGTCCCTACATAGGCGAATTTTCTCGACGTTGGATTCCATTATAGGGGGCGGTCAGGTAATTCACAAGTGAAGTTTTCATCAGAAATTTATAAGTTGCCCTCCCTGAGCCTTTCCTTCACATTGATTCCGGCTACAATGGAGCCTTCCGTTACAGTGTCAGGCGTACAGTGTCAGGAGGCAGTCATGCGCGTCCGGCGTGGGTTGTTATTGGTGGTGATCTTCGCACTCATAGCGATAGTTGGAAGTCAGACTCCGTTGGCGACAATCCGCGCCCAGGGCAGCATACCGCAGATCAGCTACGGTCAGACGGTCAGCGGCCAAATCAACAAGACGGAGACGGGTTGGCGCGCCGTTTACCTCTTCTCTGGCAGTGAAGGGGACGTAATTGCGGTGACGATGACGCGCACGTCGGGCGACCTGATCCCGCTCATCGGTCTGGGCACAGTCGATCAGAACGGCAACACCCAACCGCTCACGAGCAGCCAGCAGAGCACAGGCGATACGGCGACCATCAAGGATTATCGGCTGCTGTTCACGAGCACGTACTACATTCTGGCGACCCGTGAAGGCGTCGGGCAGGGCACAACCCAGGGTGACTTTACCCTGAAACTGGAAAGGTCGGGCATTGCGACCCTTGAGCCGGTCACGTCGGCCTGCATCGGCGTGAAAGACCCCACCGACGTGAAAGTGCCGGAGAATGGCAGCCAACAGCAATGGAAAGAACCCGCCGAGGTGATCGAGAAGGACAAGACCTACTGCGCCATTTTGACCACCGACAAGGGTCGGATCGTCATGGAGTTGTATCCCGACTCTGCGCCCAAAAACGTCAACAGCTTCGTGTTTCTGGCAACAAACGGCTTCTACGACAACATCACCTGGCATCGCGTCATCCCGCAGTTCGTGGCGCAAACAGGTGACCCCACCGGGACGGGCACGGGTGGCCCCGGCTACAGCGTGCCGCTCGAAATCGACCCGAAGCTCAAATATGATCGGGCCGGGCGGGTCGGGGTGGCCCGCGCCAATGATCCCAATTCGGCGGGCAGCCAGTTCTTTATCACCTACGCGCCGCTGCCCAGCCTCGATCCGCATTCGGCGCAGTTGCCCGACAGTGAGGGCTACACCATCATCGGGCAGGTCGTGGAGGGTATGGATGTTGCAAAAGCGATCAAGCCCTTCGAGGCCGACAAAAACCCATCCGGCAAGGGTGATCCCCTGCTGACGGTGCGCATCGTAGCGCTGGATAAGACCAGCCAGTAACAGGACTGAACGGTTGACCTCACTCCCGGCCCTCTCTCCCAATTCGGGGAGGGGGAACCGGACGGCAAGGCGGCATTGGCTCCCCTCTCCAACACAGTGGAGAGGGGTTGGGGGTGAGGCAGGATGAGACACCATGACCCTGATTCTCGGCATTGAAACTTCTTGCGACGAGACGGCAGCGGCGGTAGTCGAGAACGGCACGCGCATTCGCTCC
This sequence comes from Chloroflexota bacterium, assembly GCA_021325095.1. Classification (GTDB taxonomy): domain Bacteria; phylum Chloroflexota; class Anaerolineae; order Aggregatilineales; family UBA2796; genus JAJPHV01. Next base: position 3,943 of record JAJPHV010000088.1, on the reverse strand, counting down.
AACGTCGTCGCCTCGCAGATCGACATCCATCGCCGGTACGGAGGTGTCTTCCCGGAAGTGGCCTCGCGCATCCACGTCGAAGCGATCAGCCTGGTCGTCCAGCGGGCGATGGATGAGGTGCAAACCGCGCCCGGCGACATCGCCGCGATTGCCGTGACGCGCGGGCCGGGGCTGGCTGGGTCGCTGGTGGTCGGCGTCAACTTTGCGAAGGGCCTGGCCCTGGGTTGGGACAGGCCGCTGATCGGGATCAACCACCTTGAAGGCCACGTGTACAGCCTGTGGCTGACCGAAGCCGCCGACCAGATCACATTCCCTGTGCTCAATTTGATCGTCTCCGGAGGGCACAGCGACCTGGTACTGATGACCGATCACGGCCAGTACCGGATGCTTGGCAGCACGCTGGATGACGCGGCAGGCGAAGCGTTCGACAAAGTGGGGCGGATGCTGCGCCTGCCTTATCCGGGCGGGCCGTCCATCGAGAAGGCGGCGCGTGAAGGCAATGCGGACGCCTATCACTTCAAGCGCCCGATGGACGACGAGACGTTCAATTTCAGTTTTTCGGGGTTGAAGACCGCCGTGATGCGCGCGGTACAGTTGCCGCCTGCGTCAGGCAGGCGGACACGCGGCGAGGAGTCGATGAACCCGGACAACCTCAGGCCGGATGTGCACGTCGGCGACGTGGCCGCCAGTTTCCAGGCCGCCGCTGTCGATATGCTGGTCGAAAAGACGATCCGGGCCGCCCAGGCATTTAACGTCACAGCGATACACGTGGCGGGCGGGGTCAGCGCCAACCAACTGCTGCGCCAGGAGTTGACACGCCGCGCCGCCATTCCGGTGCGTTACCCGCCGCTTAACCTCTGCACCGACAACGCAGCGATGATCGCGGCGGCAGGCTACTTCCGCTATCGCGCCGGGCAGCGCGACGATTTCGCGCTCGACGTAGAGCCAATGCTTGCCCTGGCAAAACCCTGACGGGGCCGGGCATCACCAGACGGCCCCTATCGTTTTCCTGGCCTGCTCGTCTGAGGAAGGCATGGCCGATTAATGCGCGCGTACCCTGCCCGGCGCAAGAAGGCCGGTCGCTGCCGCGCCGTGATCGGCCCTCGCAGGCTGAAGATCGGAAGCCGTCCTCGATCTCTTATGATCGACATGGACACCGGAAGCGATTGGACGTTAGAATCCAGGGGATCATTCCGTACTGCACGGCACACAGGATAGGTTCGCTTCATTGTCCGTGATGGACAGATTACCGACGTGAGGGGATATGTCGCAACTTGGCATCCTGGTCAGCAATGACGACGGCATTTTTGCGCCAGGGCTGCTGGCCCTGGCAGGCGCAATGCGCGAATTTGGCCGGGTCACGGTGATCGGGCCGGAAGAGAACCAGAGCGCCAACGGTCACCGCAAGACCCTGACCAGGCCGCTGCGCATCAACGAGACACACCTGGCCGATGGCACGCTGGCCTACTCGACAGATGGCGCTCCGGCAGACTGCATCGCTGTCGCCATGCTCGGCTTCATCAAAGACCCGATTGATCTGGTCGTATCGGGCATCAATCGCGGCCCCAACCTGGGTCAGGACCTGACATACAGCGGCACGGTGGCGGCTGCCTTTGAGGGCGCGATTCATCACAAGCCATCCATTGCCTTTTCGCTCAATGATCGTTCGTTGGAGGCCGATTACAGCACCGCCGCGGAAATTGCCCGCCGCATAGTTCGCACGGTGATCAAGCACGGTTTGCCCCCGCTGACCCTGCTGAACGTTAACATCCCGAACCTGCCCTTGTCGCAGATCGCGGGGATGCAGATCACACGCCAGGGCACGAGTGTCTACCGTGATGAACTGGTTCCCAGAATTGACCCCTACGGCCGCCCATACTACTGGATCGGGGGTGAAGCACCCACAGGCGATGTAAACGCCGAAGGGACGGACATGTGGGCCGTTTATCATGGCTACGTCTCGATCACACCTATTCACCTGGACATGACCGTCCATACGATGATCGACACCTTGAAGGAGTGGGCGTTTCAGTGATGGCCGTCGCAGGCAGTCCGGGTTCGCCCTCCTGCAAACGGAGGGGCCGCCAGAGGATAAGCGTCCATGCCGGAGCGTAGCCCCAGGCGCGTGTTCGTCACGGGGGGAACGGGCTTTCTCGGCTATCGCGTGCTGCGGGCGCTGCTCGAACAAGGCGCGGAAGTGACCGCGCTGGTACGCCCGGACAGCGAAGAAAAGCTCGGCTCGCTGCGCGGGCGTGTCCAGTGGGTGCAGGGCGACGTGTGGAACCCGGCCAGTATGCGCGGGCGGGCGCGGGGCCACGCCGTTGTTGTGCATCTGGTGGGCGGCACACGCCCCGACCCGACGCGGGGCCTGACCTTTCGCCACCTCAATTTTGTGTCGGCCCGCAACGTCGCGCAGATGGCCGTCAGCGACGGCGTGCCGCACATGGTGCTGCTCAGTGCTTCGGCGGCGCCGCTGGGCGTGGCGGGCGGCTACATCGACAGCAAACGCGATGCCGAAGAATATCTGAAAAAGACAGGGCTGACCTGGACGATCATCCGTGCGCCTGCGCTCTACGCGCCGGGCCAGCGGCGTAACCCGATCTATCTGCTGGTCTCCCTGTTGAGCTATCTGCCTATCGCAAACCTGATTCTGGCCGCGCACCGCGCCATGCCCGTCGATGTGGCTGCGCGTGGCATCGCCAGCCTGGCGATGTCCGCCGATTCCCTACAGAACAGGTTTGTCCAGCCGGGCCAACTGCGGCGGCTGGGCCGCTCCGCCGAGCGGCGGGCCATTCCTGCCCCAGAGATCAGCTACTCGGGCGAGGATGATTCAGGGCTGGACGAGCCGCCCTTTGGCTGGCTACCGCCGACCTGAGTGGTGGTCTCAGGACAACACCAGATTGTCGATCAGGCGTGTTCGTCCGATTCTGACGGCCATTGAGAGCAGGATGGGCCGATCTGTCGGGGAATCCAGTTCGACCAGGGTGGAAGCGTCGGCAGCACTCACGTAATCGACCTGGGCCAGCGGTTCGGAATTCAGCACATCGCACATCGCCTGGCGAAGAGCTTCCGGTGACTTATTTCCGCTGTCAAACAGGGCCTTCGCTGCCATCAATGCGCGGTAGAGGACGGGGGCGGCCTGGCGCTGCTCCGGGGTCAGGTAGCTGTTGCGCGAACTGAGCGCCAGTCCATCGGCGGCGCGCACGGTGGGCACGACCACAATTTGCAGTGGCATTGCCAGATCGGCAACCATGCGCTGGATCACGGCGACCTGTTGAGCGTCCTTCTGCCCGAAATAGGCGCGATCCGGCTGAACAATGTTAAACAGTTTGGCGACCACCGTCGCCACGCCGCGAAAGTGGCCTGGACGGCGCGCACCCTCCAACCCCTGCGAGACGCCTGTCACCTCCACATAGGTCTGGAAGCCGGGCGGGTACATTTCGCTGACCGGGGGCATGAACACGAGCGCCCCACCGGCTTCACGCAACAATTGAAGATCGCGCTCCGGGTCGCGTGGGTAGCTGTTGAAGTCCTCAGTTGGTCCGAACTGCGTGGGATTGACGAAAATGGAGACGGCAACATGGTCGTTTTCGGCAACAGCCTGCCTGACCAGCGCCAGATGCCCCTCGTGCAGATAGCCCATCGTCGGCACCAGGCCGACCCGACCTTGCAAGGCCGCCCGCGCCGCTCTAAATTCAGGAATATTTCCGATAACCAACATTATCGTGAACTAACAATCCCACAACGATTCGTCCGCATAGCAAGACCGATTGGCGGCACCTAGTATAACGCAAATGCCCGCGTGTGGGTTCACGCGGGCAGGCTTTTTCTAGCGGCAATACCTCTTCGTTAAGGGCGAGTAGCCTGTTGCAGCCCTCATCCCCTGGCCCCTTCCCCCGCCAGGGGAAGGGGAAAAGCCCCTCGCTCTGCGGGAGAGGGGTTG
>JAJPHV010000054.1 GCA_021325095.1 Chloroflexota bacterium | reverse complement strand
GATCGTGGAACTGATCACCCCCGTGGCGCTGGAAAAAGGCTCCAAGTTCGCCATCCGCGAAGGTGGCCTGACCGTCGGCGCCGGCGTCATCACCGAAATTCTGGACTAAAAACGCGTCAACTGGCGGGGCCGGGTAGGGCCGGCCCCGGCTGTGTCAAATCGAGGTTGTTGAAATGGCAAAGAAAGATGTACGGATGGTGATTTACCTTGCGTGCACGGAATGCAAAGAACGCAACTACACCTCCGAAAAGAACCGCCGTAACGATCCCAACCGCCTGGAATTCAACAAGTATTGCAAGCGCTGCAAGAAACACACCTTGCATCGGGAGACGAAATAAGGGATAATTGGGCAATGTAGCGGCTGGACGATGGCCGGAATTAGGGGAGTAGCTCAATTGGCAGAGTAACGGTCTCCAAAACCGTCGGTTGCAGGTTCGAGTCCTGTCTCCCCTGCCAAGTGCATCGAGCAAGTGCCAGACACCGTCCCCGCGACGGTGTTTGTATACCAGGAGGAATTTTACATGGCCCGCATCACAACCCGGCGTCCCGAAGAAGAGGCAGAAGATCTCATCGAGGACGTGGAGGACGAAGAAGAGGAAGAACAGGTTGCCGCGCCTCCGGTTTCGGATCGCCGCCGTCGCCGCCAGATGAAACGTGGCGAACTGACGGCTGAACCCGTTGCCGAGGCGCAGCCTGCCCGCAAAGATCGCCCGACCCCGAGCCAGCGCCCCGAAGTTGCCGAGAGCAAAAACCCGGTGGTGCGGCTTTACCGGGGGGCTGTCGAGTACTGGCACGAAACGCGCTCCGAACTGAGCAAAGTTGCCTGGTTAAGCCGTGAAGAACTGATGCGCCTGACCTACATCGTGATCATCGTGACGGCGGTTTCGGCAGCGTTTCTGGGCTTTGTCGGTTTCCTGTTTGCCCTGTTGACCCAGGCCATGTCATCGTCCAGCAGTTCTACCCTTGCCGGGATCATCACCATTGTCTTGATTCTAGGTACGGCGGGGGTGTGGTTGTTCCGCGAGCGGCTGTTTGGCGGCCATTTTGAATAGTCTCCTGGGTGGCGATTTCGGCGTCGGTAGCAGCAAGTGGGAGAAAAAGTAATGGCAAAAAAATACCGCCCCGAAGATGAGGATGTGGACTACGATCCTGAACCCGTTTACCTGGATGACGAGGGCGACGAGGAAGATGCGTCTCGCGCCGAAAAGCGGCGCGAAGAGAATATGGCGCTGCCCAGCCAACACACAGGCCCGGTCAGAACCTTTGTCAGCAGCAACGAGGACGGCGAAGGGATCGAGATTCCGGTTGACGAAGAAAAACAGTGGTACGTCGTCCACTGCTATTCCGGCTACGAAAACAAGGTGCGGCACGCCATCGAGCAGCGTATCGCCTCGATGGGGATGCAGGACAAAATTTTCGACGTGGTCGTCCCGACGGAAGAGGAAATCGAGGTCCGCGAGGGCAAACGCAAGACGGTGGAACGCCGCGTCTTTCCCGGCTATATCCTCGTGCAGATGAAAATGGACGAAGATAGCTGGTACGTCGTGCGCAACACGCCCGGCGTGACGGGCTTTGTCGGCATGGGCAACGAGCCAACCGCGCTCCGCCCTGAAGAGGTCAACCAGATCATGCGGCGAATGGAAGCGGAAGCGCCCAAGATCAAGGTGACGTTCAAGCCCGGCCAGCGCGTGCGCATTATCGATGGACCGTTTAACGAGTTTATCGGCACGGTAGGTGACATCGACATGGAGAAGGCCAAAGTGCGCGTCATGGTGTCCTTCTTTGGGCGCGAAACGCCTGTCGAACTCGACTTTTTGCAGGTCGAGAAAGCATAGTCATGGGTGGGCAACTATAAGCCTGGCCCCAATGATCAGGACTGGCGTGGGCAGCAACGGAGCCTCGAAGAAGCGTTGAACGAGGCGTTCGCTCGCACGGGTGTACCGAGATCGGCATTTATGCCAACTCAATGCGCCAAAGACAAACACGGTAAGAGTTTTCCGGTGGGATGGCGAGTCTTGCAAGGGGAACACCGGGGTGCAGAAGTCAATGTTGACCTGGCCCACACAACGGACGGCCCAGATAGCGATCATGTGGGTTGGCAAACAGCCACCAAAAGGTCGGCGGGCGAGGCACGTGGGCATATCTTGTTAGATGAAGTGCCCTACAACCGGGCGGACAGGAAGCCCTGATAGCATGGGATACATTGCGCAGGAGATAACGAGGGTAGCCGGTATGCTTAATATCGCGCTTACCGAAATGCCGTCCGCCGAGGCAGCAACACTAAGGCGCAAGGTGCTACAACGCTTTGCGCCAGAGGGTGTGGAACGTCGTTTTGTCTGGGAATACTTGCAAGATAAGGTCAGTTTCCAGGATGCGGAGGCATGGCGCTGGCTAGGCGAATACATCGGGCATACCCCGGCGGTGCTCTTTTTTGACGATCACGACGAGGCAACCGTTTTCCGCTTTGAGGATGGACATGACATCGTGACCATCATTGCCGAGTGCTTTGCGTTTGAATTCTACGTCACCAATCCGGCAGTGGAATACCTGTTGTGCTTCAATCACCATGACTATCTAATTGCAGCGGGCGCGGCGAAAAAGTGGCTGGAGAAGCGAATCAGCGTTGAAGCAAGCACTCAGCATTAATTCAGTTGGGATGGAGGGGCAGGCACAGAGCCAGCCCTGTTGGTACATCGCTTGAGCGGGCGGCCCGAAGGCCGCCGCATCAGGCAAGGATAAGGGAAGAACATGGCAAAGAAAGTCAAAGCAGTCGTCACGCTGGCAATCAACGCGGGCAAGGCCAACCCGGCCCCGCCGATTGGCCCGGCGCTCGCGCAGCACGGCATCAACCTGATGGCCTTCTGCAAGGATTACAACGCCCGTACCGCCAACCGAATCGGCGAAGTGATCCCGGCGGAAATCACCATCTTCACCGATGGCTCGTTCAAGTTTATCCTCAAGAGTCCGCCGACGGCCTTTCTGATCAAGCGCGCGGCGGGCGTTGAGAAGGGGTCAGACGCGCCGAATAAGAACAAAGTCGGCAAGCTGACCCGCAAGCAAGTCCAGGAGATCGCGGAGATCAAGATGCAAGACTTGAACGCGGTTGACCTGGAAGGGGCAATGCGCCAGATCGAAGGCACAGCCCGCAACATGGGCATCGTCATCGAAGGTTAACCAGACAACCTGTTCCTGACTTGATTATCAGGTGGGAGAGCCAGACGCTCGTGAAGACCACCCGGAGAAGAACACCATGACTCATCACGGGAAGAAATACCTGGAAGCGGCCAAGAAGGTTGATTCCAAAAAGGAATACTCGCTCGACGAAGCGGTAAAGCTGCTCAAAGAGGTCAGTTTCGTCAAATTCAATGAGACCGTGGAACTGCACGCGCGCCTGGGCATCGACCCGCGCCAGTCCGACCAGCAGGTGCGCACGACGGTGCTGCTGCCTGCCGGTCTGGGCAAGACAGTGCGGATTCTGGTCTTTGCCGAAGGGGAGGCGGCGCGTGCTGCCGAGGCGGCGGGCGCGGACTACGTGGCGGGCGACGAGTTGATCGCCAAGATCAAGAACGAGGAATGGACGGAGTTTGACGTGTCCATCGCCGTGCCGGATATGATGCGCAAAGTCGGTGGTCTGGGGAAGGTGCTGGGGCGCAAGGGCTTGATGCCCAACCCGAAGGCCGGGACTGTTGTCAACCCGGATGACCTGGGCCGGGCTATCAGCGAAGCCCGCGCCGGGCGCGTGGAGTTCCGCAACGACAAGACCGGCAATGTCCACATCCCACTCGGTAAAATCCAGTTCACCGAAGAACAATTGATGCAAAACCTGACGGCGGTGTTGGATGCTTTGAGACGGGCCAAACCGGCAACGGCCAAAGGCACTTACGTCAAGCGGCTGGTGCTGACCTCGACAATGGGGCCTGCCATTCGGCTGGACGCGAATGCTGCCCTGAGCACCATCAAGGAAGCGGCATAGCCCTCGCCCGTTCCTGACTGGGCAGCTACTGCGGCTCGGAGGGTTAACCCCTCCGAGCCGCATCATTTTCATAACAACTTCCCGCGCCATTGTGGAAATGTGGTAAAGTGCATCACACACCTGAGTAACACAAGGCGTGGAGCACTGATAACCATCATGACCTTATCCTCTCAACACTGGCTGCGGCAGCCTTCGGTCTGGGTCGGGCTGATCATTTCATTGGTTTCGATTGTCGCGCTGGTCTCCCAGATCGACATTGCCGATCTGCTGGACAAGCTGCGACAGGCGGATGTGGGCGCAGTCCTGGCCGGGTTAACCGTGTTCAGCCTTTCGCCGTTTATACGCGGGGTGCGGTGGCGAGCCATCCTGGGCTGGCAGGTGGGGGTCTGGAAAGCCTTCCATGCCGACAACATCGGCTACCTGCTCAACGCCGTCCTGCCGCTGCGGGCGGGCGAACCGGGCCGGGCTTACGTGATCAGCCGCTTGCAGCCGGGTTTGTCGCCGCTCGAAGCGCTGTCTACCGTCGTCGTCACGCGGCTGGTGGATATGATTGCCGTGATCGTCCTGTTGGGGTTGGTACTGCCCGCCCTGGATGTTCCCGATCTGGTCAAGGCGGGGAGCTACAGTTTGCTGCTCATGGTGGCTGTGGCGGTGGCCGTCCTGATCGTCGGGGCCTACGCCCGTGCCCGGCTGCTGGCCCTGCTCAGTGCCGTCCTGGGGCGTGTGTTGCCCGCTGCGCTGGCAGTGCGGCTGGTGGCGTGGGCGGACGACTTCCTGCGGGGCTTGAGCGTCCTGCGCAGCCCGCGCCGTCTGCTCTGGCTGGGTATGACGACGGCAGCCCTCTGGCTGTGTTACCTGGCTTTTTATCACCTGGTTCTGACGGCTTTCTGGCCCGCGCCGCCGCTGGCCTGGACGGTGCTGGGGGCGTGCGCCGCATCGCTGAGTATGGTTGTCCCGTCGTCTCCGGCCAACGTCGGCGTCTTCCACGCTGCGGTTGCTTTTGCGCTGACGCCCTATCTGACCGCAGATCGAGCGGTGGCCTATGCGATTGTCGCCCACGCCGCCGAGCTGTTGATGACGGTGCTGTTCGGCGTGTACGGTCTGGCCGCCACCGGGACATCGCTGCTACGTGTCAATGCTGCCGCTGCCGAACTGTCTCGCCCGGCGCTGGTCGAGCAGCCCGAATAGCGCGCTGGGTGACTGCCTGCGTGCCTTTCTACCGAATCTATCTGCCGGTTCGAGGTCAGGCAGAGATCAATCCGGCGGGACTGTCACCGTCTCGAATGTGAGCAGGTTATCCTTTGCACCCTCGACAGGCAGGCGCGCGCCATCCCAGGGCTGGTAGACGGTGAGCGCCAGGGTATAACGACCTGGCGGCGTACCGGGCGGCAACACCAGTTCACGATGATCGATGTAGTAGTGGCCGGGCGTTAACGTCGCCGTTTGCAGTGGCCTGTTGCTCCAAAAGTCCTGGATGGGGCCATCGTGCTGCGCCACCAATGCGCCGGATTCGTTGAGCATCTGCACACTGATCGAGTAGTCGGCAGGTGGTGCACTGAGCACGTCCCACCACAGCTTAAGCATGATCCGTGTCCTGCTGAGGGACTCGACATCTGCACCCCGGAAGCGCATGGCGGCCCCGAACAGGCGTGGGGCCACATCGGGCGGCGCGCACAGGCGCTGGAACAGGTAGCGTTCATCGCCGATCACTTGTTGGAGCGGGCGCTGCCTTTCGATCCGATGAAAGCGCTGCTGCACGGCCTGATCGGGCCAGTTGGTGGTGATGAACCAGATGCAGCGCGGCGAGGCAGGATTCGACTCCGCCAGCGCGACCAATTTATCCGGCTGGTCTGGCATCTGCACCTGCAAATTCGGCGTAACTGACGGCGCATAGTGCCGGTACTGGTAGAGCGCCGTATTGTCGAACATGACCGAATCCAGGTAGGCCACGTCGCCGGGGTGGAAGGCAGCTTGCAGGTCGCGCAGGTAATCGCGCAGCGGCACGCGCAGCACCGCGCCGGTTTGCACGGTGAGCAGCCCGACAACGGCAAAGACGACGAGCGCCAGCGGCTTCAGCCATCGGGGCAGCGCAGCCAGCGACAGGCCGACGAGCAGGCCGAAACCCGGTACGAGCGTCGAGGCGTAGCGCGGCTCATAAATGGGCACGATCAGGTTGACGATCAGCATCGCCACCGGAAGCCCGATACCCCAGGCCACGGCCAGCCAGTACAAGCGTCTGCGCCACAGCAGCGCCAGGCCCGCCAGCAAGATCGCGGCGTAGAGGAGCGGCTGTGTATTCGTCATCAGTTCGATCAGACTGCTGATGGTTGGCAATGTAGTGGGCAGCGGCGTGGCAGCCACACCCAGGCCGGCCACGTGCGTATTTTCGGCCTTCACCAGCGCCCCGATGTGCCGCACCTGTTTGACGAAGATGGGAAACCAGGGCAGCCACAGCAGACCGACGAGCGCCAGCGTGCCCGCCGCCTGCCGCCACAAGCTCCAGGTGCGCTTTCCCTGCAATACGAAGTACACGCCCTGCATCAGGAACAGGAATGTGCCCAGGTAATGCAGGTAGAGCATCATCAGAAAAGTGAAACCCCAGGCCAGCGCGTAGCGCCAGCGGCGCGTTGCCAGCCAGCGCGCAAAAAAGGTCATCGACAGCGCGGCGGTGAGCATCACCAGGGCGTAGGGGCGGATTTCAATGGCGTATACGTAGAAATAGGCCGAGAGTCCCAGGCCGAGCAAGGCAGTGATACCCGCCCAGGCTGTGCCCAGCCAGCGCCGCCCCAATTGGTAGACCAGCGCCAGCGTCAGCATCGACAGCAGCACGGAGTAGATTCGGGAGGAGAACTCGCCGTCCCCGGCTACCTGCTGCCACAAGTTGAACGAGACAAAATAGAGCGGCGCGTGCACGTCCTCCATCTGGTACTGAATGGTGGTGATGACATTGCCCGCCGTCCCCTCGAAGGCGAGCGCTTCATCCTCGCGCAGATAGCGCTGGTGCGCGCCGACGGCCAGGACGCCGAACAGCAGGGTAAGCAGCAGGACGAGGCCGATCAGAGGGGGACGGCGAGTCAGACTGGGCATCAATCGGGATTCCTTATCGTGGTGTTTTTGCCGTTCGCGCACCGATTTTATCCCGATACGCTGACCAGCCAAGCTGCCGCGTGCTATAATGCATCCCTTCACGAGTGTCTGTCCAGATGGCTCGAACTCGGCATCATAACTATCGGACAAAGTTGATCTCACAAATAGTCACCGCAGTGCGCCGCTTCTCGCAACATCGCTTTGTACGCGACACGGTCATCCTGCAATCCGGCCAGTTGGTCGGCATTTTCCTGAGCGGTGTGACCAGCATCCTGGTTTCGCGCATCCTCGGCCCCAACCTGCTCGGCATGTACACATTGGTGCTGTCGCTGGCGGCAGTCATGGCGCTCCTGGACCTGAGCGCTTCGGGGCGGGTGGCGCTGGTCGAAATCGCCAGGGCGCTCGGTGCGGGCGATACCGCCGAAGTGCGCGACGCGCTGGCCTATTTCCTGCGCATCAACCTGCAACTGAATGGGCTGCTGGTGCTGGCCTTTTTCGTGGCCGCACCGTCCATTGCGCAACTCGCCTACCGGAATGCCGAGATCGGACAGTGGGCGCGCTGGCTGGGGCTGATCGAGCTGACCGACTTACCCTACCAGGTGCTCAACCTTGCCTATCAGAGCCAGCGGCAAATGCGCCTGCTGGTCAGGCTGGAAACGCTCCGTCTGGCGCTTCTGTCAGCTACCATGATCGCGGTGCTCATGCTAGGCTGGGGCATTCCGGCGCTCGTGATGAGCCAGCTTGCGATCAGCATCGGTTTTTCGGTTTTCAGCTTTCTGCACTACAGGCAGCTTGCGCTGACCGATTCGCGTTTCCCAACCTGGGAAATCATGCTCCGGCGGATACCCTCTGTCGGGGTGCGATCCCGGTTGGCGCTGGGCTTCCGCGTGGCCCTGGATAAGAATCTCGGCAGTTTTATCACGCAACTTCCGGTGCTGCTGCTCGGCACGGTGAACCAGCCTGCCGTTGGCTACTTCGGCACCGCGCTCAAAGTCATCACGCTGCCGCAGCCGCTGGTTTCCGGCGTTGCGCGCAATCTCGATACCTTCCTGCCCTTCCAATCGGGCCGGGGCCAGGCATCCCTGTACAGCGCCTTTGTCCGTTCGACGCTGTATACGGGCCTGCTGTGGTCGGCGGTGACGGTGGCTTTCGGGCTGGTGGCCGCCCCACTGCTGTTTATTGTGTATGGCCCGGATTATGCACCGGCGATCCCGATGTTGTTCCCACTGCTGCTGCAATCACTGGCTATCGGGCTAGGGGTGGGGCTTGGCTCGACCCTGCGCACGCTGGATAAAGTGCAGTATTCCATCGGGAATCAGATCCTCTCGCTGGCTGTGATCGGGCCGATAGGCTACTGGGCGATCCTGCAATTTGGGGGATACGGCGCGGCGTGGTTCTACGGCTTATGGTTTTTCGCTTCGACGTTGCTGGGCATCGGTGCGACGCTGTGGCTGCTGAGACACCCCCAGCAAGCCCCTCATTTAACGAATTCCACGACGGACACATAGTTGACCAGGGTCGTCGAATAGTCGAATGCTCTTCGGTCTACTTCTGCCAGTTGCGTTTGTTCCCAGGTAAGCTCTGTCAGTCGCCGGAGAACGGCGACCCGGTAATTCGTGAAACCACATTGATCAAAGGCGTTTGAGAAAATCGTCTCGTCCCATTCCTGAGCGTATCCAAGTGGCGCAGTCAGGACAAACTTGCCGCCCTCGGCGAGTAAATTCCGACCAACATGGCGGATATTGTCGGCGGCATAGGAGATCAGTTCAGATTGACCTGGTACATAGTCCGGATTCCGGCCCCGATCTGAATCCATATGTTCAAAGGTGGAGATGGAAAAGACAAAGTCGAATGGCTCCGGCGCTATGTAGTCGGCAATGTCCATTGTCAGGACGCCGTACCCCTGCTCGCCCTTGTCGACTACCGTCTTTTTGACAAAAGACTGCCGGAAGTAATCATAGTAATAGTTGGTCACGTTGCCGATCTCCAGCACATTCTGGTAGTTTCCCTGATCCAGGTAGTACTTGATGATCGGGACTTCGACGGCACGCTCGTTCACCCGAAAGCAGTTATAGGAATGGAAAAAGTATGCAAGCTGCTGTCCATTGAAGGTAAAGTACCTGTAATGCGAAAGTTTATGATCCAGGATGCGCATGATCTGGCGCGTAGTCAGGACTTGAGCGAGGATAAGTTTGCCGATATGATGCCGGGGCCGTTTGTTCATCATTTTGCTCATCATTGGGCTGCTTTGACGATTGCTTCTCGAACGAACGGAGTTTATAACCGACAGGCTCCAGGATGGCAATGCCGCTGATCAACGTCGGCATCGACGCCAGCGGACTGGCAGCGGGCAAACAGGCCACCGGGCTGCAACGCTACCTGGGGGCGCTGGTAGCTCATCTGGCAGCGCGCGCCGAGCAAGACGGGCTGCGCTTGTTCCTGTACTTTGTGCGGCCTGTGCCACCCACTGCGTGCGCACCGGGCAGGCCGCTATCCAGGGCGCGGCCCGGCTCGTTCATTCGCTGGCGCATCGCGCCGTTCGAGCGTGGCTGGCAGCGGATCGGGATGGGCCTCGCCATGCAGCGTGACCGCCTGGACGTGTTTCACTTTCCGGGGCCGCGCATGGCTGTTTACTGCCCCAAACCGTCAGTCGTCACGTTTCACGATCTGGCGGCGCTGAGTGTTGAGGCTGACCAGACGCACAAAGAGCGCCGTTACCTGCCCGACGCGCTGGACGCCGGGCGGCGGGCCACCGCGCTGATCGCGGTTTCGCAGAGTGCGCGTGCCGAAGTCGCTCAGTACCTGGGCCGCACCGACGTGACGGTGATCCCAGAAGGCGTCGATCTGGCGCAATTCGCACCCGCGCCGCCCGCTGCGGTGGATGCTCTACGGGCCCGGTACGGGCTGGAGCGCTATATTCTGTGCGTCGGCACGCTTCAAACCCGCAAGAATCACCTGGGGCTGATCGCGGCTTTCGAGCGTATCCAGGCTCGGATCCCGCACAGCCTGGTGCTGGCCGGAGGAGATGGCTCCGGGGCGGAGGCGATTCGCGCCCACCTGAGCACCCATCCGAATCCGCGCGTCCGGCTGCTCGGCTATGTCGAGGAGTCGATCCTGCCCGCGCTCTACACAGGCGCGGACGTGCTGGCGCTGCCGTCACTCTGGGAGGGATTCGGGCTGCCGCTGGTCGAGGCAATGGCCTCTGAGACGCCCGTGTTAAGCTCCAATACATCGAGCCTGGCAGAGATCGCGGGCAATGCCGCCCTGCTGGTCAATCCGCGCGACATCGATGACATCGCGCGGGGCCTGCTGACCATCCTGACGGAATCGGCCCTGCGCGAACGCCTGATCAATGCCGGGCGAGAACGTGCCCGGACATTATCCTGGGATCGCGCCGCCGAACAAACTGCCGCCGTATACCGGGCAACGGCTCACCGCCGCCCGCAGCAAGGAGGATCGAAACGAGATGAAAGCGCCTGAATTTATTGGGCCGCCTCAACAACGCGCTGTTTGACCTTCTGGGGAACCGGGGCGGGCGACTGGCAATAGCCCGCCATCACCTGATGCGCCTGTTCACTTCAAGCCTGACCGTAAGAAACTGTTGATGAACTGGCGCTGGAAGACGATGAAGAGGATCAACAGGGGCGCGATTACGATCAACACACTGGCCGTAATTAGCCCATACAGCGCGCCGACCTCGCTGGTACGCAAGACCTGTGTCAGCCCTGTCGTGATCGGGCGGTTTTCGTTGCTGCGGGTAATGATAAACGGCCACAAGAATTCGTTCCAGCGGGCGCTGATCGAGACCAGCGCGAAGGCCACCAGGGCAGGTATGGCAGCGGGCAGGTAGACGTGCCGCATGATGCCGGGCCAGGCGCAGCCGTCAATGCGGGCAGCATCTTCGAGATCAAGGGGGACCTGGCGGAACGTCTGGCGCATGAGAAACGTCCCGAATGCGGAACCGAAATAGGGCAGCATCAAGGCCAGCTTTGTATCGAACAGGCCAAGCGCGCGAATGGTCGAGAAGTTCGGAACGAGCAGCACTGCTGAAGGGATCATGAGCTGCATCAGAATCAGCGTGAACAGCACATTCTTGCCAAAAAAGCGCAGGCGAGCAAAAGCGTAACCGGAGAATGTGATCGTCACCAACTGCACGGCCAGCACGCCAAACACAAAGATCAGGGTCGTGATGTACTGCTGTCCCCAATTGACGGTATCAAAGGACGCCTGAAAATTCCTCAGCGTCAACGTGCTGCCGAAGAAGATATTGCCCTGCACAATTGACTCTTCGGGTGGGCGGATGCTGACCAGCACCGTCCAGATGAGCGGTATAAGCCAGAAGAGCGCGGCCAGGATCAGCAGTACTGTTCCCAGGCGGTTGAGCCAGGGCGACTTGCGGGTGGGGGTGGCTGCGTTAGTTCTCATAATAGGCTCGCCGTTCCCAGAACACGAAATTGAACACCGTAAAGCACAGCAGCATCACCAGCAGAATGACGGTGATGGCGTTGACGTAGCCCAGGTTACGCGCCTCGTTATATTTCTGGAAAATGAAGTAGAGCAGCAGATTGCTGCGCTCGTTGGGCTGTCCCTCACCCAGCGCGTAGAGTTGATCGACCTGCTGGAAGGCGTTGGCAACGCCGGATGTCAGCACAAACAACGTGGTGCTGCTCAACAGCGGCACGGTCAGGAAGCGGATTTTCTGCCGCCAGTTCGCGCCGTCAAGATCGGCAGCCTCGTAGACATCGTGCGGCAGATTTTGCAGCCCGGCCAGATAAATGATCATGAAGAAGCCGGTTTGTTTCCAGATGGCGACCATCATCACGGAAACCAGCGTCCAGTTCAGATCGCCGATCCAGTGGACGGTGGGCAATCCGAGGCTGCGCAGGATGGTGTTCGCCAGCCCGATGTTATCAGCGAAGATGAAGGCAAACACGCTGGCCGCACCGATCATAGGCATGAGAACGGGATAGAAAAAGGCGAACCGGAACAGACCAATGGCGCGCAGTTTGCGGTTAAGGAGCAGCGCCAGCCCAAAGGCCAATGCCATGCTGACGGGCACCGTGACACTGACGAACAGGATCGTGTTACCGAAGATGCGCGGGAAAGCCTGGCCGACTTCGAGCGTGGGGTCGAACAGTTCCAGGTAATTGCCCAGGCCGACGAACTTCGGCGGCATTCGCACGGTGACGCCGGGCTTAAAGGTGCTCTGCACCACCGCGCTGACTGTCGGCCAGAGCGTGAAGGTCAGGATAAACAGGAAGGTGGGCAGGATCAGCAGATAGGGGAAAGCCGATTGCCACACTCGACGGCTCAGGTCAGCCTTCACCTGCGGGGTCGCTTTCACCCTGGCGGCCTGGGTCGCATCAACACTGCTCATGGAAAAATGACCTCGGCTGGTGCGAAATTAAAGTCCCCTCGCTGCTTCAAAGCGAGGGGACACACTGATAATCGCTAGTCCTTGAAATCGGCGAGCATTTTCTCAGCGGTAGCCTGGGCTTCGTCGAGTGCCTGCTGTGGTGTCTTGTCGCCAGTGATGGCAGCCTGAACGGCCTTGCCAAAGACCTGTTGAATATCTGCGCCCTGATGGGTTGCCAGTTCTTTCGCCGCGTACTGAAGCTGATCACGGGCCACCAGATATTGCGGATGTTCAGCCACCAGGTCTTTCAAGGTCTTGGTTTCCCAGGCAGAAATCCGCGACGCAATGTAACCCGTGCCAACCGTCCAATCGGCCTGCTTCTCAGGGCTGGTCAGGAACTGAATCCAGCGCCAGGCAGCCTTTTGATTCGCTTCGGGAGCCGATTTGAGGATATACAGGTTGCCGCCACCGGTGGGCGCACCATAGCCCTTCTTACCCTGTGGCAGGAAGGCCACGCCAACATCGAACTTGGCGTTTTTGAGAATGTTGGTCAGGCTGCCTGTCGTGTGATAGATCATTGCGGCCTTGCCGCTGGTGAAGTCGGTAGGCGTGTCACCCCACTTGATGACCCCCTTGGGCATGACACCTTCTTTGGCCGACAAATCCACGACAAACTGGAGGGCCTCAACCGTCGAGGGCGTATTGAAGTACACCTTGTTGGCGGCATCACCGACCAGGTTCTGACCGTTGCTGATGGCAAAGCCCTGGAACAGCCAGTACGGGAAGCCATCTGACGGGATTTCTATCCCCCACTGCGTTCCGTCCGGCTTGGTGAGTTTCTTGGCGGCGGCCAGCATATCTTGCCAGGTCTTGGGCGGGACATCAGGATCGAGACCCACCGACTTGAACAGATCTTTGTTGTAATAGAGTACAGGTGTACTGCGCTGGAAGGGCATTCCCCACGTCTTGCCATAAGCCTGGGAGTTTGCCAGGAAGGCCGGGAAGAAGTCGGCCAGCAGTTTGTCACCGTCCTTCGACCCCTTGATAAAGTCGTCCAGGGGCACAATGTAATCGTTGTCGATCAGCGAGTACAGGTCGGTGGAGAGCAGAATTGCTACATCCGGGCCTTTGCCGCCACCGCTGATCTGAGTCTGAATCGCCTTGTAGATGTCGGCGTAACCACCGGAATAAACGGCTGTAACCTTAATATCGGGATTGGCCTTGTTAAATTCGTCGGCAAAGCCGTCCATGATCTTGGCGATTGGGCCGCCCACGGCGGTCGGGTAATAGAAGTTTATTTCAAGCGGGCTGCTTTGGGCAGAAGTTCTCACGGCGGCGCTGCCAAGCAGGGCCACCAAAATGGCAATGGCGACCAGCAGACTGAGACGTTTTGACTGAGTGATCAAGGTGTCCTCCTCATACGATCTATTAGCTTGCGGTGGAGCGTAGAACGGTCTACGGACTATATTACACGATGTGTTGTTGAAGGCAATTTAAGATATGGTGATCGGCAGGATAGGTCTTGTCGATCATCCACGCGCGATGCACTCCGGGGTTGTGGTCGAGTTGCTGCTGGGGAGGGCAGCAGATGAGCGCGACGCCGGGCGGACGCCGCGCCACAAAAACAAGAATCCGCCAAGCAGCGCCTGAAGGAGGGCGACCAGGCGGATCGACACGGCGAACGCTGCGGCAGCCGGCCCCGGTATGGCGAGCAGGCCGAGGAAATAGACGTAAACGCCTTCACGGACGCCCAGGCTGTTGAGCGAGATGGGCACAAGATCGAGAGACGTGCCGATACCCGTCACCGCGCTGAATGCGCCGAACGGCGGTGCATAGCCAAGTGCCAGGATCAACGTGTAAAGCGCCAGGATTGCCAGCGCCTGCGTCAGGAGAGCCTGGGCGAGCAAGATAACGAGCAGTCGCCGCTCGTGGCGGTAACTGCGAAATTCCTGATACAGATCAACGAACTTGAGCCAGGGCGTGTCCAGCCGTCCGTTGAACACACGGCTGATGACGCGGCCGTGAACCCTGTCAAGCAGTTCGTTCGTGAAATCCTGCCAGAGCAGGAACAGGCCAACCAGCGCGCCAACGAACAGACCGTGCGCCAGCAGCGCAATAGACAGCGGCAAATTCGGCTGGAACAGCGCCAGCAGGCTGCCACCGCCGAAGACGACCAGCATCCCCGATCCGCGTTCCAGGATCACGGCGGTGATCGCTTCTTTGCTGCGCCCCGTGGTGTGTGCGGAATCATAGGCGCGCACGGCATCGCCACCTAAGCCCGACGGTAGAAAGTTATTGAAGAACAACCCGACGAAGTAGCTGGTCAGCAGATAGCGATAAGTGACGTTGACGCCCCGCGCGCGCAGGACAATGCCCCAACGCTGCGCTTTCGCGGCTACGCTGGCAAGCGACAGGGCGAATGCCAACCCCGCCAGGGGAAGATTGATGTGCGCAAAGGTGCTCAAGAATTGCGGCTGCGTAAGTGTCGGCAGCAGGATCAGAAGCAACACCAACGCGACTGCGACTCGCGCGTAACGCAGCCATTTCCTGGGTTGGGCTTCAGTATTCATGAGCGGCCAATAGGGTGGGCCACAGAATCGGCATAGACCCGCATCAGGCGTCGGGCAACAGACAGCCAGGAATAACGTTCAACGGCCAGCATTCGCCCCCGCCGCCCGAATTCCCTGGCGCGAGCCTCATCGGTGAGCGCCCGGTGGAGCGCTTCGGCCAGTGAGCGGGCATCACCGAATTCGGCATAGAAAGCCAGATCGCCCAGGATTTCTTTGCTGACCGGGTAATCGAAGGTCACAATGGGCAGACCCATTGCAAGGTAGTCGTAAATTTTGCCATCGCCCTCGGCGGTTGAAAGTTTGGGCGCAACGGCCACGTCCCCCAGCGCGTAGTAATACTTGCGCCGCTTATAGTCGATCCGGCCTGGGAAAGTTGCGCAGTCACTGAGGCCGAGTGAATGCGCTTTGGCCGCATATTTGTCGGCGTCAGGGAAGCCCATGATCAGAAAGTGCACGTTGGTGCACTTCAACTCGTGCACCAGGATGCGGGCGGCATCGAGCAGCACGTCCACGCCCTGATAGGTTTTGAGAAGCCCCAGGAAGACCACTATCTTGCGACCTGCCGGGATGTTAAGCTCCACCCGCAACTTTGCGGAATCGAGTCCGGGTCGCAGGTCTTCGACATCGACGCCGTCATAGGTGTGATGGATACGGTCTGGCCGCACGCCGAAGTCCCGGATCGCCCCCTCGATCATGCTCCGTGACGGGCTGACCACATGTCCCCGGTGCAGTGTCCAGCGTTCGATCCACCGGAGCAGTTTGAAAAACAGGCTGTTCGGCCTGGCATAGCCGTGCTCTGCGATCTCGCCGCTGAAACTGCCCTGCATATTGAAAATGAAGGGCACGCCGGTCAGCAGGTGCAATGCCCAGGCGATCCAGCAGCCATCCCAACCGTGTCCGTGCAGAATATCGGGTTTGAAGCGCCGCAACTCGCGCCAGGACAAAAGGAACAACAGGCACATCAGGTACAGTTTTCCCCAGGCCGGGCCAGCGTCGGTTTTGGTGTACCAGCCCACATGAGGAATACGATGAGTGGGGATGTCGGGCATGTCGCGCCCGATGTGGTAGGTGCACAACTCGACAGTATTGCCCAATTTCTGCAACGCGCGCGCCTGCTCATAAATCTGAACATGCCCGCCCCGATCCACGAAAAAGGGGGTTGGCGCGATGATCAGCACACGATAGGCATAGTTATGAATGAGTGTATTGTCAACCGGCGATACACGATAACTCCGCTGAATCGCCCCGCTGGGCGCGCTGACGGAGACCCGATTGTGTTGCCTGCTTTCATCCAATGCCATCGATAACAATTCCTTTCCTATCCGCTGGCAATCAAATTCGTCCTGGGAATGGCTCAGGAGCAAGCTGCGCTTATAGTGAAAAGGGTGAAATGTTGGCACGATCTGGCCGCAGGCTGTTACCAGACAAGATATCCGACACAAAGTCTTGCAAACCGCAGTCAGCCAGAGAATTACATGTGCTGCAAAGGCACTGAAGGGTAAGCTGCTCAAGCCCTGGGTGAGGACGATGAGGCAAAATGCTCACGAGCTTGCCCGGTGGGATGTTTGAGTCAGCGGCCTAGAGAGCGATGATACTGCGAAGTTGTTAATAAGCAATGAAGATTTTGCCAATTCCGCCGCAGGACGCGAGAAGTTAGCCAGTCGGGTTCTTAAATACCGCGCACCAATGCCCATTCACGAGAATACACGTAGCTTGCAAGAGCAAGCGCGACCAGGGCGTACAATGAGGTGCTGAGTACAGCCAGCCCCAGACCGCTGGCGACGAGGGTCTGGCTGAAGAGATCGCGGATGGCGATGATTGTGCCCAGGATCGGGACTGCATACCAGCCGACGCCGGCGTCCGGGCCGATGCTGAAAATGGAGAGCAAGACCAGCGCGGGCAGGATCAGTTGCAGCAGGAACAGGAAGACGTTGCTCTCGCGGTAGCTGCTGGCGAAACTGCAAAAGGCCATGACCAGGCTGTTCAGCACGACGATAAACGGGATCAGCAGCAGAAGCAGGATCAGAATCAGGCCCCCAATGTCGCGCCCGCTCTGGGCGACGGCAGCCGCCAGGTCTACCGGGTTAGCACCCTGCGCCGCCAGCAGTTTTGGCCCAACGTCGCCCACCAGGGATAGGAAGACGCCCTCGATCATCCATAACCCCATCACGACCAGCGAGGCGATGAACACCGCGCACAGTTTCCCGATGACGACCCCGACGCGGCTGGCAGGCGTGACCAGCACGGACTCGATGGTCTGGCGCTCCTTCTCACCCACTGTCGTGTCCACGATCAGGCCCAGCCCGCCACCCACCAGCCAGGAGGTGACGGCCAGCGGCAGGAAAATCGCGCCCAACCCGCCACCGGTGTTCGAGGACGCGCCCGGCTCGGCAGGCGCAGTCACGCTCTGGGCGGCGGCGGCGGCCTGCGTTTCATCGACACTGATGGGCGTCAGCCAGGATCGATCTTGCCCCAATTTCTTGAGGCGCTCATCGAGCAGGGCATTGCCATACGCCCCGATCTCGCTGCGGACTGCACCGAGCGCCAGCGTCGTGATAAAGGTATTGTCGCGCTGCGTCAGGCGCAGGTGCGCGGTCTTTCCGGTCTCCAACTGCTGTTGAAAGTCGTCGGGCACGGTCAGCGTGATCAGAGCCGTCGAATTGCCTACTGCGGTGTTGTCGATCTCGGCACTGCTGACCTCGGTAACGATCAAGGCGCTGCTGCGCTTCAGGCTGTTTACCAGACCGGGCGCGGCCTTGCCATTGACAATGGCTACCGGGAAGCCCTGCGTGATGTACCGTGCCGTCTGCGTACCGATAAACGCCACCGCCAGCAGCGCAATGGCTGGCAGGATGATCGGCGGGGCAAGCAGCCAGAACAGCGTCTTGCGATCCCGCACCAGTTCGCGCATCTCTTTGGCGAACACCACTCGGAAAACGCGCCACGTGTTCATCGCTGTTTTTCCATTTCCGCTTCGCGCAGTGCCTCGTCCATCAGCGCCTGCTCGCCGACGATTTTGACAAAAGCATTTTCCAGATCATCGACGCCCTGCGACTGCGCCAACTCTGACGGGCTGCCCATCGCCAGGATTGCGCCCCGGTGGATGATCGCCACTCTATCGCACAGGCGTTCCACTTCATCCATCAAGTGCGTGGACAGGATCACGCAGCGTCCTTCCTGCTTGAAACGGCGGATGATGTCGCGCACAGCGCGCGTGCTGACCACATCCAGCCCGGCGGTTGGCTCGTCAAAAATGACGTGCTGTGGGTTGTGGACGAGGGCCATGCCCATCACCACCTTGCGGGTCATGCCCCGACTGTAGCCGCTGGTTTTGCGTTCGGCGAAGCTCTCCATGCCCAGGTCGTGGATCAGGCTGTCGATGCGCTGTTCGAGGATCGGGCCGCGTAAGCCGTGAAGTTCGCCCACGAAGCGCAAACATTCGCGTGCCGTAAGTTGCTTGTACAGCCCGGCGTTCTCGACCAGGATGCCCAGGTTGGCGCGGACCTTTGCTTTGTCGCGCCGGATATCGTAGCCGCCAACGGTAGCCATGCCCCGATCCGGCTCCAACACCGTCGATAATATGCGGAGAGTCGTTGTCTTGCCCGCGCCATTTGGCCCAAGCAGGCCAAACACCTGCCCATCCTGGGCATCGAAACTGACGTCGGCAACAGCCTGGAATTTCTTGAAGCGCTTTGCGAGATGTTCGACGTGAATCACAGGGTTACGGGTTTTGCTTTTCGGGTGGCGACAAGGGTACACCAGGCAGCCCGTTGCGGCAAATGCATGGCCCCACCCCGGCCCGCTCCAGAGAGGAGAGGGGAGTTTTCGCCGTCGGTTCTTCGTCTCTGTTCGCGGGGAGGTTCTGCGAAAATCGAGCCGATTCGCTATAATCGCGGGTATGGTCTGTCGTGGAACTTGAGATGGTATTATGCCGCTGTTGAGTGCTTCCCACGTCGGCAAATCTTTTGGGGCCGACGATATTTTTGCCGATGTCAGCGTAGAGATTCCTCACGGCGCTAAGATAGCGCTGGTCGGGCCAAATGGCGCGGGCAAAACGACGCTGCTGCGCCTGCTGATCCGTGCCGACGAACCGACAGCGGGCACGATCCAGCACGCGAAGGGTTTGACGATTGGCTACTTGCCCCAACGCCCGGAACTGCTCACGGATCGCACGCTCTGGGATGAAATGTTGACGGCCTTTGCCTCGCTGCGCCGCACCGAGGCGGAACTGGCCGAACTGGCCCACCAGATGAGCGGCCCCGACGCGGACGAGATCGTCGACAAATATGGACGCTTGCAGGAAGCCTTCGAGCTGGCAGGCGGCTACGACTACGAGACGCGCATCCGGCAGGTGTTGCAGGGGCTTGGCTTCGACGCGGGCGATTACAACAGGCCGTTGAGCATCCTCTCCGGCGGCCAGAAGACACGGGCACTGCTGGCCCGGCTGCTGCTGGAAAACCCCGATCTGCTGGTGCTGGACGAGCCAACCAACCACCTGGACGTGGCGGCCATCGAATGGTTGGAGTCGTTCCTCAGTACCTGGAAAGGGGCGGTCCTGCTGGTCAGCCATGATCGATACTTTATGGATCATGTCGTCAATGTGATCTGGGAACTGGACTGGGGCCGCGTGGAAGTCTATAACGGCAATTACAGCCAGTACGTGCGGCAGCGTGAGGAACGCCACGCTGCCCATTGGGCCGAATACGAAGCGCAGCAGGAGATGATCGCCAAAGAGGAGGACTACATCCGGCGCAACCTGGCCGGGCAGAACACCCGGCAGGCGAAGGGCCGGTTGCGCCGTCTGGAACGCCTCAAGCGCGACGAACTGATCACGCGCCCCCGCGAGGCGCGGACGCTGCATCTGAACCTGCAAACCAACATCCGCAGCGGCGACAAAGTCCTGATGACCAAAGACCTGGTGATCGGCTACCAGGACGACAACGTGCCGCTGTTCAGCGTTCCCGACCTGACGCTGTACCGGGGCGAAGTCGCCGCCGTGATCGGGCCGAATGGCGTGGGCAAAACGACCTTCCTCAAGACGCTGCTCAACCAGCTTCCGCCGCTGTCCGGTTGGAGCAAGCTTGGCGCGTCGGTCAAGGTGGGCTACTTCGCGCAGGCCCACGAGGCCCTTCACGAAGAGAACAGCATCCTCGACGAACTGCTGGCAGTACGGAACATGCCGATCAGCCAGGCGCGCAGCTACCTGGCGACGTTCCTGTTCACGGGTGACGACGTGTTCCGCCCGATCAGCACTCTGAGCGGCGGCGAACGCGGGCGGGTGGCGCTGGCGAAACTGGCCCTGGACGGCGCCAATTTCCTGCTCCTGGACGAGCCGACCAACCACCTGGACATTCCAGCGCAAGAAGTGTTGCAGGCCGTCCTGTCCGAGTTTGGCGGGACAATTTTGCTGGTCAGCCATGATCGCTACCTGATCGATGCGCTGGCGACGCAAATCTGGGCGATCCAGCCGGGCCAGTTGAGCGTCTTCGAGGGCAGCTACCAGGCGTATGTGGCAGCGCGGGAAGTGGCAAAGGTTGCGGCCAGGGAATCCAAAGCTGCGCCCGCCAGGCCGAATAAGCCGGACAAAGCGAACAAGGCTGTGCCGACGCCGGGACGCAGTGGCATGTCCGCCCGTGAACGCGAAAAGCGGACAGCGCAGATCGAGATGGAAATCCACAAGCTGGAAATGCAGCTTGTTCAGCTTTCGGGTGACCTGGGCGCGGCCAGCGAAGCCGGGCAGGTGGATCGAGTGCGGGAACTGGGCGCAGCCTACGCGGCTGCCCAGGCCGAACTCGACGCCAAGATGCTCGAATGGGAGGAACTGCTGGCGGTGTAGAGTAGCGCGTATGGTTTGCCGTCCGTAGCGAGTCAGACTACAATCACTCGTTAATCAATCACTGCGCCATTATCCGTAATTGTGGAGGGAAGGCCGTGGGTCGCTGGGCAAACAAGTACGTAATTGGCCTCACGGGCAATATTGCGATGGGCAAAAGCCTGGTGCGTAAGATGCTGGAACATCTTGGCGCGTATACCATTGACGCCGACGGGCTGGCTCACCAGGTAATGGCTCCGGGCGCTCCGGCGTATGCCCCGGTCATCGAAACGTTTGGCAAATGGATTCTGGACGCCGAGAACCGGATTGACCGGACCAAACTCGGCGCAGTGGTCTTCTCTCACCCCGAAGCGCTGGCCCGCCTGGAAGCGCTGACGCATCCCATTGTCGGGCAGGGCATTGATACGCTCGTCAGCCGCGCCAAGCAACCCATCGTGGTGATCGAGGCTATCAAGCTGATCGAGGGCGCGCTCGGGCAGCAGGTCGATGCGATCTGGGTCGTTGATGCCGCGCCGCAGATTCAGCTTGAGCGGCTGATGAGCAAGCGCGGCATGAGCGAGTACGAAGCGCGCAAGCGAATTGACACGCAAAACCCACAACGTGAAAAGCTGGCAAGAGCCAACGTCGTGATCACCAATAACGGCTCACCGCAGGACGTGTGGGTGCAGGTCGAGCGCGAATGGAACAAAATCCTGGCAGCACGGGGCGTTCAGCAGCGCGGCGACGAAGTTCGTACCGTGCAGGTCGGCCAACAGCCCCGACCAGCGGCTCCTCAACCGGCGGCTCCGACTGCGCCGCCCAAAGTGGCAACCGGGACGATACCCGCCGTCCAGCCGCAGCCAGCAGCACAGGCTGCGCCGCCTGCTCCGGCCCCTGCGCCCGTTCAGCAGCCTCCTGCGCCCCAACCGGCGGCTCCGACTGCGCCGCCCAAAGTGGCAACCGGGACGATACCCGCCGTCCAGCAGCCAGCAGCACAGGCCACGCCGCCTGCTCCGGCCCCTGTGCAGGCTGCCCCCGGCGCGCCGATGCAGATCAGCAAGGTGGACATCCGGCGCGGAATGCCCAAAAACGCCGACGAGATTGCCCGGCTGATCAACACGGCACTTGGCAAAAACCTGAGCCGGATGGACATCATGATGGCTTTTGGCGAGAAATCGTATTTGCTGGCTGAGGTCGATTCAAAGGCCGTCGGTTTAGCAGGCTTCCAGGTCGAAAACCTGATCACACGCATGGACGAATTCATCGTCATCCCCGAAGTGCCGGTTGCACCGGTTGCCGAAGCGCTCATTCAGGCGATGGAAGAGTCCTCGAAGGAATTGCAGAGCGAAGTGGGCTTCATGTTCCTGCCCAAAGATGCGCCCGCGCTGGCCCAGGCGTTCATTGAACAGGGCTACGAGCGCACCGAACTGGACGCGATCAAAGTCCCGGCCTGGCGCGAGGCAGCCAGCGAATCGCAGCCGCCCAACACGCAGATCCTGACCAAGAAACTGCGTGCCGAGCGGGTGCTGAAACCGCTATAAGAACCGAGAACTGCGCCAAAAGTATCGCACCCATGCTGTTTGCTTCGGTCACGCCTGAACGGAACCGATGAGTGCCGTCGTTTCATGGAAGGCGTGAGGTAAACTCCGTTGTCTCCTGCCCGCCGTTACGAGGAAGTGTTGGGCGATGTGGCCGAGGGACGGCTCAAGCTGAATGAGCCGTTGGGCCGCTACACCGTTGCCCGGCTCGGTGGCCCCGCCGACGCCCTGATCACCGTCGATACGGTTGAACTGCTGACCAAAGTCGTGTACCTGGCCTGGGAATCCAACTGGCGGATGCGCATTCTGGGCGGTGGTGCAAACGTCCTGATCAGCGACCTGGGCTATCGCGGGCTGATCGTGATCAACAACGCGAAAGCGGTGACGATACAAGACGATGGTCGCGTCATCGCCGACAGCGGGGCCGTCCTGACCCACCTGGCGCGGCAAACGATGAGCCGGGGCCTGTCCGGCTTTGAGTGGGCGATCAGCGTGCCGGGAACGCTCGGCGGCGCTATCGTCAACAATGCTGGCGCGCACGGCGGCGATATGGCCGCCTGCCTGGTCTGCGCCGAAATCGCCTTGCCGCGTCGCCCGCCCGAAGACTGGCCTGTCGCACGGTTGAACTACGGCTACCGCGAGTCCGCGTTGAAGCGCCATCCGTCACCATTTGCCGTACTGTCCGGGCAGTTGCAGCTTTCGCCGGGGCATGATCCAGCCGAATTACAGCGCCACGCCGACGAATTTGTTGCCCACCGCAAGCGCACGCAGCCGCCGGGCGCAAGCCTGGGCAGCATGTTCAAGAACCCACCGGGTGACTACGCGGGCCGTCTGATCGAAGCGGCGGGCCTGAAGGGAACGCGCATCGGCGGTGTGATGATCTCGCCTGTACACGCCAACTTCTTTATCAACACCGGTGGCGGCACAGCCAGCGACTACCTGGCACTGATCCGGCTGGCGTGCGCGACGGTGTTCAAACGCTTCGGCGTCGAACTTTCGCTCGAAGTCGAGTTGATCGGCGAGGGTTTCGAGACGGAAGCTAACCAAAACCCAACTACCGCGTAGACAAGAGCCATCAATTCAGGATATAGTGTACGGATTGGCAACGGATTGCTGAGTGCGTGCATGTCATTCAAACCACGGCGTCCCCAGGCGATACCCACCCGCAACGCGCAGCCCCTGACGGAACAGCCGCGCAAGGTTGGGCACGTCACGGCGACTCGGGCGGAAATGGCAAGCAGCCTGGCCGAGCGGCGACGGCTGCGCCGGTTGCAAAAAGCGGCAGAAGACAACGTCCTGCCGCCAGTGGCCGTGCCGCGTGGGATGCCGGTACGCATCTACGTCAGTATGCGCTGGTTCAGTGCCCTGATCATCGTTGTCCTGGTGGCGCTGCTGTATCTTTTCTTTACGCGAGACATCTTCTTCATCCACGAAATCTACGTCGGCGGCACGCATTACCTGACGCCGCCAGAGATCTTCGAGCGCAGCGGCCTTGCCAACATGCACATTTTCTGGGTGGACCCGGCAGCTGTCGAGGCCAGGCTGGAAGCCGATGCATCGGTTGCCAACGCCAGCGTCGAGGTCGGTTGGCCGCCGAACATGGTGCAGATCACTATCACCGAGCGCGAACCGGCCCTCATCTGGGAGCAGTCCGGGCAGCGGGTGTGGGTGGACGTGCGCGGGCGTGTCATGGCGCTGCGCCGCGACGAGAAAGACCTGGTGCGGGTCATTGTCGAGAAGCCATCGAAGGACATTCACCTCGGCAAGTGCCCGCAGCAAGGCATGGATGAAGTCCTGGGGCCGGGCAGCTGCATCGACGCCGACATCGTGGCCGGGGTGCTGCAATTCAAGGCACTCTATCCGAATGTGACCGAGATGGTGTATGATCCGACTAAAGGATTGGGCTATCACGATGGCCGGGGCTGGGTCATGTGGTTCGGCAATGGCACGGACATCGTGACCAAAATGAAGGTCTACGAGAAGACGGTGGAAAGTGTGTACACCGTGCAGGGCAAACAGCCTATCGAAATTGATGTATCCGACCCGGATGCGCCGTATTACAGCGCGTCCAAGCGATAAAACAGGCAATGAGCATGGGTGAACTGGTCGTCGGCATCGACGTTGGCACAACCAAAATCTGTACGCTGGTGGGCGAGGTTCGCGCCGAGGACATTTACGTGGTGGGCGTGGGCGTCGAACCGGCGCGCGGCATGAAGAAAGGCGTCGTCAACGACGTGAGTGCGCTGACGGCAGCTATTTCTTCCTCTGTTCACAAGGCGGAGCGCAGCAGCGGCTACGAGATTGGCCGGGCCTTCGTCAGCGTGGCGGGTGCGCACATCGACTCGAAGAACAGCAAAGGCGTCGTTGGGATCAACAGTCCGCGTGGCGTTCAAATCAGCGACCTGGAACGGGCGATGGATGCTGCACGGGCCATTGCGCTCCCGCACAACCGCGAAGTGCTGCACGTCATCCCGCGCTGCTACACGCTGGATGGGCAGGAAGGGGTGCGCAGCCCGCTTGGAATGCACGGCTTCCGGCTGGAAGTCGAGGCGCACATCGTCATGGCCGCGTCCAGCAGCCTGCAAAACCTGGAAAAGTGCGTCGAGGGTGCGGGCGTGTACGTGGATCGGTTCATCCTGAACCCGCTGGCGTCGGGCGATGTGGTGCTGACCGATGCCGAGCGCGAGATGGGCGTGATGGTGGTCGATATTGGCGGCGGCACGACGGACCTTGCCATTTTCATCGACGGCACGGTCTGGCACACGGCGGTCATCTCGGTGGGCGGCTGGCATCTGACCAACGACATCGCGCAGGGCCTGCATCTGCCCTACGAGATTGCGGAGGCGGTCAAGGTCGAGTACGGCCACGCCGACCCCAAAGATATCGACCCGACGGAGATGTTCATTGTGCAGCCCTTCGGCGAGGAGCAGATGAGCCAGGTCAAGCGGGTTGACCTGGCGCAGATCATCTTTGACCGCACCGAGGAACTCTTCCAGCTTGTACTCAAGGAAGCCAAGTACAGTGCCTACGACGGGCTGCTGTCGGCAGGCATCGTCCTGACGGGCGGCAGCGCGCAGCTTCCGGGCATCAAGCAGGTCGCCAGCGAAGTCCTCAAAATGCCCGTGCGCGTCGCGCAGCCGGAGCGCCTGAGCGGGATGGCCGACCAACTGCGCAACCCGGCCTACAGCACGAGCGTGGGCCTCTTGCGGCTCGGCCTGATCATGGATCAGGAGGATGAGCGGCGCGGGCGAAACGGCGGCTCGTACCGGCCCGGCAACGGACTTCCGGGCATTGGCAGTCGTGGGCCGAGAGGCAAAGGCCCGAACATCGGCAAGCTGTTCGGCACGGTGATGAAGCGCCTGCTGCCGGAGGACGACGAATAGGGATAATTTCCATCCTGCTACACTTCCACCCCTATCTGAATTCAGATAGAGGCTGGTACTTTGCAAGCAGTGTACATTTCTCACCCACAGACTCAGGCCTGTACCTTCACCGGCGTCGCACCGATCTTGCGAAGCGTGATCACTCTCCCCGGTAAACCGGGGAGCTTCTCAGGCTACGCTCGCCCCAACGGGCCACGTTAACGCCTGACCGCCTAATCCGGGCGGACTGAACGCCAGTTTCAAGATGTTCCGGGCGGCATTCAAGTCCCGGTCTAGTTCAAGGTGACATTCAGGGCAGCGATGTACGCGCATGCTCAAGTCCTTCTCGACAATCAGCCCACACCCGCTGCACACTTGCGAGGT
>JAJPHV010000107.1 GCA_021325095.1 Chloroflexota bacterium | reverse complement strand
GTGGTGACGATGGTGATTTCCATGCCACGCACCTTGTCGATCTTGTCGTACTCGATCTCCGGGAAGATCAACTGTTCGCGCAGGCCGAGCGTGTAATTGCCGCGCCCGTCGAACGAGTCGCCGCTGATGCCGCGAAAGTCGCGGGTACGCGGCAGCGCCACGTTGATCAGCCGGTCCAGCAGCGACCACATCCGTTCGTTGCGCAGCGTGACCTTGACACCGATGGCGCGGCCCTCGCGCAGCTTGAAGGTGGCGATGCTCTTCTTGGCTTTGGTGATCACAGGTTTTTGCCCGGTGATCTTGGTAATGTCATCCACCGCACCGTCGAGCGCTTTGGCATTGTCAATGGCTTCGCCGACGCCGACGTTGACGTTGACCTTGACAATGCGTGGAACCTGCATGACGTTGCTGTACTTGAACTCGCTCATCAACTGCGGGACGACGGTTTCCTTGTAGAATTGCTTTAGGTTCGGCATCAGTCGATATCCTGCTTGCAGCGCTTGCAAACCCGCACTTTGCGGCCTTCCTCGTTGATGCGATACCCGACGCGCGTCTTTTGTTTGCATTGGGTACACACCAGCATGACGTTCGAGAGGTGCAGCGGGGCCTCGAATTCGATGATGCCGCCCTGAGTCTGCTGCCGCCCGGCCTGAACGGGGCGCTGGTGCTTCTTGACCACGTTGACCCGTTCGACGATCACCCGGTCTTCTTTGGGCAGGACGCGCAGCACCTGGCCTTGCTGCCCCAGGTCTTTGCCGGCGATCACTTCGACGGTGTCGCCCTTTTTAATGCGTTGCATGTGCTTACCCTTTCAACCCCGCGACAGCGCTCAGAGCGTTTCCGGCGCAAGCGACACGATCTTGGTGAAGCCCCGCTCGCGCAGTTCGCGCGCCACTGGCCCGAAGACACGGGTTCCGCGCGGGTTCTGCCCGTCGGGTTCCAGGATGACCGCTGCGTTGTCGTCGAAACGAATGTACGAGCCGTCGTCGCGGCGATATTCCTTGGTGGTGCGGACGATGACGGCGCGCACGATGTCGCTTTTCTTGACCATGCCCTGCGGCGCGGCCTGTTTGACCGTCGCCACGACCACATCGCCCACGTACCCATAACGGCGTTTGGAACCGCCCATGACGCGGATCACAAGCAGTTCTTTGGCCCCGGTATTGTCAGCAACTTTCAGTCTGGTTTCTTGCTGGATCATGGCTGACTTTATGCTTTCTTCTTTTCGAGCACCGATTCGAGCGCCCAGCGCTTGAGGCGGCTGAGTGGGCGGCTTTCCACGATCTGAACGAGGTCGCCCTCGTGCGCGAGGCCGTTTTCGTCGTGGGCGTAGTACTTGTGTGTCTGGTGAACGACTTTGTCGTACAGGCGGTGACGCTTGGCGACGTCCACCGCCACGACAATCGTTTTGTTCATCTTGTCGCTAACCACGCGGCCAACCAGCCGCCGACGATTGTTAGGCATTGGACTCTTCTCCTGGCTCTTGTGGCGCGGCTGCTGACTCGGCGGCGGAGTCGGCGGCGGACGGTGCCGGGGGTTCTGCCGATTCAGATGGCTCGGCCTGAACCAGCGCAGCGGCGAGTTCGCGCTCTCGCAAGACGGTCAGAATGCGGGCAATGTCCTTGCGCACGATGCGCATCTGGTTGGGGTCTTCGAGCGCGCCGGTGTTCCACTGGATGCGCAGGTTAAACAATTCCTGGCGCTTGGACTCGACCTGTTCCAGCAGCGTTGCGCTGTCCATGTCTCGGATTTCGGCAATCTTCATGCCTGGCATGGTCAGACGATCTCCTCACCAGAAATCGGGTCGGTGCGCTTAATGAACTTGGTTTTGATAGGCATCTTGAAGCCTGCCAGTCGCAGCGCCTGACGCGCCGAATCCTCGTCCACACCGCCCATTTCGAACAGGACGCGGCCCGGCTTGACGACACACACCCAGTGGTCTACCGCGCCCTTGCCCTTGCCCATGCGCGTTTCGGCAGGTTTGGCCGTCACGGGTTTGTCGGGGAAGATGCGAATCCAGACGCGGCCCCGGCGCTTGGTGTAACGGACGATGGCCTTCCGGGCGGCTTCGATCTGGCGCTGCGTGATCCAGGCTGGCTCCAGGGCTTGCAGGCCATAGTCGCCAAATTGAACGTCTGCGCCGCGCAGGGCTTTGCCGGTCATGCGGCCACGCATTTGCTTGCGGTATTTGACCCGCTTTGGCATCAACATAGCTTCGATTCCTTACTGGCTTACGTAAACGTCGGTAGGTTCCGGCGTTTCTTCTTCTTGCAACTTCTCGCCCGTGTAAATCCACACTTTGACGCCGATGCGCCCGAAGGTGGTCAGGGCTTCAGCGGTGGCATAGTCGATCACCGAGCGCAGGGTGTTGCGCGGGATTCGGCCTTCAACCTGCCACTCGCGGCGGGCCATTTCGGCCCCGGCCAGACGGCCACTGACCTGAATCTTGATGCCCTGCGCGCCCTGGCGCATGGCCTGGGCAATGGCGCGCTTCATGGCGCGGCTGTGCCCAATGCGGCGCTCCAGCTGCCCGGCGATGTTTTCTGCCACGAGCTTGGCGTCCAGATCAGGCTTTTCGATTTCTTCGACCTCGACCTTGACCTTCTTGCCGGTCAGTTCTTCGAGGCCGGTGCGAATCTTCTTGACGGCTTCACCCTTGCGCCCGATGACGATGCCGGGCTTGGCGGTAAAGATTGTCACGACGACCTGGCTGGGGTAGCGCTCGATCTCGATCTTGGAGATGCCAGCCCGTTCGGTTTCGTCGAAGATGAACTGCCGAATCTTGAAGTCTTCGTGCAGTTGCTCTCGGTAGCGCTCGCCCTCGGCGAACCAACGCGCCTCCCAGGGGCGGTTGATTTTCAGGCGGAAACCGATTGGATGTACTTTACGCCCCATAAGTCTGAGTCCTCACTATTCGCGCTCATCCAGAATGACGGTCACGTGCGACGAGCGCTTGACGCGCGGCTTGTAGCGGCCACGCGCACCCGCCTTCATGCGTTTCAACTTCAAGCCTTCATCGGCGAAGATGGTCTTGACGAACAAATCCTGGCGGTTCAGCTCGAAGTTGTTTTCGGCGTTGGCAACCGCCGAAGCGATCAGTTTGCTAACGAACTGCGCGCCCTTTTGGGGCATGAAGCGGAGGATCGTCAGGGCCTGATCGGCGTCTTTGCCGCGCACTTCGTCGATCACCAGGCGAATCTTTTGAGGGCTTATGGGCAGTCCACGTGCAGAGGCTTTGACTTCCATAGGTTACTTTGTTGGCGCGGCTGGTGCAGCCGAAGCCGCCGCCCCCTCCTTTTTCACTTTCTTTTCGGCCATGTGGCCCCGGAAGGTCCGAGTCGGCGCGAATTCGCCCAGTTTGTGCCCGACCATGTTCTCGGTGATGTAGATAGGCACGTGACGGCGGCCATCGTGCACTGCTATGGTGTGGCCGACCATCTGTGGGAAGATGGTGGAGGCGCGGCTCCAGGTCTTGATCACGCGCTTTTCGTTGCGCGCGTTCATCGCTTCAATCTTCTTCAGCAGCTTAGGCTCGATGAACGGGCCTTTTTTCAGTGAACGAGACATCCTGAACCCTCCACTAGCGCTTCTTACCACGACGGCGGATGATAAACCGATCCGTCCGTTTGTTGGTGCGGGTTTTGTAGCCTCTGGCGGGTTTGCCCCAGGGCGTTTTCGGGCCGGGCATACCGATTGGCGCGCGGCCCTCGCCGCCGCCATGCGGGTGGCTCTTGGGGTCCATCGCGGAGCCGCGCACGGTGGGCCGCCAGCCCATCCAGCGCTTACGGCCCGCCTTGCCGATCTTGATGTTGCTGTGATCGAGATTGCCGACCTGGCCCATCGTCGCCATGCACTCCTCGCGCACGATGCGCAATTCACCGCTGGGCAGGCGAATCTGGGCATACTGCTCCTCGCGCCCGATCAACTGCGCCGCCGCACCCGCCGAACGCGCCAACTGCCCACCCCGGCCCCGTTGCAGTTCGATGTTGTGGATGAGCGTGCCGATGGGCATGTTGCGCAGCGGCAGGGCGTTGCCGTCGCGGAGCGGGGCATTGGGGCCGTTCATGATCGTGTCGCCCACCTGCAAGCCGAGCGGCGCGATGATGTAGCGCTTTTCGCCGTCGGCATAGACTAGCAGGGCGATGCGGGCGGTGCGGTTCGGGTCGTACTCGATGGACGCCACCCGCGCCGGGATGTCGAACTTGTCGCGCTTGAAGTCGATGATGCGGTACTGGCGCTTGTGCCCGCCGCCGCGATGGCGCACGGTCACTTTGCCCTGGTTGTTGCGCCCGGACTTGCCACGCTTTTCCCGAAGCAACGACTTCTCTGGCGTTGCTTTGGTGATTTCCTCAAAACTGTAGCCCGTCATCCCGCGTCTGCCGGGGGAAGTGGGCTTGTAGACCTTGACTGGCATAATGTTCAGTCCTGTTCAGTGCTTACGTATTAAAGAGCGGGATCGTTTGCCCCCTGGGCAGCGTGACAATCGCCTTCTTCCATTCGGGCGAGCGCTGGTAGTACTTGCGCCCCCGGCGGCTGCGCTTGAGCGGCATCACCATCGTCGCCACTTTGAGTACGTCCACGTTGAAGATGACCTCGACAGCTTCCTTGATCTGAATCTTGTTGGCGCGCGGGTCAACCTCGAACGTGTACTGGTTCAGTTCGCCGGCCATCAGGCTCGTCTTCTCGGTAATGATCGGGCGCTTGATGACTTCGTACAGGTGTACATTCATGGTCGCTACTCCGTCGCCGCAGCGGTCTTCTTGCCGAGCAGATTCTTGATCACATCCAGGGCCGCCACCGGGATGATCACGCGATCAAAGCGTAGCAGGTCGCGCACGTTCATGTAGGCAGCGTGGAGGTACATCGCGTTGGAGAGGTTGCGAACACTGACCTCGACCTTGTCGTTGCGCTCCGGCAGCAGCAACAGCGCACTCGACTCGCCAACCAGGTTATTGAGTATACCCGCCATCGCTTTGGTCTTGGGCGCGTCAAGCTGAAGGTCATCCACAAAGACAAGCTGGCCGTCACGGGCCAGCGCCGACAGCGCGCTTTTGAGCGCGGCATGGCGCATCTTCTTTGGCATGTGCTTGGTGTACTTGTGCGGGATCGGGCCATGCGCGCGGCCACCGCCGACGAAGAGCGGCGCGGCACGGTTGCCATGACGGGCGCGGCCCGTCCCCTTCTGGCGATACCACTTGGCGTGCGTGCGGTTAATTTCGCCACGACGCTTGGTCTTGTGTGTGCCCAGACGCGCGTTGGCCTGCTGCATCACGACGTACTGGTGCATCAGCCCGACGTTGATTTTCGCTTCAAAAATCTCGGCTGGCAGTTCGAGCTTCGATACTTCTTTGCCAGCCATGTTGTGTACTGGAACTTTCATGGTTCAGCTTCCTCTGGCTAGCGGGCCTTGACGGACGCTTTGACGATGACCAGGCCGCCCTTCGCGCCCGGCACGGACCCCTTGACGGCCAGCAGGTGACGCTCGGCATCGACCACGACCACTTCGAGGTTCTGGGTAGTCACACGATCCGTGCCCATGTGCCCGGCGCGGCGCGTTCCTTTGCGCACACGGCCAGGGGTGGTTGTCGAACTGCTGGAACCCGGTGCGCGTGTCCGGTCAGATGCGCCGTGCGTGGTCGGCTGGCGGTTGAAGCTGTGGCGCTTGATCGTCCCCGCGAAGCCGCGCCCCTTGCTTGTTCCAACCACATCCACCCGATCCCCTTTGGCGAATACATCCACCGTAAGGCGTTGGCCTTCTTGAAGATCGACTTCCTTGACGCGGAACTCACGCAGGTAACGCACGGTAGGCAAGCTGCGCTTCTGCAAATGGCCGCGCTCGCCGCCTGCCAGGTTCTCCGGCGGCACTTCCTCAAACCCCAACTGCACTGCCGAATAGCCATCCTTCTCGGTAGTGCGAATGCTGGTAACAAAGCACGGGCCAGCCTGGATGACCGTGACGGGCGTCACCTTGCCGTCTTCATCGAAGACCTGGCTCATGCCTACCTTCTTGCCAATAATACCCTTCATACAACCTCCCAAGGGACTGTTGATGGGCGCGTCTGGTAACGACGGGCGAAAGAGCGGCCCATTGCATCATCCCGGTTCAGAGATCTCGTGTGATTCAGTCCCACGCCGTCGCCACTGGTTGTTAAATCTTAATCTCGATGTCCACACCCGCGGGCAGGTTCAGCCGCATCAGGGTATCAATCGTCTTGCTATCCGGGTCAAGCACGTCGATCAGGCGCTTGTGTGTGCGAATCTCAAAGTGCTCCTGTGAGTCTTTGTCGATGAACGGCGAACGGCGAACGGTGAAGCGTTCGATGCGCGTAGGCAGCGGCACCGGGCCGACCACGCGCGCCCCGGTACGCTCGGCAGTCTCGACAATGCGCTGTGCCGACTGGTCAAGTACGCGGTGATCGTAGGCTTTTAAGCGGATACGAATCTTGTGTTTAGCAGCCATTCCTAATCCTCAAATTCGTCGGCAGCGCCCGCAGCGTGAGACAATCAGAGGCCAGACATGCATCTGACCTCTGACGGCGCTGAGGCTGCCGTTCAGTCCAGAATTTCGGTGATGACGCCGGCGCCGACGGTCAGGCCACCTTCGCGGATGGCGAACTTGGAGCCTTTTTCCAGCGCCACGGGGGTGATCAGTTCCACGATC
>JAJPHV010000055.1 GCA_021325095.1 Chloroflexota bacterium | reverse complement strand
CCCCGCGTTAAAACGCGGGGTCTCCTACGCCGAATCTTATGAGCCTGTCAGAGTCATTATCGAGCGAGCTGCCTGAAATCTTCCGGACGCGCCCCGCTCCTCTTTTGCAACCGGATATTCGAGATCAATTGAAAGCAGCCCTGGATGGCCTGTTCAAGGTCGAGGAAGTCCGGCAGGCTGAGAATCGGCGCCAGACGGTGCTCGTCTTTCGCGGTCAGTTGCTTGGCGACGCTGAGGCACTGTACCCGATCATCCTGGAACGTTTCAGAGCACTGGGCTACACGCCCACCCTGCAACGTGACGGCCAGGTCGATCTCGTGCTGGCTGCTAAGGGCGTGCTGGTGGAGCGCGGGCCGTCGTCGCCGGGCTGGGTTCATGCGCTGCTGCTGCTTGCCACGATCCTGACCACGACGATCAGCGGCGCGCAGTTCCAGGGCTACCGCCTTGACAGCCTGTTCGGTGAATTATTCCTGCGCAGCAACCTCGCGTACCTGTGGACGGTGATCCAGGCGGGCGCGCCCTTTGCCCTGACCCTACTGCTCATCCTGGGTACGCACGAAATGGGGCATTATATCGCGGCCCGCCGGCACGGGGTCAGCGTCACCCTGCCGTATTTCATTCCGCTGCCGTTCATCGGGATTCTGGGCACGTTGGGCGCGGTGATCTTCATCAAGAGCGCGCTGGCGAACCGTAAGGCGTTGTTCGACGTGGGCATCAGCGGGCCGCTGGCGGGTTTCGTGGTCGCTCTCGTCGCCTTCGTGATCGGCCTCCAATTGCAGCCCGTGAACCGGCCCAACCTGGCTTTCTACGAGGCATTTGGTGGAATCGGGCAGTTTCGCGGCCTGGGGATGCCGCTGCTGCTGCAATGGCTGGGCAGCGTACTGCGGCCCGACCAGAATCTTGGGCTGTTCGTGACCCGCCAACCGGTGGCCCTTGCCGCCTGGTTCGGGATGCTGCTGACGACGCTGAACCTGCTGCCCGTCGGCCAACTGGATGGCGGGCACGTCATCTATACACTGTTTGGCCGCTTCGCCTGGACAATTGCGCTTGTTGCCTTCGCGGGCCTGGTTGCGCTTGGTCTGCTGGTTTTCCCCAGTTTCCTGGTCTACGCCGCCCTGGTCTTTTTAACCGGGATACGCCACCCGCCGCCGGGCAACGACATCACCCCGCTGAACGGGCCGCGCCGCCTGCTCGGCTATGCAACCATCATCCTGTTTTTCCTGATCGCTACCGCAACGCCATTCATCGTGCGGACGAGATAATGCACCGTCGTGACTTCCTCAAATTCGCCACGTTCAGCGCAGCGCTCTCGGTGATCGGGCGTTGGGCTGGCTTTGCCGCAGACACTGCCCCTGGGTCTTTCCCGGTCTACCTGACCTTCGACGACGGCCCGACCACGCAGCGCGACCTGAGCGGGCCGACAACCAGCGTGCTCGACACCCTGAGGGCTGAACAGGTTCCGGCGACCTTCTTCTTGCACGGGCGGGCGATCAACCGTTGGGAAGGGCCAATCCTGGTGCGGATGCTGGCCGACGGGCATTCCATCGGCAACCACCTGTGGCAGCAAGGTCTGAACACGGCCAGAGAGCACCCATCGCTGCCGCTGCTGGCGAAGCAGTACATCATCACTGAGGAACGCATCCGCAGCATCTTGCAGGCCACCGACGAGGCTGCCCTGGCGAAATACCTGGCGCAGCCCAAACTGTTCCGCCGGCCCGGCGGCAGCAACCAGCTGTCCGGGTTCCTCGATCCCAGGAACTTCGAGGCATTGGCCCACGCGCCCTATGTATGGCCGTACCGGGATAAGCTGAAGTGGCTGAACGGCGTCTACGATTACAGCGGCTGGCACGTCAACGGCGGGGATGGCATCACCGATCTGCGAATCCAGCCGACCACCGCCGCGAAAATGGTGACGTGGATCATGAAAGGCGGCTCCGGTTATCCGGGCGTGGACAGTTTTCTGCGTGCCGGGATACCGCCGCGCCGCAGCATCGAGGCCGAAGCGGGGCTGATCATCCTGCTGCACGATGCCGACAGGGTGACGGATGACGCGCTGCCGGAGATCATCCGGCAGTTGCGCCTGCGCGGCGCACAGTTCCACGCCCTGCCCCGCCCGCAGGACAGGCCGAACAGCCGAACCGTCGGGATCGGCTACCAGCCCACCCCAGGGCCGCCCGACCAGTCACAGGCTACGGCCTGAGCGCCTGTTTGCGCATCTCCCACAGCCACAAGCCCGCGTAGCTCGACAGAATGAACAGGAAGGGATCGGCGGGCGAGCGGTAGCGCGTCGAAGGGTGGTAGACGACATAGGTGACGGTGATCGCTGCCAGCACCATGACGACGGGGCCGATCAAACGCCTATCGCGCCAGGCACGCCACAGCCCGATCAGCCCCAGGACAAGCAGCGGCGCGAAGTAAAAGATGTGGACAATGCGTGCCACCTGAAACAGCGGTTGATCGTATTGCAGCACAGCAGTGTCGTTCAGCCTGGCGACGGGCGGCACGCTGCGCGGCATGATGTCCGGACTCCACAGCGCGAGGAACTTGACGGCGAACAGGCGCGGCCACTGATCGACGTGGTTCCGCAGGTACGCGATGGCCTGAGCGCGAAACCAGGCTGCCGCCTCTAACTCCGTCAGGCCGGGCGGCGTCGGGTTCAGGCAGTTCGTCCACTGCGCGTCCCAGCCCTGAAGCAGAAAGTCGGCCACACAGGGATTATTACCCTGGTAGAGGTTACTGCCGTCGTTGGTGCTGATCAGCGTCAGCGCGCCGTGCAGCCGTGTGTTGCGGATGATCCAGGGTGCGATCACGACAGCAAAGACCAGCAGCATCGCGCCGCCATGCAGGAGCGCCCGGCGCAGATCGAGATGCCGCCACCACCAGACGATCAGCAGTGGGAGCAAAAGGACGACGAGCGTCTTGGTCAGCGCCGCCAGGCCAAAGGCCGCGCCTGCCATCACTGCCCAGCGCCACTGGCCCGTGTCCAGCACCCGATAGGCGGCCCACACCCCCAGCGCCAACAGCAGGATGAAAATGCCCGTGTCGTTGACCGTCAGGTTCTGGAACAGCAGATAGGGGTAGAGACCGGTGAAAGCTGCGGCCAGCAACCCGGTCAGGTTGCCACCCACGCGCCGCCCGATGGCATCGATGGCGACCAGCGTTACCACGTCAAAGGCGATCTGCACCAGCGCCACCGTGATCGCGCTGCGCCCGAAGACGACATAGACGCCCGCCAGGAAAAACGGGTAGAGCGGCGGCAGGTCGCTGTCCGGGTGCAGATCGGGGAAGCGGGTGTAGCCATGCCCGGCCACCAGATTCGAAGCGTAGGCGTCGTAACCGGAAAGCTGTAAGTTGAGCGTATTGCCGAAGGCGACGACATAGGCCAGCCGAAGCAGCACCGCCGTCACAATGATTGCGCCGAGCGCCACTCTGGAACGATTCACAGCCACTCCCTGCCGGATGGAACGCCAGCCGCAACATTATACTGTGGTTTGACAGCCTTTTGCGCGCCGTGTTATTGTCCTCAGCCTGCGACACGCGAATCTCTACAAAGCGAGCGAGGCTATGCAAACCGTAAATCGACAGGCGCGGCTGGAGAAAATGCAGCGCATCATCCGGGAGAGCGGCTACGACGCGGCAGCGCTCGTGCCCGGCCCGACGCTCACCTACCTGACGGGCGTCAGGTTTGAATTGAGCGAGCGTCCGCTGGTGCTGTTTATCCGTGCGGAGGCGGGTAGCGACCCGGCCATGATCGTCCCGCTCCTGGAAACGCCGAGAATCGAAGCTGCCGCGCCGTTTACCATCGCCTATTATGTTTACACCGATGCCCAGGGCTACCGCCCGGCCTTCGACGAGGCATGCACCGGCCTGGCATTGAGCGGTAAAAAGATCGCCGTCGAAGCCTTGAAGATGCGTGTGCTGGAAAGTCACCTGATCGAACATTACTCACCCGGCTGCACCATTACCCTGGCCGACCACGACCTGATCAGAACCCGTGTTCACAAAGAGCCAGCCGAGGTCGAAGCCATGCGCCAGGCCATCCGGTTGAGCGAGGCCGCGCTGGACGCCACGCTGCCGCAGATCAGGTCGGGTATGACCGAACGGCAAGCCATGCGCATCCTGCTGGATGAGATGGCAGATCGCGGCAGCCAGAGCAATGCCTTCGATCCCATTGTGCTGACCGGGCCGAAGAGCGCACAGCCACACGGTGAACCCGGTGATGAGGTCATCAAAGCGGGCGATTTGCTGCTGTTTGATTTTGGCGCGAGCGTGGGCGGCTACCCGGCGGACATCACGCGCACGTTCGCCGTCGGCCAGGTCGATCCCGAACTGGTCAGGGTCTACGAGGTGGTCAGGGCGGCGAACGAGGCGGGCATCCAGGCGGCGCGGCCCGGCATGGTGGCACAAGACCTTGACCGGATCGTGCGCAAAGTGATCCACGACGCGGGCTACGGGCCGCAGTTCATCCACCGCACCGGGCACGGCCTGGGCCTGGATATTCACGAGGGGCCAAACATCGTCGAGGGCAACACGCAGATACTGGAACCGGGCATGGTCTTCACCATTGAGCCGGGGATTTACCTGCCGGACAAGGGCGGTGTGCGCATCGAGGACAACGTCACGATCACCGAGACAGGCGCGGAGGTGCTGACTTCGTACCCCAGGGCGCTGCGCGTGATCGGGGAATAATTCACCTCACCCCCAACCCCTCTCCACCCGGTGGAGAGGGGAGTCTCGCCATTCGGTTCCCCTCTCTGCTTGCGGAACCGATGTACTCATCGGCGGGATGAGGTTCCCCTGCCGGAAACGGAAACCGGGGCACAAGGCCCCGGTTTCGCCTGGTGATGCGGTGACTTAGCCGCAGTTTTGCGTGCAGCCCGCGCCACCCGATGGGTCGATCTGGACGGTATCGCTGGCCTTGTTGCCGACCAGCGTACCGGCACTCACGTTCCCCGTCTGGTTGGTGAAGAACGGCGAGCCGCCGTTGGCTGTGTAGTTCGGGGTCAGCGCGACCACGTAGACATCGATTGTACAGGAACTGTTGGCCGCGATGGTGATATTCGTCAGGGTGAACGAAGTAGCACCCGACGCTGGCGTACCCGACAGGCTGCCGCAGCCAGTCGACGTGAAGGGCTGGGCGGAGATGCCGACGGCTGTCAATTGAGCCGTGGTCGCCACCTTCAGATCGGAGTTGGGGGGCATGGTGTCGCTGAAGGTTACGCCAGTCATCTGCGTGGCGTTCGAGTTGGTGATGACGAACCGCAGACGGATCGGCGAACCCTGCGTGGTGTAGTTAGCGCGGTTGTTCGGCGGAGTCGCCAGGAAATTCTTGCTGATCGACGGCGCCACCGGCTGGTTGACCGGGTTCACCACCAACTGTGCGGTGGCGGTGTTGCCTGTCAGGGAGATGGGGCCGAGGTTAGTGCCGGAGGCGGTCACCTGGCCCGTAACGTTGGTCAGCGTCGTCTGCGACGTCACGCTGTTGGCGTTGGTCACGCTCACCGTCACCGTGCAGCTTGAGTTGGCCGGGATGGACGCGCCGGACAGCGAGATGCTGGTGCTGCCCGCCGTGCCGCCGCTGACCGAGCCGCCTGTGCAGGTCGTGGAGGCGTTGGGCGGGTTCGCCACCTTCAGCCCATTCGCGCCCAGGTTGTCGCTGATGGCGACGCCCGTCAACGTTACGGCGTTCGAGCTGGGGTTGGTGATGTTCAGCGTCAGGGTAGAAGCACCGCCATCGGTGATGGAGCCCGGGCTGAACGATTTGCTGACCTGCGGCGGGTTGGGGTTGGTGACCGTCAGGTTGACCGTCGAGGACGGCGAACCTGTGCCACCTTCATTCGAAGACGGTGCACCGGTTGTGTTGGGATACGTGCCGGGCTTGGTCCCGACCACATTGATCTTGATGATACAGTCACCGCCAGCCGCGATAGTGCCATTGCTCATGCTCAGGCTGGTGCTGCCCGCCGTGTTACCGGAGAAGCTGGCACTGCCGCAGCCCGTAGCCGAGAAGCCGGGTGTGCTCGCCACCTGCATCTGGCCGCCGCTGATCGACGGGAAGGCATCGCTGAAGCTGACACCGGTCTGCTGGGCAGTGCCACCGTTGTGAACCGTGATCGTCAGCACGGAGCTTGCGCCGAGTGTGACCGACGACGGGCTGAACGACTTGCTGATGGTCGGCGGGCCGTTGACGTTCAGTGTGGCCGTGTTGGAGACGTTGCCTACAGCGCTCTCATTGGAGTCAACGCCGCTGGTTGTGTTGTTGTACGAACCAGCTGTGTTGCTGGTCACGTCGAACTTGACCGTGCAGGTGGCGTTGCCGCCCGCGATGGTGCCGCCCGACAGCGTGATCTTCTGGCCGCTGATGGACTGGGTCAGGCCGCAGGTGCTGCTGAAGTTCAGCGTCGAGGCGAAGTTCAGGTTGGTCGGCAGTGTGTCGGTCAGAGTCACGCCTGTCAGGGACTGCCCGGACGGGTTGGGGTTGGTGATGACCAGCGTCACCGTCGAGGTTCCACCCTTCGCAATCGCAGTCGGGCTGAAGGCTTTGGTGATGGTCGGCGACAGGGCATTGACCGTCAGGGTGTCGTTGGCGCCGGGGTTGGTGTTGTTGCCACCGTTGCTGGAGTTAACCTGCGTGATGGCGTTGGCATACGTGCCGCGCGTCGTCCCGGTGACTTTGATCGTGATCGTGCATGTACCGCCACCGGCGATGGTCACATTGCTCACACTCAGGCTGGTGCTGCCTGGGTTGGCCGTGATGGTCGGCGTGCCGCAGCCGCTGTTCGTGACACCGGGCGAGCTTGCCACCTGCATCTGGCCGCCCGTCGGATTCGAACTGGCCGGGAAGTTGTCGGTGAAGCTGACGCCCGTCAGTTGCGTGCTCGGGTTCGGGTTGATGATGTGGATGGTCAGCGTCGAGGTCTGGCCGACGGTGATGGGGTCCGGGCTGAACGATTTGTCGGCGTTGGGCGGCCCCAGGACGACCAGGGTGCGCGTTGGCGACGGCGTACCAGCGCCTGTGTTATCGGCCTGCGGCGCAGTCGTCACGTTGTTATACGTGCCGGCAGTGACGCCCTTGACTGTCAGCGTGATGGTGCAGCTTGCGCCAGCCG
Organism: Chloroflexota bacterium; assembly: GCA_021325095.1. Classification (GTDB taxonomy): domain Bacteria; phylum Chloroflexota; class Anaerolineae; order Aggregatilineales; family UBA2796; genus JAJPHV01. The sequence goes on along the minus strand of JAJPHV010000055.1, from coordinate 46,186 downwards.
CCAGCGAAGCGCCGCTCAGTTTGATGGAGGTGCTGCCGTTGGCAAGCCCTGTGCCGTTGGCCTGGGTCAGCGTGCCGCCGCTGCACGTCGTCGTGGGGTTGGGCGGCATCGAGACGCTCAACTGGCCGCCGTTGCTGCCCGTTGGCAGGTTGTCGGTGATGGTCAGGTTGGTGTAGTTGATGGTCGATGGGTTGGTGACGGTGATGACCAACTGCGCCGTGCCGTTGGGCAGGATCGTGACTGTGCTGTTGGTGCCATTGAACTGCTTGTCCGCCGTCGGGGCCTGAATCTGGACGGGGATGTTGACCTGATCCTGGCACTGCGGGGCGTTGACGTTGGGGCAGTTCGGGTTCACATTGCTGGTAACCACGACCACGTTGTTATTAGTAGCGCTAGGCGTGTTGTTGCTGGCCGTGATCTTGACCGAGATGGTGCAACTGCTATTGGGGGCAATGCTGCCATTGGTCAGCTTGATGCCGTTATCGCCAGCGGTCACAGTGCCGCCGGACAGGTCTGTGACCGAACCGGAGCCGCAGCCCGTGACCGAGAGGCCGGGCGGATTCGCCACGACGATGTTGCCGGGGAACGTGTCCGTGAAGCTGACGTTGGTCAGAGTGTAGCCGGAAGCCACCGAGTTCGGATTGGTGATGGTGAAGGTGAGCGTCGGCGCAGGCTGACCGATGATGATCGGGCCGCTGACCGTCTTGTTGACCTGCGGGCCAGCGATGATGGTGAGCGTGGCCGTTGTCGCCACGGCGTTCGAGCCGTTGCTGGACGTGACAGCGTTCTTCGCAATGGTGTTGGGGTAGTCGCCGGGCGCGGAGCCTGTGACGACAGCAGTGATAGTGCATGAGCCGCCTGCGGCAATGGTCAGGCCCGTCAGCTTGATAGAAGTATCATTGGTGACGTTGCCTGGGCTGATCGTGCCGCCAGTGCAGCCTGTGCCAGTGAGCGTTGTTGCCGAGCCGTTGGCGATCTTGATCCCGCTTGGGAAGTTATCGGTGAAGGACACGTTGCTGGCTGCCACACTGAGCGGGTTGTCGATCTTGATCGTGAGCGTGGACGTGCCGTTGATGGCGATGGAGCTGTTCGTCTTGCCGTCGAAGAGCTTCGTCGCTACCAACCCTGAAACGACATCTAACTTCGCCGGATTCGAGCCGACACTATTGGACGCGGTGGACATGCCCGTCATCTGATAAGCAAAGCCCGCCGTCCCGTTCCCCGGAGTGACACCTGCCGGTATGGTAGCGGGGTAGCTGCCAACCGTATTGCTCCAAACCTTGCTGATAGATACAACGCAGGTCTGGCCTGGCCCAATACTGAGGCCGCTACCTGTGTATCGGAACCAGCGCGCTCCGGGGAGGACATTGGTGCCCCTGTTAGTGACCAGGCTCAGACCGCAGGAGTTGGTGGCAGTCGCGTTAGCACCGCCATTGGTCGTGGTTGTCGTCCTGACCTGGTTGCCGCTGCCCGACAGGACATCCGTGAAGTCGATGGACGTGATGTTGATACCTGAACCTGCCGGGTTCGGGTTGGTGATGACGACGGTGAACTCCACTGTGCCACCCGTTCCGATGGTGGCATTGGCAGGACCGTCGCCCGTGTCGACCACGCTAGGGTCGGTTGTGTTGGCGTTGAAGCCGATCTTGATGGTGGGCGGAGCGGCAACGGTGAGCGTAGCGCTGGCCTGAGGGCTGCTGCCGAAAGCCGAGTTGACCGTGACGTTGTTGTTGTAGACCCCGGCTGGCCCCTGAACCTCAACCTTGACGAAGCAGCCAGCCGTAGGCACGGTTGCGCCGGTCAGCGACACCGAGTTGGCGCCTGCCGTCGCGGTGAGCGTACCGCCGCAGTTATTGGCCGGGAGACCGGATGACTGCGTGCTGGCAACCACCAGGCCGCTGGGGAATGTATCCGTGAAGTTGGCGCCTGTGATATTCACCGAGTTCGAATTGCTGATATTGATTTGCAGCACCGACTTGGTATTGGGCGCGACCACGTCCGGCGTGAAACTCTTCGTCGCGCCCGGCGGGTTGAGGACATTCAACGTGTCCGACATGGTGGCCGTACCCATGTTGTTGGAGCTAACCGTCACCGGGCCGTTTGTCAGGTTTCCAGGCGCAGACGCCACAACGTCGACGGTGAAGGTACAATTCGTACCCTGATCGACCTTCGCCTTGTCGAGTTTGATCTGGTTGGCAGCCGGGAAGGTCACCGCCAGGCCGGGGTCACTTCCGCAGCCAGTCGGGCCGGTCAAATTGTTGGGGGTCGCCACGACCATCCCGCTTGGCAGCGTATCCGTGAAGCCGACGCCAGTCGCCTGATTGCCGGTATTCGTGTGCCAGATGGTAAAGCGCAGTTTCACGACCTGGTTGATGCCTGCGTTGTCGATGTCCGTCGTGCCATCGCTGGCCTTGAACTCTTTTTTCGCCTGCAGGCCGTTCAAGACCTGGAACGAAGCGGTGCACACCGAAGGCGCGTTGCAGTTGCCTGCCCCGCCCTCGACAGTCGTCACGGCGCTGACCGTGTTGGTGTAGGTCGTTCCGGCGGTTGCGCCCACCACGTCGAACGAGAGCACGCAGTCACTGCTGGCCGGGATCGTGCCGCCTGTCACCTGAAGGCCCGTCGCGCCTCCTGCAAAGGCCCCACCGGACTGGTTTTTCAGCGTCAGGTTGCAGGCGTTGTTGATGTTGGGCGTGCTGGCAACCTGCATACCGGCGGGCCAGCCAGGTGAAACGTCGGTGAACACCGTGCCGGTCAGCGCGATGGCGTTGGGGTTGTGGATCGTCAACGTCATGGTGACGGGCGTGCCCGTCACCGTCGTCGGGCTGGAGAAGGACTTGACGATGCTCGCCGGGCCGGTGATGCTGAACGTGGCCGAAGCTGGCGAACCCGCGCCGCCGTTGTCCGAGGTGATGGCCGTCGTCGTGTTCACGAAGTCCTTATCGACCCCGGCAGCGAGCGCGGCGCTGTTGGTCTTGACCGGGACGTTGAAGATGCAGGTGGTATTGGCCGGAATTTTCGCCAGCTTGAGATGGATGCCAACCCCGCCGGGCTGCTGCGATGCATCCAGGACCGGGCAGGCTGCCCCCACCTGGGTCGGGTTGCCGGTGGAGAGGATGGCCGGTTGGCCGCTGGCGGCAGGCGGGAACGGGTCTGTGAACTCCACGTTCACCAGATCGGTGGTCGGGTTGGTGTTGATGATCGTGAACTTCAAGGTGCTCGTGCCGTTGTTCAACGGCATCGACACCGGGTTGAACTCTTTCTGAAGCCTGGGCGGGGCGATGGACGTTGCGCCGGAACCCTGGTCGGTGATGTTGATGACTTTGGCAGTACGGTACGACTCGTTGACGGCCACGCGCCGCGCCTGCAAGGTGATGAAGCCCGTGCTTTGCAGGCCGAGTGGGGTGATCAGCGGGTGGTTGAAGTAGACGATGATCTGCACGAAGTCGCCGGGGCCACCCGGATCATACTGGTCATTGCCCTTGATCGGGCTGGTGTTTTCTGCCACCTGGCACTGGCCGAACTTCGTGCCGTCGGTTTCGGTCTTATCCGCGCCCTGATCGCCCTGCGTGTAACGCGCGTAGGGCTTGCCATTGACGTCCGTGTCCTGGAGCGTAACGCGCGAGGAGCAAATCCAGACATGGAACCAGCCGCGTTCGGTCTTGAGTTTGGTCAGCAGTTCGGCGCGCGTCTGGGAGCCGAAGCCCGTGCCAGGGATGTCTGGCCCATTGTTATTCAGGGCCAGCCCTGCTGCGCCGACTCTGGCCGTTTGATAGATCGTGTACATGCGCACGATGTCGCGCCGCATCCAGTAGTGGTCGTCGTTGCCGGGGTTGCAGGCAATGTTATCCCAGTGCGCTTTGAAGGTGGCCTGCTTGGGGTCGGTATCAGTGTAGGGACACGGGATGCCCGGCTTGGACGCCAGGTTGTTGGGATCCCAGTCGTGATCCAGGTCGAAGGTACTGGCGTCATACTGGCCGGTCACGGCGTAGCGAATGGCCGTGCGCGCCGCATTCTGGATGGTGACCCAGGCCTGGAAAATGCGCCCGAATTCGATGATGCCGAACATGAGCAGCAGCAGGATCGGCAGCGTCAGGGCGAACTCGACCATCGTCTGCCCGCGTCGCGGCCTTGTGGGGTGCTGCCCCGGTGTACTGTGGTGGCTTTCTTGAGACATAGTGCGTTCTTTCTCCTGGGTTCGTGCTTACCGCGACAGTCGGGTAAACAGGCGGCCTGCGATTTCGACGAAGGCTTTGCTGACTTTGGCTGGCGAATCTGCGAAGAAGAACTGGCCGCAGTCAGTCCGGGCAATCTTCTCGTAGTTGGGGCTGCCCGCCGCGTCGCCCGTCTCGCGGAAGTCATAGGCTGCGCAAGGGTCTTCCTGTGCCGCATAGTTGTATGGTGGACTCGTCCACACGCCATCCGTGCCGTTGTAGGTCGGCGGAACGGGCTGTGTGCCGCCACCCGGCAGTGGGTCTGTTGTATATTTCTTGGTTTGACCCTGCTGGAAATTGGGGGTATTGCCGGGGTTGCTGGCGGGGTTACAGGGCGCCGGGTTGCACCCGCCGTTCGTCGGTGGCAACTGCACCTGTTCGGCGGTCTGGATCGCGCCGTTAATGCCCTCGTTCAGGCCCATGGGCGGTCTGCGCCAGCTATCGCGGCCATCGGTTCCGGCGTTGCCCAGCCGTCCATCGCGCATGTCGCGGTACCAGCGCTGCAGGTGATTGTCGATGATGCCATTGTCGCCCGCATCGGCCACGTAGCGCAGGAACTTGACGCCGAGGATGGCCTCTTTGATCTGCCCGCTGGTGTTGTTGTGCTGGAAGTAGATCGAGTACATGGCGATGAAGTTGCCCTTCTTCGGCTTACCATCCGCGCCTCGATCCATGTAGTTGATCAGCGCCGCGAAGTCCACGCGGTCACGCGCGTAGTCGTCCGGGTCGTAGTGCGGGTCGCAGTAGTAGCCGGGCGGGTTGAGGATATTGCCAGGGTCGGCGTTGTTGGTCGGGCCAACCGGTTGGGTCGAGTCGATCTGGTTGGTGGCGTTGATGCGGCCATAACCGTCCATACAGAAGTGACGCGAATCGGGATCGTTGTCCGAGCAGGCCGGGTAGCTGCCGTTGTATTCGTTCAGGGACAGCGGCCAGGGGTCGTTGTATTTGGAACTGTCCCAGACGCCGCGCGGGTTGTTTTCCAGACACTGGCTGAGGCGCGGGTAGACCTGGTAGAGCCGGTGGGTATTGTATTTCTGATCCGGGCCGCTGGAGTAGTTCACGAAGTCCGACGCCAGGTCGCAGAACGTCCACCAGGGGCAGAAGCCGAAGCTGCCCTTATCGTTGTCCCAGCGTCCCCAGGGCGGCGTCTTGGACAGCGGATCGTCCGTCGGGCGGGCATTTTTCTGGGTGGCGCACCACTGCGGCCTCAACCCGTAGTTCGGGTTGGGGACGGAAATTCCGTTGGGATCGGGAGCGCCGCCGGGCGTGCCATCAACGGTCTTCAGCGGGTAAGTGCCGCTGGCCGTGCCATCGGAGGTCAGGTAGGCCCAGCAGTATTTGGCGATCAGGTCGTCCACGCCAGCGCCCGTACCAGCCTGGTTAGGCGGGATGCTCTCCGGGTCGGACGAGTCTTTGGTTTGCAGCCAGTTATGCTCGGTCAGGCCCAGGCCGATGCCGCCATTGCCGATGGCGGGTGTGCGGTTCGGGTAGCCGTCGCTCAGGACGACCATGACCCACACCGCGTCGCGGCGGATCCAGTCCGGGTTGACAATGGCCGATGTGGCCGCCAGAATGCCGCCGCCAGCGTTGGAATCCGGGCACTGTGCCAGCGTCCAGTAGCTCAGGACGGTCATGCGATTGACGTTGCCGTAACCCACATACGGAGTATCCTCCGGGTTACCACTGGTGGCGAAATTGGAATTTTGACCGGGGATGGACTGGCAGCCCTTCTGTAAATGCAGATTGTTGACGTCGACGCCCACCTGCATGTTCAAGGCGCGAATAGCCGCCCCTTTTTCAGTGATGGCCGGGATGGCTTCACCGTAGGGGACAATGGCGCGCGCGCCGGAGTCGTAGCTGACCAGGAAGACGCGATCCCCACGCACGAAGTCCAGCCGCTTGATGAACTTGCGGGCGGCGTCGCGCACGTCCTTGAAGGGGCGGCACAGCAGGTCGCTGTAGTTGCCGTCGGGCTGGTTGCTCATGACTTTGGCGGCGGGGGCGAAGGGGGCCGCTGAATTCGAGAAAGGATTCCAGCCGCTGGTCATGATGACCGATTCATTCGTATCGCTGGGGTCATCCGAATCGTAGACGTACCAGTTGGCGTTCTTGTTGAAGCCGGTCCCGGTGGACTTGTTGAAGCTCACGACGGGGTTGCCGCCCGCGTCAACATCGTCGGACTGTGTGGTCGGGTCGTTGCAGCAGCCTGCCCAGCCGTAGTTGGCGCGGGTATTGTTCTGATCTTTGGCGCTGGGTTCGGGCATGTACCAGCACTCCTGACGAACCGGGATCACCTGGTTCGAGGGACGGCCCGCTTTGTTCACCGAGCTCGTCGCTCCATACGGGTCAAGCGCCACGCCCCAGGGCTTGGGTACATCCGAGATGTGCAGGCCGCCGCCGCTGTCCACGTAGGGGGAGTTGTTGGTAAATTCGTGGAAGTCCTTCAAGGCGTCTTTGTTGCTCGACGAGCTTCCAGGGGCACACGTCGGGTCGGGGTTGCCCGCCGTATCGGTGCACGGATAAGCCTTCTCGGCGGCGATGGTATCCGCCGCCTCGGAATAGCCGGTGTCCAGCACGAGCGCCACATCCAGCACGGCGGTCTGGGACAGCGCGTTGGCTTCCAGCGTCACTGTGCGCCAGCCGAGCAGTTGCAGGAAGGCCGTGCGCGATTCAATCTGCGCGGTGACGCGGACGAGTTTCTGCGGGTTCTTCTTACACAGTTCGGAGGGCGGGCTGGCGGCAATGCGGGCGTCGATAGCCTGCTGCATACTGGGCGCCGGGTTTCCCAGCGCGACCTGCTGCTTGATGTAATCGACGGCCTCCGTTTCGCACGTTTCGACCACAACCTTGGTGGGGTCGAGGCCGTGAACCTTGATGAACTGCTGGGCCACCGCGTTCAGCGCCAGATAGTTCGAACTCTCGCGCACCTGCCCGGCGGCAGCAATCGCGGCAGCGTCCACCGCGCGGCGCAGCGTGCTGTAGCGCACGAACAGCAGCGCCACGTCAGTCGCAATGCCCACAAAGGCGATCAGGGCGATGAAGGCAAAAGCCACCAGGATAATCGCCTGACCGCTCCGACTGCGCTTGCTCATCAGCCGGGTGAACTGCTTAACAGAGGATCGCATGAGTTCTCAACCTCCCACCTTTCGTGGTCGAAAATCCGTTGTGATGAACCTCACCCCCACTCCCCCTCTCTGCGAAGTGGAGAGGGGGAGTCAAAGGCAGTGGGCAAGGTCGGGATCAACTGGATGGTGTTTGCGTCGGTTCGACGCTGGGCAGCGGGAACCAGCCCCACACCCACAGCACCGGGTCATCCATCTTGTTGCCGGTGAAGCCCTCGAACAGCGGCCCCAGCACCAGGGGGTGATGCTGCCAGAAGATCTCGACGATGACCGCGCCGCCGTTCGGAATCCGGCTGTTCAGCGACAGGTTGGTGTCCAGGTTCAAGCGCTGCTCGATGTCCTGCACGGTGAAGCGAGAGCCATAGCAGCCATCCGGGTTCAGGTTATTGCCTGTAAAGACAAAGCCACGCACGCCCTGGCTCTGGCTAACCCCGCCCAGGATGCTGCCCGGAATGTAGTCGCCATTGGGTCCGAGCGTGCGGTCAAACAGCCCTTCCCCCCATTTGCCTCCGGCGGGATTCTTGTCCAGGTCCGGGGGGCCGTTATGCCAGGCGTCGTTGTAATCCTTGCGCAGGAAGTCGAACGGGTCGCGTTGATCGCCCTGCAACCCCAGCGCGGTGTTGGTCACGCAGTAGCGGTTCGCCAGCGGGTAGCGGCCTGTCACCGTGACCCAGTAGTACTTTGACCCAAACGGGTGCAGGCCAGGCCCTTTGTCAAATTCAGTCGGGTCAGCAGGCTTGCTGCTGTACTCCATCATCTGGTACGAAATCGCCGACACGACGATGTCGTCCTTGGAGTTGGCGATGCTGTCGTCGTTGAAGACCAGTGGTGCAAAACCGCGCGTGACTTCGCAGGCTACGGAGTCGAAAAAGCCAAACGGCACGTCTTTCTGGCCCGCTCCCCAGTAACCCAGCGATGCCAGGTGCTGGCCGCGTGGCCCTTTTTCGCCCTGGTTAATGGGCTTGGAGCCAAAGCCTGTACTGCGTGCGTCGTAGAGGAGCGGATCCGGGTTACTGGCAACCGTGTCGTTGCCTATCCGATGATAGTCGTCGGCATGATCATTGCCTGCCTCAGGCTGGTTGCAGTCCATCCGGTGGTAAAAGCGACTTTGTGGCTTGCCAGGGGTGGAATCGTCCCACTGAGTCGGGTCGGGGTGGGTGGTGACGGCGGTACGGCCCGCTGCGCGCACCACGTCCATCAGGATCAGGTAGTTATTGGCGAGGAATCCGATCTCGGTCAGACTGAGCACCATCAGGATCAACAACGGGAAGGTGACAGTCATCTCGACGAGGCTCTGGCCCCGAACACCTGTAGGCTGCCCGTCCAGTACGTTCACCATCTTACGCAAAGTTTGTCGCATGTACTCCTCAGCCTCCCTACGCGGAACCGCCGAACTTGCATGTGCAAACCCTGGACAAAGAGTCAATAGGGCTGTCCAGTCCGGCCCATATGCTCATCATACCATAAGGCTGTCCAGCCTGTTGTAGAATACTTGTGAGAACGATGTAAGGATTTGTAAGAAGCGCGGTACGCCATGTGGTGAGGCATTCGCGCGGTTGACCTCACCCCCTGGCACAGATTCCCCTTTCCACCACGAGTGGTTGACGCACCGACACTTTGGCCGTTTAGACATCCTTTCGCCTCACCCCCGACCCCTCTCCACCTTGTGGAGAGGGGAGCCTGGACGGGCCGGTTCCCCCTCGCTGCGCAGCGGAGAGGGGGTCAGGGGGTGAGGTTAATTTAAGGCGTGAAAGAGGGGCCGGGGGTGGGCCAGTCGGCTACCGCCTCGCCTGGTGCGCCTTGAGCAGCGCCGAAACCTGCGCGCTGGCATCCGCTACCAACGCATCAACCTCTGACGCCGGCGGATTCAGCGCGGCTTTGAGCCTGTTCAGGTCATTGAGCAGCGCCTCGGCGGCCCTGTCGTCCAATCGACGCAGGTCGGGTTGGCTGTCTGTAAAAGCCGCCAGCGCCTTGTCGATTGCGCCGGGTGCGCCGGTCTGTGCAGCCGGCGTGCCCCTGGCGATCTTGGCGAACTCGATGCCAAATAGATCGACGCTCTGGCTGATCACGTTCAGTGCATCGGTGATCCGGTCTGCGGGCGGGTTAGTGTTGGAGGCCACCCGGTTCAGCACGACCAGCAGCAGGATCGCGCCGAGCAGCACGACAAACCCGATCAGGTAGGGGAGGTAGCGCCTCCACAGAGGTGGAGATTCACGGTAAATAGCCACAGGTTGCCTTTCTGTGTACCAGCCTGGCCCATCCATTATGATCACAGGTGCGCGGATCGGCAACGAATTGTGACTTCGTGGCGCTGCCGATCCAACGAATCAGGTATAATCCGGCTACAGGCAGCAATACAGGCAGATTCAGGGATGCAATCATGAGCAGCGATTTCTGGGCGGATCAGTCGGTTATCGTCACGGGCGGTGCTGGATTCCTGGGGTCTTACGTAGTCGAAAAGCTGCGGGAGCGCGGGGCCGGAAGTGTCTTTGTGGTGCGCAGCAAGGACTACGATCTGCGCCGTGAGGAGGCCGTGCGCAGGCTGTTCGCCGAGGTGAAGGCGACGATGGTCATCCACATGGCGGCGGTGGTGGGCGGCATCGGCGCCAACCGCGCGCATCCCGGCCAGTTTTTCTATGACAACTTGATGATGGGTGCGTCGCTGATGGAGCAGGCGCGCCAGGCCGGCATCGCCAAGTTCGTTGCGATTGGCACGATCTGCGCCTACCCCAAGTTCACGCCCATTCCCTTCCGCGAGGCAGACCTGTGGAACGGCTACCCGGAAGAAACGAATGCGCCGTATGGGTTGGCAAAGAAAATGCTGCTGGTGCAGGGCCAGGCCTACCGTCAGGAGTACGGCTTCAACAGCATCTATCTGCTGCCCGTGAACCTGTACGGGCCGGGCGACAACTTTGATCCGGCCAGTTCGCACGTGATCCCGGCCCTGATCAAGAAGTGCCTGGACGCCGTGCAGCAGGGCAGCCCGGCCATCGAGGTCTGGGGCGACGGCTCCCCGACCCGTGAGTTCCTCTACGTCCGAGATGCCGCCGAGGGGATCGTCCTGGCGGCGGAGCGTTACAATGGCGGCGAACCGGTCAATCTCGGTTCCGGCTACGAAATCTCGATCCGCGATCTGGTGGCTCTGATTGCAGAACTGACCGGCTTCAAGGGCGAGATACGCTACGACCCGACCAAGCCCAACGGCCAGCCGCGCCGCCAGCTTGACGTGTCGCGGGCGCGCGACTGGTTTGGCTTCCAGGCCACCACCTCGTTCCGGGATGGCCTGCGCGAGACGATTGAATGGTATCGGGCGCGCGTTTTGGCCGAGTCCTGACGATGAACCTCACCCCAGACTGTCAAAGGATTGATGGATGCAAAAGTTGAGCGTGCCTTCACTGAACGACGTGTTAGGGGCGGGCGCAGGGGCTGCACAGACTCGGCTGGTCGGGCAGGGACGGGCTGGAAAGCTGCCGCTGACCGAGGCTATGCTGCTCAACGAGCCGAGCGGCAACCTGTTCGGCCTGACTCAGAATGTTGGCATGGGCTGGAACCCCGACGAACTGGGCCGCAGCCAGTATCTCATCCTGAGCACGCACGGCGGGCTGCGCGCCGAGGATGGCACGCCCATCGCGCTTGGCTACCACACCGGGCACTGGGAAGTCAACCTGCTGGTGCGGGCAGCGGCGGAGACCCTCCGCGCGCAGGGCGCCATCCCGTTTGCCGCTTACTGCACCGATCCCTGCGATGGGCGCAGCCAGGGAACCGAGGGCATGATGGACAGCCTGCCCTACCGCAACGACGCGGCACAGGTGCTGCGGCGGCTGGCCCGTTCGCTGCCCACCCGCCAGGGATTGCTGGGCGTGGCGACCTGCGACAAGGGCTTGCCCGCGATGATGCTGGCCCTGGCCGGGTGTTCTGATTTGCCGGGCGTCCTGGTGCCCGGCGGCGTGACCCTGCCCGCTGCCGACGCCGAGGATGCCGGGACGGTGCAGACCATCGGGGCGCGCTTCGCCCACGACCTGATCAGCCTGGACTACGCCGCGACGATGGGCTGCCGCGCCTGCGGATCAGCGGGCGGTGGCTGCCAGTTTCTGGGAACAGCCGCCACATCGCAGGTCGTCGGGGAAGCGTTCGGGCTGTCACTGCCGCACAGCGCGCTCAGTCCCTCCGGTGAACCGATCTGGCTGGATATGGCCCGGCGCGCGGCGCTGGCACTGCTGCGCCTGGACATCAACCACATCCCCTTGTCAGCCATCCTGACGCCCGCTGCGCTGGAAAATGCCATGCTGGTGCACGCCGCATTCGGCGGTTCCACCAATCTGCTGCTGCATATCCCGGCTATTGCGCACACGGCCCGGCTCAGGCCGCCATCCGTCGAGGACTGGCGTCGCATCAACCGGGAGACACCCCGACTGGTCGATGCACTGCCCAACGGCCCGCGCAACCACCCGACGGTGCAGGTCTTCATGGCTGGCGGCGTGCCAGAGGTCATGCTCCACCTGCGCAATATGGGCCTGCTCAACCTGGACGTGATGACCGTGACGGGCCAACGCCTGGGTGACAACCTGGATTGGTGGGAACACAGTGAACGCCGCCAGCAAGTGCGCGCCCGACTGGCATCGAGCGCCCAGGTCGATCCAGATCGCGTGATTATGGACGCGGACACGGCCCGCCGCGAAGGGTTGACCAGCACCGTCGTCTTTCCCGTCGGCAACCTGGCTCCCAAAGGCGCGGTTATCAAGGCCACCGCCATCGACCCCTCGGTGGTTGACCCCGATCAGGTCTACCGGCATCGCGGCCCGGCGCGCGTCTTCACCTCCGAGCGAGCCGCGGTCCAGGCGATCAAGGGCCTTTCCGACGCCCCCATCGGGCCGGGTGACGTGATTGTGCTGATCGGAATCGGCCCGGCGGGAACGGGTATGGAGGAGATCTACCAGGTGACTTCGGCCCTCAAGTTCATCCCCTGGGGCAAATCCGTCCCGGTGCTGACCGATGGGCGCTTTTCGGGAGTCTCGACGGGCGCGTGTATCGGCCACATCGGGCCAGAGGCGCTGGCAGGTGGGCCAATCGGCAGGCTCCGCGATGGCGACCAGATCGAAATTGAGATTGATCGGCACAACCTCGAAGGGCGTGTAAACCTGGTCGGCACAGCAGAAGGGCCGCTCGCACCGGAGGAGGCCGAGCGCCTGCTCCGGGCGCGCCCGGCCCACCCGGACCTGCGACCTCATCCACACCTGCCGGACGACACGCGGCTGTGGGCGGCGCTGCAAGAGGCCAGCGGTGGGGCGTGGGCGGGCTGCATCTACGACGTGGACAGGATCATCGAAGTCCTAAAGGCGGGGAAGAAAGCCCTCGACCTCACCCCTGATCCCTCTCCGACAGGGAAGCAAAGCCGGAACAGCGAGTCGTAGCCAATCGGTTTCCCCTCTCTGAATTCGGTCAGGGGTGAGGTTAACCCCGGCGCGCTGTTCGTGACGCCTCTTTTGTTTTTTCCCCTGCCGCTGATGCTCTGTTATACTGGATTTATCCCCAACTAAGATCGCTGGTTTCCTCAACGGAGGCATGTGGGTGAATCTTCACGAATACCAATCCAAGAATCTCTTTGCCCAATTCGGCATTCCGACCCCCAAAGGAAAAGTAGTGACTTCTCCACAAGAGGCTTACGACGTCGCCAAAGAACTCGGTGGCACCGTCGTCGTCAAGGCGCAGGTCTTGACGGGCGGGCGCGGCAAGGCAGGCGGTGTCAAGCTGGCCCGCAATCCTGATGAGGCGGCGGAGAAGGCCGAAGCCATCCTGGGTATGACTATCAAGGGCCTGATCGTCCACAAGGTGCTGATCGATCCGGCGGCGGACATCCGCCAGGAACTGTACCTGAGCGTGACGAATGATCGCGCTGCCCGCAAACCGCTGATGATGGGTTCGGCGGAAGGCGGCATGGACATCGAGCAGGTGAACCGCGAAACGCCGGAGAAAATCGTGCGGGAACACATCGACCCGTTTTTGGGGCTGCGCGATTATCAGGCGCGCAACATCGCAAGTGGTATCCGGCTGCCGCGTGAACACTGGAAACAGTTCACCGACATTGCCCGCAATCTGTTTCGCTGCTTCCAGGAATGCGACGCGACCCTGGCCGAGATCAACCCCCTGGTGATCACCGGCGCGGGCACGATGCTGGCGCTGGACGGCAAGATGACCATTGACGACAACGCTTTGTTCCGCCATCCTGACCTGGCCGAGATGCGTGATTTGCAGGCCGAGCCGCCCGAAGAGACGCGCGCCCGCGCCGCCGGACTGAACTACATCAAACTGGACGGTGACATTGGCTGTATGGTCAACGGTGCGGGGCTGGCGATGACCACGATGGACATCACCAAAGACGTTGCCGCGCGGATGGGCATTAATGGCAGCGGCCCGGCCAATTTCCTGGACATCGGCGGCGGGGCACAGGCGGACAAGGTGGCGGCAGCGCTGCGCATCATCCTCTCCGATCCGAAAGTAAAAGCCGTGCTGCTCAATATCTTCGGCGGGATCACCCGCTGCGACGAGGTGGCGAAGGGCATCTTGCAGGCGCGCAACGAGGTGAAAATGGACGTGCCGATGGTGATCCGGCTGGCGGGGACCAATGCCGCCGAAGGGCGCGCCATTATTGACGGGGCCAACCTCCCCAATCTTCAAAGCGCTACGACATTGGTGGACGCGGCTGAAAAGGCCGTCCTGGCTGCACGGGCCGCAAAGGAGGCAAAGCACTGATGGCGATCCTGGTTGATCAGAATACCCGACTGCTTGTGACCGGGATCACCGGGCGTGAAGGGCTGTTCCACACCCAGCAAATGATCGCCTACGGAACCAACGTGGTGGGCGGCGTGACGCCCGGTAAAGGCGGCGAATGGGTCGAGGGCAAGCCGGTGTTCGATACCGTCAAGGAATGCCGCGAGTCCACCGGGGCCAACGCTGCGATCATCTACGTCCCGGCCCGCTTTGCCCCGGACTCGATCTATGAGTGTATCGATGCCGGCATGGAGCTGATCGTCTGCATCACAGAGGGCATCCCGATTGCCGACATGATGAAGGTGCGCGAACACCTGGACCTGAGCGAAAGCCGGCTCATCGGCCCCAACTGCCCCGGCCTGCTGACGCCGGGGCAGGCCAAAGTCGGTATCATGCCCGGTTACATCGCCACACCCGGCAATGTCGGCGTCGTCTCCAAGAGCGGCACGCTGACCTACGAAGTCGTGAATGCGCTGACGCAGAGAGGCATCGGCCAGAGCACGTGCGTCGGTATCGGCGGCGACCCGATCAACGGCACGGATTTTATCGATGTGCTGCAACTGTTTGAGGATGATCCACAGACGGACAAGGTGGTGCTGATCGGCGAGATCGGTGGCGACGACGAGATCAAAGCGGCAGCGTTTATCCGCGATCACATGACCAAACCTGTCGTCGCCTTCATTGCCGGGAAAGCTGCGCCCGAAGGCCGCACGATGGGCCATGCCGGGGCATTGATCGAGGGTGGCCGGGGCACGTACAAGGAAAAGGTCGAGGCGCTGCTGGCCGCCAACATCAAGGTTGCGCAGCATCCCGAACAGATCCCCGATTTGTTGTAGACCGTTTACCTCACCCCCTCTCTGTTTCGCAGAGAGGGGCCGGGGCATCGAGTTTTTGCCGGGCACACCGGGCAAAAAGGCTTCCCAAAGCGCAATGACGTATCGGTGTAGACCCGCGAGGCTTCAGGCGCGCTCAAGCCTTCGGCCATCACCTGGTTGTAGAGAAGTTCCATCCAATCTGTCACAAAGGTCGCATCCTGTGCCCGCGAAACCAGCGAGGCCGACGGTCAGAACACGTAAGGATTCGGACAGGTTTGAAGGCAAGCATGGCGGAATAACCCTGGTTAGCTGTCGAGGCGCAGCAATTCAGATTTCGTCGTGAGTTTGCGCAAATAGCGCAAATCACAATTATAGCGGGCAGTTGACTCACTGCTCGACGCCCTCCACGAACCAGGGCGGCGCGTCAGCCGGGGCGCTGCCCCAGGTCATATCCGGCCGATCCCCGACGCTGAACTGAAGGTGCGCTCCATCCAGCAGGTCGCTGAAGCGCAGCCAGGCGCGTGAGGACGGTTGCCCATTGAGGGCGAAGGCGCGGACGTAGGGATTGTCCATCCCCGCGTCGGGGGCCGCGATCTGCACCTGACGGCCATTGCCCAGGTGGATACGGATCGACGGGAACAACGGTGTCGCCAGCACCAACACATCGGTTCCGGGAATAGCCGGGTACATGCCCAGGGCCGCCCACACGTACCAGGCCGACATCGCCCCCATGTCGTCGTTGCCGGGCAGCCCGCCCGGCGTTGCGTTGAACAGCCCGGCCATGATGCGGCGCACGACCTGCTGTGTTTTCCAGGGCGCTCCGGCAAAGTTGTACGTCCAAGGGACACCAAACTGCGGCTCATTGCCCATGTAAAAGTGAGGGCGGCGCACTCCGGCATTCAACTCCTCAAAGAGCGCATCCAGCCGCTGCATCGCCTGTGCCTTGCCGCCCAGGCCAGCGATCAGGGTGGGCAGGTCGTAGGCGATCATCCAGGTATATTGAGCGGCATTGCCTTCCGCAAACCCCGCGTCGTGGGCCGGATCAAAACCTGCTACCCAGGTGCCGTCCGCCTGGCGTGGGCGAATATAGCCACTCACCGGATCGAACAGCCTGCGCCAGTTCAATGACTGCCGGATCAGCCGCCGGTAACGCGCTTCGTCGCCCAGGCGCCTGGCGAACTGTGCAATGGCGAAATCGGCGTTGGCGTATTCGAGCGTGGTTGAGGCCGCGCCCCACACGCCCTGCGTCCCGGCCAGTAAGTCGCCGCCGATGCCGGGAATGTAGCCATCATGCAGATAATGCTGCAATCCGGGCCGGATCACGACGGATTGCAGGCGTGCATCCGGCTGAGTGGCTGCCCTATCCATGATCGCAAGGGCAGTTTGCGCATCGAAGGCTTTTGCACCGAAAGCGTAGGCGTTGGCGATGATGAGCGCGCCCGGGTCGCCGACCATGACACCGGTTTCTGTGTTGGCGTCCGACCATTTGGGCAAGCCGCTTCCGCCCTGCCGCGAATCGACCACCATCGACTCCAGCATGTCGCTGGCTGGCTCAGGGGCAACCAGAGCCACAAGCTGTGCCCAACAGCGATAGATGTCCCAGCCGGAAAAGTTCGCGTAATGGGTATAAGAATCGGCACGGTGAATCTGCTGGTCGAAGCCGATGTACTGGCCGTTTACGTCGCTGAACACGTTGGGGTGCAGCAGCGCATGATACAGGGCCGTGTAGAAAACCTTCCTGTCCGTCTCTGAACCGCCTTCGACCCGGATGCGTCCCAGGAGCGTATTCCAGGCAGTGGCGGTCTGGCTGCGCACCGTGTCGAAGTCCCAGCCGGGGTTTTCCTGATCCAGGTTTTCAAGCGCATTGGCAACACTGACATACGAGAGGCCGATTTTCATGAGCACAACGGGGTTGTGGGTGGCGTCGAAGGTCAGGAATGCGCCGAGCGTCGCGCCTTCGCTGCCGCTGATGCTGCGGGAGTCGGGGGAAAGCTGGTCGCGGTTCCAGGTTCCAAAGCGCGCAAAGGGACGGTCAAAACGGGCTGCGAAGTAAAGCTGATGCCATTTCCCTTCCTTGCAGAAATTGCCGGTGGTCACTGACCCGGCGATCTGGTTGTCCCCAACGATGTTCAGCGCGGATTGCTGCGGCCCTCTGGCGAAATAGCCAGGACTGACCAAGAGGGTCGCCTCTGACGACGAGGGAAATGTAAACCTGCCAAAGCCGGTGCGGGTCGTGGCCGTGAGATCGACCTGGATGCCGTCCGTTCCGAGGCGCACGTGATAGTAGCCCGGTGCGGCGCTCTCGGCGGCGTGGCTAAAGCTGGCGCTGTATGACGACCAACCCGCTCCATTGCCTGCGCCGGGCGATTGCGTAACCGGGCCAGAGATGGGCAGCACCGGAAAATCCTGGTTGTTGGGGCAGCCTGTGCCGTCGAAGTGGGTCAGGCTGAAGCCCATGATTCTGGAATCGGTGTAGGTGTAGCCAGAGGGCTGTGCGTTGGGCGTATCCGGCCCCCACTGCACCATGCCGAAGGGCGCAGAGACGATGGGAAGCGTACTGCCACCGCCCCCGTACATGACTGGATCGGGGGAAGGCGAGGAGCTTGGGGCTGTCCCGATGAAGGGATCGACGTAGCGAATCGGTGCCAGGTTGGGGGCAGGCGCGATTGTCGCCCCCGGGACAGCGCTTTCCCAGGGCGTCGTCGTTTGCATGGACATCCACAGCATAGCCGCCAGGACAATCACAGACGCGACCAATACAGACACACGGCCAGAGTGCCCAACTTTTGTGCTCATCCAGTCCCTGCTTGTGATTGATCGGCTGAGGCCGACGAGTGTAGCGCAGCCCCCACCCCCTGGCGAACGGTATTTGGGATTTCAAAGCCTGTCGATTCCTCCGCTCCACCAGAGACGATGAGGGCGTCAGCCTTGCCTGTACTGATCGTTCGGGGACGCAACCTTTACGGTATGATTTGCGTAATGTCCGGTGGTGAGAATGATCAACAGTAGAGAGTGCAGTATGAACGTAAACCCAGACGGCGCGCGTCCTGCCGTCGTCCGCACCCGCAATCTGGTCAAAGACCTGCCGCTCGGCAGCGGCATCGTCCACATTTTGCGAGGCATCAGCCTTGACATTTACCGGGGGGAACGAGTCGGCATCGTCGGGCCGTCGGGCAGTGGCAAGTCCACCCTGTTAGGTCTGATCGGCGGGCTGGACAGCGCGACCAGTGGAACGATTGAGATCGATGGCATCGACATCACGCGGTTGTCGGAAAGCAAGCTGACCGAGGTTCGCAATGAGAAAATCGGCTTTGTGTTCCAGTTCTTCAACCTCATCCCCACGCTGACTGCGCTGGAAAATGTCGCCCTGCCCATCGAATTCGCCCGCAAGCCGAAGTTCAACCCCCGCAAACGTGCCAAAGAACTGCTCGAGCTGCTTGGCATGAAAGATCGCCTGAATCACCGTCCTTCGCAGCTCTCCGGCGGGCAGCAGCAGCGCGTCGCCATCGCGCGAGCACTGGCGAACAACCCGCCTCTGCTGCTGGCCGACGAACCCACCGGCAACCTGGACACCGAGTCCGGCAAACTGGTTCTGGAAACGCTCCAGGACGTACAGCGCGCTACGGGCACAACCATTGTCGTCGTGACGCACGATCCGAGCATTGCGACGGCGATGGAGCGCGTGCTAACGCTGGTGGACGGCCAGTTGGTGGATGGCAAAGTACCGGATAGAACTGAGGCCGTGCCTGTATGAAACACCTGCGCTTTTACGTGATCCACGCCTGGCGCGACATGTCTCGCAACGGGCGGCGGACGGCGTTCGCGCTGTTCTGCATTGCGGCAGGCGTGGCAGCCATCGTTGCCCTGCGTTCCCTGAGCCTGATGATCGGCGACTCCCTCTCGGCCAACATCGCCGGGATCAATCACGGCGATCTGCGGGTGGAACCCCGCTTCAACTTCGATAACCTCGGCGGCCAAAACACTAACTCGCCCGACGGCGGAAACAGGTTCACGCCGGAAGTCATGGCCGTGATTTCGCAGTGGGCCGAGAAGAACAACGTCCAGATGACTTCGGTGATCACAGACGCCAATATCCAGGTTGCGCCGCTGGACAGCAGGCAAAACGTTGGACGTCCCCAGTTCATCAGTTCGTTCATCATCGACCCGGCGAAATATCCCTTCTATGGCCCGGTGCTGGCCGTCGATCCGAAAGACGTGCCGCTGTCCCGGTTGTTCACGGGCGGCAACGACGTGGTGATCTCGCAGAACCTGGCCGAAAACAACAAGATCAAGGTGGGCGACCAGGTACGGGTCGGGCGCACGACGGCGCTGTTCACCGTGCGCGGCATCGTCCCGACAGAGATCGAGGGCAGCCTGCGCAACCCGCTGGCTGCTTTCTTCGGGTTCGCCTACTTCGACAAAGCGCAGAGCAGTGTCCTGAAGGTGGAGCAGGATCAGCCGAGCGAGATTCTGATGCTGGCCCCGCCCGGCGCGGACGTGAACCAGTTGAAGCAGTCGCTTAACGCTCAGGTTCCTGGCCTGGGCATCACAACGACGGCAGACGTGCGCAAGCAAAACCAGACGACGGCGGACATCATTGACCGCCTGATCATCGTCATGGGGCTGGCGGCGCTGCTCATCGGCGCGACGGGCATCATCCATACCATGCTGGTTGTCGTGGGGCGGCGCACCGTCGAGATCGCCGTCCTCAAGACGCTGGGCGTGCAGGGGCGGCAGATCACGATCATGTTCCTGGTCGAGTCGGTGATCATGGGCCTGATCGGCAGCCTGGCCGGGCTGCTGCTCGGCATCGTGTTCAGCCTGGGGGTGCGTTCCTTTACGCAGAGCGTGTGGCCCCAAACACTGGTCTGGCGAATCTACCCCGAAGCGCTGCTGACCGGGCTACTGCTCGGCGTGATCATCACGGCGGTTTTTGGCTTCCTGCCCACGCTGACGGCGGCAGCCGTGCGCCCGGCCATCGTACTGCGGCCCAACGAGACGAAGATGCCGGCGTCTGGCTGTCTGCAAACGCTGCTGGCGCTGGTCGTGGTCGTGGTTGCAGTGGGCCTGATCGCAGGCCAGTTGATCGGCAATCTGATCTTCGGGTTGGTCGGCGTGGCGATCACGACGGTTATCATGTCGGTGCTGGTCGGCTTGCTGTGGCTGCTGATCTATGTGGTTGGCGTTCTACCTTCGTTTGGCAGCGTTGACCTGCGGCTGGCACTGCGCGGGATCGGCACGCACCGGGTGCGGACGGCCTCCACGCTGCTGGCGCTCATCGCGGGCATCTTCTCCCTCAGCATCATCACGCTGATGGCGGACAGCGTACCGCGCCTGCTCAACTTTCAATTCACCAATGCGCTGGGCGGGAATGTCATGATCGTTGGGCTGGTTCCGGCTTTGCAACGCCCGTTCATCATTGGCGCGTTGAAGGGCCAGCCGGGTGTCGAGCGTTACTTCCAGATCAGCAACTATAGCGGGCGACTGGTGGCTGTCAACGGTGACCGTGACTACGTGAGCAAGATTCCTGCCAACAGCACGCAGATGCCCTTCATGGAAGGTGGCCGGTTCAACCGGGCCGACTTCATCCCGAACGCCCTCGGGTCGCTCGGCACAGTAGACGTGACCGCGCCCGGCTACACGCCGGAGCCGGTAACGCAGGGCCGCCCACTTGAGGCGTCCGACTCACGCCAGCCGAACGCTGTACTGCACGCTTCCGTCTGGACAAAGCAGGTGGGCCTCAAACCAGGCGACAAAGTGACGCTCAAATTCGGCAGCGTCGAAGCGACCTACACTATCGTCGGGCTGACCGACGAGACGAACAATGGCAACTTCACGGTGCGCGGGCTGAACAGCATGGGCGTCTTTTCCATCCCGGTGGACAGCCTGCCTGCCGGAGTCAGCCCCAGCTTCGAGTTTACGATTGCGAAGGTGGACGAAGCGCACCTGAACCAGACACTGGTTAACCTGTCCGCCATTCCGGGCGTGCTGCCCTTCGACATCTCGTTCTTCGAGCAGTTGATCAAGCGCGTGCTGGCGCAGTTCACAGCCATCCCGACCATTGTGGCGGTGCTCTCGCTGTTTGCGGGCGCTGTGATTATCGCCAATACGGTCTCGCTGACGACGCTGGAACGCCGCCGTCAGGTGGGTGTCATGAAGGCCATCGGGTTGAACCGCCGGCGCGTCCTGCTCCAGATGGTGCTGGAAAACGGCCTGATCGGGCTGCTGGGCGGCTTGATCGGCGTCGGGATCGGCGTCCTCGCCACGCTTCTGCTATCGATAGGTACTCAGATCAGCATTACCCAGAGCGTTTCCTGGGGTGTGGTGGGGCTTCTGCTGCTGATCTCGCTGCTGATCTCGCTGGTCGCCACACTGATGAGCGCCTGGACTGCCGCAACGGAAAAACCGCTGCACGTCCTGCGCTACGAGTGAAGCAGGCCCGATGCTGATGGGGTTTTGCGAATTGGCGCGGACACGCCCACGTCCGACGCTATAGCATCGGGCTAAATCAACGAAGCCTCTGTGGGGCGAACACAGCCTCGAAGAGGCTTCGTAGTCTCAGCCCTGTGGCTTTAGCCCAGGGCGAAAAGCCCCTTTCTCGACCACAATAGGGACAAGGCACATAGATCGGAGCAGATAACCATGAGAGTCCTGTTTATCGGCGGCACGGGCATTATCAGCACGGCGGTCAGCCGGCTGGCTGTGGAGAAGGGCCTCGACCTGTTTCATCTCAATCGCGGGGTGCGGAAGGTGAACCTGCCCGGCGTCCAGACCTTGATGGCCGATATTCACCAGCCGGAGAACGTGCGGGCGGCTCTGGAGGATACGCGCTTCGACGTGGTGGTGGACTGGATCGCATACACGCCCGATGACATCGAGCGCGACCTGGCGCTGTTCCGGGGCCGGGTCAGGCAGTTCATCTTTATCAGTTCGGCCTCGGCCTACCAGAAGCCGCCCACTCACTACATCGTCACCGAATCGACGCCTCTGCACAACCCATACTGGGCGTACTCACGCAACAAGATCGCCGCTGAGGAACGTCTGATGCGGGCTTACCGCGAGGAAGGTTTTCCGGTGACGATTGTGCGCCCGTCACTGACCTACGATTCGAATTTCCCCATCGCTATCGGCGGCTGGGGCTGTTATACACTGGCGGATCGCCTGAAAAAAGGGCAGCCCATCATCGTACATGGCGACGGCTCGTCGCTAGAAGTCGTGACCCACTCCGAGGATTTTGCGCGCGGCTTCCTGGGGCTGGTCGGGAACTGGCAGGCATTGGGCCATGCTTTTCACATCACCACCGACGAGGTGCTGACCTGGAATCAGATTTATGAGACCATCGCGGATGCGCTGGGCGTCGAGGCGAAGATCGCCCATATCCCGACGGATTTTATCGTTCGGGTTGTGCCTGAACTGCTGGGATCGTTGCAGGGCGACAAGACGTGGAGCCTGGTTTACGACAACCGCAAGATCAAAGCGTTCGTGCCGGGCTTCCAGGCCGTTATTCCGTTCCGAGAAGGCATTCGCCGGACGCTGGCCTGGTTTGACGCCGACGAAACCCGCAAGCGCATCGATCCGGCGGTGAACGACGAGATGGAACGCATCCTGGCCGCCTACGGCAAGGCAGCCGTGTGAAGAGTTGACCTCACCCCCTGGCCCCCTCTCCGCGCAGCGGAGAGGGGGAACCGACAGGCTAAAACGCCCCTCTCCACTCTGTGGAGAGGGGTCGGGGGTGAGGTGAAACGACGCGCAAACCTCCGAAGTGTTGGTGCGTGAACCTCTACGCAGGAGAACCCGAAGTCGATCACGATCATCCCGTAATGGGCACGTTAAACAGCGACCCGGCCACGATGCGCACATAGGGCGCGTAAATCCAGCCCGTGACGCCGCCAAACTGGACTTGCAGCCAGGTGTTGCTGGCATTGCGTCCCACGATGTCCACGACTGCGCCCCATTCCAGGCTGCCGATCTGCGGGAAGTATGTTCCTGGACCGGTGCGCAGCCGCAAGCCGGAGAACAACTTGCCGCGCACCCCGGTCAGGCGCGGCGGCCCCGGCAGGATGTTAACGACGGGCAGCGAGTTCAGGTTGCCGGAGACAGTCGTGTAGAAGGCGCTGACCCAGCCCGTCGCGTTATTGCCAAAGATGATGCGCAGCCAGCTATTATCGGGATTGCGGCCTGTCACTGCAAAACGATTGCCCCGGCTCGCCACCGACAGAATCTCAAAGCTGATGCCTGGCCCTGCCCGGATATTCAGGAAGCTGGCGTTGGTCACAGTGGCCGTGACGCCGGTGCTGGGCGGCGGTGGCTGCGGCGGGCCGCCCGGCGGCATGGGCGGGGCCTGGCCGTTAGGCGGGTCCCAGGTCATGTTGATCACGGACTGGTACAGGTTGTTGAAGTATTCCAGACGCAGGATGTGGTAGCCTTCGGTCAGATCAACGACTTTGCGGTAGCTGGACACGCCCTGCACGCGCCACTCGTCCAGGATCAGCGTGGTGTCGATGTACAGGCGTGCGCCGTCGTCCACCGTCAGGTAAAAGACGTAGGGCCGTCCGGGGAAATACACGCGCCGCGTCCAGCGCACCGAGAAGTTTTGCTGTGGGAAGCCGGGCGCGGGCGAAGCCTGGCTCCAGTTGTAATTGATGCCGCTCAAGCCTTCCAGCCGGATGAAACTGGGGGAGCCTTGCAGGTTCGGGTTCGGGAAATATTCCGCGTACCACTGGTCGGATTGTGTGCCCGGGTAGGGCGGCGGCCCGACGGCCACTGCGTAATCAAAGCGCACGATGGCCTGATCTGTGGCCTCGAAATACTCGACGCGCAGCGTATGGAGGCCCGCCGCCAGCGGCACATCGATGCTGTAAGCGGTCACGCCTTGCAGCCGCCACTGGTCGATGACGGTGGCGTTGTCGATGAACAGGCGCACGCCGTCGTCGCCAGCCAGCGTGAAGCGATACGTGGCGGCGCTGAAAGGCAGGGTGGCCGTCCAGCGGGCGCTGAAATTATCCCGCGTGACCACTGGATCGGGAGAGCCTGTGCCCCAGAAGTAGTCGATCTTGCTCTCGTAGCGGGTCAGCACGGGCGCGCCCGCCAGGTTGGTGTTGTTGTAATACTGGGCCAGCCAGGCTGTGCTTTGCGCGACGATATAATCCCAGAACACGGATAGGCTGGCATTGCCGCCGCCCTGGTAATAGTCCACCTGGATGGCGTGTGTGCCCGTCACCACCTGCACGTTGACGTAATAGGTCGTGGCGGCCTGATCGCGCCAGGCGTCGAGGATGATCTGGCCGTCAATGTAAGCGCGCACGCCGTCGTCTGCCGTGATGGTGAAGCGGTATGTGCCCGCGTTCAGATATTGGATGGTCGTCCAGCGCGCTGACCAGTTCGACGAGCCGATGCCGGGGCCCGGGCTGTTGAGGCCCCAGTTAAAAATGAGCGCCGGATCGATTCGCGTGAAGACAGGAACGCCCTGCAAGTCCCGATTGGCGAAATACGACCCTGTCCAGTTAGAGCCTGTATCAGCGCGCGCTGTTTGGGGCGGCTCCGAGAGCACAACCCCGACGATGCTGAAGATGATGCACCAGACGGCCATGATCAGGCGAAATGCTCGCTGGGTCATGCCATACTGCTCCTCATGAAGTTTGTGACGCTACCATTCTAGCCGAAAGCTGGCCCGAGGCGCGAAACTCTACCCGAATGATTAGAAATCCTAACGGGGCCCGGCACAGCTGCGCTCCATTCGAACGTCTCATAAACTGTGTGTATCGCTGACATGGCTCTTCTCGCCCATGCTACATTTAACCAGCCTTTTCCATGACCTTTACGAATAATTGAGGATCAGTTAGCGAAGGCGGACTTGTCCTGTCATGTTAGAATCTAGTTAGGAACAAGCATTGTGGCCGACTTTGGTTTATGCTATTACGAGAGCAATACAGGCAGCAGCAGCCGAAGCACGAATCGCTTGTTGCCGCGCTCTACTGACTGCTACATTTCTGACTGAGGTCCGGGAGTTCATCGGTGGAGCAACTCAAGGGTCATGGCTCCTTAACTGCGCGGCGCGATGCAGATAAGGAAGCAGTGGCCGAACGTGAACTGAATGTTTACCTGGGGCAGCTATGAATCAACACCCAGGCGACCTTAATTCGGCTGTAAAACGTCTGACAGCGGCCTTTTCCCCAAACTACCTGGGTGCGTTGGGGGCGCTGGGCTGCGCGTTGATGCTGGCTGTGCTGCTGGGGACACAACCACTTGATGAACCGTCGAGGAGCAGGGGGCTGTATTCACCGCCCTGGCTGGTCGGCGTCGCGCTTTTTGCGCTGCTCTATGCCGTTTTTGCGCTGCTGGCGCACCGGATGCAGCGCGGCGTTTACCGGGGCTTCCAGCACAGCGCCGTGATCGGCGCCTACTTGACGCTGGGGCCGGTGGCGGCGCTGACTGCTACGGTGCTGGGCGTTGTGTTGACCGAGATAGGCCGTTATATGTTCGGCCAATGGCTGAGTCTGCAACGCCACAGTCTGGTCGAAGCGTCTAGCAGTCTGTTGTTTAACGTTGCGGCGCACACCTTTTCGGCACTGGTGGCCGGTCTGCTTTACCAGGTCCTGGGCGGCGTAGTCCCCCTGATCTCAGTTCAACCTCGTCTGATCATCCCTCTGGCGGTTTTGCTGGCCGCGAACTTGCTCCTGTACGGCGGAGCGGTTGCTTTCAACACCGGCCAGTGGCGCACCACTCCGAACCGCTTGAAGTTGATCGTCGGCCTGATGATGGGCGAGTTTTTCTCGCTGCCGCTGGCCTTGCTTTTGCCCATTGCTTTTTATGAACTGCCTCCACTGGCCTTCTTGCTGCTGGTCGGGACGGCAGTCCTGGCTGCTTTCCTGTTCCGCGTCACCGAACGCTCGCGCTCGGCCCTGGAACGGCGCGTCGAAGAACTGGCGACGCTGAACGAGATAGGGCATTCGATGGCTTCAAGCCTGGCGATGGACGACCTGATGCAGAGCATCTACAACCAGGTCGCGGCGTTGATGGAAGCCTCCTATTTCTACATTGCGCTGTATTCCGCCGATACGCAGACGCTCAATTTCCCGTTTGCCGTGAGGGACGGCCAAAAGGTTACGCAAGAGCCTTACCAGAGCGTAAACGGGCCAGTCGAGTACATTTTTCGAACCCGCGAACCCCTGCTCGTGCGCGGGCGCGTGAATGACGAATTCGTGAAATTGGGCATTGATCCCATCGGGCAGGACTGTGC
Source organism: Chloroflexota bacterium (assembly GCA_021325095.1). GTDB lineage: Bacteria > Chloroflexota > Anaerolineae > Aggregatilineales > UBA2796 > JAJPHV01. The sequence goes on along the minus strand of JAJPHV010000055.1, from coordinate 20,028 downwards.
CTGCTACCTGGCCGTGCCGCTGGTCGCCGACGACGAATTCATGGGTGTGCTGGGGGTGCAGAGCCTCACGCGGCCCGACGCCTACTCCGAGTCCGATCTGGCGCTGCTGACGGCGGTGGCAGGGCAAGCGGCCATCGCGCTCCATAACGCGGCGCTCTATAACCGGGTCTGGGAAATGGCCGACGAACTGGCCCTGCTCAACAACGTCTCGTCGGTGGTGGCGGCCACCCTCGATCTGGACATCGTGCTGGATACGACGTGCGCCGTCGTCATTCAGATCGGGCGGGCTGACAAGACGGCTATTTTCCTGACCAGCGAGGACAGACAAACGCTCCGGCTCGTACATTCCATCGGCCTGAGCGACGATTACGTGGCACAGTTCCAGCACATCCGCCTGGAGGAGGACAGCGGGCCGACCCAAATTCTTCAGCAGCACGAGGCAGTGGCGATCCCGGATGTATGGACAGACCCGCGTGGATTGGGTTGGCGCTCACTGGCCGAGGTCGAAGGATATGTCGGCCTGCTGACCGTACCGCTGATTGCCAGCGACCAGGTGATCGGCTTTCTGGCAGCTTTTTACCAGCAGCCGCACCTTTTTGGCAAGAGCGAACTCGACCTGATGAACACCCTCGCCAACCAGGTGGCCGTGACGGTTGCCAACGCCCGGCTGTACCAGGATACCCAGGCGCGCGCTCAGGAAATGGAGCGCCTGGTGGTGGCCTCGCGCGCGTTTACGGCCTCCCTGGACTTGAACAGCGTGGCCGAAAAGGTGCTGGAAGAGCTGATCGGCATTTTGTCACCGGACGTGATTGTGCTGACGCTGACTGATGGCGACGGCTTGCGGCCTCTGGCGCATCGCGGGGCGAAGCGGCTGGACATGATCCGGCCTGTCGGCTCAATCGCCAGCGCCATCAACAACAGCCAGGCCATGCTGCTCCCGGCGGAAAGTGCCGACCTGGACTTGCTGCGCTCACTCGGTTTGCACAGCCTGTATGTGATCCCGATGGTCAGTCAGGACAGGGTGATCGGGGCAGTACTGGTCGGGCATGAGCAGATGTACGTTTTCAGCCCGCGCCAGCGGCAGATGGCCGAAGCGCTGGTCAACCAGGCAGCCACCGCCCTGCGCAACGCGCAGCTTTACCGCCAGACCGACGCCGCACTGGCGGATCGGGTCACCGAATTATCGGCCATTGAATCCATTTCGCGCCAGATTTCGGGTAGCCTGGACCTGGATGCCATCATCGACGCGGTGCTGGATACGGCGTTGAATATCACGCAGGCAGACTCGGCAGGCTGTGGCCTGATCCTTGACCCGGAATACGTGATGCTCTCGGAACGCTTTCCGGCGGCCTCCGGGCGGCCACCGATCAGGCTTCCGGTCAAGCGCGGCAGCGGCATCACAGACCGCGTCTTGCGCACCGGGGTCGCGGCCCGTGTGGGTGACGTGCGGCAAGACCCCGACTTTCAGATTGGCGAGATCCCCGACGTCCTATCGGAGCTGTGTGTACCGATTGTCCACAAGGGCGAGCGGGTTGGCCTGCTCAATCTGGAAAGTACGCGCCTGGACGCTTTCACCGAATCGCATGAGCGCTTCATCGCCAACCTGGCTGATCATGCCGCGATTGCCATCGAAAACGCACGTCTTTTTGAAGAGCGCCGGGTTCAGATCGACACCCTGATCAAGATTCGTGATCTGTCGCTGGCGCTGCTGTCGGCCACTTCCCTCAGAGAAGTCATGGATCTCATCGTCGAGTACGCACTGATCATTGCGCATGCCAAGGACGTGCACCTGTACCTCTACGATCCGCCGACTGACCAGTTGACGTTCGGCGCGAGCATCTGGCTGGATGGGCAGCGCAATGTCGAAGCCAGCCCGCCGGAACGGGGCGGCAGCACGTGGCAGGTCGCCCGTAGCGGCAGCACTCAGGTGATTGAGGACACAGCGCAGTTGGAGCCTGTGCCACAGTTCCGGCGTGGCCCCGGATTTGGCGCGGTGGCGCGCATCGCCCTGAAACGGGGCGGACAGGTGCTTGGTGTCCTGGTGATTGCCTTCCAGCAGCGTCACTATTTCACCGAAAGCGAAAGCCGCGCCCTGGACCTGTTGGCGAATCAATCGGCCATTGCCATCGAGAACGTGCGGCTCTTCGACGAGGTTCGAGCGGGGCGTGACCGGATGCAGCTTATTCTGGATTCGGCGCTGAACGGCATGATGCTGATCGACGCTGGCGGGCAGTTGGTGCTGGCGAACCCGGCAGCCGAGCAGTTGCTCACCGTGCCACTGCAACGTTTCGCCGGGCAGCATATTCTGCGTGTTATTGCGCGGGCGCGCCAGGAGGCGACTGATCCGGCGGCATTCGCTTCGCTGCGTGAGGCCGTTCACACGATGCTGGGAAGCATCAAGAACGCGCCCAACCAGGTCGTGCGCACCAATTTTGAGATCAAGCATCTGGAAGGAACGTCCGACGTTGAGGCGACGCTGATGCCCGTGCGCGATAACAAGGGCAGAATCAGCGGGTGGCTGGCGGTGCTGCGCGACGTGAGCGAAGAAAAGACGGTAGAACGCTTCCGTTGGGAAGCGACCAACATGATTGTGCACGACCTGCGCAGCCCGTTGAGCGCGGTCATCAGCAGCCTGCGTCTGGTGCAGGAGATGGTCGCTGCGCGCGATTTCACCGATCTGGACGAGGTGGTCTCCATCGCGCTGAACAGCAGCGAGAACCAGATGCGTATGATCGAATCCATCCTGGAGATCGCCAAACTGGAAACGGGGCGAATGCCGATGAACATCGACATCGTGCCGCTGCCGCCGCTGGTTCGCAGGGCGATCTCGGCCATCGAAGTGCTGGCGACGGCTTCCAACATCCGTGTGACGGATTGTGTGCCACCGAACCTGCCGCCGCTGCACATCGACGAGGAACAGATTCGCCGAGTGCTGATCAATCTGCTGGATAATGCCCTTCGCCATACCCCCGCCGACGGCGAGGTGCGCGTCGAAGCCGCCATAGTGAACGGCAAAGGCTTTGCCAAAATCGGCGTTGTTGACACCGGGAAAGGCGTGCCCATCGAAGCCCGCGAGCGGATTTTTGAAAAGTTCTACCAGATGTCCCAATCAGCGTTGCGTGGGCATCGCGGCGTTGGCCTGGGTCTGACGTTTTGCCGACTGTCCATCGAGGCGCATGGTGGGCGCATCTGGGTAGAAGACGGCCCGGAAGGCGGAGCCGCCTTCTGGTTTACACTGCCGGTGGCGGTCGCCGTGCCTCAACCCTGATCGGTGCTGCTGGCTTGATAAACCTGGCCTGCGGCAAGCAGCCGGGGTGCATTGCAGATGTGTTCCCCTCAACCTCTGCCTTTTTTCCCCAATATGGGAGAAGAGGCGTCCGGCGCGGTGGGGCCTCGCCCGGCACGGGCGAGGGGTCGGAGTGAGGGCCAGCGCTTTTCTGGAACGCCCCCAAACCGCCATCGCTCCTATTGCTTAAAGCCTGTCACTGATTGTAAAATCCCAATCAACGCCGGGCGATTCGCTCCGCTTGCTATTGTGTAGATCGGGAGCTTGCCGATGATTCGACGCTCGCCTACGCCCTGGCTGCCGTGGCTGCTTGGAATGCTGACCCTGTTGGCGCTCGTCAGCGTGGCGCCGCAGCGGCCAGTCACGTTCTTCATCGACCCACGCATCAGCATCGTCATGATTGGTCTGGTGGCCTTCGTCGTCAACGTCGAAGTGCCTTTGCTACGTGATTCGATCAGCCTGGGCTATGCTGCGGGGCTGCTTGTTTACCTCAGCCTGGGCCGAGCCGAGGGCAGCTACGAGGCGTTCGGCGTCATTGCTATCGGGGCCATGATGGGCGGCCTGCTGCGCGCGTTGTGGATTGTCTTCGAGAACCAGCGCGGCTTTCGTCTGCATCGCTACCTGATCGAATGGCCGATGATGGCTGCTTCCCAACTGACCCTGAGCCTGATCGCGGGTGGCATGGCCTACCGGGCGATGAACGGGCGACTGCCGTTGAACGCCTTGCGTGCGGTTGACGCGATCCCGCTGGCGGTGTTGATCGTCGTGTCGGCAGCGCTCTATCTTGGCATCTATGCGCTGGCGGTGCGCTGGCGCGGTCTCAAGCCACAAGACGTGTTCGCCCAGAACCGGGTGGCAATCGCGCTGGCGATAGTACTGCCGATGCCCCTGGTTATCGTCGCGGCGCTGCTGTTCACGCAATCTATCGGCGGATCGGCAGTTCTGATTATCGGGCTGCTGTGCATGGCAATCGGTGCAACCGAACTGGGCCGCGGCCAGTTGCGTTATCGGCAGCAGGTGGTCGAGTTGCGCTCGCTGTCCGCCGTGAACAGCGCCATGCGTACCCACCTTGACCTGGGCGTGCTGATGGAAACGATCCACCTTCAGGTCGCCACCCTGCTCGAAGTGCAGATGTTTACGCTGGCCCTGTACGACCAGAGCCGCAACCTGCTGATCTTTCCGCTGTCCACCAGGCACTGGCAGCGCATCAACATTCCACCGCGCGAAATGGGCATGGACATCATCGACCACGTCATCGTCACTAAAGCACCCCTGTTGCTGGCGCAAAACCCGGCACAACGAGCACGTGCGATGGGTCTGGTGCCGCCGGCGGGGAACCTGACTTCGTGGCTGGGCGTGCCGTTACTGGCTCCTGACCGGGCACTGGGCTGCATCGCCGTCGGGTTGGACGATCCGTACCGCCAGTTCACGGCGCGCGATCAACGCCTGCTGGTCGCCATCGCCACCCAGTCCAGCATTGCCATTGAAAATGCACAGCTTTACCGGCAGGTGCAGGAACGTGCCCGCCAGTTGGCGCACCTCAACAACCTTTCGACCCAGTTGGGCGGGACGCTCGACCCTGACCGGGTGCTGGATATGGTTGCGCAAGCGGCGCTTACGGTGGCCGAGGCCAGCAGTGTGGCGGTGTTCGTGTGGACCGATGAAGCCCATCAGACACTGAAAATGGTGAGGAGTTGGGGCCTGAGCGAACACTTCAGCGCCGATGTCCCGACTCCGTTGAGCCTGGAGAGCGGTCTGCAACCCCTGGTCATCCAGAACGCGCGGCTTGATCCCCGTGCGGCGGGCATTTACGACGTAATGCGGCGCGAACAGATCAACGCCTGGATCGAACTGCCGATGTGGCACGGCGATACGGCGCTGGGCATCCTGGTAGCGTACTACCGCGAGCCGCGCCCCTTCACAGACGACGAGATCGAACTGCTGCGCACGTTCGCCAACCAGTCGGCGTTGTCGATCAGCAATGCACGGCTGTACCGACAGACCGACGAAGCGCTGGAACGCCGTATCGAACAAATCTCAGCATTGGCCTCTATCAACAAAGAACTGTCGTCCACGCTCAACCTGAACAACATCTTCGAATTGGTGCTGGACAGAGCGATTGAAGCCACGCGATCCACTGGCGGTGCTATCACCGTGCGGACGAGTGGTCAGTTTACGCCGACCCTGGTCGCCAGCCGGGGCGATACACACGTCCGGGAGGGTCACTTGATGCAGCAGCATACGGTCAGCCAGGCGTATGCAACCGGACAGACCGTCGTCGAACGCAACGGCAAACTGAGCGACAGCACGGCGGAGCAACTCAGGGCGCAACTGAGCGTGCCGCTGGTGCGCGACTTCGACGTACTGGGCGTGCTGACGCTGGAAAGCCAGGCTGTCGACGCCTATCCGCAGGATGACATCGCCTTCGTCAGCCAGTTGGCAAACCTGGCCTCGATTGCCATCGAAAACGCCCGCGTCTTCGAGTGGATTCAGGAGAGTCATAATCGTTTGCAGGTGATCCTGGATTCGATGCACGAGGCGGTGATCCTGTTTGAAATGGATGGCAAGGTCGCGCTGGCGAATCCGCGCGTCCTGCTGCTGCTTGGCATCGACCCGGCCTCTATCGTCGGCGAGCGGCTGGACGTGATTCTCTCCCGGACTGAACTGTCTTTTGCCGAACGGTTGGGCTTCCCGGACAGGGAGACCCTGATGGGGCTGTTCGAGACACTGGCGCTCTCGGCCTGGCAGGGCGGCGGACGGCTTTCTTACCGCCTGGAACGCGGGCCGATTCGCTTCATTGATCGCACGATTGTGGCCGTCTCCGACCAGAACGGCAAGAATATCGGCCTGCTCATGGTCTTTAACGACGCCACCGAGGAGCGCGAACTGGCCCAGACGCGCGAAGACCTGTCGCGGATGATCGTCCATGACCTGCGCAGCCCGCTAACTGCCATCAGCACCAGCATGAAGCTCCTGAGCGAGATCGTGCCCGCCGACGATCCGGTTGGCCGCTCCGTGAAAAAGACGACGGAAGTCTCGCAGCGGGCGCTGCGCAAACTGCTGCATCTGGTCGATTCGCTGCTGGACATCGCTAAGATGGAAAGCGGCAACATGACACTGGAAATCGGCCAGTTTGAATTGCGCCCCATCGCGGAAAGCGTCCGCGCGGAGCTTGCGCCCCTGGCCGAAGAACTGGACATCACCGTAGACATCATTGTGCCCGATGATCTGCCGCCGCTGGCAATTGACGGCAACAAAATTGAGCGGGTGTTGCTCAACCTGGTCGATAACGCGCTCAAGTTCACGCCGGTAGGTGGGCTGGTCCAGATTCGCGCCCGCTGTACGACGGACAACCGGGTGCTCGTCGAGGTACTGGACAACGGCCCTGGCATCCCGGACGATTACAAAGTACGCATCTTCGAGCGCTTTCAGCAGATCGATACCGGCAACAAAGGCCATCGTCGGGGGACGGGCCTGGGCCTGACGTTCTGCCGTCTGACCGTTGAGGCGCATGGCGGTACGATCTGGATTGAAGACAACCCGACGGGCGGGAGCGTTTTTGCCCTGACGCTGCCGCTGGCGGCGGGTTAGGTAGACCTTACCCTCCGGCCCCGCTCCAATTTGCAGAGCGGGGAAGGCGACGCAGGAGGTTAAGTTAGCATGTCGGATACCCCGGACAAGAACCGCAACCTGATCAAGCGTGAGCAGGTGCAATCGCCCGAACAGGTTTCGATGGACGAAGGCCGCGAAGCGCTGGCGCGGCGGCTGGGGTTGACCCGTGAACACGCCGAAGCCTACTATCGGCGCGGGCTGGAAGCCTACGAGAAAGGCGACCTTGAGAACGCCATCCTCGATCTGTCCGAGGCCATTTACTATGACCGGGGCCACGCCGAGTTTTACGCCACGCGCGGCCTCTTTCACCTGGAAAACAATCACGAAGAAGAGGCCGAACTCGACCTACAATATGCGCTGAAACTGAGCAAGCGCCAATGGTTGGCCCATTACGCCCTGGGCATCCTGGATTTCCGGCGCGGTGAGTACGAGTCCGCCGTCAAACACTTCGACGAGGCCCAGAAGCGCGCGCCACTGCGCCCCGAAATCTGGTTCTACCGGGCGGTGGCCCATCACTACGCCGGGGACGACGCCAAAGCTATCTCCGACATTGAGGCCGCAGAGAAACTGTTCCCGGCCCACGACAAACGCCTGAAGGACGTGGCGGCCTGGGCCAAAGAACTGCACAAAAACATGCCTGCGCAGCCCAAATCAGCCGGCAGCCCGCCACCCCTCAAGCGTCCGGATCGCGCTCAACTGGAAGCGCCGGACGAATCGTTCGAGTCCGGCGCGCGGTAGAGAATCAGCGCCAATGCCAGCCCGACCAGCGCCCCGGCAGCCGTCCAGGGCAGCAGTCGCCCGGCGATGCCGCTGATCAGTGGGAACGGATAGTCGGGGTAGAGGTGGTTGTGCAGCGAGACCTTCATGACCATGAAGAGCATGGTTATTAACGCTGTCCCTGCCCCGGTGGCCGCCCCCAGAATGATGGCAGCCGGAACCCACAGACGGGGTGCGAACGTCCGGCCTTTCAGCCGGAAGACGCCGTGCGCCACACACAACAACGCTAACCCCAGCCCAAGCACGGTGACCAGCCAGACACTGTCCTCTGCGCCCATCCACATGAAAGTGAATACACCGTAGATCAGGGTCAGCGCCGAGAGCCATTTGGGATAGGGCGGAATGGTCAACATTACTCACCTTTTTGAGAACGGCCAATCGATTGTGCCGGATTCTAATGCACGGCTCCAGTTCTTATGGAAATCTTACGCGACGCTAACGCTGAATCGATGAAATTGTGCTACGGAATGATCGAGAAAAGATACGAGGCGAGAGAAAGGTAAGACTCCATACAGTCAGATGCCGCACTGACAAGGAGGTGATGTGCGATGTTAGATATTCTACTGACCATCACACGCATCCTTATCGGCCTCTTGTTCATCGGTCACGGAGCGCGCAAGCTCTTTGGCTGGTTTGATGGCAAGGGGTTGGAAGGCACGACCCAGATGACTCAACAACAGGGCTTCCGGCCAGCCCGGTTCTGGGCAGTGGTTGCGGGCCTGGTTGAGTTGCTGGGCGGGCTGTCGGTGGCATTGGGCTTTCTGGCCCCGATTGGCGCCGCATTGATCATTGGCGACAGGCTGGTCGCTATTGTCGCGGCTCACTTCCCGAAAGGGCTGTGGAACAGCAATGGCGGCTTTGAGTATCCACTGGTGCTGATTGCCAACGCCCTGTGGATCGGCCTGGCTGCGCCAACGACCTATGCGCTGGACCATTTCATCGCCTATAGCTGGCCGCCGTCACAGATGTTTGTGGTGAGCGGTGTGGTGATTCTGATCGGCGCAGTGATAGCGCTGCTGACGACAGTTGGTCATGCGCGCGCTCAGACCGCCCAGACCAGCTAAGGCTGCTCCAAAGCCGTCAGGAAACCAGAGGCACAACAGGGCGCTGTCATGGTGCGACAGCGCCCTGTTGATTATGCCGATCTGTCCCCTTTCTATGCCCTTTGCGGGGGTCAGTCATCCCGCCCCGACACCGCATCAATCACTGTATCAATTGCTGTGGGCAGCCTGAGCCTGCGCTACGCCTCATCGTCCAGTTCGGGGAGATCGGGATCGGTGTATTGTTCCCAGAGCTGGCGTACAAGCCCGTCTGGATCGCTCTGCACACCCAGCCTGGCGAAGTAGGCGCATACCCGCTGCACGTCGCGCTCGAAGATGCGATAGGCATTGCGGTTGCTCTGCGGCTTCGTCACCTGCGGGAAGTCGATGAGCGTGATGGTTCCTTCCCAGTACAGGATATTGTAGGCGGACAGATCACCATGAATCAGGGAATGCCTCAGCATCAACTCGATGTTGCGCAGCACTTCCTGAAAGAGCGGCTGCGCTTCATCGTCGTCAAGTTCGATCTCGTGCAGCGTTGGGGCTGCGCCGTGTTCATCCCCAATGTACTGCATCAGGATCGCGTTTTTGTCCACCGCGTAAGGCTGCGGGACAGCAGCCCCGGCCTCGTAGAGCTGCTTGAGCGTGTTGTATTCGTACATCAGCCACGAGGTATGCGCTATCTGCTGCCCGAAGGCGGTCTTCTTGCCGACGGCGCGCATGATGCGATGATCGTTGGTCTTGACAGTCCGTCCTTCCTCAGTCAGCAGCCCACGACCTTCACGGTACACTTTGTCGTTGCGCAGGTTTCGGAACATGCGTGGGCGATAGACTTTGGCAGCGATCAGGCTGCGCTGTGTCGAAACCTGACCCTCACAGCGATACACGTTCGCTTCTTTGCCGCCCTTGACCAGCGCCTGCACGTCCGTCAGCAGGTCTTCATCAAAGAAAGGCTGTAAGGATTGCAGCAGCCACACTTTTTCATGGCGGGCAGGGCTGTACGAGATGGTGAACTCACCTTCGGTGGGGGTCGGCTCGGCGATTTCATCGATCTGCTGGCGTGCCGACTTCTTTGGCCTGTGGCCGCCTCTAACCCTCCGCGCGCGGCGCAGCTTGCGATCCTTGCGGGAGAAGTCTTCCTCAATCCAATCGTAATCCTCGTATCGAGACACGGTTCGAATCCTTTTATGGATGGGCAACCCATTCTGCCAGGTGAGTGGAACCGGTGCAGAGTCGAGGAGATCGACGGAACGCAGGCAGGAAACAGGCGTGCCAAAGATGCTCCTCGACTCTGGTCGGGAGGAGCGCGCCTGTCGTTGATGCTTGAGGAAGATCAGAAGGGAATCAGAACAACCCCAGGGACGGAGGCGCACTCCACCGCGATGAGACCCTATTGACTTGTGCCATAAGTGTGTGCCTCCTTTCGTGAAAAGAAACGACCCCGTTCACTATAGCACAGGTTTTCAAGACTTGTCAAAGGTCATCAACGGATCATTACAAGGAGAGTGACCGGAGGGCGACTGGTGGTTAGCGATTGGCAGCGCTGAGGGCGGCGTTCAAAGGCACAAATCGGAAAGCATTGACGGACAGGTTGGCTTCGGCGCCACCTTTCTGGCTAAGGCCCACCGTCACAATCGCATCCGCATTGCCCGTCACCAGGATATGGGCCTGCCCCGGATCGTACCAGCCGACGCTATCCTTGATCTGGCGCACGAACGCCACACGCCGATCCATGACGCTGTACAGCACAATGTCCTTCCAACTGCTCAGTCCGGCGATCAGGCTCTCGTCGGTGCTGACGGCCAGGGCGATGATGCGGTTTTCTGTGTTGGGATGTGCTACCTGGAATGCGCCCATATCGACCATGTGTGCAGCGCCGTACAGCCGGACTGTGCCGCTATCGTCTGCCAGGAAAAATGATCCATGGGGCGAGACCGCCACGCGCGGCAGCGCATGTCTTTCTTTGATCCATTCTGTATTCAGTTTCAGGCGTTTGAACTTGCCGTTGGCTTTGTCGGTGTGGATCAGCCAGAACTCGGTCACGTCCTGGTGCAGAAACGTCTCAATCGCCAGCCGGAAGCGCTTGTCAGGCGTTTCCACTTCCTGGAAGGGTTGATCGCCGGCCATGACGACGGTGGATTGGATGGACTCATGCACGCCAATGTCAATGACTTCGGGGGTCGCGGCCAGCCGGATGTTCAGACGGCCATCGGGCAGCAGTTCAAGCAGGTCGCCGAGGTCGCGGCTGCCGACAGCGCTGGACGGGTAGGTACGCACAAAGACTTGCTTGTATGGCACGGCCCATGCTTCTCCGCTCGTGCAGGTAGCTTAACACGGGCCGTCTACTCGCGCAACCAGACCTCAACGGCTCAAGCGGACTCAGCAAATATCAAGGACTCGTACTCCGCTCGTACTCCGCCCTCACCATTCAGCCCTGATCGTTGAGCGGTGTGCGGTGTAGCCCAGATTGCCCAGCACCTGGGTGACGTTCTGCGCAGGATGGTACTGGTAAGCCATCTCGCCCGCCTCGTCGTCCAGGATCAATTCCGGGCCTTCTGGCAGCAGGCAGTGTTTCGTCCCCTGCCGCCCGCCGAGGGTTTCCTGGTAAGCGCCACAGTCGAAGAAGCCAACGATCAGGCCATCCACGTCGGTGGGCAGTTCCAGTGGAATATCGGGCATCCGGCGCGTCGGGTACACGTCGTCCGGATCGCAGGTCAAGCCAGATAGCCGTACCGGACAAAATGGCGCATTCCAGTGGTTGATGGGCAGCACAGTAAACGAGTCGCCGAGCGCCCAGGCGTCGGGAAAGTTGGTCATGATGCTGCCATCGATCATGTAGTACGGAATGCCATCCTCGGCCAATTTGGACTTGACGACGTGGAACAGCTTGCAAGCGTGATCCTGAACCAGAAAACGCCCCGGCTCAAAGATCAGGTCGGGGACTGGCACGCCTTCTTCGTAACAGACCCCCATCACGTTTTGCAAGACCTGGACAAGCCAGTCCTGGAAGTCCATATCGCTGTTTCGGCCCGGCAAGCCGCCGCCCAGGTCAAAGCGATGTAACGTCGGTGTGACCCGCCGCACACGCGCAAAAGCGCGCAGGCTATGAACCAGCCCAGTCTGGTATGGCAGGCCCCGGCTGGCCGGGATCGTCTGCATGGCGTGGAACGTTGTCAGGCGAAGATTACGGGTCGCCATAATGCGCTGCGCGGCGTATTCCAATTCATCGGGCACCAGGCCGAAGCGGTTCCGGCTTGTGGAGTCGGTTCGCAGCCGCAAGCCAACATCGAAGGCAAAACCACTGTCGGCAAAGGCGTCGATCTCATCCAGTTCGCCGAAGATGGGCAGCACATGGCTGAAGCCCGCAGCCCGCAGCTTGATCAGGTTTTCTGCGTACACCGGAATTTTGAAACCGTTCGCCAGGATCGTGCGTTCCCGATCCAACCAACCGGCAACCGCTGCATGGCGCGCCACGTCTACATCAAAGCTCGAAGAGCATTCGTAGGCCGCCCCCGCCTGTAACAAAGTTCGCACCACCGGTTCGGCTGGGTTGGCCTTGCTGGCATAGGCTACGGTGAGCGTACCGGGATAGCCGGTGCGATGGCTGGCGGCTGCAAACCACTGGTGCAGTTGGTAGTAGTTATCGCGCAGCGAAGGCAAGTATCGCACGTAGAGCGGGGTCGTTGGCATTTCGATCCGCCCCTGGTTGTTGAGAGGGCGTTGGACGAATGACAGGAGGTCGAGATCGTGATGAAAGAGGCGGCCATTATAGACTTCAAAACCGTCCGGCAGAGACGGCAGCGGCTGGGGAAAAACTTGAACACGGGATTCGGGTGACGCGATCATTCTCCTCGTTTCTTTGACCTCTCATGCGCTGGTGCACAGTCGCCTGAACAACCCACAGTTAAACAGACAACAAAAATCGCCACCTGGGTGGGTGGCGATCCAATCGCGCGGCCAGAAGCCGGAGGCGAACGATCTCACGCCGTCAGAGGTGGGCATTCAGCAGCGTCACCATCGCGGCGCGCCGCAAGATAGGGGCCGAAGGCGGCCTTTGGCAGTTGAACAGCATATAACCTTTCGGTCTATTTGCTTGATGTGTTTGATCATAGATCGATTGGTGCAAATGTCAATACCCTCCCCCAATATCAGGGCCTATTAGTGGTGTCACAGTTTTATGACCTGCCGTGATACCAGCCCCCAACCCCCACTAATGCCGTCAGAACAAGCGAGCTATTCACAGGGCGCGACCTGCACCTACCGATACCTATCACCGATCTTCCGAATTGGCTCCAACGCGCATTGACGAACAAAGCATTGACGAACAAAACGGTTACGCGCTGCTGTCTTGAACAATTTGTTTGGCCTTCTCTGGGCAGTCGCCTGATCCCTGTCCCAAACTTGAAATGCGCCCCGACCATGCCGGGTGCTTGACAGCGCCCGGCAAGTCATGTTACCCTTTCTTGTGAGCGCTCACAACACGAATAATTGCTGATGACCTTTAATACTTGCCCGATATAATCAGCGCGCGAAAATAGCCGAACCCTCTTACAGGCGACTATGCAGGCCAATACAGTTCAGACAAACGAGAGTGCCCCATCCCCGGCTCAGGTCTCAAGCCAGAGGGATGGGCCGATTCTGGAAATGCGAAACATCGTCAAGCGTTTTCCGGGCGTTCTGGCTTTGGAAGACGTGAACTTCGACGTGCGGCGCGGCGAAGTTCACGCGCTGATCGGCGAGAATGGTGCGGGCAAATCGACGCTGATGAAAATTCTATCCGGCGTTTACACGCGCGACGGGGGCGAGATCATTTTTAAGGGCCAACCCGTCCATTTCTCCAATCCCCGCCAGGCGCAGGATGCCGGGATCACGACCATCTACCAGGAATTGAACCTGATCCCTCAGTTGAGTGTGACCGAGAATATCTTCCTGGGCAGCGAGCTGGAACGCGGGCCACTGCTGGACTGGGCAGAGATGCACAATCAGTCCCGAAAGCTGCTGGCCCGTTTGCATCTGAAGATCGATCCGCGTGTGCGGGTCGGCACGCTGGGGGTGGCGCAGCAGCAAATGGTCGAGGTGGCGAAGGCGCTGCACCACCAGTCCGACTTGATCATCATGGACGAGCCGACCTCGGCGCTGAGTCTGAACGAGATCAATGATCTGTTCACGATTATCCAGCAGCTTAAGTCTGAGGGCGTCTCGGTCATTTACATCAGCCACCATCTGGAAGAGACCTTTGTGGTCAGTGACCGGATCACCGTACTGCGCGATGGCCGCCATGTGGCTACGCGCGCCACGCGCGAACTGAACATCGATTCGCTGATCAGCCTGATGGTGGGCCGCCAGCTTTCCGAGAAGTTCCCCAAAGAAGTGACAGCCCGTGGGCCTGAAGTCTTGCGGGTCGAAGGGCTGACCCAGGGAGACCGCCTGATCGACATCAGCTTCTCCGCCTATGCAGGCGAGGTGCTGGGCATTGCGGGCCTGGTCGGCGCAGGGCGGACGGAACTGGTGCGAGCCATTTTCGGGGCCGACCCGATTGATCGCGGCGCGATCTATGTCAATGGGCAGCGCGTCAGCATTCGCAGCCCACGAGACGCTATCAGGCATGGCATTGGCTTGCTGACGGAAGATCGCAAGCAACAGGGCCTTGTCCTGAAACTGACGACGCGGGACAATATCACGCTGGCCGTGCTGAGAAACCTGACGAGCGGCCCGATGACAAATGGTCGCAAAGAAGCCAGCGTGGCGCAGCGGTACATTCAAAATCTTTCGATCAAGACCAGCGGGCTTCACCAGATGGTCATGGATCTGTCGGGCGGGAACCAGCAAAAAGTCGTTCTGAGCAAATGGCTGGCAACCGAGCCGCGCGTCCTGATTTTCGACGAGCCGACGCGCGGCATCGACGTGGGCGCCAAGGTCGAGATTTACCGGCTGATGAACCAACTGGCAAAGCAGGGCGTCGCCATTTTAATGATCAGTTCGGAACTGCCGGAAATCCTGGGCATGAGTGACCGGATCATGGTGATCTCGCAGGGACGGGTAGCCGGCTTTCTGGATCGCAACGAAGCGACCCAGGAAAAGATCATGCAATACGCCGCGAACGTCGAGACGAACCAGTCCGGTAACGGCAACAATTCATAGCATAATCAAAAAACAGATTCACGAAATACGCTGAGGCTGAATAAACCCTATGAGTGACGTGGTGGTCGAGGCCGAGTCCAAACCCGGCCTCATGCAGCAGGAACGACGGCGAAGCATAATCCGCACGCTGACCGGGAATGGCGCGCTGATTGCTTTGATCGTGCTGGTGGTGTTTCTGTTGATCGTTGCCCCGGCCTTTCGCTCGCCGACCAGTTTGCTGCTGATCGGCCTGGAAGCCTCCTTCATCGGGATCGTGTCTGCGGGGCAGACCTTCGTGATCCTGACCAGCGGCATCGACCTTTCGGTAGAGGCTATCGTCGCTTTCAGTGGGGTGGTCGCGGCTATTCTGATCAGCGGTTCGAACCAGTCGGGTGGGCAGGTTGCCTTCGGGATGCCATCCTACCTAGCCATCCCGATTGCGATCATCATCGGGACGTTGATCGGGCTGTTGCAAGGGGTGATCATCACGGCCTTCAACATTAACCCATTTATCGTCACACTCGGCTTCTTGAGCATCCTGACCGGGACCGCACTGGTTGTGACGCAGGGTTCGCCGATCTTCATCAAGAACGACCCGCTGATCGACTTCCTGGGCGGCTTCGTTTCGCTTGGCTCGTTGAAGATTCCGATTCCGCTCCTCATTATGCTGCTCTTGTATTTTGCCATCTGGGTGATTCTGCGGCACACCAAACTAGGCCGGTACGTGTACGCCATCGGCGGCAACGAGACGGCAGCGCGCCTGTCCGGAATCAACGTCAACCTGACCAAAGTGATCGTGTACGGCATCAGCGGCTTGTTCGCCTCGATCAGCGGCATGTTGATCCTGGGCCGCTTGCAGGGTGGCTCCTACAACTATGGTTCGGGTTACACGCTGCTTTCGGTGGCTGCCGTCGTCATCGGTGGCACAGCGCTGACCGGCGGCACGGGCGGCATCTGGGGGACGCTGATCGGCGCTCTGATCATCCGCATCGTGCAGGCCGGGCTGGTTTACCTGGACTTTCCATCGAACGCCCAGCAGATCGTGACCGGGGTGATCATTGTGCTGGCCGTGGGGCTGGACGTGGCGCGGCGCGGCGAGGTGCGCTGGCTCAACCAGCTGTTCCGCCGCCAACCTTAACGATGAAGATATAACCTCATCCCCGGCCCTTCTCCGCAAGCAGAGAGGGGACGGCGCCACCACCGTAACGATTGGGGTGAGATAGATACGCGATCCGCCGGGAGCGAACTGGCTCCCGTTTGATACCTGGGCGCGGCGGGATCGAGCCGCCCCAAAGGGCTTAAGGAGAAGTATGACATGCACCGTAAATTAAGTTTTGCTGTCGTCGCTCTGGTGTTATTCGCCGTCGTCTTCGCCACGACGGGATCGCAATTTACGAATGCCCAGGGCAAAACACACTACGCGGCGTTCATTCCTCCGGCGCTGACCAGTCCGTTCCATGTCGCTATGGTGGACGGCATGAAGGCCGAAACCTCCAAAGCGGGCTGGAAACTGGACGTACAGGCCCCGGCCAGCGAGAGCGACTTCGCCAGCTTCGTGACCATCGTGCAGCAAGAGCTTGAGAAGGGCGTCGAGATCATCAGCATCAATCCCATCGGCACGGACTCAGCAGTGACCGCCGTCAAGGCTGCCAATGCGAAGGGCGTTCCGATCCTGGCCCACAACTTCATTACCCCCTTCAAAGAAGGCAACGTGACCTCGTACATCAGCTACGACCAGTGGGGCGGCGCGAAGAAACTCGGCGAGTATGCCTGCCAGATTCTCGCCAAGAAGAACAACACCACGCCCGACAAGGCGACGGGCAAGGTCTTCATTCTGCTCGGCATCGACAGCATCTTCTCGCACCGGCGCACGGGTGGCTTCAAGGACGGCCTGAAGATGTGCCCCGGCGTGCAGATCGTGGGCGAGCAGACGGCGGAATGGCTGCGTGAGAAGGGCGCGGCTGTGGCGACCACTGCGCTCCAGAAAGACCCTGACATCGACATCTTCTATGGCAACAGCGACGAAATGAACATCGGCGCGGTGCTGGCCGCCGAAAAACTGGGCCGCAAGCCGAACGTGGACATCTGGTCAATCGGCATCGACGGCAACAAGCCCACCCTTGATCTGATCAAGGAAGGCAAAGTGACGGCAACCCTGGGCGTTGACCCGTACCGGATGGGCGTGGCCGTCTTCCAGACGATGGTCAAAGTCCTGAACGGCGAAAAGGTTCCGCAAATCCTGCTGACCCCGTCCGTCGTGGTGGACGCCAGCAACCTGGACGACTACCTGGCGGGCAAGACCTGGACAGACCCGGTTCCTGGTGCGCCTGAACTCGACAACGACCAGCCGACGGTTCCAGAGACGCCAGCGACAATGACGGCGACAATGGCCGCCACCGCCAGCAAGTAAGCAACCTCACCCCTGGCCCCTCTCCGTAGGCAGTTTCGGGGAGGGGCCGGTTTTAATAAAAGGGGTTCACTGGCTATCTGTGGCGGTGAGCAGCACCTAGCGGTTCATTGCCCTACCGCTGGGTGCTGCTATCAGGCGCAGCCCTTCCGCCCCACGCCATTCCCTTTCGCCTTTGGCCCGGTTTCTCTTCGCAACGCTTGTGTTAAAACTGGCCCCTCCCCAACTTCATGTGAGAGAGGGATTTAGGGTGAGGGCCAAGCGGTCTATTCACCTCCTAACCCTGACCGTGCGCCGTGACCTTTGATCGGGGATGCCATTCGCGCTGGAAGCCCTCTGCGGTATACTCCGGCGCGGGAATAGACTTACGGGCGGTCAGAAGAGGTTATCAGCGTGAAGAAACAGACATATTACGCCGTCATAAGTGCTGCGTTCGCGTTGATGGCCGTCCTGACCAGTGCCATTGGCAGCCCCCAAAGCGCAGTAGTTTCCGCCGCGCAGGGCGTCACTGACACGCCCGCTGCTTCCAGCGGTGCGCTCAACATCCCTCTTTATGGTTTGTTTGAGACACAGTTTGCTGTCGATACAGCGGCGAAGAACGTCTTTGACCCGGCGCAAATCGACGTGACAGCACAGTTCAGCGCGCCGGATGGCCGACAGATCAACGTGCCGGCTTTCTGGATGCAGCCCTACCAGCAGACCTGCAACCAGGACTGCACCATCGAAATTCTGAAACCGCAGGGGCAGGCGGGCTGGCGCGTCCGCTTCAGCCCCAACCAGACAGGCCGCTGGACGTACACCATCCAGGCGCGCGAGCAAAACCAGGGCACGGCGCGAGTCATTGCGCAGGGCGAATTCAACGTCAGCCCATCCAAATTGCCCGGCCTGGTCCGCGTCGGCAAGAACCGCCACTACTTCGGTTATGATAACGGCGCGCCGTACTTTCCGGTTGGCAGCAATCTGGGCTGGTCGTGGAGCGGCGCGAACGGCACGCTTGGCTACCAGAACTGGCTCAAGAAACTGCACGACGTAGGGGCAAACTACGGGCGCCTGTATGTGAGCGTGCCCTGGTTCATCGGGCTGGACTGGAAATCGCCGGTGGGCGACTACACGGCTGCCCAGGAGGACGCCTGGCGGCTGGATACGATCTTGCAGACGGCAGAGGAACAGGGCATCGCCCTGCAACTCGTCCTGATCTGGTATCAAAGTTTCAACATCTTTGGCGGCGTGCCGGTGAACGTGCCGGCCACGCCCGCCCGCCCGGACACGCGGGTTGACTGGTCAAGCAACCCGTATAACCTGTCTGTGGGCGGGCCGTTCAACAGCCCGGCGCTGTTTTTCGCCACCGACCAGGGTCGCCAGTTGTTTAAGCGCATGTTGCGCTACCTGGTGGCCCGCTGGGGCTACAGCAGCAGCGTTTTCGCCTGGGAAGTCATCGACCAGTTGGATCGCGCCAACACCAGCTCGGCGGACATCGCCGGAGACTGGCTGCGCGACGTGGTCAATTACCTGCGACAGATCGACCCGTACAAGCACCTGATTACGGCTGGCATCCGGGACAGCAACAAGGCAGCGCTGCTGGAACGGGCAGTGCTGGATTTCAAACAGGTGCGTTTTTACCAGCGCCGCCCCGTGGAAGCCGCTATCGACCAGGTGACCGGAACGTTGGGAGTCCTTGCGCCCGCCCTCAGCAACGCGGATCGGCCTGTGCTGATGACGGAATTCTCGCTCAACCCCTGGTTTGAACCGGTGGCCGACGACCCGACGGGGGTGCACATTCAGCAGACGATGTGGGCAGCGGCGCTGTCGGGCGCCGCTGGCGGCGCGGCAAGTTGGTGGTGGGATACGTACCTGTTTCCCAAAAACCTGACGGGCATCTACGCGCCGCTGGCGGCCTTTGCGAAAGGCATTCCCTGGAACAGCGTCGACCTCGTGCCCGTGAATGTGTCGCTGATCGGGGATAGTTCGGTGAAGTACCAGCCGTTCCGCATCGCCGGGTACAGCGGCACCTATGGCGGCCCACGTGCGCCCGACATCACCTATCGCGTCACGTCGGACGGGGTTGTGCCGCCCATCAATTCGGCGTCTTCGTACCTGTACGGCGTGACCTACAGCACGCAGTTGAGCAGACCGCAAAAGTACATCATCACCCCGCCCATCGATACCAAACTGACTGTTTTCGTCCGGAAATCCTCGGACAAGGCCCCGGCGAGACTGGTTATCATCATTGATGGCAAGACAGTAGCCGAAATGAGCATTTCGCCGCGCAGCGAACCCTCGGCGCTGACCGTGCCGATCAGCGCTGGGGAACATACCGTTGTGCTGGACAACCTGGGCGACGATTACCTGCAAATCGATGCGGTGGAGATTGCGGACTACATCGCCCCTCTGCGCACGCTGGCGCTGGCAGACCGGACGAGCGGCATCTTCCTGGCCTGGCTGCAAAACCGCGATTACACATGGCAAAACGTCGCCAAAAACGTGACCAGCAAGCCGGTCACGGTCAGCCTGCGCATTGACACGATGCCGCCCGGCATGTATCGATTGGAACTGTGGGATCCATTCACGGGCAACGTCGTCGGGCAGGAAGAAGCCACCATCCCCGGCACAAAAGATGGCAGCCTGACGGTTGATCTGCTGCCTGTGTCGAAGGCCATCGCGGTGCGGGCGCTGCGCGTGGCCGAACCGGGCAACGCGCCCAGCCCCACGCCAACCCTGACGCCGACGCCACGCATCCTGTCCACGCCGGCGACGGCAGCGGCCACCGCCCCGTAGGAGGCGTTCAT
>JAJPHV010000007.1 GCA_021325095.1 Chloroflexota bacterium | reverse complement strand
GTGTCCCCGGTCGCCCCCCTCAGGTTGGTGCACAGAGCGTCCCCTTGTCGTGACGCTTTCCTGTGTTATCCGTAGTATACCAGCCCCCCGCCCCTCGTCAAGGGCCAATTTTGCGAAAATTCCAGGGCATCTGGATCAGATGTTGCAGCGGTACTGCGTGGCCCGCATCCATTCCAGGATTTCCACAGCATCGGGCAGCGCCCCGAGCGATGCCGTGACTTGCTGCGAATCGACGCCGCCGTACATATCCAGGATGAAGATGGCAAAGCCTGTACGATCTGTGCCCGTATAGGCTTTCCAGGCGGTACCCTCTGGATCGGCCAGCAGCATGATAAAGGGGTTGAGCCTGGCGGCCAGCGCCGCCAACGCTTCCCTTTCGACACGTATTATCCCGATCACGCGCGCGTTCAGTTCAAGGTACTCGGCCTCGTCCTGGCCGATTTGCTCCAACAGTGCGATGGCTTCCGGGGTCGGCTGCAAGAATAGAAGCGTGAGGCCGTGTCTGTTGCGAAACTGGCTGCGGGTCACTGTCTGACCGGAAGCTGCCTCCAGGGAGAAATTCGGTGCAAGAGCATGGTATTGCAACGGGGCAGGATCAAAGCTGTATGGCATCATAACCACCTCCTAACCAATACGCGCCAGAATTCCAGAAAATTTCATGAACCGTGATTGGCTTGATATTGACTTGAATTTAGAATGTGACAAAATGAAGCATGTAGTGCTGAACATCGAACTGGCCTGAAAGGTCAAGACATGGCAGAGCGTCCCAACTACGGCGTTGCAGACATCTACACGGAATACGTCAAACGACGGCAAAGCGGCGGCGCAATGGAAGACGTGGTTCGGGAATTACAACCTTACGCCGACCAACTCGGCAAAAATGAGCGCCGTCAACTGGGGCAGCTTGTGCAAAGTTGGGAAGCCAACGACGGCATCAAGTATAAACCGGCGCAGCGGCGCTCACCAGCCCTCACTGAGAAACTGCCTGATTCCGCCCAGGGTTCAGGTATGTACAATGATCCCTATGCGACCAACACTATCCCTCAACCGAAGAACGCGGCTAATCGAACCAACCCACCGGTGCGTACTATCGAGGCAACTGGTCCGGCGGGCGATCCGGAGCAGCGGCAAGTTTGCCCACATTGCGGACGGCTCAACCACAAAAAAGACAGTTACTGCTACGCTTGCGGGCATATCTTAACCGCGTCCCGATCCGTCGGAACCAAGGCCCTTGAGGAAGATATGGACCCCAAAACCCGCTGGGGAACGGCGCATTTCGGCCAGGCATCCGCGCTATCGCTTACCGTGCGCGGCGCGACCAAACCTATCGAGGTGATCCCGAAAGGCGAACTGATTATTGGACGTTCGGCGGCGGGCAGTGCGATGCAGCCAGATATTGATCTGGCCGCTTACAACGCCGAAAATCTGGGTGTGTCGCGCCTTCATGCGTCGTTGAAGCGCCAGGACAACACGGTTTCTATCACCGATCTGGACAGCAAAAATCACACCTTTATCAACGGCCAGCGCCTGCACCCCCACGAAGTCCGGGTGCTGCGTGACGGCGACGAAATCCGGCTGGGCAAGCTGATCATCAAGGTGTCATTCAAACACCAGCTGCGTCGCATTTAGCTTTCCCCGTCCGACGTCGATCCAATAGCTCATCGTCACTGACAGTAGGCAGCACAGGCGATCTGTTGCATAATCCTGCGGGCAACGACTACTCAACCCAATAGGATGCGATGAAACGCCGCCCCTGGATCAGCCTCGCGCTCGTGGCGCTCGTTGTATCAGCCCTGGCGTGCAACTTACCCGTCGGCATCACGCCGACTCCGGCGCCGACGGCCACTCCGACGGTGGGTGTGACTCATATTCCTACGGCGACCATCACGCCGACGCCCGGTCCAACCGATACACCGACAGCCACCCCGACTCCTACCAACACCCCCCTGCCGACTGCTACCCCAACCAACACCAGTACACCGTCGCCCATTCCGGCCAAAGTCTGCAAAAGCTGCCAGCCTCGTTTCCGTGCCTCGCCCGGCACTGCCGGGAGGATACTGCGCGTGCTTGACGAGAATGTAACGATGAACATCATCGGGCGCACTGCTGATAGTACGTGGGCACAAGTTATGCTTTCGGACGGCAAACAGGGCTGGGTTGCTGTGTCATTTCTCGACCTGGGTGGAGCAGACATCAGCCTGATGCCCATCACTGGGGAGGCAGTGGACGCGACTCTGACGCCCACCTACGCCATCGGCGAGCCACGCATCGTTTCCGGGATCACGGCCCACGCCCGTGAAATCTTCTTGAAAGGGCAGAAGCTCGGCAACCGGGCCAACGTGCTTTCCAAAGTCGGGGACAGCCTGACGGCCACGCCCATGTTCCTGACGCCCTTCGGCTCCGGCCAATATGACCTGGCCGACTACAGCAATCAGTTGAGCGACGTGGTCAGCTATTTCAAAGGATCGCTGGCAAATGCTTCACAGGCGGCAGGCAATGGCTGGGGAGCAGACCGGATCATTCAACCGGGTTATTCCAACCCTGGCTTGTGCGGCAACGATACGCCGCTGGTCTGCGAATACAAGCACAACAAACCCTCGGTGGCATTGATCCTGATTGGCACGAACGACTCGGGCGGCGTCGAGCCAGCAGTATTTGCGGCGAATCTGCGGCGGATTGTCGAGATTTCCATCGACATGGGTGTGATTCCAGTGCTGACCACCATTCCGCCCAAGCGCGTCGATGACTGGAATAACGCGCGCGTAATCGAGTGGAACAACATTATTCGGGCCACAGCACGCCAGTATGACATTCCACTGCTGGATTACTGGTATGCCATGCAGCGAGCGCCGAACCAGGGCATCGGGCCGGACGGCATCCACCCTTCCGAACCGCCGGGCGGTGCTACCGGAGTCCTGAGCGCTGCCAACCTGGCCTACGGACAGACGATCCACAACCTGGTCGCGCTGCTCATGCTGGACGCACTCTGGCATCAGGTTCTGTATTAGGCGCACGTGGCAAATTCTGTGGCTTTTCTCAGGGGCTAATCATACTTCGTGTCCGCCCACGCCTTATACTAAATGGCAGTGTTGATGAGTCACCCTTGCACTCATTGCGGCTGCCTCGATTGCCGTCCTCGCGCCAAAGCGGCTCAAGCAACGTGGAGGGGAAGAAGTTAGGGGATCACCGTGAGCAAATCCAGCAGGCCCTTGACCGTCTTGGGCATATTTCGGGACATTCTGGTCGAAGTCAATAAGTGGCGGGCCATGAACTTGCGGCACAGACAGGCGCGAGAAGCTCGCTGCGCCACAACAGGGACAGTCACACCACCGCCAGAATCGCCGAGTTATCTAGCTGAAATGCAGAAGCAGCCTGTCCCCAATCCACCACCCGGATCGCCTTTGCAGCCCAGGAATTTGCTGTATTTGTTGCGAACCACTGTCGAGCAGTGGAACAGCGACAAAGCGCCTCAACTGGCGGCGGCGTTGGCTTATTACACGGTCTTTTCAATGGCCCCCCTGCTGATCATTGTCATCGCCATCGCCGGGCTGGTTTTTGGGCACAGCGCCGCCGAAAATCAGATCGTGGGCCAGATCAGGGGCACGGTGGGCGAACAGAGCGCGCTTTTAATCCAGGACATGATCAGGAGCGCCAGCCGACCTGCTGATGGGGTGCTGGCGACGATCATCGGCCTGATTACGCTTCTGGCGGGCGCGGCGGGTGTTTTTGGGCAGCTTAAGGCCGCGCTCAATATCATATGGAATGTACCGCCAGCCCAGAGGCCGGGGGGGTTGGCAGGCATCCTGAACATGCTGAAACAGGAATTTCTGTCGTTCACGATGGTGCTGGGTATCGGCTTCCTGCTGCTGGTGTCGCTGGTGTTCAGCGCTGCGCTTGCCGCACTCAACAACTTCGTCAACAACAATGTCACTGTCCCGCCCGTAATCTGGGAAATCGTCAACTTTGTCGTTTCGTTCGGGATCATCACCCTGTTGTTTGCGGCGATCTACAAAGTGCTGCCCGACGCAAAGATCGATTGGCAAGATGTATGGATCGGGGCAGCGTTGACCTCGCTGCTATTCACCATTGGCAAGCTGCTGCTTGGTCTGTACCTGGGGCACAGCAGTGTGGCTTCATCCTATGGCGCAGCCGGGTCGCTGGTGGTGATCTTGCTGTGGGTGTATTACTCCGCACAGATACTCTTCTTCGGAGCGGAGTTCACCCAGGTCTACGCCAACCGGTTCGGCTCCAAAATCTCTTACCGGGCGGCAAGCAAAGCACAAACCGCGCAGCGGGCACAGTCTCCCTCTCCTTCGCGCGGGTAAGCGGCGTCGGCTTCAGGCACAGCGAGTGCTCAGGAGCGCAGCCCTTCAAACAGATCGCGCTCGACAGTGCGGCCACCGTTGACGAGGCTGAAGACCCGGTAGAAACTTTCACGACGCCATATTTCCTGGTGGTAGCTCGCCGGGAACTCTTTCAGCCTGTCGTAATTGGGCAACTGGCTGCGGTGGCAGGCAATGGCTTGCCACACTCTCGCCGAATAGGCGCTGTTGTCCACGCAGGTCGTGACCGCCCAGTCCGGCCAGATGACCACCGTGCGCGGCACGTCGTCCACTGGCATCACAATGTCCCCAAAGCCCTGCCGATACAGTTCCGCCAGATGCTGGGTGACCACCATGTAGTACAGCTTGCACACGCTATAAGGCGGGTAGGAATCGACGAAGGCCGGATCCGCTGCACGGACCACTGCCGCCGCCGTGAACTGCGAAATGGCAATGTGATCGGGATGCCCGTAGGCACCATCCGAGCCAAAGGTGACGACCACGTGCGGCTGAATGCGCCGTATATGTGCGGCGATCTTGGCGATAACCTCAACCGGATTGGCCTGATCGAGAAAGCCGTCGATGTAATCCAGAAAGTTCACCTCGCGTAGCCCCAGGACTTGCGCCGCTGCAAGCAATTCCTTCTCGCGCAGTGCGCCGAGCGCTTCTGGCCCCGGGTTCGGCTCGCTGGCATTCTGCCAGCCGTATTCGCCGCGTGTCGCCGTGACCAGGTAGGTTTCGACTCCTTCCGCCTGATAGCGCGCCAGGATACCTCCTGTTCCCATTGATTCGTCGTCAGGATGTGCCAAAACGCATAGCAACCGCAGCGGCTCGGCCATTTGTTCCTCCTCCGCCGGCTTTCCGCACCATTCTATGAACAAGCGAATTTCACGCGCGAGGGCGTGTAACGCTGAAAGGATCATTATGCACTATACTGAGGTTTGTCTATGAGCGCTACTAAGCGAAGCCGACGAGGCATTGGAGGGGAGCAGGGATGATTGTTGCACAGCGAGTCACGGCCTTTCAACAGGGCGTCGAGCCGTTTCTCAAGTTCTTCAACGAATCGACCTACAGGCGCCGCCACCTGGAACCGGACATCGCCGACTTCGTCCTCGGCAACCCCCACGAGATGCCGCTGCCCGCCGTCGTGGAGGCTCTCCAACGGGCAGTCGTCCCCCAGAACAAAGACTGGTTCGCCTACAAGAACAGCGAACCCGCGTCGCAGGCCGCTATCGCGGCGTCTTTGCGGCAGTGGCGCCAATTACCCTTTGAAGCCGAAGATATATCGATGACAACGGGTGCTTTCGCGGGTATTGCTGTAGTCTTGAACGCGCTGGTCGATCCGGGCGACGAGGTGATCTTCAACAGCCCGCCCTGGTTTTTCTACGAAGGCCTGATCGCAGCGGCAGGCGGCATTGCCCGACGAGTCAAAGTGCGGCAGGACACGTTCGACCTCGACCTGGACGCGATCCAGGCGGCTATCACGCCCAGGACGCGGGCCATCATCGTGAACTCCCCGAACAACCCGACAGGCCGCATCTACCCGGCAGCCACGCTCAAAGCGCTGGCGGAAATTCTGGACGCGGCCAGCAACCGCATCGGCCATCCGATCTACATCCTGTCCGACGAGGCGTACAGCCGGATCATCTACGACGGGCGGCCCTACCCCAGCCCGACGGCGTTTTACCCGAACACCTTTTTGATCTATACCTACGGCAAGACGCTGTTGATTCCGGGCCAGCGCCTCGGATACATCGCACTGCCGCCGACCATGCCGGATCGGGCCACGATGCGGCAGGTTCTGTTTGCGACCCAGGTCTTCACCGGCTATGCCTTCCCCAACGCGCTGCTCCAGCATGCGCTGGCCGATCTGGAAGCGGCCTGCCTGGACGTTGCGCACCTGCAACGCAAGCGGGACAGAGTGGTGAGTGGGCTGCGAGAAATGGGCTACGAAGTGACCAACCCGGAAGGAACGTTCTACGTTATGGCGCGCTCGCCTATCCCGGACGATTGGGCTTTCATCGAGCGGCTGGCCGAGAACAAGGTGTTTTGCCTGCCCGGATCGGTGGTCGAGCTGCCGGGCTATTTCCGCATCTCCCTGACGGCCAATGATGCGATGATCGAGCGCGGGCTGCCCGGTTTCAAGGCGGCGATGGCGCAATCATAGCAGGCGCTTGTCCGGGATGGGCTGAATTCACTGCACTCCGACGCTCTTCCACTGACCATAAGTGGAGTGCATCAAATTCGATGATCAGTGTGTTCATTCGCCAGGTGTAGTTCGGAGGACGAAATGAATAACCCTAATCGTGACGTGCTTATCGGCTCATTTCTACGCAGTCTCTTGCCACCAGAAACCGACCAGGCATACGGGCTTCTTGCAAGTCTTGAGTATCCGATCCCTGACATGAAAACCTTCAAGGAGCAGCTCAAGAAAGCGGAAGGTCACGAAAAAGCCAGCGCCCTGCTTGCCGATATTTTTGAGCCGGAAGACTTCGGCATAGATACGGCGCAAAGCGCTTTCGAGAAGTATCACAAACGTTCCGGTCAGGCCACATTACCAGGCTTGCCTCTGCCTCGGGCACACCTTCGGTTGCTTTCCGACATTATCACTGCCGGAGGAATAACAATCCACGACACCGAGGTGGTCTTTAGAAGTAGGGGCGGTGTCAATGTGGAGTGCTCCTGTACTGATAGTGTGGGTAATGCGGGGGAAGGCAGTTGTAGCATCATCATCCAGGGCAATGTCCTGGTGTGTAGCGGAGGAACCTGTAAAGGCTCGTGTACGCTAGTCACGACTATACCCAGTGTCAACCTGTTAAGTGCGGGAGTTTTAAGGGCCTAGTCTAGCGAGGCTCTTGGCGAATTCGTCTCAGTTTGAATTCGCCAAGAGTAGCCTTTGATGAGATTGTCCTGCGTACTCCTAAATGGGTTCCAGGTGCGCGTTGACCCACGCCTCGTATGCTTCGCGCAGCTTAAGGGTGTAGGGGCCGGGTTTCCCGTCCCCAATGCACTGGCCGTCGATCTCGACGATGGGCACAACACCCCGGCTGGAACTGGTGAGCATCGCCTCGCTCAGTCGCGGGATTTCACTGACGTTGACTGGCTCGAGTACCACCGGCACGATGTCCGGCGCAACGGTAAGCAGGATACGCCGCGCAATCCCCGACAGGACGGCGTTATCGTCGGCGGTGCGCAGTGTATGATTACGAATGGCGTAAAAATTCGAGTTTGTGCCTTCCAGCAGAAAGCCGCCGTCCGAAACGAGAATGCCTTCGTAAATGCCCGGCTCAAAGGTGTCGGTAGCGGCCTTGCGCGTGGTCATCCATTCCGTCGTCTTGGCCGCCGGGTTATGCCGTCGCAGACGCACCGTTACCACCCGCACACCCTTTTCCAGCACATCCTTCGGGATGGGATTGAAGGGTTCGAGCGTAATGATCGGGCGCTGCGGTGACTCGCGCGGGATGGTGATGCGGAAACGGACGTCGACGTAGCCGGACTGCTCGATGAGTGAACGCAGTGCTCTGCGCAGCCCTGCGCGATCCAGGCACAGCGTCATGTGTTCAAGCTGTGCGGAGCGTTCCAGACGGTTCAGATGTTCCTCGAAGAGTACCACCTGGTCGTGCCGGAAGGTGCGCCCCACTGTATAGACGCCTTGCGGTTCTTTGGTGGCGGCCTCGGCCAGCGAGGTCGCCGTATACGGAGCCGGTTGGACAGCGCCCGCCTCCACGATCCCAATCGGAATATTCATCGGATGTTATGCCCCTAACGTGGATACACCGCCAGAACGACTGGCACAGGCGATAGCCCCTGCGTGAACTGGGATGGCCCGCCTGTTGCCAGGTACATGCAGGTCGATCCGCCGCCATCCATATTTACTGCCGAATCGATGTTCAGGCCGGACACGCCCAACCATTGTGCCAGATCGGGTAGGGTTACGCTGCTGAACGGCGTCACCAGGAACAGGATGCGGCCCTGGGTGTCCTGCGCGATGACCGTGCGACGGGCCGTGACGCTCGACAGGTCGGGATCGAAGGCGGGCGCGACCTGCCCGCCGACCATCAGCATCGGGAAGCCCTGCACGACCTGATCAAAGCGCTCCGTGTTGTTGTAGGGTTCCAGGTACAATGAGCGCACCTTGAACGCGCCGTTCTTGATCTGGAACATCCCGCCATCCTGGCGAGGAATAGACGAGCCGAACAGTGTGCCATCCACCGCCACCAGGCCAACAGGTACACTTGGCGGAGCATAGAAGCTGGCATTTACGATCACCACTGCACCGGGCAGCGCCAGCCGCCAATCCTGAATCATTCTGGCGCGGCTTGGCTCGTAGCGGACTTTGATGTCGGCTGCTCTCGGATCGATGCGCACGACCAGGACGCTGATGTCATTCCCCGTTGAAGAACGGAAGCCCAGCCGCCGGTACTGGACGCCATTCGACAGCACGCTCCAATTGGCATCCAGGGTTGGAATGGTGGTTGGCCCGGCTGTCGGGTTGATAAAGCGGAACGTGACCGTCGGACGAACAGCGGGTGTGGTGGGCTGCATCCCTGCATTGGGTGTGGCCGAGGGGCTATCCAGCGCCACGAAGGTCGGCAGTTTTGTCCCGGCGGGGATTTTGGTCGGGAAAATGCTGATCGGCGTGGCATTGGGGTCGATGCCGCTGCATCCGACCAGGAGCAGCATAAGTAGGGCAGGGATGAGTGTGCGCCCAACGTGCTGTGCCCGGCGCTGAAGCACCGGGCTGATATTACAAAGCCCCTGCGGGGCTGAATACCGAATCGGCTTCAGCGTGCAATCCAGGCCGAAGGCCGAGGGGTTCGATTCGTGTTGGTGGCGGCGACGGGCGATAGACACAGTTCATTCATCCTCGCGGTTGCGGCGGCGTTCCAGCAAGCGGGACGCCAACGAAGTATCCACCGGAGTCGGAGCGGCTTTGGAGGGCGCGGGTCTGGGTTGGCGCGCCGGGTTGGCGGCAGGCGGAACGGGCAGCGATGGTTCGATCTTCATCGCAGGTGCGGGTTCCCCTCTGGATGCAGCGGTGTCGCCGGGCCGGATGATGGGCATTACAGGCGGTGACACCGGCGCGGCAGGTATGTTGGTCGTGGCGCGTTCCTTAGCATCCATCAGCCGCGCCATCCGCGCCGACGGGACGACCTGGCGCGCTTCGCCAGTCAAGCCCAGCCGCGCACGCAGCCAGGCGTTCGCCTTCTGTAGATCGCTCTGGGTAACGACCACGCGCCGCACGGCAATGTCCACCGGCAGCAGCACCGTCACGATCAGCAGCAAAAACGGCCACAGCGCCATAGAGGCCCGTTCCTCGCGGATGGTGTGGTTGAAGACCAGTTCGGGCTTGTCGCCGACAACCTGACCGTTGGTCAGCCGGGTAATGTCGTCCAACAGGTTCAGATTGGCGTCGCGCAGGCGGTATTCGGGCGAGTAGCTCAAGACCCAGCCAGTGGTCTGCGCAACGGTAATGTTGCCACTAGTCGGGCCGCCGCTGCCACCCACGCGGATGAAATATGCGCCTTCGCGTTCCGGGTCGAACTCGGCCTCGTACTGGCCCGGCGCGACCTGTTGCAGCTTGATGATCTGCGATTGCAGGCGCGGATCAACCACCGCTGCGTTCAAATCGAGACCATTGATGTAGCCACCCCGGTCATCGCGCGCATCGACAACCAGCACAGAGCGCCCGTTGCGCTGTTCCACGCGGGCTTCCAGGCGGTTATTCAGGCCCTCAGTGATGGTCGAGCGGATGACCTGGCTCCAGAAGCGCCCGTACTGGTCCCAACTGACCCAGTTCTTGCTCCAGCGCGGCGCGGCATCAGAAGTCCAGGCGACGGCCCGGCCCAGCCCGTACTGCCACGACGCCAGCAGCGGATCGTCGTAGCCGGGCACGGTCAGGACGACGGTGGCCGTCTGCTTGGCGGTAGTCGCCACGTAGCCAAGCAGCGACGGCACGGCGTCGATGCCCTGCATGATCTGGCTGTTGGCGGTGAGGGTGGGCGTGAACTGCTGCTCGACGATGTACGAGCGGGTCGCCAGCACCGTTTCCGCCGCGAACACCTGCGGGATCGTCTGCAAATCGACCAGGTTGTAATAAACACCATGCCCCGCGACGGCAATGTCCCTCATGAAAGACGGTACATTTTTGCCAATCCCGATGGACGTGACGGTGATGCCGTAAGCGTCGTGCATCTGCCGCACGATGTCCACAATGCCGGTGGGATCAGCCCCCCCATCCGTCAGCAGGATCACGTGTTTGAGCGTGGACGGGTCGCTCGGCACGGTGCGGGCAATTTCGGACACTGCCGCGCGAATGTCTGTGCCGCCGCCGGGCCGCAGCATCCCGACCTGGCGTTCCATGGCCGCCCGATCCGCGACGTTCTGAATGGGCACGAGCCACTGCGGGTTGCTGTCGAAGGAAAGCACACCGGCCCGGTCTGCCGGGAACAAGAACTGCAAGGAGCGCCGCGTCGCCTCTTTGGACAGTTCCAGGTTGGTGACACCGCTTGGCCCGATCTCCTCCATGCTGCCCGAACGATCAATGACGTAGACCATCAACAGGCGCGGAATGCGCTTCTCGTCCTTGATGCGCATCTCGACGGGCAGCGTCTCCTCCAGCGGCGTCTGGAAGTAACCGCCCACGCCGTAGCTGTTCGGCCCGCCGATCACGACCAGCCCGCCGCCCAGGTCTCGGACGTAAGTTTGCAGCACTTTCATGCGCTGCTCGGTCAGGTCGGTGGCGGACACGTTCGCCAGCACAATCGCTTTGTAGGCGGCCAGGGGCGCCAGCCCAATCGGCAGATCGCCCGGTCCCTGAACGTCGATCTGGATGCCGCTTTGTTGCAGGGCGGGCAGCAGCGCCGCAATTTCTTCCGGCTTCGAGCTGATCATCAGGATGCGCGGCGGCCCGGTCACTTCGCTGAAGCCCGCCAGTTCGTTGTTCTGGTAAAACGTATCGCTGCCACTGGGCGGGTCAACGCGCACCTGAAAATCGGTGAAGCCCTGGCGGGGCGCTTTCAGGCTCATGACGAAGTTGTTTGTGCCCTTCTTGACGTCCACGCGCCTGGTCTGGATGACCGCCCCGCCCGACAGAATGGTCAGATCGACAGAGGTATCGCTCTGGCTTTCGACGGTCACACCCAGATCAAAGATTTCGCCCTGGTTGACGGTGGTCGGCAATCGCACGTCCGAAACCAGCACTTCCGGTCCGGCCTGCCGTCGCAAGGGCACAACGTCGATTTGCACATTGGTGGCAGCGGCCAAACGGGCCGCCTCGACAGCGCTGCCCACCGTTTCCAGGCCATCGCTCAGGAGCACCAGCCGGCGGGCCGTGTCTGCCGGGAACATTGCCAGCCCCAGGCGAATTGCGCCGCCAATATTGGTGTCGAGCCGGATGGGGACAGAGGTGATCGCGCTCAGTTCCTTGACACTGGATACAGGCCGTTCCACCAGGGCGTTCTTGCCGAAGACGACGATACCCGCCCGGTCTTCCGGCCCCATGTGGGACAGCGCATCCTGGATGTATTTGGTCTGCTGCGCGCGGGCCGCCTGATCGATGCTGTCCGAAGCATCCACCAGGAAAACCACTGCCAGCTTATCGGCGGCCTGCACCCGTTGCAGCCCGGCCAGGCCCAGGATGAGAAAGATGACGATCACCAGCCGCAGAATCAGGCTGGCGATGTCGCGTTTGCGGCGGTAGGCAACGCGCGGCCAACCCAGCCAGGCAAAGTACGGAACGACTAACAGTAAAACCAGCGCAACCGGATTAGCAAACGTCATGACTCAAGACCTGTACTATTTGACCTGACCTCACCCCCAACCCCCTCTCCAACTGGAGAGGGGAGAAGGCCGATGCGGTCAAATCAATTCTACCATTTCTGCCCTAACCCGCTCTTTGCGGGTAAGGCGAAAGTGCCGGGGGTGGCGTGCTGGCCCGGCGGAAGAGATTCCTGGCAACCGCTTTCAACACGTAAGGCTGAAAGAGCGCCGTTGCCGGTTGGGTCAGGTGTGTCACATTAAAGAATAACCGGCACAGCTCCTCATCTTCCGGGAGCAGTTCGATCACACGATCCATGTAGCGGTGGGTGAGGCGCGTCATGGCGTCGGGCGTGCCGCCCTCTGTGGTGGGATAGCGAAAGTCTTCACCGGTGGCAAGCAACCAGGGGCCTTCGTTGGATTTTGCCAGCCGTTTCTGGAAGGCCAGCCCGTTGATCCGCGCGCCGTTGTCCGCCTGTCGCTGCTCGCGCAGGCAGGCGTCCAGCAGCAGCGCATCCAGCCCGGCAACAGTCATGCCCTGCCCGTAGATGGGGTTGAAGCCGCACACCGCGTCCCCAGTCACCACAAAATTCTCAGGCCAGCGCGTCAGCCGCTCGTAGTGGCGCAACTGGTTGGCAGTACGCTGGTAGCCGTAAATCGGCGAAACAGGCTTCGCGTCTTTGATCGTCTCATAGAACTGAGGCGAGGCCAGCGTGCGGCAGAAGTCCATGAAGGCCGCTTCCTCAGTCGGCGGATAGTCGCGCGCCGCTCCGCCCAGGGACACGATCCAATGGCCCGTTTCGATCTCCGCGATGATGCCACCTCGAGCCAGTTTGGGTGGTCGAGCAAGGATAAACATCAGTTTCCAGTCGCCGTTGAAGTTTGCGGGTGGCTCGAACAGTCTGGTGGCGTACCCGAGGAAGGAGTTTATAACCGTTTCCTGCGGCACCTGGTAGCCGAGGGATTTTAACCATTCAGGAGTACGTGAGGAGCGCCCGCTGGCATCGACCACCAGATCGCCGTCAATGGATTGCTCGCTGTCCTGACCACTGCTTCGCCGGAACCTGACCTGCACGCCTGTCACGCTGGCGCGGGCCGAGTCGGTCAGTAAGCCCACCGCTTCACAGCTATCCATAATGCGAATACGCTGGTTAGCCGCCACACGCTGATGAACTGCCCATTCCAGGAAGGCACGGCTGACCGTGTAGCTGTGCAGCCCGGAGTGAAAGCGCGGAATCCAACCTGCGGCAGCCAGGCTGATCGAGTCATAACCCCATTCCAATGGCTTGACGCCGCCCGCGATCAGTTCGGCATCCAGCCCAGGGAAAAGCTGCTCTAATATCTGACGGCCACGCACCAGCAAGACGTGGATGTGATGCGCCTGTGGGACGCCCTTGCGAACCTCCGGCCCCTCCGGGAAGCGATCTCGATCCAGGATCGTGACCTGATCGAAGTGGTCGCTCAGGACGCGGGCCGCCAGCAGCCCGGCCATGCTTCCGCCGATGACGATGGCGTGTTTGCCTGTTTGGCTGTGAACGGTGTCAGGTTGGTCGGTCATGTATTTGCTCCTACGACCGTGAAGCCTGCTCAGTATCGGATGCTGCCGATCAGGGCCGCCGGGCGAAACGGGAGGACAGCGCGGCCAGACGCGGCACGCGCAACCGCTGGTGATGGACATACCACTCGACGATCAGGATCAGGAGCGCCAGCAAGGCCACCCAGGGCCAGAACTCGCGCTGCCCGACTTCATCCTTACGGGCGACCCCTGTGTTGGCCGGGCCAAAAGTGGGCGTGCGCACGGCGATGCGGCTTTCGTTCGGGTCGAACAGGTTGACGGCGAACAGTTCCTCCCGCAACTGGTCGCTGCCCCTGTACAGATCGACCTTATAGATGCCGGGCAACGGCGTATCGGCATAGATGAGCAGCGGTTGATCGACCCGGAGCGTCGTCGTCGCGCCGTCGGGCCGCTGCACGCGCACCGTGTCCGCGTCCGCGCCCGGCTGGATCGTCAGAGTCTGGCCGGGTTGCAGGCTGCCATTGACCTGGATGGCGCGTGGCGCTTTATACCATTCCGTCAGGTCGGAAAGTAAAATCGGCCACGCGATCTTCAGCGGCAGGTCGGAATCGTGCAGATCAAAGCTGATGACAGCCACGCGGTGATCGTTCACCTGCCCGGCCAGCACCAGCGGCCCGCCCGCCGCCGTGACCAGCGCATCGGCCCAGGGCGTGTCCGTGATAC
Organism: Chloroflexota bacterium; assembly: GCA_021325095.1. Lineage (GTDB taxonomy): Bacteria > Chloroflexota > Anaerolineae > Aggregatilineales > UBA2796 > JAJPHV01. Next base: position 25,098 of record JAJPHV010000007.1, on the reverse strand, counting down.
GCTTGAACTGGCGGATGTTGACGTCGGAGAATTTCAGGAAGCGCGTCCGGGCATCGTCGCGCAGCACCGTCGCGCCGCTCGTATCGGTGCTCGTGCCGTTCAGCTTGAACAGCGGTGTATCTCCGGGTGGGTTGATGATGAGCAGGTTGGCGTTGGGCAGCGCGGCGGGCAGCCAACTGTCAAACACGTACAGGTCAAACGGTTCGGCGGGCATCGGCTTGGTGATGTCGCCCCGGAACGTTTGCCAGTCGGGGAGGCTGGCGAACCCTTGCTCAAGGAATTTGTTCTGCTGCGTCATCAGCAATGCACGCCCGGCCTGCGCGGGATTGAAGACCGTCCAGGCCGTATCATCCAGCGCCAGGTAGTCCGGCACGGTAGAGGATACCGGGCGGGTCAAACTGGCCTCAACGCGCCGGAAGTTAAGCGGCAGGTTGGGCACAACCACATCCGTTGTGCCGTTGGCGGGAACGGTGTAGTTGGCGGCGTTGAACAGCGTATCGTCGAGCTTGACGCTAAAGACCACGTCGGCGTTTTGCGAGCCGTAGTTGGCGATCCGGGCATAAATCTGCGGCCCGTTGACCGGATCGTTGGCCGTCGCCAGTGCGGAGATCGCCAGGTTCGAGTCCGACCTGCCGATGGGAATGAACTTCACGTCGCCGTAATTCGACGCCAGGTCGCCGGACAGCCCACCGTCGCCAATGATAATGATCGTGAACTTATCCGCGCCGCTGGCGCCCGCCGCTGCCAGGGTGAGCGCCGCGTTCCAGTCCGCGCCCGCCGTGCTGGGCTGCATCCGGTTGATGGCGGCGTGCAGTTCTGTTGCGTTGTTCGTGTAGTTCTCGAACACTTCCGGCTGTTCCGCGACACGCACAACGGCCATCGAGTCCTGTTCGCTCAACGTATCGACGATGTTGTTGGCCTGTTGCTTGGCGGCTTCAAAACGGTTGGGCGACACGTCGGTGGCGTTCATGCTGGCCGAGGCGTCGATCAGCAGCGCGATCCGCCCGGTGGTCACGGTGGGCACTTCCACGAAGGGCCGCGCCAGCGCAATGACCAGCGCCGCCAGGATCAGCAGTTGGAGCAGGAGCAGGAGATTGCGGCGCAGGCGCTGCCAGGGCGCGTTGGCTTCGCGGTCACGTAAAAGCTGCTGCCAGAGCAGCGTGCTGGACACCTGCACCTCGCGGCGGCGGAGGCGCAGCATATATAGCAGGATAATCGGCCCGGCTATCGCGCCGAGCGCCAGTGCCAGCGGCGTTAGAAATGACATTACATCGCCCTCAGCTTACAGTTATCGTTATCGGAAGGTTCACGTGATCGCTGCCATCTTCCAATTTTACCCTTTCCCCGGTGTCTTGATCATAAAGTCCCACTTCAAGCGTGGCCGATCCGCTGTAATCCTGCCGATTCCAGGTCAGCGTGTGAGGATCGGTGACGTATTCGCCTGCCAGCCAACTGGTCGTCGGGCGTTTGTTTTGGGCAGGCTGCGCATCGCTCTGCGCGATCACTTGCCCGTTGGAGTCGAGCAGGTGCACAAAGACGGTATAGGTGGGAGTGGGGGTGGCGCTGGCCTTCCACACTAATCGAACGTTAAGCGTTTGACCGTGACCGACGGCCTTTGGCGCGTCAAAGCCGATGAGTGCCCCGGCTTCCTTGAACATGGCGCTGACCCGGCTGGCAACGGGTGGCTCGGTGAAGACACGCTTGATGGGCGCGATGTCGTATTCGGCCAGCGTCGTCCATACGCCGTTCGGGGCGCTGACTCGCAGAACGGCGTGGCCGCTGGCATCAGCGGGGATAACCAACTCATGCCACGTCAATAGTTTCGACTGCGGGTACAGGACTGCATCCGAAGACGCCTGCCAGTGATCCCCCTGCAATTCCACCACGACCTTCGCAAAGGGCCGCGAGTGACTCTGACGCCACTCGGTGGATTGCCACCATTCCAGGGTTATCCTCATTTTCTGGCCCGGCTCCGGCCCATCAGCAGAGATGTCTTTACGGTGTAGATACAGCCCGCCAAAGTCGGCATCGGTGCTTTGTGGTCGGATCGTCGTCTCCACCGGGGCCAGGTTTTTTGCAACGCCAACGATGGGGTCTCTGGTCGTTGCCGCGCCCTCCTTTGAAGCAGCCAATCCGTGCGGGTAGTTATTGCTGTAGACGCCGACCACTATCGGGTAATAGACGGCAGAGAAGGTGCTCGAAGGCGCTCCTTCCGGCAATTTCAGAAGGCTGAAAGCGGTTCCCGTCTGTTCGTTTTGCCAGAGAGTGGTCGGCAACTGAAAATCGTTGAGAAGCTCCGAATCGGTGCGTGCCAGTTCCCAACCTGGCGCATTGCGCACCCGCGTGCTGATCTGCCACCTATCGGGAGATTGATTCCGCATTTGCCAGACACTAATAAAGCAGGTCGCCAGAGAGCCATTCTCACTCTTTGCTTTTATAAGGCGGATCGGGCCGAAGTCGACATCGACATCGTAAGACCTCTGATCCTGGCTACCGTCCGCTGGGGGGCCGACATAACTGACCGTTTGCAGGCCGCTGACCGTCAACTCGCTCTGCTGGTTCTTGATCGTTTGAATCAAACACGGGTACGCTCCGCGCACGTCGGCGGGAAGCTGATACCAGGTCAGCACCTCGACTCGATTGATGCCTTTTAATTCGGCGTGCAGCCGTTCGATGATCGTCTCGGCGCTGCTGTGCAGCGGAATGCCGATCATCTTCGCTTTGAAGCCCATTTTGTGGCTGTAGTATTCCAGCGCTGGTTCCCAACCGTAAGGGATAATGATCGCGTCGTTTGGTCCAAGCTGCGCGTAACGCTGCGCAATGGCGCGGAAATCGTCGTGCTGGTAGATCGGGCTGCTATACATGACGCTTGCCATCCGCAGCATGATCCCGATTGCCAGGATGACAGCCCCGGTCAGCGCGAAGGGCGTCAGGAAGCGCCGACGGGTCAGCGTGTCCAGCCCCAGCGCGATCACAATTAGCGCTGGTGTCACACCTGCCAGGAAATAACGTGGGTGAAAATCAATGTGCGCTGCCAGGACGATGATCAACTCGAAGATCGGGGTCAGGATAGCCTGCGAGAGCAGCAGCCACGTCCGGCGCGAACGGCAGTACACAAGCGCGGCGGCCACTGCTGCCAGCGACAGCAGGCCGAACGCCGCCGTCAGCGCCATCAGGCCATCGTCAGCGCCGACCAGCGCCTTGGTCCCGGTGAAGTACGACTGCCAGATGTCCCACAGCAGCGACGGGTTGACGGCAGGCGGCGTGTTGAGAGGCGTCCCGGTGGGACGCTGCGTGATCAGCCAGGGCAGATACAGCACAAGTAGCCCAACCTGAATGAGCAGCCAGGTCCGCAAGCGCCGCCAGTCGCGCCGGTAGACTAGCACCGCGACCATCGTCACGTTCAGCCAGGCCACGACGGGCACGCTCAGGTTATGTGTATACAGCAGGACGATCTCGCTCAGGGCCAGCCACAGCCAGACGCGCCGTGACACGCGCGCGTTTAGCACAGCGTCCGCCAGCGCCGGCAGCACTACCGTCAGCAGTGGAACCAGCACATAGGATCGGATTTCCTGCGAATAGACCCAGAGAATGGGTGACACAGCGGCGAAAAGCGCCGCCAGGATCGCCACACGGTTGCCGAACCAGCGCCGCGACAGCAGTGCAAGGGCGGCCACCGTCGCCACGCCAAAGAGCAGCGACCAGAAGCGCATGGCCCACACGCTGTCGCCCGCCAGTTGTATCCAGACGCCCAGCAGAACGGTGAAGAAGGGGGGGTAGTTGGGGTCAATCGGTCTGAGCGGTTGATAGGCGCTCATCACCGACCAGGCTTCGTCGTGCCACAGGCTTTGTGTGCCCAGATTCCACAGGCGCAGTGCGAACGCCCCGAACAGGATGATGCACAGCCAAGCGAGCCAGGGACGGTTTACCTCACCCCCCAACCCCCTCTCCACCCTGTGGAGAGGGGGAGTCAACATTCGTCGCGCTGCCGCCCGGTTCCCCCTCTCCGAATTCGGAGAGGGGGTCAGGGGGTGAGGTGCATGTACCTTTTCCCCCTCTCTGCTTGGGGAGAGGGGGCCGGGGGGTGAGGTTGTCCGGCTCACTGCACGACGCCCAACCGCCGCAGTTCAAACAGGATCAGTTCTTCCCAGGGGGTGCCCGTCTCGACGGTGGCGTAATGGATTCCGCGCCGAAGGCAATACGCCCCGATCTCGTCGCGCCAGGCCAGCAGGCGCCGAATGTAGAGATCGTGCATCGCCGAATCGACGCTCACGTCTTGCCCGATGCCCGTCTCCACGTCGATCAGTTGTAGATCGCCCGCCAGTTGTGGCTCAACCTCGTCGTGTGACAGCACATGGATCAGCCCGACTTCGTAGCCGCGCCCTTGCAACGCCGACAGGCCATCCTGATAGCCTGTGGGCGACATCAGATCGGAGATGAGCAGACACAGGCCAGGGCGCGCGCCGCGCAGGGTGTACGCTTTGAGCGCGCCGTTCAGGTCGGTTGTGCCGCCCGTCGTCAGTCCGCCCACAAAATCCAGCAGCGACAGCGTGTAGCCGCGCCCGCGATATGGTCCCCAGATCAGGCTGCGCTCGCCAAGCGCCGTGACCGTCAACTGGTCGCCGCTGCCAAGCGACATGTAGGCCAGCCCGGCCAGCACCCGCTGCGAAAATCGGAATTTGTTCTGATCGTTTGCCTCGCGCGGCCAATTCATGCTCTCCGAAACGTCGATCAGCAGATGGACGGCCAGGTCTTCTTCTTCCTCAAGCAGCTTGATGAAAGGCCGCTCTAACCGGGCGAATACGTTCCAGTCCACCCGGCGCAGGTCGTCGCCGCGCGTATAGTTGCGGTAGTCGGCAAACTCGATGCTCGTGCCGCGCTTGGTCGAGCGCCGCTCGCCTTTCATCACCCCAGCGCGCACCCGGTTGGCAACCAGTGTCAGCCTTTCGAGCTTACGCAGCGTCTTTTCGTCAAACAGCCGATCCGCCATTTTCTCCATCCTCTACATCAAGTCTTGCCGCTGGAAAACCGTCAGCATGATCCCGACCAGCACTATCAGCCACACCAGCAATATCACGAACGACCCGACAAGTGAGTTTGTGCCCGTCCCCTGCACCTGTAAATACACCGGCTGCCCATACTGTACCCACGAACTGATGTTGGCGATATTAATGGCGCTGGTGAAGCGGGCCGTGTCCGCGATCTGTGGGGAATGCAGGAAAATCCCCAGCGCGATCAGGGCCGTCACGAGGCCGATTTCGCCAAAAACAAAGAACGTGCCGCCGATAATACCACCCAGAATGGAGCGTGTCAGCATGGCCGATAGCGCCGCAATGGATACGCCGATCATGGTGTTGAGGACGGTCAGCGCCACCTGCACCAGGTAGTTGCCAATAAAGGTTTGCACTACGTCGGGCGTTGGCCGGGGTGGATAGGGCAGGCCGCGCACAGCCTGTACGGCGCCCATGCCAATTGGCAGCAGCAGTGAGGTCAGACCGAAAGCGAACACGGTCAGCGCCGCGAAGGCCAGATACTTCGCCAGCAGCAGCCGCGCCCGATCCGCACGCGGCACGAGGTTTTTCCAGGTGCTCCACTGGTACTCACCCGAAAAGATGGCCGCCGCCAGCGCAATGAACAGGAACCGCCCCACCAGATTCGTCGGGATCGCCCACGCGCCCAGCGCAACGTCCGTCCAGCGGAACTCGATGGGCAGCCGCCGATCCGCGCTCGGCGACGGGAACAGGGCCAGCACCAGCAGGATGAGCGGGAGCAGCACGCCGCCAACAGGCCACAGCCACACCAGCAGCACGGCAAGGCCCCGGTGCCCCAGGATTTTGCGCACCTCGGCACGGAGCAGGTTAAGCATCATCGGCCTTGCCAACCAGCGTTAGAAACAGGTCTTCCAGCGATTGGCGCTCTCGTGTCACGCCGTAGATCGGTATTTGCTGCGCGGTTAAATGCTGGATCAAGATTGGAATCTGCGAATGTATGGTGACAACGTGAATTTTCCTGTCACCAGCGCCCGGCGCAATCTGCCACCGACCAGACAGAGCAGTCAGCGCCGCCTGCCGATCCTCGACCTCGATGCACACCGTCTCGGTGTGCGTGTCCAGCAACTCGGCGACTGTGCCCTCGCGGATCAGCCGCCCCCGGTCAATGATCGCCACCCGATCACAGATCTGCTCGACTTCGCCCAGGAGGTGGCTCGACAGGAACACGGTTCTGCCCTCACGATCCGCCAGCGCCCGAACGAGCTGCCGGATTTCGACCATGCCCACCGGGTCCAGGCCGTTGGTCGGCTCGTCCAGGATCACCAGGTCGGGATCGTGCAGCAGCGCCGCCGCGATACCCAGCCGCTGCTGCATACCGGTGGAATATGAGCCAACTCGCTGGCTGCCGTATGCCGACAGGCCGACCTGTTCCAGCAAGCTGTCGATGGTTCGGGAGCCGATGGGCAGCATCCGGCGCAGCAGCTCGAGGTTTGCCCGCCCCGACAGGTACGGATAAAAGGCGGCCCCTTCGACCAGCGCGCCGACCCGTCGCAGCACAGAACGATCCTGGCGCGGATTGACGCCGAACAGATAGGCTGCACCGCTGGTAGGTCGTACCAGATCGAGCAGCATCCGAATGGTGGTCGTCTTGCCTGCGCCATTTCGCCCCAGGAAGCCGTACACCTGCCCGGCTTCGACGTTCAGCGTCAGCCCATCCACCGCGCACTGACCGTGCCGGAACTGCTTGGTGAGGTTTTCGGTACTGAGCGCAGGAGCAACACTCATTGGTCGAGCAATTCAGCGAATCTACTGCTGTGCCACCTTGCCCAACAATTCGGTGATGACCTGATCGGTGGTGATGCCTTCGGCCTGGCCCTCGAAATTCAGCAGCAGCCGGTGGCGCAGCGCTGCCGGGGCCACTGCCTTCACGTCGTCAAAGGACACATTGAAACGCCCTGCCAGGAGCGCATTGATCTTCGCGCCGAGAATGAGCGACTGCGCGCCGCGCGGGCTGGAACCATAGCGCACATAGCGTTTCACCATGTCGCTTGCGGTGTCGCTGTCCGGGTGGGTGGCAATGGTCAGCCGTGCCACGTAGTCGGTAATGTGGGTGGCAATCGGCACTTTGCGGACGAGGTTGCCCATGGCAATGATGCGCTGGCCGTTGGCGGCCTGCTCCGCGTGCCCGGTCTCTATACCTGTCGTGCGGCCCAGGATCGCAACCAGTTCGGTAGGCGTTGGGAACTTCACGTCGATCTTGAACATGAAGCGGTCTAGCTGTGCTTCGGGCAGCGGGTATGTGCCCTCCATTTCGAGCGGATTCTGCGTCGCCAGCACAAAAAACGGGGGTTCGAGACGGTAGGTCTGGTTGGCAACCGTCACCGTCTTTTCCTGCATGGCTTCGAGCAGCGCCGACTGCGTTTTCGGCGTGGCCCGGTTGATTTCGTCGGCCAGGATCAGGTTGGCGAAGACTGGCCCCGGCTGGAAGCGGAAGGCCCGCCTGCCGTCGCTGTCCTCCTCCATGATGTTGGTGCCCGTTACGTCGGCAGGCATCAGATCGGGCGTGAACTGGATGCGCGAGAAGCGCAGGTCGAGCACGTGGCCCAGGGCGCGGATCAGGCTGGTCTTGCCCAGGCCCGGCACACCTTCCAGCAGCGCGTGTCCGCCCGCGATCACACAGATCAGCACGTGCCGCACCACGTCGTCCTGCCCAACGATGACCTTACCCACCTCGCGGATAATCGCGGTGGCCGTGTCGTGAAAGTCCTCTACACTGATATCTTCGTTAAGAACCTGATCCGTCATTCCAACTCCTCCGTACCATCTCTTACGTTAGCTTATCATCGAAATGGGGTAGATCAAAAATCCGGGCATAAGCCCGGATCGGCAGCACGTTAAGATAATACAATCAGCAGATCGGTGGTCGAAGGGTGCAAGACGGCGTTAATCGCACGCTGCCTCTACCGGGTGTCCTCCCGAGGCGGCCACCATTGCCGGATCGAGCTTGATCCATTGGTAGCTCCACTCCTCAATGGCTGCGAGTACCGGAGCCAGGGCCTGGCCCTTTTCGGTCAGCGAATACTCAACCCGCACGGGCGTCTCGGCCAGCACTTGGCGCTTCACAATTTCCTCTTGTTCCAGTTCCTTCAGACGTTCGGAAAGCACACGGTCACTGACCACCTCAAGCTGTCCGGCGAGTTCGCTAAAACGCAACGGCCCGGCGAGGAGGACTTTCACGATCAGGGCTGTCCAACGCTTGGCTAAGATTTCGACAGCATATTGGTAGTTCAGACACATCTGGCCGCTGTAGCGCGTCATTCTTCCTCCTCCGCGTGTAGCCTGTGGGCAACGTCACGTCAACGTTGTTGTTGTTTGTGGCATTTCACAATATACACGCTCTGTCAATACTACCAGAAAAAAAGCCCCTTGACAATCACAGGTTGTGAATATATAGTAGCTTACAAATAATAAGTAACTACCAGAACGGTAGTGCGAAACATGGAGGTTTCTCATGCCCTGGCAGATCGATCCCGCCCATTCTGCAATCGAGTTCTCGGTGCGCCACCTGATGATCACGAACGTGCGTGGTCAGTTCGATAGATTCAGCGGCACGGTTGAATTCGATGAAGAGAACCCGGCGCAGACCAAAGTGAATGTCCAGATTGAAGCGGCCAGCATCAACACAAAAGCCGCTGACCGCGACAACCACCTGCGCTCCGCCGACTTCCTGGATGCGGCCAACTATCCATATTTGACTTTCGTGAGCAAGAACGTTGCCCTGATCGATAAGAACCACGCACGGTTGTCAGGCGACCTGACCATTCGCGGCGTCACCAAGCCCGTCGTCCTCGACGTTGAGTACGTGGGGTCGGTAAAGAATCCCTGGGGTATGACGAGTGCCGGGTTCAACGCCCACACCAAGATCAACCGCAAGGACTGGGGTCTGGAATGGAACGTTGCGCTCGAAACGGGCGGTGTGCTGGTCGGGGACGAGATCGCAATCAACATTGAAGTGGAACTGATCAAGGTACAGGAACAGGCCCCGGCGACCACCGCAACAACCTGATCCGGCCACTCACTTGAAGACGAATTTATCCCCAACCAGATTGCCGTACTGATCGATGGGAATGGCACGGATCGCGGTGCGCTTGCCGGGCAGCACGACGGCAAAGCCGCGATCCGTGACCTCAGCAGGCGTATTGCCACCATCGGCCAGTTCGAGCGATACCGCCGTGATCTGGTCGCTGAACGTCCGCCCCACAATCACGCTGAAAACTGTTCCGGCGCTGTCTGTTTCGACGCCCTGCACAGCCAGGAGCGTTGCCGTTTTCGAGGATGAGCAGGCGGAAATTGCTGGCTCGGCGCGGCCTTTGACTGCAAAACGCAGGCATCTATTCTGGCTGGTGTCTGTGTAAAACGTCACGGCCAATATGTCCGCGCCCATCGGCTGTTCTTTCCAGAGTTGATCCGATTCGGGGCGCGGCACGGTGCTCGTTGGAGCACTAACCTGTGTCGCAGCGCCCGGCACAGTGGTTGGCGCGGCAACAGTCACGGCGAAGGTTGGCAAGCGGGCCTCGCCTGGGGTGGCGGTTGCCACAGCGCTGCACGCCGCCACCCCCAATACCCATACAATCCACAGCCAGCTACTTCGATTGCAGCCCTGTGAAGTAATCACGCACGACCCCGCGCAGCGCGCCGGGAATGTGATCGGTGTCCATTGCCCGATCTGCCTGGGCAGCGGCCTGCCCTGCCACGTCACTGAGGAGTTTTATATTCGACTGGCCCGCCGGGTTGGGGCCAAAGTCGCCCTTCACCGCCGGGTCGGACTGGGCATTGTTTGTATCGCTCTTGGGATTCAACTCCGTGCCGCCTTTGCCGCCGACAAAGGAAGGTGCATAAATCTGCTCATTCTGGACAAGGCTGCCATCGCTGTGGCCGTTGTTCGGGTCAATCGGGCCGGAATTCTGCGGCTGGCCTCTGGTTATATCGTCGCCAGCGCCACCCGATCCTTGCCCGGCTCCGGCTCCACCGCCGGCTAACTGTGCCTGCTGCTGACTCGATCCAGACTGCGATCCCTGTCCAGTCTGGGCAGCAACGTTGCCGGCTCCCTCCTGCGCACCGCCTTGCTGACCTTGTTGGCCTTGCTGACCTTGTTGGCCTTGCTGACCTTGTTGGCCCTGCTGACCTTGTTGGCCTTGCTGACCTTGTTGGCCCTGCTGACCTTGTTGGCCTTGCTGACCTTGTTGGCCCTGCTGACCTTGTTGGCCTTGCTGACCCTGTTGGCCCTGCTGACCTTGTTGGCCCTGCTGACCCTGTTGGCCTTGCTGACCTTGTTGGCCCTGCTGACCAGCCTGTCCATTCTGCTGACCATTCTGCCCTTGCTGACCCTGTTGGCCTGCCTGGGCCACTTGCTGCTGCCCCTGGCTGGTACTCTGCATGGCACTCTGCGCAGCCTGAGACAGCCCACTCTGGTTCATTTGTTGCTGCTGGCTATTGAGGGCATTCGCTGCCTGGTTCAAAGCCTGCTGCGCAGCGCTCATATTGCCCTGCTGAAGCGCCTGCGCCGCATCGCGCAATGCCTGCGCGGCCTGTGGATTGACGTTTTCGAGACTCTGCGCGGCCTGATTCAGCGCATTCGCGGCCTGCTGCGTCTGTTCGGGCGTCAACTGGTTATCGCCCACTTTGCGAGCCAGGTTCTGAAGCTGGCTGGCGGCCTGCGTCAGATCGGTAGATTGCAGGGCGTTGCCTGCGCCTGAGGTGATCTGGTTCTGGTTAAGAGCCTGGCCTGCCTCCTGCGCGGCGGCTTTCTGCTGAGGGGTAAGCTGCGTTTTGGCGCTGTTAAGCTGTTGTGACGCCTGGGAAAGCGCCGCCACCGCTTCTGGCTTGGTAATATTGGGTTGCCCTAGCTTCTGGATCGTCTCCTCGATGATCTTGTTCAGTTGCGCTTTTTCAGCTTCGGAGAGCGACGGGTTGTTCTGAATCTGCTGCTGCACCTGTTGGAGCTTTTGAATCTGCTGGGTGACAGCGGCCTGCACCGCCGCTTGCTGTGCGACGGCGGCAGCCTGCGGGTTGGCAAGCAGCAGCGCCAGTGCCAATACAGCAATCAACCCGGCAATCAGTGCCAGTTCACGGCGGCTCCAGCGGAAAGGCAGGAAGCGCCGCGCCTCGACCTGGCGGGCATGTTCGACTGCATCCTGCAACTGCCGCTGCGTCAATGCTTCCGGCGCCGTGATCGACCCGCTGGAAAGCTCTAACGCCGTACTGCTGCGCTCCTTGAGTTCGAATAGCTGGTCAAAGTAGCGCGCCAGTTCGAGCGGACGGCGCGGCCAGATCAGGACGGCCACGACAGCCAGCACAACGCCGACCAGAGCCGCCGCGCCGGTGATTGCCAGGATTTGTGAGGGCAGCAGCCAGGGCCGCACCCGCGAGATGAGCGCCACGACCAGCCCGACCAGTAACCCGGCGGCCAGACCACGCGGAATCCAGAGCGTCAGCTGCGTCAGTCGCCGGCGCCGATCCCAACGGGATACGTACCGGATCAATTGTTGTCCCTGCGAACTGGTGGAGTCGCTCATCACTACATCCTCAAGCTATTTACCTCACCCTTCCGGTTCCCCCTCTCTGCTTGCGGAGAGGGGACAGGGGTGAGGTTCACTCGTTCGTTTATAAGACGCCCGCCATACGCACTTTGTTCCTATGCTTCGATGCGGCGGACACGGCGAATCGCCTGCGTGACCAGAATGGCCGACACCGCCAGGTACAGGATCGTGAACACGATCCAGGGCGAGACAAGTGGAATCTGAGCCGTCTGCGCGCCGCTGGTCAGCGTTTGCATGAAGAACCCGGCGTGCTGGCTGTTTACCAGCAGCATTTCGGTCATCATGGCCGTCGCCAGCGGGTTGGTGACGACCAGCGCGCCCAAGCCATAGTACAGGGCTGCTTGCAGCGGGATAGGCGGCGAGGCCATGTTATAGAAGAGTGGCCCGAACAACGACATGATCACAAACACGATCAGCGGCAGGCCGAGCGTCACAAACAGCGCAAAGCCATAGGTCATGATGCTGGCCGTCAGGGTGCGCTGCATGACGGCGGAAAAGTAAATGCCCACCGAGCCGAGCGCGATAGCCGTCACGACCAGGATCACGAAGGACAGCACCACTTCGGCCTCGGTGACGCCGCCAAACAGGAAGGCGATACTTTGCAGGGGGATGGCAGCCAGCAGCAGCAACAAGACGTAGGACAGCGCCGATACCAGTTTGCCAAGCACCAGCGAGCGTGCTGGCAGCAGTGTGGTGCGCAGCAAGTCGTAAGTCTGCCGTTCTCGCTCGCCGCTGATCGCCCCGGCGGTGAAGGTCGGCGCGATGAACGTGACCAGGAACAACTCCGTGCCGACGATGCCAATAAACAACACTCGCCCGATTTGCCCGCCGGAGGCGAAGCCGTAGTAGCTCAATGAGGATGAATATAGCACGTACAGCAGCGTGACAAAGCCGCTCATCAGCGCCAGATAGACCGTCAGGACCACAAAAGCGCGCATCCCGCGCATCCGTCCGCGCAGTTCTTTGAGCACGACCGGGTTGCGAAACGGGTGGAATCCTACCTGGCGCGGCCTGGCGGCGGGGGTGTGCTCGGCTTCGATGGCCGTCATGATACGATTCCTTTAGTCACTTTCATGAACACGGTTTCCAGGTCGTGCGACTGTTCGGCAACGTTGATCACCGGAATACCCTTGCTCGTCAGAGCCTGGATGATGGTCGTCATGACCGTGTCTTCACCGGTGAAGTCCACGCGGAGACGCTTTTTGTTCTGCTCGTCCGGCAGATCGACCACGTTCTGAATGCCTTCCAGCGGCGAAAGGGCTTGCTTGGCGTCATCCACCTTGTCCAGCAAGGTGACGACCACTTCGCGGTGTGGCATCAACTGGCGCTGCAAGTCTTCCATGCGGCCCTGCATGACGATCTGCCCCGCCTCGATGATCCCGATATGCGTGCAAATCTCAGCCACGTCCGCCAGGATGTGCGACGAGAAGAAGATGGTTTTACCCATCTGGGACAGTTCAACCAGCAGTTCCCGAATTTCGACGCGGGCGCGTGGGTCAAGCCCCGACGCCGGTTCGTCCAGGATCAACACCTGTGGATCGTGGGCCAGGGTGCGCGCCAAGCACAGACGCTGCTTCATGCCCCGGCTCAGTTTATCCACCATGTCGTCGCGGCGGTGTTTCAGATCGACCAGTTCCAGCAGGTCGTTGATCAGGCCAGGCCGATCCTTCTCCGGGATGTCATAACAGGCCGCGAAGAAGTCCAGATATTCCCAGACCTTCATGTCGTCGTACACGCCGAAGAAGTCCGGCATGTAGCCGATGGAACGCCGCACGGCCCGCGCCTCCTTGGTGACTTCGTGACCCGCTACGTAAGCCTGCCCCGACGACGGCAGCATGAGCGTGGTCAGGATACGCATGGTGCTGGTCTTGCCTGCGCCGTTCGGCCCGACGAAGCCATAGATGGCCCCGCGCGGCACTTGCAGCGACAGATGATTGACCGCCGTCAGCTTGCCGTAGCGTTTGACCAGGTCCCTGGTTTCAATAATCAGTTCGGTGTTGTCTGCTGTTGCTTGCATAGCACTGTCCGTCTGTATTTCCATACCTTCACCACTTACATTTCACGAGCCACTGGACGAGGCACTGGATGAATCGTTGTTGGCGAGACGCCCGTATACTGTCACGTCGATTGAATCGTAGGTTGCCAGGGCAATGCCGGACGCAGCCTCGACCTTGAGCTGGAGCGCGTTCTCTGGGCCGAGGAAGCGTTGCGCGTCGTCGATAGTCGTGGTCTGCGTGCTGGCTTTGGTATCGACCCAGGCATTTGCTTTCCAATCCCAGAGCGAGATGACGCCCTGGTTGAAGTTCCCGGTTTTGACAAACAATTTGATCTGGCTGATCTCCGCAAAGCGGATGATGGGCAACGGGTTGTAACGGAAGATGACGCGCTCACCGGGCTGGACACTCAGGCCGTAGGGCGAGGCATCGCGGCGCGTCGACTCATTGGTGATGGTCCAGGTCAGGAACGCGCTGGGAAGCACCACCGTGTCACTGTCGGCGGCAGCGTCGAGCGGCAGGCGATACATGTAGAGCGTGGTGTCTTCGGGGGTATAGGCCATGTTCTTGAGATCGACGCTGATCGGTGTGGCGTCCGTCCAGGCAGCGACATACACGCCGCTGCCGCGCCCCCCACCTGGCTCGTCCGTGGAGACAACAGCTTGCAGCAACGCCTGGCGGCGGCGAAGTTCCTGCTGTTCGGGGGTATCGCCGTAGCCCAGGCCATAGCGCCCGTACAGGCTCGTATAGTTACGGCCCATGATGTCCTGCACAGTTCCGCCTGGGTTATAGGTGCTTGAATAGCTGGCGTTGTACTGAGGCGAATAGTAGCCGCCCGTGTACGCACTGCCCAGCGATAGCGGCCACGATTGCTGCGGCTTGGGGTTCAGCAGCAGGTCGAACGAACGTTCTTCGCCAGGGTCGAGCGTGCCGATGGACTGGCTTCCGCCCAACGCCAACACGACGGCATTGTTCAGCCGCATGTTCGTGGTGTTCCTGACCCTACCGACCACGTGCGGCGTACTGCTGCTTGGCGCTGAGGATAATGGTGTGGTGAAGGTCAGGGTGGCCCTGCCATCGAGCGGCGTTGCCTGCGTATAGCCACTGGTGGCGAAGGCAGCGGTTAGCCCGGCATCTACCGGGAAGTCGCGCACGGCGTAGCTTTGATCTTCCTGGATGGTGTAGTTCGCAGCGTTGACGCCACTATAGTTATTGCTGTTATCCAGTGTGCGTACCGACAGTCCGTTCTGGACGGTCAGGTTATAAATGGCGCGGCGGGGAGCCAACACGCCGATAATGCCATCGACCTGGGCACGCTCACTGCCCGGCCAGACCTGTACAATTGCCATGCGGTTGATGGTGGCCTGTGTGCCGCGCAGGCTGAAGCCTGTGATGTACGAGACCACACTACAAGCGAAAATGATGAGTGGGATAGTGACCCAGGCCAGTTCGCGCCGCCCCAGACGCTTGAGGATCAGGTAATTGAGGGGGCCGATCACGATGATATACAGGCCGAGAAACAACCCCAACTGAAGCACATCGGGCAGGCGCAGGCCCTTGATCAGGTTGGCGGCCAGCGTGGCATCGCCGGGGCTGCTGATGCCGCCCGACCAGCTTGGCTGCTGGCCTGTCGTGGTCAGGAGCGTGAACCAGAAATCGCCACGCGCTTTCCACGATTGGTATGGCTCTACTCCTGGATCAGTGGCGAGATAGTCCACGACACCGTTGCCCAACTGCCGGCGGGCCAGGATCGGTATGCCACTTTCCGCAATCAACAATTTCGCATCGGGCGTCAACTGGCCCTGTGCGACGACAATCGGGCTGCCCGCCGGGGCATTCAGGGTATCGTTGGGGTGGCCCGCATAGGACGCCACCGAGGGCAACGAGGTCAGAGTCGTGCTACTCGAAGGGCGGATCGGCAGCAGTTCGGTAAGACCAGCCTGCGTCTTCTGCCAGTTTGGGCCACCGGTCACCACCAGATGCCCGCCCGCCAATGTCCAATCCTGGAGTGCCTGCCGCTGTTCGTTGGACAGGTTGCCCGTATCCACATCTGCCAGCACGATCACGTCCAGGGCACGCAGGCCATCGGCATTCCGGGGCACGTTATCGATGCGCCAGTTAGCCTGATACGCCTCGCCCATGCCGCTCCGGACGCTGTTCAGATCAATCGTGCCGCGAGGTGATTCGGTGATCACCGCATAGAGCAGATCGGCAGCGCCGACGGGTTTCAGCGGGCGCGTATCATCAGCCAGAATGCCGCTCTCATTCGCCAGTTCCACCTTGACCTGCGATGCGCCATAGTTGAGCGTGATGTACAGGAAGATCTGCTTGCTGGAATTGGTGGGAAGTTCAATACTGGTTCGGTACGAACTGGCCGACAGACCGCTCGTAGTGTCCGCCGTGACACGCAGTTCGCCCGCGATGTCGGGGCCGTTGTTGCTGACGCTGATCAGCAGCGGTAGCCACCTGTCTCCGCGGTAGTAGCCGTCGAAGCCCGCTTCCACGCGGAGCGCGATCACACCTGTTTGGGCGGCATGTGCCGCGTGTGGGAAGAGCAACAGGCTTGAGATCAGCAAGACAATTACAATAAACGCGGTTCCCGCTCTGCATACAGTAAATTGCGGTTTCAAAGGGCGTATTCTCCTGGTTGTTTTCCAACCACCAACGTCCCGAACTTTCATTTTACCACCACCACCCCTACACGACGAAATATCGCCCGGTCTCACCCCCAGTCCAGCACCAGCCGTGTCCAGTGTTTGTCAACGACGACGGCGTCCGGGGCGCTCGCGGCGCTATGCGCGCGCGGGTAGGCCCGGATATGCAGTCGATTAGTATCGGGCCGGCCTGTAGCATCCCAGGCGATCACCTGGTCGATCAGCCGGGAAGCCAGGCCTTCATCCGGGCCAAACAGCCTGACCGCCAGGCTAAACGTATCGGGTGGGGGCGCAGAGGGTTCGGCGGGCGAACGCACCAGCGCGCACAATGAGTTCGCACTCAGCAGCCCGAAGGTCGCTCGGTGTGATTGCCTGTAAGCCAGCAGGGGCGGAACGTATCGGGCCTGTTTGCCTTCTCCCCAAAGCCGGAAATAGCCTGGCTCGTGAATGCCGAGCCACAAATTCAGGCTGTCGAAGACCTCGTACTGGCCGGTCTGGATTTCAGTTGTGAAGTCACGGTACGGCCCTTTAAGCAGTGCGTAAAGCTCGTCGGGCGAGGCCGGAACGGGCGCATCCATCTCAAGGTGCAGCTCCGCCTGTGGCCCGAAGGTAAGGGTGGTATTCGGGGCAGCCAGGGCGCCGCGCAGCCCCATGAACGCACAGGGCCGGGCGGAGAGGCTCACCAGGTGACGGTTCTCAGGCTGAAAGGCCACGCATTTCTGCGATCCTTTGATGTCCAGCGGCAGCACCAGCCTGCCATCGGGCTGCAATTGCTCACACCAGGCCGGAGCCAGGTCCCAGGCCGCCACCGTCAGGATGATCCGATCATAGGGCGCCGCTTCCGGGTAGCCATGTGCGCCGTCGCCCTGAACGACCATCACGTTGCCGAAGCCTGCGGCGGCCAGATGATCGCGCGCGGCCTGCACGATGTCCTCGTCAATGTCGATGGCGATGACCTGGCCGGTTTCGCCCAAAATGAAGGCGATCAGGGCGGCATTGTAGCCTGTTCCTGCGCCGATTTCGAGAACACGCTGACCAGGTTCGAGCGCCAATTGTTCCAGCATGATCGCCATGATGGCGGGCTGCGACGATGAACTGACCACTTCGCCATCGGGCAGCCGTTTGGTGGGGATGGCGTCGTCGCGGTAGGCTTCTTCGAGGGTCAGGTCGGGCAGGAAAAGATGGCGCGGCACAGCGCGGAACGCCGCCTCAACGCGCGGGTCGGTCAGGTTGCCGTCACGGATCAGTTTATCAACCAATGCCTGCTGTCGTTCATAGGCTTCGCCGGGTATGCCTGAACTCGCCATTGACCTGGCCCTTTTCATCCAGCGTCTTGCCGTATTCAGCCTGTTTCCCTCTGGACGATGATCGAACTCGTCGGTGTCGGAGCCGGAGCTGTCGGGAGCGCCGTCACAGTCGGCGATGCAGGCGGTACAGCAGTCGGCACACTGGTAGGTGTACTTGAGGGGAGGGGTGTGGGCGGCACGGCCTCAATCAAGGTTAATGCCGACGGTTCAAAACGCCCACACGTCACCGAACTGACGGCGATCCAGGCTTGCGGGTCGGGCGCGGGCGCAAGGTGAATCCATTGCCCACTGGCATCCCGCCCGTCAGGCGAGACGGTGGTATAGACGGGCAGAGTCTTCAGGACCTGGTAGGCTGTCCCCGGCCCGGTGCGCACCTGGGTGTCGCCCGTTGTAGAACAGATCGGGTTGCCGACCTCCACGTGAACGGGTTGTGAGACTTCTTTGCCATCTGAGCCAGTCGCTACCAGGGTCAGGTCGAGGGCATCGCGGGGGGTGCCCTCCACTTTGAGATCGCCGCTGGCCGGATGCGAGGCGGTATCGGGGCTGCCCGTCAGCCCTTCAAGGCCCTGGAAGCGCACGCTGGCTGCGCCCTCGGCATTCCAGCTTATGGTGACAGTTTGCCGGACATAGCGCAGCACCGGGTTGGGTGTCACGGTGAAAGCGTTGATCTTGAGCGGTTTGGTGACCATGACCCTGACCTCGCGCTGCACCATCTCACCGCCATTGCGCGCAATGAGCGTGAATGTGCGCGCTCCTGCGCCTGACACCACCTGCGTATACTGGTTTGTGTTGGGATCGATGGCGACCTGACTGCCATCGTCCAGTTGAATCGATAGGTTACTCGCGTCGCTGACCTTCCACGACAGCACGACGGAATCACCTTCCAGTACTTCCACTGCCGAAGCGCGGAAGTCAGTGATCACGGGTGGACGTGGACGGCTGAGAATAAAGACAGCAACGCCGAGCACGATCAGCCCAAGCAGGCCGATGATGGGCAAGGTGAGCGTTGCCACCCAGAGCGGCAGAACAGGCTTCTCGATGAGCGTTCCCTCAACCGCTGTCAGGAAGCCGGAAGCATCTTGGGCGCGGGCCAGCACATCGAAGCGCCGTTCGTGCGGCCTGCCGATCAGGGCGCTGCGTCGAGGGTGAACGTAGCCACGAATGGTTTTGCGCTCCCCTGGCCCAAGCACCAGCGTCGCCGGGCGAATATCGAATACCAGGTCGGCGTCGGGTGAGGCGCCGGAAAGTGCCAGCGGCAAGGGGCCGCTGCCCTGGTTATGAATGTGAACTTCAAACGGTGTCGTCGGCCCAATGCGCGGCGTGGCAAGCGCGATTCCGAACCCACTGTAAGCGCGGACAGATAGCGTCATAGGCGCTTCGACGCCCTGGTTGGGGGCCGACTTGGCCCGGACACGCACTTTGACCGGGTATTCGCCGGGCCTGGTCTCGCTGCGGCGCTGGGGCCTGAAGTTGATCACGACGGGCGCTTTTGTACCCGGATCAAGTTCCAACTCGATCCGATCCAGCCGCACCCAGTCCTTGGGTACGCCTTCCACTTCCACATAATAGCGCTCGGTCTGGCTGCCCGTGTTTTCAACGGTGAGTGTGGCCTGGACATGCGCGCCAGGCGTCACAGGCTGCTCCGGGGGTTCGAGTTCAACTTTGTAGGTGGGCTGGACAATTTCGATGCGGCGGGTGGCCTCCGCTTCGGCGGGAATGGGTTTGGTTGCCATGTCAGGCTGCTGGCCCAACCAATGAAAAATCAGGCGGATGTCGCCAAGCTGGACTTCTTCACCGTCGCGCAAGGCGCGCGGCTCATGGGGCTTGAGGCGTTGGCCGTCGACGTAAGTCCCGTTGGCAGATTCGAGGTCTTCCAGGAAAACCTGTCCTTCGCGCCGAGTCAGGGTGACGTGATAACGCGAGACGGCTGTTGTGTCGAGCACGATGTCATTGCCGCTTGAGCGGCCAACAGCAATAGATTGTTTTTCGAGTTGATAACTCTCGATAGGGCCGTTGGGCCAATAAACGTCAAGTCTTCCGTAGGCCATCCAGTTCCGCGCCTCCTGGGTTGGGCCGAGTCTAGCATTGAGTCGAATGCGAGGCAATTGAGGTTGGCGGCAGGTCGTCGCCGCATTTGACAAAGCCCGTGCCACGAAGTCAACTTAGGGACACGATCAAGTGATATAGAACCTCGCCCCCGACCCGCAAGTGGAGAGGATCGTCAGTGCCTTTCACCACCGGGTGTGGAAAAAGAGCCGGAGGTGAGGTTATTTTTGAGAAGGAGCGATGCCATGTCTCGCGTCATACGAGCGCCGCGCGGCGCACAAATAAGCTGCAAAGGCTGGCTGCAAGAGGCGGCACTGCGGATGCTCATGAATAATCTTGACCCGGAGGTAGCGGAAGACCCGGATCAGTTGATTGTGTACGGCGGGCGAGGACGGGCAGCGCGCAGTTGGGAAGCCTTCGACGCGCTGGTGGCGACGCTGCGCGCCCTCGAAGAGGACGAAACGCTGCTGGTGCAGTCCGGCAAGCCGGTGGCGGTCTTCCGCACGCACCAGGACGCGCCGAGGGTACTGATCGCCAACTCGAACCTCGTGCCGCACTGGGCAACGCAGGAGCATTTCGATGCGCTGGAACGGCAGGGATTGATCATGTACGGGCAGATGACTGCCGGTTCGTGGATCTATATTGGCACGCAAGGCATCGTGCAGGGCACTTACGAGACGCTTGGGTCGCTGGCGGCGCAGCAGGGTTGGCCGAGCCTGAAAGGGAAACTGGTGCTGACGGCGGGGCTGGGTGGCATGGGCGGCGCGCAGCCGCTGGCCGTGACAATGAACGAGGGCGTGGCGCTGGTCGTGGAGGTTGATCGAGCACGGGCGGAGCGGCGCGTACAAACGCGCTATCTCGATGAGATCAGCGACGACCTGGAAGAGGCGATGGTCAAGGTCGAAGCGGCGCTGGCGGCAGGACAGCCACACTCTATCGGACTGATCGGCAACGCAGCGGACGTCTTTCCGCGCCTGCACGATCTGGGCGTCCGTCCTGACGTTGTGACCGACCAGACGCCGGCGCACGACCCGCTGGCCTACATCCCGGATGGCCTGTCATTGGAGGACGCGCTGGCACTGCGGGCCAGGGCACCGGAAGAATATACCAGCCGGAGCACCGCAGCGATGGCCCGCCACTGTCAGGCCATGCTGGACTTCCAGCAGGCGGGCGCAGTCGTCTTCGACTACGGCAACAACTTGCGGCAGCGTGCCTACGACGCCGGGGTGAAGCGCGCCTTTGACTATCCGGGCTTTGTTCCGGCTTACATTCGCCCGCTGTTCTGCGAGGGCAAGGGGCCATTCCGCTGGGTGGCGCTCTCCGGCGACCCGGCGGATATTCTGCGCACCGACCAGGAGATACTGCGGCTCTTTCCTGAGAATGCGCACCTGGCGCGCTGGATCAAGATGGCCCAGGAGCGGGTGGCCTTCCAGGGCCTCCCGGCGCGGATTTGCTGGCTTGGCTACGGCGAGCGGGCCAGGGCGGGGTTAGCTTTCAATGAACTGGTGCGTTCCGGGCAGGTCAGCGCACCCATCGTGATTGGACGTGATCACCTCGATTCGGGATCGGTAGCCTCGCCCAACCGGGAAACGGAAGGAATGCGCGACGGCACGGATGCAGTGTCCGACTGGCCGATCCTCAACGCGCTGATCAATGCCGTCGGCGGCGCAACCTGGGTCAGCTTCCACCATGGGGGCGGTGTTGGGATCGGCTACAGCCAGCACGCCGGGCAGGTGATCGTGGCCGATGGTACGGACGCCGCCGCTGCCCGGTTGGAACGAGTGTTGACCACCGATCCGGGCATGGGCATCGTCCGGCACGCCGATGCAGGCTACCCGGAAGCCATCGCAGCAGCCAAGCGGCACGGTATCAAAATCCCGATGCTGGGCTGATGAGCCGTGTCGAACCGTAATACCTACCCGACGCCTTACCCGGACGTGAACGCCATTCTGGACAGGCTGTTGGCGAATGTGCAAGCCACCCTGACAGACCGCTTGGTCGGCATGTACCTGTATGGCTCGCTCGCCAACGGCGGCTTCGACCCCGGCAGCAGCGACATTGATTTCCTCATCGTCACGGACGACGAATTGCCAGGCGAGATCGTCACGGCCCTGGTGGAAATGCACACCCAGATCGCAACCCTGAATACCAGATGGGCGACTGAACTGGAAGGCTCCTACATTCCAAAGGACGCTCTCCGCCGTCACGATCCCGCGCGGGCGCAGCATCCACACATCGATAGGGGCAGTGGACATCTCAGCATCATGCAGCACGACAGCGATTGGGTTGTACAGCGCTACATCCTGCGAGAACGAGGCATTGTCTTGACCGGGCCACCGTTACCAGCGCTGATCGATCCCGTCTCGCCCGATGATCTGCGCCAGGCCGTCCGTACTTTGATGAGGATGTGGTGGGGGCCGATGCTATCCAATCCAGCGCCGCTGCAACACGGCGGCTACCGTTCTTACGCTATCCTGACGATGTGCCGTGTACTGTACACGCTCCGACACGGCGGCATTGTGTCGAAGACTCAGGCAGGGCAGTGGGCGCAGGTCGCCCTCGGTGAACAGTGGCGAACCCTGATCGGGCGGGCGATGGAACACCGGAACGGCACACCGCTGATTGCAGTGGACGATGCGCTGGCTTTCATTGGCTATGCCGTCGGACAGAGCGTTCAGGAGGATTTGTAAAAGGCGCGAGCCGGAGCGCGGTTCAGATACCAGGTAATGTACAGCGGCACGAGGATCAGCAGCGGAATCTGGCACAATGTGATCGGTTGCAACACCGACGATAGGCTGCCGCCCACCTGCGCGCTGGTAATGGGTAAGCTGCGTTCCGAAAGGGCCTGGGCAGACTGCACCAGCCGCACGATGGTGGCAAACCAGACCAGGGCCAGCAGCGTCCGGCGTGTCTGCGGCGGGCGGCCAACCCAGGCCATCACACAGGCGATAAGCGTTGCTGCGCCCAGAACCACGTTGAACCAGGCGGAATTGTCCAGCAACTCGCTGCCGATTTCGTGGCCGCGCAAGCGTGTCAACAGCCAGAGCAAGAGCGGAACCATCGGCCACAGGCCATACAACCCGGCAGTCGACAGAATGGCAATGGAGAGTCCCAATGGGCGGAAGCGCCGCGCCACCGGGGGATTAGCAACCCGCGCCGCCCTGGCGGTTTTCTTGGATTTGGCAATTGCTTTCAGATCATCCACGATGGGCCTCCCTCCAAGATTATACTGTATTCTATTGGCGCAACTGCATAAGCTGTGCTACAACAATGAAACGACGATATTTTCTAGGTGAATGAATGATGGAGCAGTTAAGCTTTCTAGGTGGACAACAATTGCCGGTAGAAGAGCATTTCACGCCAGATGCTCATATTGTGCTTCATAATGGCGATGTCAACGATTTCGTGGCAACTCTACCGGATAATTCGATCAGCCTGATTGTGACGTCTCCACCTTATAACCTGGGTAAAGACTATGAAAACCGCGTGTCGATTGAACAGTACCTGGAAACGCAGGCAAAACAATTGAACAACTTGTGCGCGTGTTGCGCGTGGATGGGAGCATCTGTTGGCAGGTAGGTAACTTTGTCCAGAATGGTGAGGTCTTTCCATTGGACATTTATTACTACAACATCTTCAAACGTAGATTCAGGTTATATTTGCGAAACAGGATTGTATGGTATTTTGGTCATGGTCTGCACGCATCTAAACGTTTTTCTGGCCGCTACGAAACCATTTTGTGGTTTACCAAGAGCGATAGCTACATATTCAACCTCGATAATGTACGTGTCCCGGCCAAATATCCGGGCAAGCGTCACTATAAAGGGCCGAACGTCGGCAAGCCGTCCGGGAACCCCAAAGGGAAAAACCCATCTGATGTTTGGGAAATCCTGGTTAAAGATTGGGAAGATTGTTTATGGGATATTCCGAACGTTAAGTCCAATCACCCTGAGAAAACTGAGCATCCATGCCAATTCCCTGTGGAGCTAGTTGAAAGATGTGTCTTGGCGTTGACTCATGAAGGCGACTATGTTTTTGACCCCTATGCCGGGGTAGGTTCAACACTCATTGCTGCGATAATGCACGGCAGGCGCGCCATTGCCAGTGAAAAAGAACAAGACTATGTGGCGGTTGCTCGCCAGCGCATCGCATCCTACTTCAATGGGAATTTGCGCCTGAGGCCAATGGGTAAGCCTGTCCATACGCCTTCTGGTCGAGAAAAAGTTGCACAAGTGCCAAGTGAATGGAAGACAAGTGAAAGCAACGACGAATGATTGTTGGTGGTAGATTCTCGTTCAATGGTGGTGAAAACTTTATCGGGAAACACTTTCCGCATCTTCTTGCGGAAGTTGAACAGGCCATTTCTGCTATCGATACTCAGAAGTACAAGACCAAGTTGTGTGAGGAGAAGAATCACAAACACAAGGGGCAGCTTATTTATAGTCCACGAGAACTCAATGGCGCATTTAAGGAAGAGTTTCGCAAGTTGGGTGGCTGGAAACCAGAGCGTGTTCTCTGCGGGTATGTCACACCACCTATTACACTCCGAACTATAAACCTGCCCCTTTCGGTCAGGGCGCATTTCGAGAAATGGACTTTATCAAAGAAAACTTGGGTGTCGAAGTACAGTTAGGCAAATACGCCTTCATGGTCTATAATGTTTGCGCCAAGACGACCATTTTCAGCAAATTGAAAGGAATAACAGCGGGAATTGAGATTATTCCCATGTACGCTTTTGCAGAATGGATGAGCAGCGGTGTTTCATATTTCGAGCAAATAGTTTGGGATCTGGAACAGCGCGGCGTTTCTAACATTGACATCCCCGTGTTGATTATCGGCATTGATGCGGTTTATCATTCGTCAGATTCTTCTTGACCGTAGTTCTCCTTGTCCGGATTAGCAAGTTTCAGAGAAGCCATTTGATGAAGAGTGATGCATAAGAATGGCATTATTCCGTAGGGACAAGGTGCCTCAGCAGGCGGTGAATTGATGCCAGATAGATCATACCCTTCACTGCGTTCGGTGAAGAATTCAAAGTCTTTCGCGCGACGGCGATACGCGCCCATCCAGGCGAAGGAGCGCTCTACAACCCAGCGCCAGGGAGCAGGACAAAGTGCACTGTTACAAAGATGGATGGAGTAACGAGAGACGGTCAGACATGGATGTCATAGACCAAGCCTTTGATAATCGGCTGGCGGTTTTGCAGGCTGCGCAGGCGGGAACGAATAGCGTCGCCGAACTGGCGTTTGATGACCGAGTTGACGGTTTCGGCGTGACCCGCTGGCCGGGCAGACGCGCCCGGTCATCATCGAGGACGATGTGTTTATCGGCATGAACTGCCTGATCCTGAAGGGCGTGACAATCGGCGCGGGCAGCGTGATTGGCGCGGGCAGCGTTCCACCGGGCGTGATCGCGGCGGGCAACCCGGCGCGCGTGGTGCGGAAGGTGGAATGATTGACCGGGTTCGGCAGGCGTAAATGTCGAATTTACGTATGAAATCGGTTATG
>JAJPHV010000028.1 GCA_021325095.1 Chloroflexota bacterium | reverse complement strand
CGTAGAACAGGATAGCAATGCTCGACAAGCACCGCCTTTTGCCTACAACCTTCTATCTTCCGTTGGTAACGTACCAGAAGCCTGGGGGATGGACTAACCGTGCAGGGACGGCTTCAAATCCCAGGTGCCTCGTCCATCGCCCCAGAGTATGGCACAGAAAGGAGGAAAGCGCCATTCCTGCCCGCGCTAAAGCGTGGGGGCCCCTGGCGCGATTTCTATGAATGTAACCGTTGGCCTCGCGCAGCTCCAGCCGAAGATTGGCGACGTGACAGCCAATCTCAAAATGCACCTGGAATACATCGCGCAGGCAAAGTCGCACGGGGTTGATCTGCTGCTCTTCCCGGAACTGTCGCTGACGGGTTACAACCTGCAAGACCTGGTTTACGAAGTTGCCACGCAGCCGACTGCCGATGATCCGGCATTCCGCGATCTGCTCCAGGCCAGCGCCGACACGCACATGGATTTGATGGTCGGCTTCGTGGATACCGATCTGCGCGCCCGGTATTACATTGCGGCGGCGTATCTCTCGGAAGGCCAGGTCGTCCACGTCCACCACAAGGTTTACCTGCCCACCTACACCCTGTTCGACGAGGGCCGCTACTTTGCCTGGGGCGATTCGGTGCAAGCCTTCGATTCGCGTTTTGGGCGGCTCGGCATGTTGATCTGCGAGGATTTCTGGCACGCTTCGCCACCCTACCTGCTGTGGCTGGATCGGGCCGACATCCTGCTGTTCCACAGCGCCAGCCCGGGGCGCGGCCTGGACGCCTCGGATCGGCTCAGTTCGGCGCGTTGGGTGCAGTTGGTCAACCAGGCGTATGGCAGCCTGTTCACCAATTACGTGATTCACTGCAATCGGGTCGGCTTTGAAGACGGGCTGAATTTCTGGGGCGGCAGCACGATTGTCGATCCCGATGGGGAGATCACGGTCAGCGGCCCGCTGCACGAGCCAGCGCTGATCGTGCAGACCATCGACCTGAACCAGTTGCGGCGCTCGCGGACGCGGCTGCCGCTGCTGCGCGACGAACGGACGGGACTGCTCTCCCGCGAGTTGCAGCGCATTCTGGGCGGCATACCGGCCTGGCCGACTTCCGGGTCGCGTTGAGGGCTGCGTTCAGCCTGTTTTTGACGAAATGGACGGGCACAATCGCCCTGAAGGAAATAGCAAATGAAACATCTTATCGGAACCAACGAAGCCAGCCCCGACGTCGCCAGTAAACTTCTGATCAACACCGATCTGGCGCGCAAAATCCTGGTCAGTTTCATCCGCGATGCTGTGACCAAAGCCGGATTCAGCAAGGCAGTCATCGGGCTTTCGGGTGGTATCGATTCGGCGCTGTCTGCATTTCTGGCGGTGGAGGCGCTCGGCGCGGAAAATGTGCTCGGCGTGCGGATGCCCTATCGCTCGTCGTCGGAGGACAGCCTGACCGACGCGCAGCGCGTCATCGACCAGCTTGGTATCCCCTCGCTGACCATCCCCATCACAGCCATGGTTGAGCCGCTGTTCGAGCAGTTTCCAGATATGTCGGGGATGCGCAAAGGCAACGTCATGGCCCGCCAGCGCATGATCGTGCTTTACGATCAATCCTCGGCCTGGAACGGCCTGGTGATCGGCACGAGCAACAAGACGGAAGCGCTCCTGGGCTACACCACCCTTTATGGCGACAGCGCAGCGGCGCTGCAACCGATTGAAGACCTGTACAAGACACAGGTTCGCCAGTTGGCGAGGGCGCTCAACCTGCCGCAGTCGATCCTGGACAAGCCGCCATCCGCCGACCTGTGGATCGGGCAGACCGACGAGGGCGAACTCGGCTACACCTACGAGGAGGTGGATAAGGTGCTGTACTTGCTGGTCGAGGGACGCTACACGGTGGAAGAAGCGGCGGCACAGGGCTTCGACTACCACTTCGTGGCGGGAGTCTGGCGGCGCGTGCGGATGAATCACTACAAACGAACGATGCCCAACGTCGCCAAATTGAGCCGCCGCAGCATCGGCCACGACTTCCTGTACCTGCGCGACTGGGCCGGATAGTCGCTTTTACAACCCGACCATGCAGGTTGTGACCTTCACGACGGAAGTGTGGCCCCCACGCCAATTCGAGAAAACCCTCAAGATCAGCTGTGGGATTGGGCAGAAATTACCTCACCCCTGCCCCCTCACCGAATCCGGTTGGAGCGCGGACTGCTGCTACTAACCAGGCCGGGGCGGTGTGGCTATCACCCCGGCCAGACAAGCCGATTAACTCTTTTCGTTCTCGTCCTCGATGGTCCTGATGCGCATCGTCCCGGGCCGGCTTCGCACACGGCGCAGGACGTTTTCCTGGATTTGCGCGCGGCGTAGTTCCTGGATGACAGGGGCCATTCTATCCGCCGGCAGGCCCTCACGCATCAGTTGTTCAGCCCGTTCGCGGGCCTCTTGCGCTTTGGCCTCGTCCACCTCATACGACGATTCCGCCGTATCGGCCAGGACGATCACCCGATCCGGGCGCACCTCGACGACACCCCCGTAGACGATGAAGCTCTCTTCCGCGCCGCCCTTACGAACGCGCAGTTCACCGAAGTTGAGCGTACTCAGCAGCGCGGCGTGATGCGGCAAAATACCCATCTCGCCCTCGCTGCCCGGCAGGAGCACCATGTCCGCCGCCGGCTCGTCGAAGAGCGGCCCGTCCTGTGTCACAATCTGTACGTGCAGTGGCATAGATTGACTGCCCTTTCTGGCTAGGCGAGCTGCTCCTGCTTCTCCGCTTCTTCGTAACGTTGCAGCACGTCGTCGATGGCCCCGGCCATGTAGAACATCTGCTCCGGGATGTGATCGAGTTCACCGCTGGCGATCATCTTGAAGCCGCGCACCGTCTCGCGGATCGGCACGTAGCGGCCTTCGCGGCCCGTGAAGCGCTCGCCCACGAAGAAGGGCTGCGTCAGGAAACGCTGGATGCGGCGGGCGCGGCCCACCAGCGCACGGTCTTCCGGCGGCAGTTCTTCGATGCCCAGGATGGCGATGATGTCCTGCAAGTCCTTATAGCGCTGCAAGATGCGCTGCACTTCGCGGGCCACGTTATAGTGTTCTTCACCCACGATCAGCGGGTCGAGCAGACGGCTGGTGCTTGCCAGCGGGTCTACCGCCGGGAACAGCCCCTGGGCTGCCAGTTCGCGTTCGAGCGCAATCGTCCCGTTCAGGTGCAGGAAGGTGGCTACCGGGGCCGGATCAGAATAGTCATCGGCGGGCACGAACACGGCCTGCATGGATGTGATCGAGCCGGTCTTGGTTGAAGCGATGCGCTCCTGCAGGTCGCCCATCTCCTTCGCCAGCGTAGGCTGATAACCGACTGCCGACGGCATACGCCCAAGCAGCGCCGACACTTCCGAGCCACTCAACGAGAAGCGGAAGATGTTGTCGATGAACAGCAGCACGTCGCGGCCTTCGTCGCGGAAGTACTCGGCGTTGGCGAGTCCGGTCAGCGCCACGCGCAGGCGAACGCCCGGCGGCTCGTTCATCTGGCCGAAGACCATGACCGTCTTGTCAAGCACGCGGTAGGTATCCTTCATTTCGTAGTAAAGCTGCGTACCCTCGCGCGTCCGCTCGCCAACACCGGCGAATACTGAATAACCGCCGTGCTGAGTCGCCACGGACCGGATCAACTCGGTGATGATCACGGTCTTGCCCGTACCGGCGCCGCCGAAGATGCCCATCTTGCCGCCCTTCGTGAAGGGGGCCAGCAGATCGATAACCTTGATGCCCGTCTCGAACATCTGCGGCGTGGTAGTCAACTCCTCGAAGGCGGGCTTGGGCCGGTGAATCGGGTAGTACACGTCGGAGTGAACCTCGCCGCCGTTGTCGATGGGACGGCCCAGGACATTGAAGAGGCGGCCCAGTGCTGCCGGGCCAACGGGCACGGAGATCGGCGCACCCGTTGCAAAGGCGGGCGTTCCACGCGCCAGGCCGTCCGTCGTATCCATCGCAACGGTGCGGACACGGCCATGGCCGAGATGGTTCTGTACCTCAAGGATCAGGTCGAGGTCGCCCTCGCGGGGGACGCGAATGGCATCGAAGATGTTGGGCAGTTCAGCACCCGCCGGAAAATCAACGTCAACCACTGCGCCCTGCACCTGCGCGACGACACCTTCGATTTCTTGTTTCTGGTCAGTCATGTGGTCTGTCCTGTTCTCTCCATGAGCAGATGATAGTTCAGATTTGGCCTCACCCCCGACCCCTCTCCACTCTGGTGGAGAGGGGAGACAATACAAGGCACCAGGGGGTGAGGTTAATTATCCACTTGTGCGCAGCGCTTCCACGCCGCCAACGATGTCCAGGATTTCCGATGTGATCGCCGCCTGCCGCGCTTTGTTGTACGACAGTTGATAGGCATCTACGAGCGCGCGAGCCGCATCCGACGCATTGCGCATAGCGACCATGCGTGCGCTGTGCTCGCTGGCAACGCTTTCCAGGATCGACTGGAAGATCACGAGTTCGGTGAACTTGGGCACGATTTCGTCCAGGATTCCGGCTGCGCTCGGCTCATAGATATAATCCGGCACTTTGCTGGTCGGCGGCGGGATGATCTTCATGTAATCCTGGCCGCCCAATTCTTCCAGGCTGGCGTCGGTCATCAGCGGCAGCAGGCGTTGGACGCGAGGCCGCTGCGTCAGCGTGTTGATAAAGTCTGTGTAGGCGATGAACGTTTCGCCGCAGTGCCCCTCCAGAAAGTCGTTGATCAGCACCCTGGCAATGGGCCGGATGTCGGCCACCGTCATCCAGGAGGGCAGGCCGGTAAAATCGGCGATGACGTGCTCGCCGAGCCGGATCAATGCATCGCGCCCCTTGCGGCCCACCGCCACCCATTTGACTTTCTGGCCCTTGACGTGTACAAACCGGCGCGCGACACGGATGATATTGGCGTTGTAAGCGCCTGCCAGCCCGCGATCACTGGTGATCAGCGCCACCGTGATCGTGTCGGTGTTGCGGCCTTTGGTCAGGAGCGGGTGCAGCGGCGTGCCAGACTGGTTGGCGCTGGCGATGTTGCTCAACATTTCCAGCGCCAGGTTCGCATAGGCACGGCTGGCGACGACCTGGGCAGTGGCCCGGCGCACCCTGGAAGCGGACACCGCTTCCAGCGCCATCGTCACCTGCATGATATTCTTGACGCTTCGGATACGTCGTCTGATCTCGCGTATGCCTGGCATAAGCCGCCTCTACTGGGTCGGAACCCAGGACTGGTTGAACTCGGTGAGCGCCTGCTTGAGCCGATTCTCGTTTTCCTCGGTCAGATCGTACTTGGTAGCCGGGTCATTGATGCTCTGCGCGATCTCCGGGTAGCTGGTCGAGACAAAGCGCAAGAAGTCGTTCTGCCACGCCTTGATCTGAGGCACAGGCACATTGTCCAGGTAGCCGCGTGTGCCCGCGTAGATCAGCATCACTTCCTCGGCGAGTGAGAACGGCGTGTACTGCGGCTGCTTTAACAGTTCGGTCAGGCGCATACCCCGATCAAGCTGCTGCTGGGTCGCTTTGTCCAGGTCGGAGCCGAACTGGGCGAAAGCCGCCAATGCGCGGAACTGTGACAGTTCCAGTTTCATGCGCCCGCCGACCTTCTTCATGGCTCTGCGCTGCGCATCGCCACCCACACGGCTGACCGAGATACCGACGTTAATGGCCGGGCGCTGGCCTGCGTTGAACAGGTCGGTTTCCATGAAGATCTGCCCGTCGGTGATGCTGATGACGTTGGTCGGGATGTAGGCCGAGACGTCGCCCAGGAGTGTTTCGATGACCGGGAGCGCTGTCAGGCTGCCGCCGCCGCGCGCTTCGGAAAGACGGGCCGCGCGTTCCAGCAGGCGGCTGTGCAGGTAGAACACGTCGCCGGGGTAGGCTTCACGCCCCGGTGGACGGCGCAGCAGCAATGAAACCTGACGGTAGGCCCAGGCGTGGCGTGACAGGTCGTCGTAGACGATCAGGGCGTCCATGCCGTTTTCCATGAACCACTCGCCCATCGCGCAGCCGCAGTAGGGCGCCAGATATTGCAGCGCTGCCGGGTCAGCCGCCGAGGCCACCACAATGGCTGTGTACTCCATCGCCCCATACTTTTCCAGGATGCCGCGTACCGCCGCGATCTGGGCTTCCTTCTGCCCGATGGCGACGTAGATGCAGTACATGTTCTGGCCCTTCTGGTTGATGATGGTGTCGATGGCTACCGCCGTTTTGCCGGTCTGGCGGTCACCGATGATCAACTCGCGCTGGCCGCGCCCGATAGGGAACATGGCGTCGATGGACATGATGCCTGTCTGCACGGGTGTGTCCACGTCCTGGCGCTCGATCACGCCGGGCGCAATGCGCTCGACGTTGTAGTATTCAGTGAAATTGATCGGGCCGCGCCCGTCGATGGGCTGGCCGAGCGCATTCACCACGCGCCCGATCAGGCCCATGCCGACGGGAACCGAAGCGATGCGGCCCGTGCCGCGTACCTCGTCCCCTTCGCTGATGTCGGTGTACTCGCCCATGATGATCACGCCGACATTGTCATCTTCCAGGTTGAAGGCAATGCCAAGCGTGCCCGTCGAAAACTCAACGAGTTCATTCGCCTTGACCTCTGGCAGACCGGCCACGCGGGCAATCCCGTCACCGACCTCGATTACCTGCCCAACCTCAACCGACTTGACGGTGGGTTCCCACGCCTTGATCTGGTCGAGGAACCCCTGAGCAAAATCGCTGGTTAACTGTGCCATGCAAAGACCTCCTGGATGAGCGGGGGTTATTCTGAACAGGCGCACACAAGCGCCTGATTATTCAAAAGCTATGGAAGGACCGCAAACCAACAGGGACTTTTATGTTTGTACATTTTAGAGCAAATGTCGGGGCTTGTCAAAAACAGTCGGCCAACCCCCTGCGCTCACCTCGTCACAAATTTGTGACGGAGAGCGCCCGGATTTTCCGCAAAATTCATCGATTTATCACTTCTCAATGTTTAAGAGTGTGTTAAAATGCGTTTAAGTCCGTGCTAAGAGAAGCGGGTTAATGCCGCTTGAGGAGCAGGCCTATGGTGGCGACCACGCGCTCCGTATTTGATCACCAGCTTAACGAACTGCGGGATAACGTCCTGCACCTATCGGAACTGATAGTCGCGCAGGTGCAACAGGCGACACTGGCCCTGCGAGACCGCGACATGGCGCTGGCCCGGCGCGTGGACGTATTTGATGCGACGATCAACCGGATGCGCTACGAGATCGAGGAACAGTGTTACACGCTGCTGGCGCTGCAACAGCCCAACTCGCACGATATGCGGAGCCTGGTGGCGACGATCAGTGTCGTGACGAACCTGGAGCGCATGGGCGATCATGCCGCTGGAATTGCCCGGTTGGTGCTGCGCATGGATGGCATGACCTGTTACATTCCGGTGGGCGAATTCGAGAAGATGGCGGATATTGCTGTCGCCAATTTACGGGACGCGATGACCGCTCTGGCAACTGAAGATAAAATCCTGGCCCGGGCTGTCATCAGCCGCGATGCGGAAATCGACGAGCTTCACAAGGCTGTTTATGACCGCCTGATCAAGCACATGGTGGAAGACACAACCAGCGTCGAGTGCGCAACCATGATGCTCTGGGTTTCGCATAATCTGGAACGTTATGCAGACCGCATCTCGAACATCTGCGAGCGCATCGCGTATGTGATTACCGGCGAATTGGTCAAGCAGCGCGCCGACCAGATGCCTTGACGATCCGGCCTCATCCCCGCCCCACCTTGCCCCCTCTCTGCGTAGCGGAGAGGGGGTCAGGGGGTGAGGTAAGTTAGAAGTCCAGCCGTTTGTGGCGCATGACGACGCTTTCCACCAGGCCGATCCCGAACAGCAGTGTCAACAGTGAGCTGCCACCGGAGCTGATGAAGGGCAGCGTCAGGCCCGTCACGGGCAGCAGCGACAGGTTCATACCCACTGAAACGAAGGTCTGGAAAAAGATGTTGGCGGCCACCCCATAACAGATCAGGCTGCCGAGCGGGTCTTGCGCCAGGCTGGCCGCGCGCATGACGCGCCACAACACGATCCCGATCAGCACCAGCACCAGCACACCGCCGACAAAGCCCAGTTCTTCCGCAATGACGGCGAAGATGAAGTCAGTGTGGCGGACGCGCAGGAAACGCAGTTGAGACTGTGTGCCGAAGGCATACCCTTTGCCCAGGAAGCCGCCAGAACCAATGCTGATCCGCGCCTGGTTGATGTTGTAACAGGCGTCCTTGTTGCCTTCGCAGTTGAGAAACGAGAAAATGCGGCTGCGCTGGTAATCGCGCATGTTAGCCCACAGGATCGGTAAGCCGATAAGGACGATGAGCAGGAACATCAGGATGTGCTTGATACGCAGGCCCGCCGCCCAGATCATGACGAACCAGGTGAACAGAATGAGCAGCGTGATGCCCAGGCTCGGTTGCAGAAAGATGAACAATGCCGGAACGCCCACATAGCCCAGCGAGACGATAACGGTCTGAACCTTATCGAGCTTGACATACTGCTTTTGAAGGTGCTGCGCCAGCGTCACCACCAGCAGCATCTTGGCGATCTCGGAGGGCTGAATGGGGATGCCAACGGTCAGCCAGCGTTGCGCGCCCGCCGCGCCCACCACGCCCAGCACGGCCACCAACCCCAGAATGAAGACCAGCGAACCATAGATATAAGGCTGGAGCGCGCCAAGCAGTCGGTAATCCATCGCAGCGACAAGCAGCAGGACGACGATTCCGATGGCCGCATACTGAATCTGGCGCGGAACGCGGGAGATAAGGTCTGTATCCACCGCACCCAGGGTGGCACTGCGGATCATCAGGATGCCATAAATAACCAGCAGGAGCGTGACGCCCAGCAGGACAAAATCGAAGTTGCGCCAGATTCGAGCTTGATTCGCGCCAGTCACGGTATAAAACCTCGTCCAAAACGCGCGCCATTATACCGCCCGGACTGTTGCACGCAAGCCTACAATGACGTTGATCATAGCCTGGGGGAAGTGTTAAGGGTCACCCAAAACACAGGTGCTCGCCACCGGAGGGCGCAGGTTTCTGGGAATTGTAGGTGATGCTCAATAGATCGGGCGGGAAGGGGGATGATGACGAAGCCGGGAGCCGCTCATGCATCCTCGATCCCTTCACGCAGGGACGACGAATCGGTCATACCGCGCAGCGGAATGTCGGCCACCAACCAGCTATCGCGCTGGCGCTGTTCCACGTCGATCTTGACCTTATCGGGCGAGATATTCACGTATTTGGAGATAACGGCGATGATCTCATCCTTCATCTGCTGCAATTTCTCTGGGGTCAAGTTGCTGCGATCCGTGACCAACACCAGTTGCAGGCGCTGCTTGGCAGTGAGCGAGCTACCCCGGTGGCGGCGGCCCAGCAGGCGATCAAAAAGGCTGCTCATAGATTCTCCCTTCCGGCGACCCGTCGTCACCCGCTGAACAATCGCGCAAGGCGCTGGAAAAGGTTGCCCGAATTGTCCAGCCTCTCCAATGGCACGTCCTCGCCCATCAGCCGCCGCGCAATGTTTCTGAACGACTGACCGGCCCGTGAATTCGGATCGGGCGCGCCCCGGTTGCCGGCAATCAGCACGTCCTCGTCTTCGGGCACAATCCCGATCAGGCTGATCGCCAGAATATCGATCACGTCGTCGGGCGAAAGCATCTCGCCGCGTCGGATCATATCGGCCTTGACGCGATTGATGATCAGGCGCACGGGCAGCTTGCGCGCGTCGGCCTCGATCAAGCCGATGATGCGGTCAGCATCGCGCACCGCCGACACTTCCGGGTTGGTCACGATCAATACCTCGTCGGCAGGGGCAACCGCGTTACGAAAGCCGCGCTCGATTCCCGCCGGGCTGTCGATCAGCACAAAATGGAAATCGTTTCGCAGTTCCTTGACGATCTCGACCATCTGAGTCGGGCTGACCGCCGTTTTGTCACGGGTTTGCGCTGCCGGGACCAGCCACAGGTCGGGCATCGTTTTGTGCCGGATCATGGCCTGGCGCAGTTTGCAGCGGCCTTCCACCACGTCCACGATGTCATTCACGATCCGGTTTTCCATGCCCAGGATCAGGTCGAGATTGCGCAGGCCAATATCGGCATCGATACAAATCACCTGCTTGCCCAGGCTCGCCAGCGCCACCGCCAGGTTGGCCGTCGTCGTGGTCTTACCGACCCCGCCCTTGCCTGACGTGACCGTGATTACCCGTGCTGCCATGCACAATCCCCCAAAGGATGCCTCCTCAGCCGTTCCAGGGTTCGGCCACGATCCGGCCTTGCCGCACTGCTGCCGTTTCCGGCAGA
This sequence comes from Chloroflexota bacterium, assembly GCA_021325095.1. GTDB lineage: Bacteria > Chloroflexota > Anaerolineae > Aggregatilineales > UBA2796 > JAJPHV01. The sequence continues at coordinate 127,971 of JAJPHV010000028.1, read as the reverse complement.
GGTTTGCGCCGTTTGTCCTGCGGTGAAACGGTGATGTAGCCCGCGATGCGCAGCTGAGTGGGCGCCAGATCGAGCGCGCAGACAATGGCGGTCTCGTCGCCGTTGGCGCCCGCATGTACCGTGCCGCGCAGCCTGCCCCAGATGATAATGCTGCCCCCCGCCACAATTTCCGCACCCGGGTTGACATCGCCGTACACGATCACGTTGCCGTTGGTGCGCACGGTGCGCCCGCTGCGCAGAGTATGATCGATGAACACGCCGGGTTTACCGGGTTCTTCCGGGTTAATGGCCGGCGTGTCAAGCTGTTCGCTCTGGGCGACGAGCGTGGTTTCCAGGCCGAGGTTGCGGGCCGCGCCGAGCGTTGTGCTGCTGCTGCTGATGACGGCCCACAGCGTAATTTCACGCTTGCTCAGAATCGCCTTGAGACTGTCTAACTCGTGATGAATGACGGGCCGGCTGCCGACATCGAGCGCCACCCGTGCCCCCTTGAAAAATGCGCGCTGCTCATCGATCCGGGCGGACAGGCGGGCCACCATCTCCGTCCAATCGCCAGCATCGGGCTTGATGGTCAGCAACAATCCCTCACGGATGCCCCTGATTGCGATTGCATCGTCTGCCATAGCGTTCTGCTCGCACTGTGTGCTCGTTCCAATGATCGGTTTCAGTGCTCTATTCCGATGGTTCTATCTCAAAGAGTGTCGCTTTGTTGCCAGGCCGCCGATCATAGCCGCTGGCAAACTGCTCCAGGACGGCTCGCTCGATCAGCCACGACACCGAAAACTTCTTGGCGGGCAAGCGCCCCGCGCGGATCAAGCGTCGGACGGACTCCGGATGGATTCCGAGTCGTTCCGCCGCATCGGCCACCGTTACATAATCATCAAACTGGGTCATCGAGTCCTTGCAAGTATTGTTGCACAAACACAACAATTATAGTGTGGCCTGCTCCTGCGTACCAGCCTGCGCGTCAGCGGGTACAGCGGCTAGGTGAATCATACACCATTCTGACCAGGGCGCTATTCGAGGTTTTCAGGGTAGATGGTGTAATATCGTGGGCAGTACGCTAAAGGATGTCGCTATGTCCGATCCGATCCGTATACTCGTGGCCGACGATCATCCTGTCGTGCGCGATGGGTTGGTCGCCATTCTCAGCACGCAGCCCGACTTCAACGTGGTGGGTGAGGCCGTCAATGGCGTCGAAGCCGTTCGCCTGGCCCAGGCGCTCCGCCCCGATGTGATCTTGCTCGACCTGGAAATGCCGGACCTGGACGGCGTGGAAGCGCTGCGCCAGATACATGCTGCCTGCCCGCAGGTGCGAGCGCTGGTCTTCACCGCATTCGACACCGACGAACGGATCGTCGGCGCCGTGCAGGCAGGCGCGAAGGGCTATCTGTTGAAGGGTGCGCCGCGCCACGAACTCTTCAATGCAGTGCGCATCGTCAGCCAGGGCGGTTCGCTGCTTCAACCGGTCGTCGCCTCGCGGTTGATGCAGCATATCAGCAGCCAGTCTGCGGAGCAGCCCACCGAGAGCCTGACCGAGCGTGAGGGCGAAGTGCTGCAACTGCTGGCCCAGGGCAAAACCAACAAGGAAATCGCCGCCGCGCTGGTCATCACCGAGCGCACGGTGAAATTCCACATCAGCTCGATCCTGGGCAAGCTAGGGGCAGGCAACCGTACCGAAGCGCTGACCATTGCGGCGCAGCGCGGCCTCGTCAAGTTGAGCGGGCAGGATTGAGTTTGCGCCCCAATGCACCAGCGCGAGTCGAAGTCTGGAAGTGCAGTGCGAACAAGTGGCGACAATCAAGGCAATAGCGCCATCTTCGCGGCCCGGCTATACTTGAAGTCGCAACAGAGCGAAGGTGCGGAACTCGATGAGCAAAGTCCCTGCGGTTGACATCATGATTATGAGCGGCCCAGACGATGGGCTGATCCTGAACCTGACCGCGCCCAAGCAGGGCGATTCGTACATTTTGGGACGGCGCGATGATTGCGATGTCGTCCTGGCCTACGACAGCCAGATTTCGCGCCAGCACACCCGCCTGTTCATGGTGGATGGCCGCTGGCACGTTCAAGACCTGGGCAGCCGCAACGGAACGTATATCGGCAAGCAAAAGATTCAGACGGTTGCCCCCATTGAACCGGGCCAGCTATTTCGCCTGGGCCGGACGTGGCTGCGCATCCAGCGCAAGAGTGGAGAGTAAGCGGTGGAGAGCGTGTCGCTGCGCGATATTGAAGCCATCGCCCGGCTGGAATCGGCGAAGATGCAGCATTTCTACGTGGGCGTGGAGCACCTGTTTATCGCGCTCACCAAGCTCGAAGGCGGGCTGACGGCCAGTATTTTTGAACAGGGCGGCCAATCGGCGCGCTACCTGCGTTATGCGACCCGCGAATTGGCCGGGCGCGGCGACGAAAAACGCTACTGGCCCGGCTATCGCAATTCGCCGCGTGCTGACTCGGTGCTGGCTCGCGCCCAGGCGTTGATCGACAGCGGCGTTCAACCCCAGGAACGCGCGCTGCTGATGGCGATCCTGGATGAAGGCGACAGTGTCCCGGTACGCGCCTTGCAGGAATCGGGTGTGGATATAGCGCTGCTGCGCGATACGGTGCAGCACTGGACAGGCGAAGCGCGCGCCCATGTCCCGGTGCTGGAAATCACAGGCGGTGACTGGCTGAACTCCGATGAACGCGCCGTCTTGCAGCAGATGTTTCAAAAGTACGTGAGCATCCACATCGAGCACGTCTTCCAGGAAGGCTTTAGCGGCTCGACGGTGATGCTCGTGCGCCCGAAACACGCCGATGGGCGCTCCGATGCGCTGGTCGTGGTCAAGATTGCGGATCGGCAGGCCATCTTGTGGGAGAAGAAACGCTACGACAGCTTTGTGCGGGATACGCTGCCGCCCACGACGGCGCGCATTGAGTCCGACCCGGCGCTGCCCGATAAATCGGCACTCGGCGGGCTGAAGTATACGTTTGTGCGGCTGCGCGGCGAGGACTCGCCCGTCAACCTGTACGAGTATGCCAGCACACACCGCATGGAGGACGTGGCACTTTTCCTGCACGACGCGCTGTTCAACGGCTTTCGGCAGGCGTGGTGGGGGCAGGCACAGACGTACCGCTTCTCGGTCTGGCAGGAATACGATTTTTTGCTGCCGCCCGCGCTGATCGTGCAGGCGTTGCCGATGGATGGCACACTGGCCGCCACGATGCGCAGCCTGCACCCCCTCGACGAGTGGAGCAGACACGGCGGGCTGCATCCCGGCGAGCTGGTCGAACTGGAAAACTTCACGGCGCAGAAGGTGAAACGGGCCGAGGGCGTCGTGCAACTTACGGCGGGCGCTGCGCCCGAAGCCATCAACCGGGCCAGCCGGATCGACGTGCAGGGCCTGGACCTGAGCGTCAAAACCTATTACCGGGGTGAACTGGTGCGCAAGATCACCGGGCGCGTGGTGCAGACCCGCAACGACATTTTGCAGCAGCAGGTTCAGGCCCTGGAGCCGAACTTCAACATCCTGGACGAGTACATCCCGTTCGGGGGTGGCACGCCGGGTACGGCGGAATGGCTGCCCAACCCGCTGCGGCGTTACAACGCCATCCTCGAACTGCGCATCACGGGACGGCTCTCGACCATTCACGGCGACCTGCACACCGGCAACATCCTGATCGGTTCGGGTGGTGACGCCTGGCTGATCGATTTCGAGTGGACGCGCGACGGGCATACACTCTTTGATTGGGCGGTGCTGGAAGTCAGCCTGCTGCTCGATCACGTCTCGCCGTCCGTTGGAACGGAATGGGACGGCATCTGGCAGGCAGTGCGCCTGCTGGACACGATCAACCGCAAAGGCGATCTATCGAGCGTGGAGCCGAGTCCGCTCACCGACGCTTTTCGCCCGATCATCGAGGTGCGCCGTATTGCCTCCGAACTGCTGGCCGAACCGGGCCGCTGGCTGGAATATCACGTGGCGCTGGCGCTGTGCGCGCTGCGCGTCACCGGATGGACGAATCGCTCTCTGGCCGCAAGGCGTTTGGGCTTTCTGGCATCGGCGCTGGCAATGGGCGCAGCCAGAGATCGGGCACAGCCGCATACGGCGGGCGATCTGACCGAGGTGACGACGGACTTGAATTGACAGGCGGGCAGCCGGTTACGTTGTAGCCTGATCGCCGAACAGGTCAGGGGCGGCGCGGCGCACGATGTCCAGCAGGGCGGTTACTTCGTAGGGCTTGTACAGAATGTGTACTTTCGCCCGTCCCAGAGGTAATTCGATGTCCCTGGCCGCGCTGACGACCACGATCTCGGTGTTTTCGATCCAGTTTGCGTCTGCGATTTCTGCGTAAACCTGGTAGCCGTCTTTACACGGCATCATCATGTCCAGGATGATGACACGTGGCAACTTTCCCTGCTTCTGGATGACTTCGGTTAGATAATCCAGGCCCTGGCAGCCATCCGCCACCGCATGTGAGGAAATGCCTTCGAGGCGGAATAGCTCGGTGGCAAAGTAGCGCATATTGAATTCATCGTCAATGATGAGGATCGCGGGCCATGTGTCGTCCATCCCTTGTCCTCGTAACACACAGGCTCGGCTAGTGGCAAAAACCTGACTTCCGATGTTGCGCTGAGTGTAACATCAGCAGGGGGCGAAACTTATAATAACAATCTAACAATTTTATTTGGTGCAAATTTGCCGCACCGAGATCGTCAGGGCATCAGTCCGACCAGGTAGGCGGCCAGTTGAGCCTTGCCTGAATTGCTCAGGTGAACGCCGTCGCCGGTCAAAGCGCCGCCGGGATTGTTGGAGAAGTAAAAGCTGACCTGGCTGGCCTGATCCTGGCTCGGCGGCGCGACGAGCAGTGTACTGAGGTCCTGCTGGCTGGCCGGGCCGACCACTGCCGCCAGGCCCATCCCGCCCAGTGCCGCGTTCGCGTCCACGCATTTGACCTGGGGCAGCGCCAGCGCTCCGCCCGTGCACGCCGCCGCGATCTGCTGGTTGAAGGCGGCGACGTTGCCGGGTGTGAAGCCGGAGGCGAAGGTGCGCGCCGCGAAGGGCGCAGCCGCGCCCTGATAATAGTTGACGATCAGGATTTTGCCCGTCGGGTTCTTGCCGACCAGGGTCTGTACCAGCGTTGCCAGCGCGGACACGTGGGCAGGCGCGGCCACACTGCCATCCACGCCCGAACTCAGGTCGTTCAGCCAGGGGATGATGACCGTGTACTGGCAGCCATCCTGTAATAGCTGGGCGTACTCAACCGTGCCGAAATAGGAGGGGTGATTGCCGGAGCTAATGCCCACCGCCGACGAGGTACGGTTCAAAACTTTCATATCCCCAATGCCATGCTGTCGATACTGGTACTCGATGAAAGCGCTGACCGGGGCAAGCTGCGCCTGCAAATAGCCGACTCCTGGAATTTCGTACACCGCATCACCGTGCGCCACCGAGTCGCCGACCACACTGACACAGCGCTTGACGACGGCAGTGGGCGGCGGTCTGCGCGTGGCGGTGGGCGGGACAGGGGTGACAGTGGGTGGAATAGGCGTCGCCGTCGGTGTGATCGGCGTGGCGGTGGGCGGAATGGGCGTCGCCGTCGGTGTCAGGGTCAGCGTGGCTGTCGGCGGCACGAGCGTAACCGTCGGCACGTCGGTGGCTCGATTGGCGATTGCCGGGGCTGTCACGGCGGCTTTGATCGTCGGCGCGGCGGGTGCTGACCACTGGCGCGGGTCGAGCACGACCAGCAGCGCCAGCAAGAGTGCAGCGATGCTCGCACCGACCAATACGATCAACAAACAGGAAGTGGCGATTCTGGCCTGAGCCGGGCGTGGGGAAAGAGTCAACAGTTCATCCTTGATAGAGAACCGAACGGTCTGAGCGGCGCAGCGTACAATTCTAGACTACCCGGCCTGGAAGTGAAAAGGTAAAACTGGAACAGGGGTGCGATCCGGGTGAACAGGCGGCCTCACCCCCTCCGCCAGAATGGAGAGGGGAGTTTTGCTTGCTGGTTCCCCTCTCTGCGCAGCGGCTGAGGGGGTCAGGGGGTGAGGTAAACCGTGATCTAGCCGATGTCCACCGACTTGCTGTGAAGGCCGGATGCGCCGTCGGGATGCAAGGGCGCAACTGTTTCAATCTGCGGTGCACCCTGCCCATCCGTTGCGCGAACCCGTAGTTCGTGGCGGCCCGGCGACGCCTTCCAGTCCAGCCGCCACAGCCGCCAGGTCAGCGGCGAGATCGGGTCTTTGAGTTTCGCCTCCTGCCAGGGGCCGCCATCCGCCGACACTTCCACCTTCGAGATGCCGCGCGCGCCGCTGAACGCGATTCCGCCAACGGGCACGACTCCATTCTGTGCCTGATCTGCCGCGATGGTGTCGATCACGGACGTGGTCTTGACGATGGCCTGTTTATCCCAGCCGCGTACTTCCCAGTAACCGTCATACGGGCTGCTGATCGCTTCAATCTGCGTTAACCACTTGGGGTTTTTCATGCCGTAACGGTTGGGGGTGTAGAGCCGCAGCGGGAAGCCGTGCGCCTCCGTCAGCGCCTCGCCGTTCATGGCGTAGACCAGCAGCGTGCGTTCGTCCATTGCCGACTCCAGCGGCAGGGACTCGGTGTAGTCGTCCGCGCAGGTGAACTTGATCTCGACCACGCCCTCCTTTAGCCCGGCCTGGTTGAGCACATCCCGCAGCCTCACGCCTGTCCAGCGCGTCGAACTGATCAGGTCGCCGCCGACTTCGTTGGAGATACATTCCAGGGTGGCGTCCTGCTGGACAGGCGTCATTTTGCGTATATCGTCGTAGGACAACGAAAGCGCCGTGTTGACCAGCCCAAGCACCTTCAGGTTCCAGGTCTTCTCGTCGATGGAGGGCGGCCCGGCGATGTTGTTATCGACGCGGTAGAAATCCGCGTTGGCGGTCACTTCGGGGCGAGTGCCTGGGGCAGGCACAAAGGCCGTGCTCGGCCCGGCGGCAACTTCCGCAGCGGTGGCAGCGGGCGTGGCTGCCTCAGGCGTGCCGATGGGCTTACCGGCAGCTTCGGATACGCCGCGCCGCCCGATCAATGCACCAAGCCCCCACGCGCCAAGCGTTACGGCCAGAACCGTGCCGCCGAACTGGATCAGGAACTGGCGGCGGCTGCGGCTGGCCTCCTCGACCACGCTGGGGCGCATGGCAGCGGGCACGAAAACTTTGTCAAAGACGTAGGCCAGCGCATAGCCCCAGCCCAGGCTCAGGGCGCCGAGCCACAGCACAACCATCAATGGTTCTGGCGCGCGGCTCAGGATTTCCACGAGCACCGAAAGCAGCCCCGCCCCGATCCCGAAGATCAGCCCGGCCCGGCTGCCAAGACGCTGGTGCAGCGCGCCGAACAGTGCGCCCAATATCGCTCCGATGACCAGGAAGAGTACCACGCCGCTGAGTTGCTCGGCGCTCTTGGCGGCCACGTCGGTGGACACGCCGGGCAGCCCCGAAAAAAGGCTGACCATCAGCTCAATGGCTTTGGTGACCAGCCCGCCTAGCTGCTCAAGGCGCGTGATGCGTTCCGTCAGATCGAACGCGACCATTGGCAGGCCAGCGATCTGCCAGCCCAGATACAGGAGTGCCACCAGAGGGGCGGTAACCGCCAACCCGATGAGCGCCCCGCTCAGAATACGCCTACGCTGATCGGGCATCTCACTTACTCCTGCTCACGAACTCACTCAGGCTCTAATGCGCAAGTATACGGATAATTCTTACAGCACCATAAACGGATGGTGACTCACCCTCTACCCCGCATCCGGCGCATAGCGGAAAACGAGAAGTGCAGCGGCGATTCCGCCTTCGGCCAGCCGGTGGGCGACAGGCTGGCCCCTTCACGCCGTCTGCTGTCTGCATTGGCGATGACCTCTTCGATCAGGCGCACGTACTGGTCGATCATGCGGGCGTGGCTGAACTGCCCGGCGCGGGCTTCCGCACGGCGCGCGTAACGCTGGCGCAGCACCTCGTCTTGCAAGAATCGATCCAGGGCCTCGGCCAGCGATTGCGGATTCTCTGGTTCGGCCAGCAGCGCCGCATCGTCAAGCACTTCGGGCGCTGCCCCGGCCCGCGCTGCCACGATGGGCAGCCCCGCCGTCATGGCTTCGAGGTACACGTAGCCGAACGTCTCCTGGCAACTGGGATGGCACAGGATGTCCGCCTGCCGCCATTCGCGGGCAAAGGCGCGATCATCGGCAATATGACCAAGCCACGTCACCCGATCTTGAACCTTCAACTGGTCGGCTACGGCGTGCAGCCGATCCCATTCCAGGCCATCCCCGACAATGCGCAGTTCGAGCGTCGGGTACTTGTTGCGCAGCAGCGCCAGCGCTTCGAGCAGGATATTGGTGCGCTTGCGCGGGTACATCTTGCCAACGGACAGGATCACCGGATGGTCGTTCTCGACGCGCGGTTCCGACCTGAGCAGGCGCAGCCAGCCCGGCTGCAACATGCCGTGCGGAATCACTTCGATCTTGTCCGCTTCCAGGCCGTACAGCGTGACGAGCCGCTCTTTGGCGTACTGGCTACCGATGGTGATCCGGTCTGCCTTTTGCATGGCAACCCGGTCAAAAAAAGCCTGCGCTTCGACCATCGTGCGCGCCGGTTCGGATTCCCAGCGGATCACGTCGCCATAGACGGCGTGCGCCGTCGTGATCATCGGCGGACGGTTAGCATTGTCCAGGCCGTACCCGTCGTAATCAAAGCCGAAAACCAGGTCGGCGGACAGGACACGGGGATCGGTGCGGAGTTCGGTGTTGAACAGAAAACGTTTGAGAGTCACTTCCACGTAATCGGTGATGTCAAAATTGGGGGTGATGGCCTCGACTTCGTAGCCCCGATCCCGCAACCCGTCGTGCAATGCGTTGAAATAGACAGCCGTTCCGCTGCCCCCGATCACATCTGTCGGCCACGAACTGACCAGTACGATTCGCATGATGAAACCCTTCTCTGCGCCGAATGGCACAACGCCTGGCGCGGGGCAAGCACTGAAAGCGCCAGACAGCCCTGCACAAATCAATCGCCCAAACCGTTTTCGGAAGAGATAACGTGTTTCCTACGCAAACGGATTTATGATCTGGCCTGCTGCTGTATACCTGATCGGACGCTGCCAGCCACGCCAGTTCTTCCCTCAGAAAATGAGAGCGTTATGAGAGGCTGCGTTTGCTGAAAGAGACTCTGCCGTCGCCAACAGTATCCGTAAGATTTGTCTGGCATTTGTAGAAAACGTTACGTTTGACGGCTGAACCGAGACTACAGTATATAGACTACAGGATATACAGTAGAAGCGACGCGCTTGCTATAATGACCCTCGAAGCAAAGGAACGGCAACGGCATGGTGGATGTTCTTGGCACACGCCTGGGGCGCTATGAAATCCGGGAACGACTCGGCAAGGGAGGGATGGCCGCTGTCTACAAAGCCTGGGACACCAACCTGGATCGTTGGGTCGCGGTCAAAGTTCTGCACGAGCATCTGGCGGACGAAGCCGATTTCAAAACCCGCTTTGAGCGCGAAGCCAAAGTCGTCGCCAGCCTGAACCATCCGAACATCGTCCAGGTTTACGACTTCGACGTGATCGAGCGCAACGGCGTGCCCGTGTACTACATGGTCATGACCTACATTCCGGGGCGCTCGCTCAAAAGCATCATGGACGAAAAACACGGCATGGGCGAGCGCCTGTCGCTGGCGGAGATCGACAAGATCATGCGCGAGGTGTGCGCCGCGCTGTCCTACGCGCATGGGCAGGGCATGGTGCACCGCGACGTGACGCCCGGCAACATCCTGTTCAACGAGCAGGGGCAGGCCGTCCTGGCCGATTTCGGCATCGCCCGGATGGTGTCCGGGGCGCGGCTGACGCAGACAGGCATGACCAGCGGCACGCCGCTTTATATGCCGCCCGAACAGGGCGTCGGCGCGGGCGGCGACCACCGCAGCGACATCTATTCGCTGGGCGTCATCCTGTACGAGATGCTGGTCGGGGAAGCGCCCTACAACGGGGATAGCGCCGTTGCCATCATCATGAAGCACATCAACGAGCCTGTGCCCTCCCCACTCGCCAGGAACATGGATCTGTCGCCGGCGCTGGAAGCGGTTGTCCTGCGGGCGCTCTCCAAGGACCCCGAAGACCGCTATCCTTCCGTGCTGGAAATGCTGGCAGACTACGAACGAGCGCGATCCGGCATCCGCTCCACGAGGGTCGAAGATGAGGCACGCACCGTTGTCTTGCCTGGGGCGGCTCCGGCGCGGCAGACATTTCCCTGGGCATGGCTGGCGGGTGGGTTGGTGGCCGTTGTGCTGATCCTGGCTGCGGCTTATACCTTACGCGCCAACAGTGCCGGATCACCTGGTGCGCCCACCGCCGCACTGGGCAACCCATCGACCTCCGCCGCACAGCCCACGCGGACACGGGCCTTTGCCTCGTCGATGGCGAACGGCCCGCTCATCTTCAAGGAAACCTTCGGGCCGGATCGGAATGACCTCTTCTGGCCGACCACGACGGACGATCCGCAAATTTACCGGAACATCGAGAACAACGCCTACCACATCCGCCTGACAATGCCCACGACGGCGCTGCCGAGCATCTTTGAGGACGGGGAGCGGCAATACGGCCCGCAGTACGAATACGAGGCCGACCTGACCCTTTCCGAAAAATCGCAGCCCGACTCCGGCGCAGGCATTATTTTCCGCTACCGGGACGACGACAACTATTACGTGTACGGGATCAACGGGCTGGGGCAGATCAGCATCTGGTCGCGCGCCAAAGGGGTATGGACAGAACTCCGCCATTTGCCTGAACAATGGACGCCCGCCGACGGCGCGCAACCTGCCGGGCAAAGCAATCACCTGAAACTCGTCGATCACGGCAAGAATGTGCGCGGCTATGTGAACGGCCAGCTTGCCTTTGACGTGACCGAAGAGGAACCCTCGTCGCTGGTCGGCGGAATCGGCATTTACGTGGCGACGACCAGTTCGACCCGGGTGACGGATCCGCTGGCCGAGGTGACGGTGAGCAGCTTCACAACGGCCTACTCTGTCCTGCCGACGAAGACGCCAGCGGCCACGCAGAGCGCCGGGGCGCAGTAGCGCACGCTCAGTACGTGATGTAGCCGGACGTTTCTTCGATATAGATGGGGTTGCTGAAGATCCAGGCGCGCTCCTGGCCCATGAAATCCTGCCAGACCTCAACCCGGTAGGCGCCTGTGGCCTGCGCGGTGTAGGTCAGGTTTTCGCGGCCCCTGCTTTCGGCGATGACCTTGCCCTTGTGGATGAGCTTGATGTGGCAGCGCGCCGGGGCCAGCGCTTGCAGCGTGACACCGGGGCCAAGCCGGATGCTGCCGCCCATGATGGTCGTGCCGTGCTGCCCATGTGCCGAAAAACGGAAGCCACGTGTATTGCCCGGAATGTCGTAGCCGATGAAGCAGTTGCCCATCGCAATTGCTCTATAGAGTGCTGCCTTATCGTCCTGCACGTTGCCTGTCAGCGGTTGCGATAACAACACGTGCGTGTTGACGCAGTTGAACAGGAAATCGTAGGGGAAGACCACGTGCGACAACGGGCCAAAGCGATACGTGATGGCGTGCGCATCCGAGTTGCCGATGCCCACCACACGGCGGCCCTCGTCCAGCAGCTTATCCCACAAGACCAGGGTTTCCGGTTCCGGCCCGACGATCATCTCCTCGGGGCGAAAGGCAGCGCGCAGCGTCCGGCGGCGCGAGGTCAGCAAGCCTTTAAAATTGGACATATAGTTCCAGATTTCCAGGCCCGCGAAGCGCTCCACCTGCCGGTCTGCCCAGGGGATGGCGGGTTCGTTCCAGTTGTCCAGCGGCGGATCGTTGGGGTGAGCGATGAAGCCCAGGCCGCCTGCCGCGTTGACTGCATCGATCAAGCCCTGCAAGTCTGTCGCGCACTGCGCCACTTCCATTTCCGCCCCGTACACCAGGACATGGTTGCACTGAGGATTGCGCGCCTGGTCGTGGACTTCTTCCCCGGTCAGCACGAGCACATATCCGTTGCTGTCGTCGCCGTAATAGCCCTCCACACCCTGAACGAGCACGTTGTGGTCGGTCACGATCACGAAGTCGATGCCCGCGATCTGCGCGGCCCTGGCAATATCGGCATGGCTGCCCTCGCCATCCGAGTAGGTCGTATGCATGTGCAGGTTGCCGACGTATTCGTACAGGTTATTGGTCAACGACAGTCCCCCAAAACAGACAGCTACCAGCAATCGGGAAGGGGCTGACGGCTGGTAGCCGAGCGTGCATCGCGGCTTTCGGTTACTTGCCCAACTTAGCCTTGAAGGCCTGGGTCAGCGCGGGCAGCACCTTGAACAGATCGCCCACGATCCCGTAGCGAGCCAGCTTGAAGATTGGCGCGTCGGGGTCTTTGTTGATGGCGACGATCACCTTCGACGTGCGCATCCCGGCCTGATGCTGAATAGCGCCGGAGATACCCACCGCAATGTACAGGTCGGGGCTGACGGTCTTGCCCGTCTGTCCCACCTGGTGCGCATAGGGTATCCAGCCTGCATCGACGGTGGCGCGGCTGGCGCCGACGGCTCCGCCCAGCACCTCCGCCAGTTCGCGCACCGGGGCAAAGCCTTCCGGCCCGCCCACACCGCGCCCACCGGACACGATAATCCGGGCGTCGGCCAGGTTGACACTGCCTCTGGTTTCCTCGAAGCCTTCGACTTTGGTCGTGATCTGGTCTTCGCTCAGGACGGGCGCAACGCTGACGACCTCGCCGCTCCTGCTCGTATCAGGCGTCGGAGCGGGGAAGGCGCGGCTGCGCAGCGTGGCGAACTGGACAGCGCCGCTGGCCGTCGCCGTGCTCAACACCTTGCCCGCATAAACCGGGCGAGTCGCCTTCAGGCAATCGCCTTCAAGACCGAGTTCGGTCACATCCGCCAGCAGCCCGGCGTCGAGATCGGCGGCAGCGGCGGCCAGCAGTTCGCGCCCGCGCGTTGAAGCACCGCCGAGCACAATCTGCGCCCCATTGTCCCTGACGACCTTCACCAGCAACGCGACGTAAGGTTCCAGCCGGAACTCGGCCAGTGTTGCATCATCGCATTTGAGCACTTTGTCCGCGCCGTAATGAAATGCCTGCTGCACCGGCCTGTCAATGTCCTGGCCGAAGACCACTGCCGTCAGCGGCACACCCCGCGTATCGGCGATCTTACGCCCGACGCCCAATGCTTCCCACGAAACAGGAAGTGCTTTCCCGTGAAACTGGTCTACCCAGACGAATACGCCGCTCATATGACCTTTTCCTCCAGCAGCTTCGCCACCAGTTTCTCGGCCTTTTCCTGCTCGGTAGCGCCCTCAATGATCTCGACAGTGCCCTGGCGCACGGGCAGGTTGCTGTAGGCAATGGTGCGGACGTGCGCCGCGCCGCCGGAGGCCGCGTCGCCCAATCCCAGATCGGCACTGCCCCACACCGGAATCTGCGCCTTTGACGCCTTGCGGATGCCCATGAACGATGGGTAGCGCGGCTCGTTGATGTCCTTGAGCACGCTGATCACGGCGGGCAGCTTGCTGGAAACGATCTGCTTGCCCTCCTCGATCATACGCTCCACCTTGAGGGTTTTGGCGTTGAAGTCGATGGCCTGAATCTTCGAGACGGAGCCGAGCACGGGCCAGCCCAACTTGCGCCCGACCTGGTAAATGTGCGCATCGCTGCCCACGTCCACCAGTTCCTTGCCAAACATGACCAGATCGACATCCCCCAGTTTCTTGATGGCGGCGGCCACCGCGCTGGCATAGCCCAGGCTGTCCTGGCCCTCCATCGCGTCATCCCAGATGCGGGCGGCCTCGTCAATGCCGATTGCCAGCCCCTGCTTGAGTGAATCGTTGTGCTGCTCCGGCCCGACGGCCAGTACCGTCGTCTTGACCTTGTGCGCTTCCTTGAGGATCACGGCTTCCGTCACCGTGTACTCGTCCCAGGGATTGATGACGAGTTGGGCGTCGCCCCAGGTGACTGCGCCAGCGGCGTTCACCTCGACTTTGGCCGCCGTGTCCGGCGTGCTGCGGGTTACGACTACGACGTGCAAAGTTTTACCCTCCCAATGTTTTGAGGAGTCTAAATCAGTGGCTCAGGTTTTCCAGTTGCGTATGTAATTGGCAATTCTGATATATTCCACATGCGGACGATCATTGATCACTACAGGAGTTCGGATGACAGAACCTAGATTGCTGAGAAAGGTATCTACACCTCCCGCACGTCTTATACGCCGCAATTGGTCGACCTGAGCGTCATTGACGCGAATCGAATAATCGTCCCAAACTGTCAAGAGCGCTTGATCGTAAGCGCGATGGTGCAGCACACACAAAGCCAATCCGTTTCGGGTTTCGTCTGTGCTCTTTTCATGGTTGACTGGAATAATGTGCGCGGCATCCACCAGTTTCAATTGCAAACCGCACATGGCACAGTGGTAATCATAGGCAGCCAAGACCCGGTTGCGGAATTTCACGTCCCTCAATTTCTTGCTGACGGAAATAATCGTAATTTTCCGTGCATTATCGGCAATCTGAATGTCCTCGACATTAATCTCTGGGTGCTGCGCTACAGCGTCCAGCGCTGCCAAGTCTTCCTGTGATCGTCCAAAATCGTGCAGATGTTCAAGATTACGCACATATTCAACAAGGAAGTCTGGGCGAAACGCTATTGCAATTTCTTGATTCCCTTTGTCGCAAGGCGAAAACACATTTTCAGCAGCCCGTTGTAAACAATCCTTTCTTATCTGCAAGGAAGGCGATTGTCCGAGAGCGCCACCATGTTTACGAACGTCCCAACCGGCGAATACGTCTCCCTCTTCCCACCAACCCAGTATCAACGTCTTTTCACCGGGTACTTGCTGGAAATGGTCTGTGCCCGTAATTTGAATCCTGTACTCATTTTTAGGTCGTGCCGTGCCGCCTCCGTGAGTTATGTGCCAAATGTAGATACGTACTGTAAAGCTCTCATTCTCCCGGTATATCTGTAATCTAAAGGGGTGCTCATCAATACTGGCTAGATACAGTATGTTCCAGCCAGCATCGTTAATCGACGTGACGATAGCTTCGAGCAAATCATATTTGTGGTGTGGAGGCATTCTTGCTCCTCAGCGGGAAAAGGTCGTTCACTTCCTGGAAGCGGTAAAGACTGCCCTGCAAGTAGCTTTCATTGATCTCAAATGCGAGCCATTTCCGGCCAGAAATCTCGGCACAGTGACCAGTAGTGTTTGAGCCAGCGAAGGGGTCTAGAACCAGATCGCCTTTTTCAGTCAAGAAATCGACGAAAAATCTGGCAAAGTCAAGAGGAAAGCGGGCGGGGTGAGGCTTGATCCCGGCTTGTTTGCAGCGTCTCAAATATGCACTGTTCGATTCTGTATTAGCGAGTTCTAGCAGGTTAGACGGAATAGCGCCGCTATTATCCTTCTGGAATTTGTCGGATATGTCATGCCCGCTTGGACGCATTTTAGGTTTATAACCATTTTCCAGCAGGTACTTCATACTTTCACTATAAGGTTTGAGAACACTGCGGTTATTGGCTTTAGGGTATTCAGTCAACGATAACCACCAGACGACATTGACCGCATCTTTGACGCGGATACGTCGCACTGTGACCCACTCAGCTGGGGTCGGCAGCTTGGAGGGGTTGTAGTGATAAAACTCTTGTGCCAGGAAAAATCCCAACTCTTTGCATAACCTAACTAACAACTCAAACTGATAGATCGCCCTCACCGGATAACCCGGAAGGTACGCTCCTCCCAGATCAATGACCAGCGAGGCGTTTTCTCTCATTATCCGCTTGAACTGATGAGCAAAATGCAGGAACCACTCAACGTACTCGTCTGCACTCTTGTTCCCATATTCCTTTCTACGTGTAAGTGCAAACGGAGGCGATGTCAAAATCAGGTCTACACTCTCATCAGGCAGATACTGCATTAATTCCAGGCTGTCCCCCAGGTAGGCCGCTCCGTTGTCAGTCTGGTAGTATGGATCTGTTGGTACTCTGGATAAATCGATCATGATTGCATGTACTCAATACCTTTTGACGGAGTAGACGAAAACAGAAATTCCAACGTTACGCCGCCACCGTGCTCGGCGCGGCCTGCCAGTACGCGGCGTCGTAGGCGGGCAGTTCGCAGCGCAGCGGACGATCTACCCGGTAGCCCAGCGCGTACTCGGCCTGCATCAACTGGTGAATCTCGCTCGTGCCCTCGTAGATGACCGCGCCCTTGCTGTTGCGCAGGTAGCGCTCCACGTCATATTCGTCGCTGAAGCCATACGCGCCGTGAATCTGCACCGCTTCGAGCGCCGCCTTGACGCTGTGATCGGTGGCATACCACTTTGCCAGGCTGGTTTCGCGGGTGTTGCGCTGCCCGACGTTCTTCATCCAGCCCGCTTTCAGCACGAGCAGTTTGGCCGCGTCGTACCACTGCTGCATGTAGGCGATCTTCTGCTGCACAAGCTGATGCTTGCCGATCTCCTTACCGAAGGTCGAGCGGCTGTGCGCGTATTTGATGCTGTCTTCCAGACAGGCGCGGATCAGACCCGTCGCGCCAGCGGCGACGGTGTAGCGCCCGTTGTCCAGGCAGCTCATGGCGATGTAGAAGCCTTCGCCCTCTTCGCCCAGGCGGTTCTCGACGGGCACTTCCACGTCGTTCATCGCCACCCACCCGGTTGAGCCGGCCCGCACGCCGAGCTTGCCGTGTATGTCGCCCGTCGTCAGGCCGGGCATGTCGCGCGTCACGATGAACGCCGTCAGCCCGCGATGGCCGGCTGCGGGGTCGGTCTTGGCGACCACCAGGAAATGATGGGCCTTCGTCGCCAGGCTGATCCACATCTTCTCGCCGTTGAGCACGTACACGTCGCCGCGCCGCTTCGCGCTGGCCTGCATCGAAACCACGTCGCTGCCCGCGCCCGGCTCGGTGAGACAAAAGGCCGCATATTTCTCGCCGCGCGCCTGCGGAACCAGGAACTTCTGCTTCTGGACTTCCGTCCCCCATTGAAGCAGGGCCATGCTGTTCAGACCCATGTGGACGGACATGACCACACGCAGCGTCGTATCGACCCGTTCAAGCTCCTCGCAGACCAAGCCCAGCGTGATGTAGTCGAAGCCCTGCCCGCCATAGCGCACCGGGATATTGATGCCCAGGATGCCCAGTTCGGCCATGCGCGGCAGCACAGCCGGATTCATTTCCTGCTTGCGATCCCACTCTTTGATGGTCGGGTAAACCTCTTTCTGGGCGAAGTCTCTGACCATCTTTTGAGCCATCTGATGTTCTTCGGAGAGCAGGAAATCCATAGGGTTGTCCTTACGTTGAGGCGGGATTCAGGTGTGGGGATTATATCAGCGCTTGCGTGCCCCTCCAAGACGGTTAGAATTGTTATGTAATGTTGATAGCCTCTCGCATTCTCCGAAAGGGGAACCATGACTCAGCAGGCATCCTTCACAATCGGTTTCTCGAACCTGCAAGATTCCTCCCCGTTTTGCGCCATGGTGAAGAGCAGTCTTGAAGCGGCGGTAGCCGAGCACCCGAACCTGACCCTCATCTCCCGCGACAATGACCTGAATGATGACCTGGCGCTTGCCAACGCCCATGAGTTCGCCGAGCTACAGGTCAATCTGGCGATCATTTTTCACATCAATCGGCTTATCGGCGACAAAATCTACCAGATCCTGACGGTGGGCAAGCGCATTCCCATCATCGCCGTTGACATCCCGATCCTGTGGACAACCTATTTTGGTGTGGACAACAAACAGGCGGGCGCGCTTGCCGGGGCTGCGCTGGGCAAGTGGATCAACGCCAACTGGGCAGGGCAGGTCGATAAGATTCTGGCCCTGACCGAGAGCCGGGTGACGGACGTCGTCAGGCTGCGTATTGATCAGGCCCTTGCCACGCTCAAGGCTATGATCCACTACAATCCCGATAATTTGCTCTATGTTGACTCTGGCAATGTGCATGACCTGAGTGTTGAACGAACCATTGATGTGCTGCAACGCTGGACGGACTATCGCCGCATCGCGCTGATCGGCTTCAACGAAGATACGTCACTGGCGCTGATGGATGCGGTGCGCGCGCTGGGCCGCCTGGACGACGTGGTCGCTGTCGGGCAGGGCGCGGATCGGGCGGCTCTGGATGAACTGGCCCGCCCGGACACCCGCCTGATTGCCACCACTGGCTACCGCCCCTACGCCTACGGTGCACACCTGGTCGATCTCGCGCAGCGCATCTTGCGTGGCGAACGTGTCCCTGCCAATAACTACGTCGAGCTTGATCTTTTCACTGCCGCCCACACCCCGACTTGAAATGCGGCAGAAGAAAAGTTTTAAGCAGACTTAAGGGATGAACCTTCATTTGGTAAAGAGTTGGCTTAAACCGCGACCTTGATTCCGTCGCCAGTATCTCATACACTTCGCCTTATTGCAAATCATTCGCAATAAGGAGCAAACCCTTGAGCCGATCCATTTATGCACTCACAGCAGTCGTCCTGCTGCTTTCGGTCCTGTTGGCTGCGCCACGAACGGCGCTCCACGCCCAGAGCGGCACGCCTGACTGCGTACCTGCGACTCCGTCAGGACAGGGCGGTAACGAAGACGTCCGCAGACAGGTTATCCTGGACAAGATTCGTGGTCATCTGCTGCTCACGCTGCCGCTCCGGGAGTCAGGCGATTACGAGAAAGCGGCAATGCACGCGGGCCACCCCGTCGCGGAACTGCTCTCAATTATCGCGGGCGATCTGCGGCGCGCTTGCTTCCTCGACACGCTGAGGCAGGCGCTCCTCGGCTATGCCAACCTGATGGGTAAGGACAGCGACAAAGCCGTTGTCGAGCAGACCCACAAGGCGTTACTAGCAACGCTTGACGATGCCAGTACCCGGCTGCTCTCAGAAGCGGTGCGCAGCGACCCGGTCTTCAATTTCCGGGTGGTGGCGGGCGTGCTTATCGATTCGCAGCAGGAATACGCTGAGGGTTACAAGGATGGCAAGATCGTGGAAGCCATCGAATACCAGGACAGTATGGGCTTTTACATGGTGGCGAAAGCGCGCTACGACTCGATCCGTGCCAGGCTGTCGGAACTAACCAATGGCGCGGACAAGGCCGCCGATCCGCACTGGGCGACGCTGGCAGGCGCATATGCCAGCGTCCAGCCGCCGGAGAAGCCACTCGATCCGGCGACGCTATCCAGTGCCGTTGACAGCCTGACCAGCACCCTCGCCCAGGCCCTGAAGATCACGTTGGAAGCCAAGCTGACGCCCCTCGAATACCTGACCAACGCGCAGCAAGAACTGACCGAAGCGCTGGAACTCTATGAAAAGGGCAACCAGGATGAAGCCTACGAGACAGCCGCTTCTGCCTATCTCGATCAGTTCGAGAACGTCGAAGGGCCGCTGGCAGAGAAGGACAAGGAGTTGATGGAAAGCATCGAAGCGCAGATGAAAGCCTTCCGTGATGCTATCAAAGCCGGAAAGCCGGTTAGCGAGGTGCAGGCACTCCTGGCACAGATCGCGCCCAATATCGAAAAGGCGATGGCGCTTTTCAGCTAAGTGCTACGGGTCATAAATCGTGCGGCTTTGCGCCACGTAAAGGGATGACAATGGGCGAACTGTTCATGAACAGTTCGCCCGCAAAGCCGCAGGCCATTTCCAGGGAGCGGGGACAGCAGCCAAGCCGGGCATGGTCATCCCGCTGGCCTGGACGTGCAGTGCTGCGGCAAAACCGTAATCACAGCTCGCCTGTCGTGTGCCGGTACTGGGTGAGCGCTTTGCGGCCTCTGGCATTGAGGGTGTAAATCTCCTGGCGGCCATCGGCGCTTTGTGTCCAATCGACCAGGCCCAGATCGACCAGCAGGTCCAACTTGGACTCGCGGTTGAGTTTTTGTCCGGCCAGGTCCCGCCGGTCAATGGCAATCGATGCCGCTGACAGACATTCCAATACATACCACAACTCATTCATCGCCGGGTTATTTACCATTCGGATGCGCTCCCTCCTCAACCCCTGATGGAGAGATTGCCAGCTTACTTCACGTACACGGGCGTGTCGGCGGGTAGAGTGACAAGCTGCCCGGTGCCCTGCTGCTCGCGTGCCAGGATGATGCGGTAGCGATTGGGGTGGGGCTGTTCAGGTGCGAAGGAGACAGCGTACTCCTCAGAGGAGTACCAGCGGAGATAGATGGTCTTACCTGCTTCCTTGAGCGCCAGGCGCTGTCTGAAGGCTTCGTCGAGCGTCATCAGTTCATTCATGAGTCACTGCCCCTATATCATTATAGCCAGTATCGACAGTGCCACCCGGATTGCTCTATCGCTTATGTAGAGATCATACTTTGGGCTGCCATTCGGTCAAGCGCACCAACCGGTAATACGGCCACTCTGCCCGGTCATGGTTTGCGGAGAATTAAACGTTGATGGGGTTACGAGATTGGCCTGCGAGCGGATCGTCTTGCCGATCTGCGCTTTGGGGGGGTGCAAGCCCGGTTCGATAGAGCGCAGGGGGGCAGTTCAGGACGCCGATGAAGAATCGGCGTCCTGCTCATTTTGGCGCTGCAAACAGCCTCAGCAGATCACGATGTTGGCTTGAAGGCCCTCATCCCCTGACCCCTTCTCCCTGAGGGCGAGGGGTTGGGGTGAGGGCCTGATCCCCGAAGCCATGATCTACTGAGCCTCTTAATGCTGCGTGACCAGCCCGTCCTGACTCTTCTTGGCAGTTTTGTAGTCCTGATAAGCCACGTAGACGCTGCCCACGGTGCCGAATGCACGGGCAAACGAGGCCAGATTGCGCCCGAAATATACGGCAGCTACGGCAAGTACTGCGTTTTTCGGATAGCTGCCAAAGCTCAAGGCGCCGTGAATGAAGCACAACGACGAAGGAGCCATCTGCCGCCACCACGTTGCATCGGTGCGCGAGGGGATCAAGGCGATTGCCGATGAGACACTGCCAGCGGCATAGGCGGTGCACAGCTTGTCGATCCACGCTTTGACTGTCCCATCCGAGGGGCACGACAGGAACACTTTGCCATACCAGGGCTTGAGCAGGCGTTCATCGCTCGTGCTGTCGGTAGCGGCGGGAGAGACCGAGATGCACAGGTCAATTGTCCCCAATACCTTCGTCACGCAGTCGAGGATGTATTTCGGCGTCTCGTACTCGGCCTCGCGGCCCGACGCTCGTGTGAGAAGGCTGGCCGGTCGCGGTTTCAAAAGGGGCGTGGGCTGAACGGCCTTCGGGTCGTTCAGGTAGTCATTCTCCACCTTCACGTAGCGCCGGACGGAAGCAACCAGGCGCTGTAGCGTTGAGGGCGCGAGTTTGGATTCGGTTGAATTGGTCAATCGGAGTTGTTCACCCAACGTCATGAACTGGTACGCCGCATCTTCGTTCCAGGAAAATTCGGCAGCTAACCAGGCGACGAACAGGTCATAACCGAGCCGGGCCTTGACTTCAATGAGCTTTTGCCCGATGTTGACAAGGTCCTGGATCTCCCGCACCGGCATTTTGATTTCCTGGGTACGGATTTGAACAATCGTCCGTGTTTCGGCATCCAAGATCGCATAATCGAAAGGTGTTGCTGACATTCGACGTTCCTCAAGTCCCTGGTGTCTTGCGATGACTGATTTCGGTGTCTCGTTTAGTCCCGGAACCTGGTCTGAATGTTCTCTCCCGTGAGAGATCAGCACTTGCAGGTTAGAAGCGAACCGGGCCAATGCTGTATTGGGTTGCGCTGTGCTAAACAGGCCGTGCTAAACAGATCGATTCAGTGGGCCATACCTTCGTCTGCCGACAGCCTCGATCTACGGTGAACTTTCAGGAGAGAACGAAGACCCGAAAGTCGTGTTTGGCATCTGGTGCATCTTGCCTCGCCTCAGATAGATATAGAGCGTTGAGTGCACCTCGGCTAGTCTGACTTTAGATCGTCTGACTAAACAAAGTGCTGACCAGGCCGGAAGCCGTTCCATCAGCAAGGCGCGCAGCGCCCACCTTCTGGCGACTTCAATTCTAGACGTGTTCGGCGGCGGCGATCATCACGATGCTGTAACGAAACGATGCTGTATCAGAAGCGGGCCGGGCCAAATTCGACTCAACCGTAACCTCTGGCATCGAGGTCCGGTATGCTCGATTGAATCCCATTGTAGCTGATTTGCTATCAGAAGCATTGAAATGGTAAGATTTCAACCGAGAGGAGGACGTTGGCAGCACGAAAACGTTGAGCACAGCACCTATCTTTAGTTACGAGGACAAGGAGAGAAGATCGTGTTTAAAAAGCTGGTTGTCATCCTTTTGCTGGTCGTCTTGAGCCAGGCGACCTTGAATGTGTACGCGGGGATGCATTTCCCGGGTACGGCGGCTGTTGACCATTCGACATTCTACGGTACGGCGACAGTGGAAGGCTTTGGTGGCAACACGGCCTACTCTATTGTCAACCTGCACCTTTTCACGCAGCCCGGAAGCGGGCTAACCGCGCTCTGTGCTAATCCTGCCGGCAACATCGCCCCGGGGCAGAGTCTGATCAACGTTGACGTCAGCCAGACCAGCCCCGACCTCCACCCGGATCAGAATGGCAATGCCTCGTTCTCATTCACCGTTCCCTTGCTGCCATCAACCAAAGCGGCGGGCTGCCCCAACGGTAAGTGGCAGGTGGTGGGTCTGAAGGGCACATTGTTCGCCACCTACACTGCCAATGAATATAAAACCAAAGACCCCGGAACGCTGTTCGCGCTGGCTACACTGGGCTTTCAGTGCACCATCGACGAGTCTGTAAACACCCACACCACCTGCGTCCAGATTTTCGAGACGGCGCAGACGTTCTGATAAGCCAGAAGCCTGACCTGAACAAGGAAACTGTAAACCCCTGTGTTCAACGTGACGGGGCTTACAGTTTCTTTCGCTGACATGTCGGATTTGTTTTTATTCTCACGTCTGATTATAGTTCCCATATTACAACACCCCGCCGACAAACTTTAAAGAAAAGGATCGGGTAGCCGCGATATGGACCGCTTGGGCGATCAAATCTTTGGGAGTCGTTACCAGTTACTCGACAAGTTGGGCGAGGGTGGCATGGGCATCGTTTATCGTGCCTATGATCGCTTGAACCGTCAAACGATTGCGCTCAAACGAGTCCTGGCGCGGCCCGACGACCCCGGTCTGTCCGTGCAGACGGGGGTGGACATAACCCTGACTCGTGTAGCATTGGCTCACGAATTCCAGACGCTCGCCTCATTACGTCACCCGCACATCATCAACGTGCTGGACTACGGCTTTGACACTACCGGGCAGCCTTACTTCACCATGAGTCTCCTCGATGATTCACAACCGATCACACAGGCAGGGCAAGGGCAAGCGCTGGAAGTGAAGGTCAGTTTGCTGATTCAGATGTTGCAGGCGCTGGCTTATCTGCATCGGCGCGGCATCATTCACCGTGACCTCAAGCCAGACAATGCCCTCGTGACGGCAGGCGGGGAAGTGAAACTGCTGGATTTTGGCCTTGCGCGGTTACGCGAACGCGAACCAACTGGCGACGACATTTCAGGCACATTTGCTTATATCGCGCCTGAAGTATTGCAGGGCGCCGCCGCCGGTGAAGCAGCCGACCTCTATGCTGTCGGCGTGATGGCTTACGAATTGCTGGCCGGGCGTCATCCGTTTGACACCGGCAATATCGCTCGCCTGGTTCAGGACGTCATCTCGACTCCGGCCAATATCGACGCGCTCGATACGAAGCCCGACGTTGCGAACATCGTGCGGCGTCTCCTTGACAAGTCGCCAGAAAATCGCTACCAGGACGCCTACGAAGTCATCGCCGCGTTGAGCAGTGCGACGGACCAATCCATTCCGCAGGAAACAGCCGCTATCCGCGAAAGTTTCTTGCAGGCCGCGCAATTTGTCGGGCGGGACAAAGAGCTAGAGCAGTTGACTGACGCTTTATCGCGGGCGATGGAAGGTCAAGGAAGCGCCTGGTTGATTGGTGGCGAAAGCGGCGTCGGCAAGTCGCGCCTGCTGGACGAACTCCGCACGCGGGCGATGGTCAAAGGGGCGCTTGCGCTGCACGGGCAAGGCGTCGCCGAGGGCGGCCTGTCTTACCAGCTCTGGCGAGAATTGCTGCGGCGGCTGGCCCTCACCACCGAGTTGAGCGAGATCGAGGCCAGCGTCCTCAAACAAATCGTGCCAGACATTGGCGATCTGCTCGGACGCCCGGTTCCCGACGCGCCGGAACTTGAGGGCCAGGCCGGGCAGCAACGTTTGTTCCAGACCATCGCCAGCCTGTTCAACAAACAGCCGCAGCCCGTCGTGTTGATTCTGGAAGACCTGCAATGGGCAGTGGAAAGCCTGGACGTGTTGAAGCTGCTCAACGCGATGGTTCACGATCTGCCGCTCCTGGTGATCGGCAGCTATCGGGACGACGAGAGGCCGAATTTGCCCGCCGACCTACCCGGAATGCAGGTCATGAGGCTGGAACGGCTGACCAGCGAAGGCATTGCCCGACTGAGCGCCTCGATGTTGGGCGATGCCGGACGGCGACCCGACGTGCTGGAACTGCTCAAAAAAGAGACAGAAGGGAACGTGTTCTTTCTGGTGGAGGTGGTGCGCGCCCTGGCCGAACAGGCCGGACGCTTGACGGAGATCGGACGGGGCGCGCTGCCCGAACACGTCTTCACGGGCGGCGTGCAGCAGGTTGTGGGGCAGCGCCTGAAACGAGTCCCGGCCACGGCCCAGGCGCTCCTGAATCTGGCTGCGGTTGCCGGGCGCCTGCTCGATCTCAACGTGCTGCGTGCCAGCGCGCCCGGCATCGACCTGGACGACTGGTTGGCGATCTGCTCCAACGCGGCTGTCCTGGACGTCATGGATGGGCAGTGGCGCTTTGCTCACGACAAACTGCGCGAGGGGCTGCTCGGTGCGCTTGCAGAGGATGAACGGCGGGTACTCCACCGACAGGTGGCGACAGCCCTGGAGACGGTCTATAGCGACACCCAGGACGAGTACGCCGCCATGATTGGCGAACACTATGAAGAAGCGGGCGCACTGTCGCTGGCCGCCGGGTGGCTCGCGCGCGCCGGGAAACATGCCCAGGCAACCTATGCGCCAGTGGCCGCCATTAACTCATATCAAAAGGCGCTGGCGCTCTGGTCGGCCATGGAAGCAGGAAAGATCGAGGCCGCACAGGCCGCGCCGCGCTTCGAGCTTTACGAAGGATTGGGCGAGATGTTGAACTGGCAGGCTCGCTATGCTGAGGCCAGCCAGGTATTCACGGCGATGAGAGCCGCCGCTGAGTCGGTTGGGGACGCTGTCGTGCAAGCGCGGGCCTGGCTTGGGCTGTCCAAAGCGCAAATGTATCACGGCGACCTGCGCGACGCGCTTGAAAGCGCGACATGGGCCGAGGCACTGGCACAGGCGGCCAACGCTCGCCCAGAGCTTGCCCAGGCGCTGTGGATGAGAGGCTGGGGGGCATTCCGCCTGGGTGATATGGCGTTAGCGCTGCCCTTAAGTGAGCGGGTGCTGGCGTTGAGCACCGAACTGAACAGCCGGGATCAGATCGCGCAAACCCTGAACTTGCTCGGCGTCGTGCATTACAGCCTGGGTCATTACGATCAGGCGGCCCGTCACTTCGAGGAAGCCCATAAACTGGCCGAGGAGCTGGGTGATCGCGCGCGGGCCATGCCCCTCCTGAACAACCTGGGCGTGCTGGCCGGCGCGCGGGGCGATTATCAGACCGCCGTCGCGCGCTATCAGGACGCGCTGGCGATTGCCCACGAGATCGGGCAGCGCGAGGCGGAGATGGTCTATCGCAGCAATCTGGGCGGCGCGCTGGTTGGGCTTGGGCAGTACCAGGAGGCCGAGAAGACGCTGCGTCAGGTGATCAGCGTGGCCGAGGTGGCCGGTCTGGGTGAACTGTCCGAAACGTATCGTTTCCTGGCTGAAGCCTGCCTGGGACAGGACAAGGTCGAGGAGGGCCTGGTCGCCGCACGCCAGGCGCTGGCGCTGGGGCAGGAGGTCGGGTCACAGGAGTACATCGGCGCGGCGTGGCGTGTGCTCGGCCAATTGGCCGAGCGTTTCCCCATTCCTATCGCCGTTGAAGGCAGCGGAGCACGGTTATCCAACGCTGTTCAGTGCTATACCGAAAGCACGCGCATACTGGCCGAGGCAGGCATCGAGGGTGAACGGGCACAGACCCTGCGAGCCTGGGCCAAATACGAATTGAGGTGGGGAGAGCGGGCGCGGGGTATGGCGATGTGGAACGAGGCGCGCGATCACTTTGCGCGCCTCGGCGCACAGGCCGAAGTGCAGCGCATGGCGAACCTGCCGCAGGAATCGATGAATCCGTCTTGAGCCTGCCGCTCGCCGCAGTTGGCCTGCTCAGGTCACTTCGCCATGCGCCACCCCTCGCACCGAAAGCCGTGCGCCGTCACTCGACCTTACCTTGCCGGGGATTGTAAACGAGCGCGCCACTGGCCGCGAACGCACGGTAAACCTCGATGGCTTCAGCCGTCAGGACGTTGTTGATGAGTTCGATGCCGCGTTTTGCCAGTTCCCTGCTCCAGTCCGGGTGGATCGGCCCTTCGTCGAAACCTGTGATCTGTTCCAGTTCTGGCCCGCTGCCCGCAATCACCAGCGAGCGGATGCCCGACCAGATCGTCGCGCCGAAGCACATCGCGCAGGGCAGCCAGTTCACCACCAGTTGGTGCACGGGCTGGCCCGGCCCGCCCAGGTCGTAGGTTCCCAGGATTTTCTGAGCCAGCGAAAGCGTCATGACCTCGGCGTGTGCCGACGAGCAGTTCGAGGCCACCACACGGTTGACGCCGATCACGAGAGGTTTGCCGCTGTCGCGCTCAAAGACCCCCGCAGCAAATGGCCCACCTGTGCCTTTTTCAAAATTTAGACGGGAGAAGCGAATCACCGCTGCCATCCGTTCCTCAAGGGAAGGCATGGTAGCGGGCAGACGGCGGTTCTCTTCAACTGCCCACTCTGGCAGAGATAGCGTGAAATTCATGTGGTTTTGTCTCCTTCTGGTACGGTAGGATAGAGCGGTAATACCACAGCGTGGATGTGACAGGCAGCCGGCGCTCAGACAACAGGCCAGATGCCATGCACAGGCTCCCAACGCAGCACCGTTTTGGCCGCCTGGTTGGTGCAGCGGTAAGATGGCGGGCAAGGCTGGCCCGGATCGCGCGGCGGCTCCGGCGCGCCGACCAACCGGGCCAGCCGATCCGTGTACTCGCCCTGGCGGAGCGGCTCGTCCACAACATTGAAAACCTGGCCTGCCGGGTTGCGCTCAATCACCGCGACAAACGCCGCCGCGATGTCTGCCACGTGGATGGGCGAGATGAAGTTCTGGCCGTCGCACCGGACTACCTCCTGACCCGCGCGCAGCCGTGCGATCAGGGCCTCCTGCCCCGTCCCCGGCCCGACGAACAGACCGCCGCGCACGATACACCAGGCCAGTTGTGCCGGATCGTTCGCTTTGACCATGCCTTCCATCGCTATGACGGGCGCGCACACCCCGGCCCGCGCTGGCGAGGAATCGAGCGGCGTCGATTCGTCCAGCCAGCGATCACCACCATCGATGTAAGCCATGACGATGCTTTGCTGGATGTACTGGGGGACTCCGGCCCGGAGCGCAGCATCGAGCAAGCGCCGTGTCCCTTCCGTGCGCAGGCGGCTGTTGTTTTCCCAGCCCCCTGGCGCAGTCGGGTCGGTAGGAATGGCCGTCGCCGCGTGAATCACAACATCGCACCCG
This sequence comes from Chloroflexota bacterium, assembly GCA_021325095.1. Classification (GTDB taxonomy): domain Bacteria; phylum Chloroflexota; class Anaerolineae; order Aggregatilineales; family UBA2796; genus JAJPHV01. Next base: position 100,281 of record JAJPHV010000028.1, on the reverse strand, counting down.
GCCAACAGACCGGGTAGTTGAGCGGCCATTGCGGGGTCGAGCAAATCGTGCCGAACTGCCTCCACCCGCGCCGTGTGCAAGACCTTTTCCGGGGAGCGGGCCAGTGCCCGCACCTGGTGGCCCCGTTCGACCAGCATCGGGATGAGATTTCTCGCCAGCACCCCGGTTGCGCCAACCACACCCACTCTCATACCTCATCACCTTTCAGTGCCGCTTGCACTGAACGCTGCATTGAGCTGTTTCTCTACCAATGTGCCAGTAACGGAACTAATTTTCAATTCACCAGTTTGACCAATACCGTGCGGTTCTTGCCCGCAATTGCTACCGAGGGGCGACGGCGCTATGATCGCACCTATGAGTACGATTCGCCTCTACGACGTTTCGGCGCGGTACACAGAGCCGGAAAGAATCAACCTGCTCGGTAAACAACGGGCTGTGGGGTCTGGCGGGCTGACAGGGGCGCTTGCGCGCGAACCCTACCGCAAACTGGTGCTGGACAGGGTCAACCTGGAAATTCGGCACGGCGAGACGATGGGCATCCTCGGCCCGTCGGGCTGCGGCAAAACGACGCTCTTGCGCGTTATCGCCGGTTTGATGCCCATCGACAGCGGTCTGATCACCTACGACGATCAGGATATGGCGCACGTGCCGACAGGCGAGCGAGGCATCGGCATCGTCTTCCAGAACTATGCGCTTTACCCGATGATGAACAGCCGGGAAAATGTCGGCTTCTTTTTCCGCATTCACAGGCGTGACGAGGAGATCCCCGAACGTATCCGCGAGGTGTCGCGCGTGATGGGCATTGGCTTCGCGGAACTGCTCGACAAACGCCCGGCCTGGCTGTCCGGTGGGCAGCGCCAGCGGGTGGCGCTGGCGCGCCGTATTGCCCGCGATCCCAGGCTGTTCCTGTTCGACGAGCCGCTTTCCAACCTGGATGCCAAACTGCGGGTCAAGACCCGCGCCGAGTTGAAGCGCCTGATCACGCGCTACAAAGTGACGGGTGTCTACGTCACGCACGACCAGACCGAAGCCCTGGCGCTCTGTGACCGGCTGGCGATCATGAATGAGGGCCGTATCGAGCAGGTCGGGACAGCGCACTACCTGATGGAACACCCGCTCACGACGATGGTCGCCTCGTTCCTGGGTACGCCACCCATGAACCTGTTTCAGGGCGAACTGACCGAGCAGGGCTGGCGATGCGGCGATTTCAGCATATCGATTCAGGGCCGCCAGTTTGCACCGCGTGAACACGTCACGCTCGGCGTCCGGTCTGAACACATCTATCTTGATCCAGATGGGCCGCTGCGCGGTTCGGTGGCGCTGGTCGAGCCGCTGCTGTCGGAGCGCGCCCAACTGGTCTATGTGGACACCGCCCGGTTCCAGGTCGTCGCGCGGCTTCCCCAGGGCATTTCAGTGCGCATTGATGACACCGTTGCGTTAAATGTTGATCCTGGGCACGTTCACCTGTTTGATTCGGTCAGTGGGCGGCGGTTGACGTAGGGCCGCGTTGAATGCTTTTTTCTGAAGAATGGCTAAAGGAAGTGAACTGCCCTATTGCTGCGCCAACTGGATCAGGTTGCCGCACGTGTCGTCAAAGACGGCCAGCGTCACGGGGCCAGCCTGGGTTGGCTCCATCGTGAACTTCACACCCAGCTCTTTCATCCGTTCGTATTCCTTCTGAACGTCGGTGACGGCAAACGATGCCAAAGGTATCCCCTGCTCAAAGAGCGCCCTCTGGAATGTCCTGGCCGCCGGATTGTTGTTCGGCTCAAGCAATAGCTGCGTGCCATCCGGTTCTTCGGGTGAGACAACGGTCAGGAATTTGTAGTCTCCTGCCGGAATATCAGTTTTCTTGACAAAGCCCAGAACCTCCGTATAGAACTTCAATGCTTTGTCCTGATCCTCCACGAGCACACTGTTTAGATTGATCTTCATGGCTCCCTCTTTCCTCAACCTTCAATCCACATCGGACGTATGATGTGCGGCCTGCTCCGCAGACTCCGCGTTTTCGAGCAGCGTCTTCAGCCGCAGCAAGCGTTGATCCCACTTTGCGCTGACCTCTTTGATCCACTGCTCAAGCTCGGTCAGCGGTTCGGGGGTCAGGCTGTAGCGCTTCTCCCGGCCTTCCTGGTGTACGGTGACCAGGCCCGCTTCTTCCAGAATATGAAGATGCTTCAAAATGCCCTGGCGCGAGATCGGATACTCCTTTGCAAGCTGGGTTGCCGTCTTGGGGCTGCCTTCCGCTAGATTCAACAGTAATTTTCGGCGCATCGGATCGGCCAGCGCGGCAAAAATGGGCGCGTCCATCGGTGCAATTGGCTCCTACCTTCAAGCACTCCACCGATATTTTATCGCTGCAACTGTCTGAGCCGCTGGCATCGAACGTCTGCCTGAGTCTCAGAATCCTGCTGGATGGGGCAAACTCCTGCCGTCAAGGTAGGCTTGCAAGTTCTCCAACGCCATCTCCCAACCTTTGTTGTCCTGATCTGCCCGCTGCTGGCGCGTATCTTCTGGTAGGGCTTCGTAGCCGGACTCGATGACCGTGAAGCGTGTGCCGCCATTCTCTTCTTCGAGCATGTAGGTCGTGGTAATCGTCCTCTCCGGCAAATTGCGGGTCGTGATTTGTCGCGGTGGATCGAACAGTTCAATGATCGCCACCTCCATTTCCATTTCTCCGATGCGCACGGAGATTCGGTTGCCGTTTTGCGAGAACGACGCGCCCGGCGAAAACCACTGCGCGATCTGCTCCGGGTCTGTGACGGCCTGCCAGACCCGTTCACGCGGCGCGTTGATCCAGATACTGCGCTTGACCGCTATCTTCTGCACGTACTTCACCTCCTATGTGCAACTGTTTGGTTGCACATAGTGTATATGAACAACTGTTCGGAGTCAAGTCCTTTGCCTGACGATACAAATGTTCTATAATCGGCGGTTCTTATCACACACACTTCTTGATGCTGGTGGAGAATATGCGCAAACTTATCGTCAGCAACCTGGTCTCGTTGGATGGCTATTACGAAGGCAAGGATAGAAGTCTGGCTGCGTTGTTTGACTTTTTCCACGAGGATTACTCAGGCGACCAGAACTTCGACTTCTATAACACTGAACGGCTACGCGCTGCCGATACGCTGTTGTTGGGTGGTCGCTCTGCATTTCTAGGTAACAAGGAGTACTGGTCCGGCGTGCCGGATGACCCCAACGCCACTGCCATCCGGCGAGAATTTGCGGGGCTTATTAAGACGGTGGAGAAAGTCGTCGTTTCGGATAAGCTGACTGCTGAGGAGTTAGCGCCCTGGCAGAATACACGCATCATCAAAAGGGCGGATGCGCACAAGGAAATTGCTGCCCTCAAGCAGCAAAGCGGCAGAGACATCTTCGTGTTTGAGAGCCGTATGCTCTGGAATGATCTGCTGGTTCACGATCTGGTAGACGAACTGCACCTCACGATTTTTCCGGTCATCGCGGGCGAGGGTACACCGCTGTTCGTTGGTCGCCCACCGGTGACTCTCAAGCTCATCGCCACACGCACGTGGCAAGGCTCAGGCAACATCCTCGCCTGTTATGAAGTGGGTCGAAAGAAGTCATAAAGCGAATCGCCCTTCAAACCCATGACTATAGGTTGCCTTCACAGGCATCAAGATAAGGGACAGCAAGGTATCTACAATGGAGTGCGGGGAGGGAATCAGCCGCTGTTTTTAGGGGTAGTGGCGCTGTGGGGCCAGAACACACAGGCCGTCGTGCCCTTGCCGACGCCCTCGCTCTCAACCGTAATGCGCCCGCCGTAGGCTTCCACGACGGACTTGACCAGCGCCAGCCCCAGCCCCGTTCCTGGGATGTCGCGGGAGCGCGCCTTGTCTGCCCGGTAGAATCGCTCGAAGATGTGGGGGAGGTGCTGTGGAGCGATGCCGGAACCGGTGTCCTGAATGGTGTGGTAAACGCCGCTTTCCCCCGCTTGGATGCGCCAGCTTATTTGGCCGCCGTCGGGCGTGTATTTGATGGCGTTGTCCAGGAGGTTCCGAAACACCACTGTCAGGTGGTTGAGGCTGGCATTGACCAGCACGGGCTGCTCTGGCGGCGACAGCGTGAGTTCAAGATGCTTCTCGGCAGCCTGTGGCGATAGCTGCTGGCACAGGCTGCCAGCCAGCCGCGCAAAATCGATCTGATCGTGCCCCAGTTCGGCGCGCCCGGCGTCAAACCGCGATAGAAGCGTCAGGTCCTGTACCAGGTTGCCCAGGCTGGCAACTTCGTCGTCAATTTCCTCGATATATCGACGGGCCGTCGTTTCGTCCAGCGTGGGGTCGTTGCGGAGCGCTTCGGTGCGGAGCCGGATGGCGGTCAGCGGCGTTCTCAGTTCGTGGGAGGTGTTGCTGGCAAAGGCGCGTTGTTCTTCCAGCATACTCTGCACCTGGCGGGCCATTTCATTGAACGCCTGGGCAACCTCCCCAATCTCGTCTTTCCAGGTCACCGTGACGCGGTGCGAAAAGTCGCCCTGCGACAGCCGGACTGCCGATTCGCGCAGAGCGAAGAGCGGCTGAATGATCGAACGCGAGAGCCACAGGGCCGCCAGCAGCGCGGCACTCGTGACCAGGACAAAGCTGAGGCCGAGGATCGCCCAGCGTTGCAGGACGAGGCCCTGAATGTTCTGAGACGGTACGCCGAGTTGAATCAGCCCTTTCACCTGGCGGTTCAGGACGATGGCCGAGGCCGTGTAGAGCGTGTCTTCCCCTTCTTCATTTTTGCGTTCGACCAGCATCGTCTCCCCGCGCAGCGCCGTCTCCATTTCCGGCATGTTAAAGAAGGAGCCAACTGGCGGGCGCTCGTATTCCCCGTAGGAATGCGGGGACTCTCCTATCGAATACAGTGCCAGAGTGCCGCCCGACTGCGTTTCGTAGGCTTTGAAGATGGCGGTCAGTTCGGCTTCGGTCAGTTCGCCTCGGATGTACGCGGCAATGGACTGGCTCGTGCCCTGCGCGATGAGGCGTATCTCGTACTGAAGGCGCTGTGAGTAATCGGCGCGGACTGCCGCCGTGATCTGCCCGCCCGCCAGCACCGTCAGCCCGGAGAAGCCGATCAGAATGATCCCCACGTAGGCGACGAGGAGCCGGGTACGGATGCTGGTTGTGATCAGCCGCAACCTCATGCCGAGTTTCCTGAGACGAAGCGATAACCCACGCTGCGCACCGTTTGAATATACTTCGGGTTGCCCGGATCGTCCTCCAACTTCTCGCGCAGCCAGCGGATATGCACGTCCAGGGTGCGCATGTCGCCCAGCCATTCTGTCCCCCACACCTTATCAAAGATCTCCGCCCGTGTGACCACTTCCCCCGCGTTGTTCACGAGCAGACTCAGTAACTCGAACTCCTTGAAGCGCAAGTTCAATTCGGTGTCGCCCTTGAAGACCTGGCGACGATCCAGATCGATCCTGAGATCATCCACCGTGACCACCTTCTTCGGCGGGTTATGAGCCGCATCGAACTCAACCCGGCGCAGCAGCGCTTTGATACGGGCGATCAGTTCGCGCATACTGAACGGTTTGGTCTGGTAATCGTCCGCGCCCAGTTCCAGGCCCACGATGCGATCAACCTCGTCGGTGAGCGCGGTGAGCATGAGGATCGGGACGACGCTGGTCTTACGGATGGCTTTGCAGACTTCCCAACCGTCCATTTCGGGCAGCATGATGTCCAGGATCACCAGGTCAGGCTGGCGTGTCAGCGCCAGTTCCAGGCCCGTCGCGCCGTCAGAGGCGGACAGCACAGTATAGCCTAACCCTTCCAGTGCCCGAACCAGCGGCGTGGCGATTGACCGGTCATCCTCGATCAGAACGATTGTCGGCATAACGTACCCTTACGTCACAACGGCCTGCCACGCTGTGTGGCAACGCGGTCTCCTAGAATCTTGCCCCTTTCCCTGGCAAGGAGCAATCCATTTAAGGTCGATTTAAGAATATTTGAGGTGCACATAACCATGCGATGGCGTGGCGCTGGTATTTTGGGGCGCGGCAGCGGCGTGGCGAACGAGGGATGCATTATGGAGAGTCTCCCACGAACACGGCGCACAGTCTGCCGTTCAACCGACGCTTGTAAAACGGAACCGTAGTGGAGAGGAGCCAAAGGATTATGACGTTCAAGCGAGTGTTAACCGGAATCGGGGTTCTGGTCGTGTTGGGTGGGCTTGGGTTGTTTGTCCTGGATCGGACGATCTTCGCCCCGGTTGCCGTCAGCACGGAAGTGCCAGTTGCGCCGACGCTGCCCGCCCCGACGGTGGTTGCTGACCAGCCAACCGCCGGGCAAACCCAGGCTGCGACCCAGCCGGGCACGGCGGCCAGCACGACCAGTCCGGCAGGCGCACAACGCTACCGGATCGATGCTTCCCAATCCGAGGTGCGATACGAGGTGGACGAGACGTTTTTCAACGAGAACAATCGCCTGAACACGGCCATTGGCCGGACAAAAGGCATCGCGGGCGACATCCTGATCGACTTTGCTAACCCCTCCAACAGCCAGGTCGGCGAGATCGTGATCGATGTCAGCCAGTTCACGTCAGACGAGACCCGGCGCGACAATTTCATCCGCCGCAATGGACTCAACTCGGCACAGTATCCGAAGGCCACGTTTGTGACCAAATCCATCGAAGGCTTGCCCGCGCGGGTAGCGGTTGGCGATCAGGTCTCGTTCAAGATCAGCGGCGATCTGACGGTGAAGGAGACGACCAGGCCCGTGATCTGGGACGTGACCTTGAAACTGGGCGACAAGCGGCTGGAAGGCTCGGCCACGACCCAAATCCTGATGTCGGACTTTGGCGTTGGCCCGTTGAAGCTCCCGATGCTGCAAACGAAGGACGACGTGAAACTGGTCTTTGATTTTGTGGCGCTGCCTGCGTAAAAGGCCGGGAAAGCCTTGCGGCCTGTCGTGAGGGGCACCAGGCCGCCACAGTGTCCGTCAGTTCTCCCTCTCTGCGAAGCGGGGAGGGGGACAGGGGGTGAGGAAACCGGGAAGCTCCCAGGCATAGACTCGTAGGAGCGCACAACCAGTGCGCTCCTTTTTACAGTAAGTCGCTTTCAGTTTCACAACGCCACAGGGGGAATTCGTCTAATAAGTAAATCGCTGGCACGGGTTGATTTGGATTGCATGAGTGCATTCGTCACTTTACATGCAGCATGGGACTTGCTAGACTGATGGTTGGAGCGAAAACTCATGCAATCGCAATTTGACGATGTTCAGTTCATGAGGCGAATCGCTGCGCACGACCAGCAGGCGTTTCGCGCGATCTATCAGCAATACGGCAAGGCGATCTACAGCCTGGCCTATCGCATCTTGCAGAACGCAGCGCTGGCCGAGGAAGTGACGCAGGATACCTTCCTGAAAGTCTGGCGTCAGAAGGCGCTCTGGGACCCCAACAAAGGCAATCTCAAAAACTGGCTGCTGACCATCACCCACTTCACGGCCATTGATCGTCTTCGCCAGGAGCGGCGGCAGCCTACGCTTCACCCCGACCCCATTGAGGACATCGAAGAGGCTATCTCCCTTCCACGCGCCGAAACCGGCTGGCAGGATGGCATCGCCCTGCGGCTGCTGGTCAACCAACTGCCTGCCGAACAGGCATCGCTGATCGAACTGGCCTTTTTCCGGGGCATGAGCCACAGCGAGATCGCAGACGAAACGGATATTCCGCTTGGGACAGTGAAGACACGGCTGCGCACCGGATTGCAACACCTGCGTGAACTATGGTTGGAGTCAGTCAAACAGACATCTACACATCCATAGGCGAGCGTATGATCGATAGGGATTATGAAGAGTAGATGAGAAAGTCATGAGTGCCAACCCTCTGAGCAACCCGGTGTCCGACTGTGATGCGGTCCGGGAACTCATTCCCGATTATGCTTTTGGTCTGACCAACTCCGAAGAATCGCGCCTGGTCGAAGCCAACCTGGCCTACTGCCCGGAAGCTGCCGACCAACTGGCGGATTTCCGCCGCATCCAGGCCGAGATGCGCACTGGCGTGCCGCAGATCGAGCCGCCGCCACAGTTAATCGAGCGGCTCATGGCGGCCATTGAGGCGCCCGTACCGGCCAAGCAGCACCGACGGCCACGCATCCACCGTCTGTGGTGGGCCGTTGCAGCAGCCGTGATCGCACTGATCGTCACCAACGTCTACTGGCTGAAGCAGGTCGCTGACCTGACTCAGCGCCAGAAAGAACTTGCTGCGCAGCCGAATGCCTTCGTGCTGGCGAGCACCGCCAACTTGCGATGGGTGCGCCTGCCGCCTTCGCAACAGAATACCGATGCCTCCGCTTTCATGATGTGGAATGCCGAGAGCGAAATCGGCCTCCTGTATGCCAGAGGATTTCCCACGCTAGAAACTGGCAAGACGTACCAGTTGTGGCTGACACGCGGCGATGAGAAAGTCAGTGCGGGCACGTTCCGCGTCGATGCGGAGGGGCAGGGCGCACTGCTGTTCCACGTCACGGAACCGATTGACAAATATACCTGGGCGCGTATCACTGCCGAGCCGGAGAACGGCAGCGACACGCCCCAAGGCAACATCATCGTCGTCGGCAAGCTATCCACCTAGCACCAGTGCCCCAGAGACCGAGCGCTGATCATTGGCCCGACATGAGATGAAACCAGTCGTGATAGGGCAGCAAGTCGGCTAACTTCAAAACTTTATCGCTGTCCATAATCACCTCCGTTGCCAGGTTGTCCTTGTGAATCTGCCGCATAAACTCCCTGCACCGTCCGCAGGGAGCCAGGATGTACGTTCGCCCCTCGTTGTCTTTCCAGACGGCAACGATCTTTGCGATGCGGTATTCCCCGGCAGTGACCATTGCCGCAATAGCGCTGTGTTCAGCGCAGAAGCCAATGCCTGAGCTGATGTCCATGCACACGCCCAGGTAAATGTTGCCTTTATTCGTCACCAGAGCGGAACCAACGTCGCCGACCAGGTGATCGCCAATTCGCTTGGGGTTAACCACCGCCTTTGCCCTTTCGATGAGGGCTTCATTCGTTACGGATGGCATGAGCATCGTCCAACTATTCTCCCTTCCACCACCTCAATTTTGGAACGGATTCAAACCCGTATCGCTTGACACAGAATTTAGGTTAGCCTAAAATATGAATCATACGAACAAAAAGAGGCAGTAATGTTGGACACATTGGCTCTACAACGTATCCTGATGAACGGCACCGTATTGAGTCTCGTGCTGGGCGTTATCATTCTTGGCTCGCTAAGGTACAACGCGCGGCTGTGGTTGCAGGACTACCCGAAGCCGATCCGCGACAAAGTGCCGCCGCTTTCAGCCGTCGAGAAGCGCGAGCGGCTTGTTCTCGGCCTGATGGTCATGGGCGTCCTGTTCGGTGGGGTTTTCCTGACCACGTTGCAGCTACGGACGTATCCCGCAGGGGCAGTGTCCTTTGGCACTGCGTACCTGCACATTTTCCTCATGCTGGCGATATTCAACCTGTTTGATGCAGTGGTGCTCGATCTGTTCGTTATCACACTGCTCAAGCCGAGATTCGTGATCCTTCCTGGCGCGGAAGGTATGGAGTATCTATTCCACGATTACCGCAAACACCTGACGGATTTTCTGAAGGGTACGGCCTTTTGCGCCATCGCCAGCCTGCCTTTTTCCCTGGTAGCTGTGCTTTAGCACCGCGCTATCTCCCTTCACACTCAGGGAAACGACTGTCGGGGCCAGCCGTTGATCTGCGACTCTTGCGGCTGGCCCGCCGTCACTCTATTAGAGGGTCATTGCCGGACATTCGCTACATCATCTCCGACACCGGAATGATGATATTTTCCTCGCAGCGCAGGTGAATACGCTTGGCGGCGTGAGCCATTGCGTCCTCGCGCGCCTCCGTGCCGACGCTCGAATCCAGCGCCGCTTGCAGCGCTTCCATGTTATCGAACCACAGCTCGAAGACGCCGTCGTATTCGGTTTCGGGCTGGTCGGCGCGCAGCACGTTGATCCGGTATTGCCGGATGCCCGGCATTCGCTTGCCGATGGGGGCGTGGTCGTGCACCGCCCAGTGTGCGAATTCCTCGCGGCTCATGCCTTCCTTGCGTTTCATCAGCGAGATTAGCTTGATCATGAGTTCTCCTTAATTGCCAGCAGCTTTCTGCTCCAATGCGCGCAAAACCTTCTCCGGCGTCACCGGTAGATCGGTGATCCAGACGCCCACCGCGTCGTAGATGGCGTTGACGATGGCCGGTATCGGCGAGTTGGCCGTCATCTCGCCTACGCCCTTGACGCCGTAGGGGCCGTTCGACGAGGGATATTCCAGCACGACGCTCTGAATTTCCGGCACGTCCATCGCCGTCGGGATGATGTACTCGGAAAAACTGCCCGTGTGATGTTCGAGTGAGGGGTAGTAGGGGAACACCGTTTCCATCAGGGCGTGCGCCATGCCCATCACCGAGCCGCCCACGATCTGCCCTCTGACCATTTCGGGGTTCACCTGACGGCCCACCTCGTAGGCGCTGGATAGGCGCACCACCCGCACCTCGCCCGTCTCGTCGTCCACCTCCACGTCGGCCACCGTCGTGGCGTGCGCCTCGGTGGAGTCCGGGTCGCAGGCTCCCGTTTCCGGGTCAATCGGACTCTTCGGCTTCATAAAAATGCCGCGTCCGGAAATGGTCTTACCGTGCTTGAAATGCGCCGCCAGCGCCACGTCGAAGACGCTTTTCTTGCGGGATGGCATCCCTTTCACGTAGACTTCGCCGTCGGCCACGACCAGGTCTTCCGGGGCGGCTTCCAGTTCTTCGGCGGCCACCTCCAGCAGCGCCTTTTTGGCTTCCTTCGCCGCCATAATCACCGCATTGCCGATGCGGTGCGTGCCCCGGCTGGCAAACGTGCCCATACAATGCGGGGCCGAGTCGGTGTCGCCCGTATCGATCACCACCATGTCCAGCGGCACGCCCAGGGTTTCGGCGGCGATCTGCCCGATGACCGTCTTTAAGCCCTGTCCCAGGTCGGTGCTGGCGAGCTTGACGCTGAAACCGCCCGTCGGCTGGCAAAAGATGAGCGCCTGACTCGGATCGCCGCCCAGGTTCATGCCCGTCGGGTAGTTAACGGATGCGATGCCACGCCCACGATGGATTGTCATCGTTCATCCCTCCCGTGATAGTCGTCGGAACTCATGGCCCGCAGGTGTTCCGGCAGTTCATGCCCGACCAGTTGAGCCGCAGCTTGCAGCGTTTCGACCAGTGTCGCGTCCTCGACAATTTTGCGTACCGGGCGCATCTGGCCGTTGCGATAGGCGTTGATCAGGCGTATCTCCCAGGGGTCCATGCCGATGGTGCGCGCGATTCTGTCCATCTGCACCTCGATGGCGAAGCTGGCCTCGGTGACGCCAAAGCCGCGCATGGCCGACGAGGGCTGGCGGTTGGTGTAGACGCAGTAGGCATCCACCCAGACGTTCGGGATGTTGTATGGGCCGGGCAGGTTCGCCATGTGCTTCTGCACCCCGTAGGGTGAGTGCCGGTGGTAGGCTCCGGCATCTTGCAGCGAGCGCACTTTGCGGGCCACGATCCGCCCGTCCTTCATCACGCCGTCCTTGTATTCCATTTTGACGGCAGCGCGCGTGGACGAATACCGGAACTCCTCCTCGCGGCTCCAACGCCACTTGACGGGCCGGCGGGTCTTCATCGCGGCGATGCAGGTGATGGGTTCGGTGATGACATCGACCTTGCCGCCGAAGCCGCCGCCCACTGTGCCGCCGATCATGCGCAGACGGTTGCTCGGAACTTTCAAGATAATGGCCGTGTTGTCCATCGTGAAGTACAACGCCTGCGTATTGGTGTGCACCGTCAGGCGGCCATCCGGCTCCGGCTTGACGACGCAGACGTGCGTTTCGATGGGCGCGTGCTCAATCGGTGAAAGCTGGTATGTGCCCTCCACGATGTAATCCGCCTGGGCAAAGCCCGCCTCCACGTCGCCGAAGCGCAGCCGCCGGTGGTTCATGCCGTCGTACATGAAGGTGTTGTTGCCCCACTTCTTGATGGCGGGCGCTTCCGGCCTGATCGCGTATTCCACGTCCAGGACGGGCGGCTGCTCCTCAATGTCCAGGTCGAGCAAGATTTGCGCCGCCGCCTCGCGGGCGATGTCCTCGGTTTCCGCGACCACCGCACAGATCGGCTCGCCCTCGTACATCACTTCTTCGTGGGCCAGCACGGGTTCGTCGTTCGGCTCGATCCCGATCAGGCACAGGATGGTGTACCAGTTGTTCGGCACGTCCTGGGCCGTGATGACCGCCGCCACGCCGGGCATCGCCTCGGCCCTGGACGTATCGATCCGCCGGATTTTGCCGCGCGCCACCGGGCTGCGCACCATCTGAAGCCAGAGCATGTTCGGGTAGAATACGTCGTCCACGTACTGCGTCTGGCCTGTGACATGCCCCACGCCATCGCGCCGTTTGACCGATTGGCCGACAATGCCCAGTTGCTTCATACTACTGCCTCCATTTGTCGGGCCGCGTCCTCGATGGCCTCGATGATGGGTAGATAGCCGGTGCAGCGGCACAGGTTGCCGCTCAACGCCTCCATGATCTCCTCGCGGCTCGGCGTCGGGTTCCGATCCAGGAGCGCCTTGGCGGCCAGGATCATGCCCGACGTACAGTAGCCACACTGCGCCGCAAAGTGATCGTAGAAGGCGGCTTGCAGGGGATGCAATTCGCCCGGTCCGCCGATACCTTCCAGCGTCGTCACGGACTGTCCCTCGACCAGCGCCACCGGCAGCAGACAGGACAGGATCGGCTCGCCATCGACCAGGACAGTGCAGCTTCCACAGCCGCCCTGACCGCAGCCCGCTTTGGTGGCGTGCAGGTGTAGATGTTCGCGCAGCGCCGTGCGTAACGTGGTCAGCGGCTCGACGGCCAGGGCCGTCGTCTTGCCGTTCAACTGAAATGTGACGGTAATTGTCGCCATAAAAAAATCCTCTTAACCAAACCCTAATTCACAACCTGTTCCAGCGCCCGCCGCACGTGCACGCCGACCATCTTGCGCCGGTACCACGCGCTTGCCAGCGCATCGGTGAAGGGGTCGCACTCACCCATTGCCATTTGTGCTGCCTCGTCGATGCTGGATGCATCCAGCCGCCTCCCGACCAGCGCCGCCTCCGCCTGACTGGCGCGCATCGCGTACAGGCGTGCCGCTCCCAGCGCAATCCGCGCTTCGGTGCACGTCCCGTCTTTGGCAGTCAGGACCCGCACGGCCACCGCCACGATAGAAGGGGTGTTCGCTTCGCGCCGCCCCATACGTAAATAGGCACTGCGCCCCGCTGCAACCGGCACATGTATAGCGGTCAGCAGTTCGTCGTCGGCGCGGGCGGACTGCCCTGCCAGGAAAGCATCCAGCCGGGCGCGGCGGCGTTTTTTGACGCTCGCCAACTCCACCTCGGCATCCAGGGCCAGCAGCGGCACGGCCATATCTCCGGCGGGCTGCGGCACAAACAGGTTGCCGCCTACCGTCGCCATGTGCCGGATGGCCGGGCCGCCGAAGAGTCTTGCGGCCTGCGCCAGCAGCGGCACCGCGTCAAGCTGGCTGAGGCGCGCGATGCTGGTCGTTGCGCCGATCTCGACGCGGTTGTTGGCGCTACGCACGCCGTCCAGCCCGGCCCGGCGCAGGCTCATCGCCTGGCGCGGGAACAGCAGCCCGTCATTGACCATCCTCATCATGACGGTGCCGCCGCCCATGACCAGCAGATCGGAGCCGCGTTCGGCCAGCAGACTCAACGCCTCGTCCAATGAACGAGGCACGAAAAAATCGGTAACGCTCACGCTCCCACCTCCTCGTCGTCCACCCACGCGAAAAAGCGGGCGGGCGAACCCTCCGCGCCCACCATCTTGACAAAAGGTGCAAAGAACTGGAATCGCCGGCCAGCAGGCAACCGCGACAGGTTGGTCATCTGCTGCATCAGGATTGCGCCGTTTTCGAGGATGATCTTGTGGATGATGAAATCTTCGGAGGTGAAGTTGGGCAGCCGGGCGCAGTACTCGCTGAAGCAGTCGAAGCCGATAGCCCGCGCGCCGCGCTCGACCAGCCACTGCGCGGCTTCCGGTGCGCAATACGGCGAGTGCAGATAGTAGTCGGGGAAATTGCCCCACATCTTTTCCGTCCAGTCGGTGCGCACCAGCACGATGTCGCCGCGCTGCACCGCCTGGGCGTGTTCCTTGATCGCCTCCAGGCTGATCGGTTGATCCGGCCCAAGATGGCTGACGTTGACGACGAGAGCCTGGCCGCAGACGCGATCCAGGGCCACGTCCGACGCATCCTCGCCCCCTTCAACCACGTGCGCGGTGAAATCGACATGCGATCCGGTGTGCAGCACCATATCGACGGACGAGGCGCGCCAGTAGCCGGGGCCGCGATAGTTGGGGGTCAACTGTAAACGCTTGTTGACGGAGGGCGGGCTGAGTGTGTCGGGGCCAATGGTGACTGTCAAATCAATAATTCGGGACATAAGCTCCCTCATTTGAAATAAGTACGAACACCCTTAGTATATAGGAACTCGCCCACTCTTCGTGTAGGACAAACGCACGAAGGTTGTTCTCTTATGATAGCGGCGAGTGCTCCAAAATGGAAAGGCGTAAAGCCGCAGCGTGTCATGAATCCACAAATTCCCGCGCCTGTTGCGCCTCTCCTGAGAGATTGTATGTGTCTTACGCTCCCCACCTTCGCTGGGTTAGAATGAGCAGACCGTACTGAGTGTTGAGTGTGCTCTAGCCGAAGAGAAAAAACTATGCATTGGGAAGAACTTACCAGCGATCAGTTTCCGGCGGCGGTGACAGCCGCCCAGGGCGTTTGCCTGCTGCCCCTGTCGTGCATCGAACGGCACGCGCATCATCTGCCGCTCGGCACGGACATGTACATTGGCCGCGAACTGTGCCGTCGCGCCGCCGCGCTCGAACCGGCTATCGTGTTTCCCGATTTCATCTTCACCCAGATTCTCGAAGCGCAGCACTGCCCAGGGACAATTGCCATCGACGCAGACCTGATCGTGCGCCTGCTCGACAACGTGTGCCGCGAGATCGCCCGCAACGGCCTCACCAAAATCGTCCTGGTCAATGCGCACGGCGGGAACAATCATCTGATCCGTTTCTTCGGGCAGATGCAGCTTGCAACGCCGCGTGGCTACGTGGTGTACGTGGCCGAGCCGCCGCTCTCCCCGGAAGACGATGCGATTGTTGCTGCGCAGTGGCAGTCAACCGTCGATGGGCACGCGGGCGAGCGCGAGACCAGCGCTATCATGGTCATCCGGCCCGATCTGGTTCGTGCCGAGGCGCTGCGCGCTGACGGCGAGGGGCTGCCGCTTGAACGGCTCAAACCGTTGACCGAGGCAGGCGTCTATACGGGCATCTGGTGGTACGCCGACCATCCCACCCATTACCGGGGCGATGGCAGCGTCGCCACTGCCGAAAAAGGCGAACGTTACCTGTCCGCGCGGGCGCAGGCACTGGCCCGCGCCATCCGCGCGATCAAAGCCGATCAGGAAACCAGACGCCTGCAAGACGAATTCTTCGCCGCCTCGAATCATCGCGGTTGACAGGGGTCCGGTTGGTCAGGCCAGCCCGTGCGAATCCGGCTGACCTTCTGGCTTTTATCGAGGATAACTGCCGTATGGCTCGCTCCACTGCGAGTTCTGTTGCAGTGACCGGTATACCTGCACCGAAGCAAAGCCGCGCCAGGGCACGACCCCCTCAGCGCTCTCGCACGTCCGGTTGGCAGCGTCGAGGTTGTTGTCTTCTACGAGCATGATCGAGCTGATCGGAGAGTCCAGTGAGATTCGCTCCTGATCCGCCGAAACCTGGATGCTGAAGGATGGGTAAACCAGCGACAGGCCGCCGCTGCGTATCCCAACGTCGGCGATATAACACGGCATTCCAAACTGCTGGATGATCTGGCTAAAGCGGATGGAAAGCGAACTCTGCACGTTGTACGGGGCCTGGACCTGGATGGCGCGTGTCTCCAATCCGCTCCCATCCGTCTCGACGCGGATTTCGGCCCCACCGACCTGGCCGTGAAAGTGGTTGGTCTCGTCGCGCGTGATGTAGGGAGCCAGCGCGTGCTTTGCCTGGTCGTAAGTCGTGATGCCCGGCGTGACGTGGAAAAGGCACAGCTTTCCATTGCACACGTCCAGCCCGGCCTCGCTCAAGTCCGGCGCAGCGGGCGCGGGCATGGCCCGCCCGTACAGCACCGCCGATCCCAGGAATACGATCAACACCAGGCAAACAATAAGTGGAACCCACCGTAAGCGTCTCATCCCCAAGGCTCCGATCTCTCCACCAGCATCAAACGGATTTTTGGCTCTATTGGTTCAGGCTGCTTCGTCGGGCGAATCAGCGTTCATTATAGACGGTAATCGTCAGATACACAGCCTGATGCACAAAAGCTGAACGGGCGGGCAGGCGGATTGACCGGGGGATGGGTGGGTAGGAATCAGCCGACTCCCGGCTGGTTCCTGGCGATAGATTACTCAGAGTGAACAAGCAACTCAGAACGTGACCGTGATCTTGAGCGTGCCCAGGCGCAGTTCGTCCCCGCTGCGCAGCAGCCGTTGTGTGTGTGCAAACAGACGGTGGCCGTTCAGCCATGTCCCGTTGCTGCTGCCCAGGTCGCTCACATACACCATATCCTTGCGATAAGTGATCTGGATGTGCCGCCGCGAGACGCCCGCCTCCTTCGCTCCCAGCGGGTCGAGGTCGATGTCGGGCTGCCCATCGCTCGTGTTATTGCTATAACGGCCAATGACCAGGCTTTCGACGGGCGGCAGTACCAGCATGTGGGTTTTGACGTGCAGCAAAATGGGCCGCTGGCGGTTGACAAAAGCGTCGCCACGCGGTTCGCGCCCTGGTTCCAGCGGCTCGATGGGAAGGCTCAGATAACCGGTCTGCCCATTGCGGATGAGACTTGTGCCGCAGTGGGAACAGATCACCTCGTCTGGCTGGTAGGGCTGTTTGCAGGCGGGACAGGACAGAAGCGCGGGGTTGGTAGCGGTGATGCGTCTGGGGTCATCTTCGGCGTCGGGAGGTAGTGCAGCGGACATACGAATTACCTCCAGGTTGGTTGCACAATACATAACTTATAGACCGACTTACATGATCACTCTAGCACAGGTCAGCGCGCCGTCAACAAAGTGAAAAAAGTAAAGGCAGATTTGATACAAGATTTTCGAGTTTGTTTAGTGGTTTCCCAGCTCACCTTCCTTAGAAAATGCTAAGAACTCGATAAATGTCGCATCCTGGCGCGCTTATAAAAAGTAAGTAAATGCCCTCAAACGTCGTCAAAATTTATACGGAAAGCATACCAAGAAAAGGAGGCAAAATCATGACAGCTACTGATCTGGCCTTGCTGGTCATCCGAATAATCCTGGGCATCACCTTTCTGATGCACGGCGCGCAAAAACTGTTCGGCTGGTTCGGCGGCGGAGGGATGACGGAGACCACCGGCATGTTGCGTCATCTTGGCCTGGCGCACCCCGCGCCTTTCGCCTGGCTGCTGGGCCTCGTCGAATTCGTGGGTGGGTTCCTGATCCTGATTGGTCTTCTGACGCCGCTGGTCGCTGCCTTGCTGATCAGTGATATGCTGGTCGCCATCGTGCACGTTCATGGGAAAAACGGCTTCTTCAATATGAAGGGCGGCTACGAGTACAACTTGAACCTGATCGGGCTGTGCCTGGGGCTGGCGTTGATTGGCGCTGGCACAGCCTCGGTGGACTATCAGGTGCTTGGCACGGCTATGCCGCTCGATCAGTTACCAGCCTGGGTGACGCTGGTGGTGGTCATCGCAGCCCTGGGCGGCTTCCTGCTCACTGAGTTTGATCGCTATGCGGCAGGTGTACGTCGCGCCGGAACGGATCAACAGCAGCGCGCCTGAGCCTGGGCCAACAGCCTAGCTGATCAGGTGCACCCGCGCCGGATCAAAGGCCAGGGTCACGTCGCCTTCGTAGGGAATCGTCTCTGCACCCGGATCGGACTGATCCACCACCCACTCTTCGTTGCCAATCTGCACCCAGTACCGGATCAGCGATCCGAGGAACGCGGAGCGAGTCACGGTTCCGGCCAGTGAAACCTGAGCACGATCCGGCGCGGCGATCCCGATCTTGATCGCTTCGGGGCGGATGCACAGCAACACCTCATCGCCCACCGGCGTGGCGGGTGCGGGCATCGACAGGGCATGGTCATACAACTCAATGCGCACCGTTGCCCCGTTCTTTTCGAGGACACGCGCAGGCCGGAGGTTGGCCGCGCCGATAAAGTTTGCCACGGAGGGCGTGCGCGGCCTGTTATAAACTTCCTGCGGCGTACCCCACTGCTCGATCCGCCCGCCGCTCATGACGGCGATCCAGTCCGACATCGCCAGCGCCTCGGCCTGGTCGTGGGTGACGTACAGGAACGTGATATTCAGCCGCTGTTGCAACGCGCGCAGTTCCCAACGCATTCGCTCACGCAGATTGGCATCCAGGTTGCTGAGTGGCTCGTCAAGCAGCAGCACCTTCGGCTCCACGATCAACGCGCGGGCCAGTGCGACCCGCTGCTGCTGCCCGCCCGAAAGCTGGTTCGGCCACCGATCCGCCAGCCCGGCCAACCCGACGAATTCCAGTGTACCTGCCACGCGCCGCTTAATGTCCGCCTGGGCAGCGCCCGCCAGCCGCAGTCCATAGCCCACGTTGTCGCCGACAGTCATGTGTGGAAACAGCGCGTAATCCTGAAAGACCATCGCCGTCCCCCGCTGATGTGAGGGCAGGTGGTCGATGCGCTTGCCGTCGAGCTGGATCGTGCCGCCATCCGGCTCGTAAAACCCGGCGATGATGCGCAGCAGCGTTGTCTTGCCGCAGCCGCTCGGCCCAAGCAGCGTGACGAATGCCCCCTGTGGGATGTCCAGCAGGACGCCGTCCACCACTGTGAGCGCGCCAAAGCGCTTGACAATGCCCTCCAAGCGTAGATAGCCTGCTTGCGGCTGTGCGGCTGGTAGCGTTGCGGAACTGGTTTGCTGGTGAGGTGTTGCCATTACATTCCTGATTCTAGCGTCATCCGCCCGCCAGGGCACGGTAGCCGACGCGCCGCCCACCCACGAACCAGACCGCCGTCACCACGACGACGGCCAGCCCAATGACCGTCACCGTGAAGGCCGTCGCGCCGCCCCAGTTGAAATCATTCACAAGCTGGAAAATGGTGATGGTCGCTACCGTTGTGCCGGGCGTGAACAGGAAGATCACGACGGACAGCGTGGTGACGGCTCGGACGAACGTCGTGACCACGCCGGTTAGCAAGGCGCTGCGCAGCATCGGGAACAGGATGTCACGGAAGCTGCGCAGGCTGCTCGCGCCCAGGCTGGTCGCCGCCTCGTCAATCGACCTGTCGATCTGTTGAAGGCCGCTCACCGCCGCCTGATAGCCGACGGGGATATTCCAGAAGATCATGGAGATGGTGATGAGCGTGCCCCGGTGCAGCCAGTCCAGCCAGCGCTGGTTGAAGGCGCTGGCGTAACCGATCCCGAAAAAGATGCCCGGCACAGCCGCCGGGAGAATCGCCACGAAGTCCACGATGCGCCGTCCCGGCCATTCACGGCGCTGCACCAGCCAGCCGAGCAGCATGGCGAACAGCCCGCAGATAATGGCCGCCGAGCCGCCATAGACCAGCGTATTGCGCAGCGACAGGGCGTGGGAACTGACGTAATCGAAGTGTTTGAGCGTCGGGCTGAGGTTGGCCGGGAACGCCTCCACGACGGCGCTGACGACCAGCACGCCGTATACCGCCAGGATCAGCAGGGCCAGCACGCAGCACACGGCGAAACAGGCCCACGTCAGCCCGCGCGGGATGGGCGGGCGAGGAATGGAACTGGTGCGGCCTGTCACCGTCACGTAGGAGCGCTGGCCTTCCAGCCTGAGCCTGCCGATGTACATGAGCAGCGCGATCAACAGCAGGATCGTGCTGACGGCTGCCGCGCCCGGCAAGTCGCCAAACCCGGAGATCAGGCCGTAAGCCTGGGTAGATAGCACCGTGAACTGCCCGCCGATCAGCGCCGGGTTGCCGAAATCCTCCAGGATGTAGATGGCCGTCATCAGGGTAGCCGCTGCCAGTCCGGGCCGGATGATGGGCAGGACGACGGTGCGAAAGACCTGCCAGTGGCTTGCACCCAGGTTGTGCGCCGCTTGTTCCAGCCGGGGGTCGCTCCGCGAGAGGACATCAGCCAGCAACTGGTAGGCAAACGGGAAGAAGGCAATCGTCTGCACACCCCACAGCCCGCCCAGGCCCAGCACGTTGGGCGACTGCCCGAACACCCGGTACGAGATGATCCCACGCGGCCCGAACAGCAGAATATAGCTGGCCGCGACCACGAAGGGCGGGGAGAGCAGCGGCAGGATTCCAATCAGGCGGAAAAACGGCTTCCAGGGCATGGCGCTGTAGACCATCGCGTAGGCGTAGATGAAGCCCAGCAGGACGGCGGTGGTCGTCGAAAGCAGCGTCATCTGTATAGAATTGATGAGCGGCTTCACCCAGGTCTGGCCGCGAATAAACTCGAAGTAGCCATCCAACCCCGGCACGAGCACGACCCGGATCTGCGGGTAGATGACAAAAAAACCCAGCAGGGCCAGCACGATCAACCAGGTGATGATAAGCGGTGGTTCGCGCAGCAGACGGCGCATCGACTCCTCATTTTTACCTCACCCCCAACCCCTCTCCGCTTCGCAGAGAGGGGAGCAATCCCGATGGCAGCGCCAACTAGTTCCTCTCTCCACAGGGTGGAGAGGGGACCAGGGGGTGAGGTTGTTATTTAGCTAATGGCCGCCTGCCACTTCTTCAGCAGGCGATCTTTAT
The DNA here is from genome assembly GCA_021325095.1 of Chloroflexota bacterium. Lineage (GTDB taxonomy): Bacteria > Chloroflexota > Anaerolineae > Aggregatilineales > UBA2796 > JAJPHV01. Next base: position 79,468 of record JAJPHV010000028.1, on the reverse strand, counting down.
TGGCGGTTGCCCAGGCACGATCATACGGCACGAGCTTGACCTTGTCCAATGTTGGCGCACCGGGCGCGGGTGGCACGTCTTTGAGCACCGACAGCCGGTTGGACAGCTTGACGTTGAGTTCTCCGGCGGGCTTGGTCAGCACCCAATCGACAAAGACTTTGGCTGCTTCCGTATTCGGCCCACCCTTGATGATGCTGATCGCACCGACCTCGAAACCTGTCTCCGCTGGCACGGCCAGGTCGATGGGCAGGCCCTTCGCCTTTGCCGTGAGGATGTCGTGGCTCCAGTTGGGCGCGCCGATAAACTGCCCATCCGCGACCAGTTGGATGGCCTGCGGCGCGGTTCCGACATACTGGGCAATGTTGGCATGCAGCTTTTTCATGAAGTCCATCGCTGCATCTTCGGCTTTGGTATAGTCTACAGTCGCCTGCGCGGTGGCAGCCATCGTTGCGGCTGCGGTGGCGGCAGCGCCCGGAGCCTGTACCAGCCCCAGTGCAACGGCAAATCGGAAGATCTGCGTCGCCAGGAAGATGTAACCGCCGCCCGTCTTGACCGGGTCGGGAAAGGCCAGGTTGCCCTTCCAGGCTGGCGCCAGCAGGTCGTCCCACGTCGCAGGCGGCTTCGCGCCGCTCATTTCCTTGCCGAAGCGCTCCGTATTGTAGACAAATCCGAAAATGCCGATGTACCAACCTGTCCAGAAGCCGTTCGGGTCTTTGTATAACGGGTCAACTGCGGCAGCATTGGGCGACTTGTAAGCTTCCAGCAGTCCTTCCTGGCCCAGCGGGCTGTGGAACTCGCTCGACCCACCGATGAAAATGTCGGCCTTTGGCGAATCCTTTTCGGTGCGGATACGGGTTTGCAGTTCACCAGCCGCCGCCAGCGGCAGCAGTTCCACGTCGATTCCGGCATTATCCTTCTTGAAGGCTTCCACAAAAGCATTATTGGTCGACTCGTTCAGCGCGGAATAAACGGAAATCTTGCCGCTCGCGGCACGTGCAGATCGTGCCCCGATGCCCACACCGGGGAACATGCCACCCACCATTGCCACGCCAGCCGTCCCACCCAGGAACCGCAGGAAATCACGGCGGCTCAAGCCCGAACTGGAAGCTACGCGGCGTTTCATCAGGTCGTTCATCAGTCTTTCTCCTCCACTCTAAAATATAAGGGGAACCTAAACAGCCGACAAACGCGGCTGCATATCGCATAGTATAGGACGATTTTCTTAAAATGTGCTGAAGCGTTTGTTAAGTCGGAAAGCCAGAGTCGTCCGGCTGTCGATTCGGGCGATTGTCATTCGTCATTATCATAGGAGCAGCGCACCAACATAGTTTGCTGCCCGAATAGTGACGCAAAGAAAGGACAATCCCATGCATTACGTACTGTTGATCTATTCCAACGAAGCCGCTTATGCCAGCATGAGCCAGACGGAGCAGGCTGCCATTTTCCAGGAGTACGGTGCCCTCACCGAGGAGATGAAGCAGCGCAAGGTCCACGTCAGTGGCGCGGCCCTGCAACCAATCAGCACCGCCACGACGGTTCGCGTGCCCAACGGCAAAGCAGTGACCACCGACGGCCCATTTGCCGAGACAAAGGAGCAGCTTGGCGGTTTCTACGTCGTGGATGTCAAAGACCTGGACGAGGCCATGGCGTGGGCCGCCAAAATCCCGGATGCCCGGTTCGGCTCGGTTGAGGTCCGCCCAGAAATGATGTTCGATTAACGTTTCCAGGAGCGCACGAGGCCAATGCACGACCTGGTTGCCCGTACTTTTGAAGAAGCAGCGCCGCGCGTCATCGCAACGCTGTATGGCATCACCCGCGATCTTGAGGTGGCGCAGGACGCCGTGCAGGATGCGCTCGTGCTGGCCCTGGAACGCTGGTCGGCGGAAGGCATTCCACGTAACCCGGCAGGCTGGATCATGACGGTGGCCCGCAACAAGGCCACCGACAGATTCCGCCGCGAAACGGTATTGGAGCGTAAGAAAGCCGCACTCAAGGCGCTGATCGAGTTGGAGCAGCAGGAGGAAGATGGCGTGGACATCGACGAGATTCCCGACGAGCGCTTGAAGTTGATCTTCACCTGCTGCCATCCCGCGCTGGCCCAGGAAGCACGGGTCGCCCTCACTCTGCAAGTCCTGGGCGGGCTGACCACGCCGGAGATCGCCAGCGCCTTCCTGGTTCCGCTGCCCACGATGGCGCAGCGGCTGGTGCGGGCCAAACGCAAGATTCGAGATGCGGGCATTCCCTACCGCGTCCCGCCCGCCGATGCCCTGGCGGAGCGCATTGACGCCGTGCTGGCCGTGCTGTATCTGATCTTCAATGCGGGCTACACCGCGCCCATCGGCGAGGCGCTCATCCGGCACGACCTGTGCGCGGAAGCGATCCGCCTGGCGCGGGTGCTGGCGAGCCTGCTGGCGAAAGAGTCCTCGCCGGGCGAAAACCCGGAAGTGCTGGGCTTGCTGGCGCTGTTGCTGCTCCACGACTCGCGGCGCAAGGCACGGGTCAGCGCCGACGGCGAACTGGTGCTGCTCGAAGAACAGGATCGGACGCTGTGGGATCAGGCCGAGATCGCCGAAGGGTTGGAACTGCTTGAGCGCGCGATGGCAATGCGCCAGCCCGGCCCGTACCAGACTCAGGCGGCCATCAGCGCGCTGCACGCCCGGGCCAGACGCCCCGAAGACACCGACTGGGCACAGATCGCGGTGTTGTATAACATCCTCTACGAGATGAACCCATCGCCCATCGTGGAACTGAACCGTGCTGTCGCCGTCGCAATGGCCGAAGGCATCAACCGGGGCCTGATCCTGCTTGATCAACTGGAAGATTCGGGCAAATTGAACGATTACTACCTGTTCCATGCTGCCCGCGCTGATCTGCTGCGGCGTTCAGGCTGGCTGGACGAAGCCCAGGCTGCCTACAGACGCGCGCTCGAACTGTGCCAGAACGCCATCGAGCGCTCCTTCCTGGCGCGGCGGCTGGCCGAGGTCGAGGACGCGCTTCGGCATTAGAGATACTGGCTATCGGGACAAATGACTCATGAAGGCCCTGGGCTAAAGGCGACTCAATCTGATCCTTTTAGGTTCGATCCAGTGTGAGGGCATTTAGCCCGCTTCAGCGGGCTTCGTTGATTCAGCCCGATGCTTTAGCGTCGGGCGCAGCTTTGCCTGCGCTCACCCTCCGCTTGCTTGACACGCGCTTTGTCCGTCCGCATAATTCGGGCGTGAATGCAGACGAAAGGGCACAACACCAATGGCGCAATCGACGGTATCGACGGCAACGGGCACGTCGCGCCCAACCGCCTCCGGCATCGCCCGCAACGCGGCGCTGGTGATCGGGCTGTTGGCCTTCGCCAAACTGTTTGCTCTGGTGGAAAAGTGGGTCGGGCTGGATCGCTTCGGCGTCGGCAGCGCCTGGGACACCTACACGGCAGCCAACCTGATCCCGGAGCAATTATTCAACCTGATCGCAGGCGGTGCGCTGGCCTACGCCTTCATTCCAATCTTCGGCACGTTCCTCGCGCACGATGACCACGATAGGGCGTGGCGGCTCGCCTCTAACGTGCTCAACACCATCTTCCTGGTGGCGCTGACCCTGAGCATTTTTGTGTTCCTGACTGCACCCTGGGTCGCCGGGCTGGTTGCACCGGGCTTCAAGAATCCTTACGTTGACCTGTCAAAACCGCTGGGGGCTGACTTCGTGAGTATGGTGCTGCACCCCGACAAGCTCATGCAGACCGCCAACCTGATGCGCATTCTGCTTTTCAGCCTGATCATCTTTTCGGTCAGCGGGTTATGCACGGGCATTCTGCACACCCACCAGCGCTTTTTGCTGCCCACGCTCGCCCCGATCCTGTTTGACGCGGGCAATCTGTTCGGCGTGGCGGTGCTGGCGCGCTACTTTGGCGTGTACGGCGCTGCCCTCGGCGCGGTCATCGGCGCGGCGCTGCACTTCGGCATTCAAGTGCCGGGTCTGATTCGCGTGCGGGCGCGTTGGCGGCCCATCCTCAACTGGCGCGATCCATCGCTCCGGCAGGTGATCACGCTCATGATCCCGCGCGCGCTTGGCCTGGGCCTGATCAATTTCAATGCGTTCGTCGCCGTCAGCCTGGCCTCCAGGCTGGAATCCGGTTCGGTGGCCTCCTATAACCGCGCGTGGAGCCTGATGCAACTGCCCGAAACCCTGATCGGCACGGCGATGGGTATTGTCATCTTCCCAACGCTGGCGACCCTGAGCGCGGCGGGCGACCTGCGTGGCAAACGCGACGCCATGAGCGGCGCGCTGCGCTTCATCCTGATCGCATCCATTCCGGCGGCGGTTGCCATGATCGTGGGCGGGCGTCCGCTGGTCGGCATCCTGGAAGGCGGCGCGTTCGATTCGGAGAGCGCCGGGCGCGTGTTCCGCGTGCTGCAATTCTTTGCACTCGCTATTGTGACTCACAGCGCCGTCGAGGTCGTGGCGCGCTCCTTCTACGCCGACAAAGACACCATCACGCCGCTGTGGATCGCGCTGATCACGGCGACGGTCAATCTGGTGCTGGCCCTGCTGCTGATCAACGCCTTCCAGGTGGCGGGCCTGGGCTTGGCGAACAGCCTGGCGGTGGGCGTCGAACTGTTGGCTCTCATGTTCATCCTGAGGCGGCGCTGGCAGGGCCTCAACGAATCGGTGCTCCTCACGACAGCGCTCAAGGCATTGTTCGCCTCGATGGTGATGGGCCTGGCAATGGCAATGATCAGCGCCATGTTTGACCGCTTCGCGCCGGGAAGCAGCCGCGTCATGCTCATGGTGCGCGCCGCCACCGAAATCGGCCTGGGCGTGGTCGTGTACCTGGCGATGGCGCTGCTGCTGCGCATGAACGAGGTGCGCGAACTGCCGCGCCTGATCCTGCGGCGGCAGGCAGCGGCAGCAGCGGTGGAGTAGAAGGGCTGTCGTCATGAGGGATGCATTGCCCACAACAGGCACATCACTTAAGATTCTTGTTATCGATAGGCGCTATAATCGCCCATGATCGTCGAAGACGATATTTTCGTCTGTATGCGCTCGCCCTAGAAACAGGAGACACAATGAGCAACGAGTCTGGCCCTGAGAGCATGGTAATGACTGTCCTGGAAGCTCACGTGGCGGCTGATCAGTGGGCTGCTCTTACTCAGGCTTACACTCAGGGTTTCAACCGTTTGCCCTCCCAGATGGTGCAGACGTTCCTTGTTCAGAGTACTGCCGATCCCACATTGTGGCGGGGAATATCAATCTGGCGCAGCCGCAATGCCCTGGAAGAGTACCGCCAGTCAGTCCCAACACCAGGCGGTGTTCTCATGTTCCGGTCAGTTGGCGCAGAACCAACCCTGACCATTCTTGAAGTCGTTGCCGAGGCGCACCCCGCCATCTGAGCTGAAATGCGGGCGCAGCACCCTCACGCCTCGGCTACGCCCGGTCTGAAGAGCGGCACTGGTTCCAATCCCTCACAGATAAGCAAATCGACGGCACAAAAGCCGTGTATGCGATACGGCATACGACAAATCGAACCAGAAACCAGGTTGAACGCGCAGTTGGGAGCGAGGAGCGCCAATGTCGAAGATTCAGCGACAATGGCCGAAGGTGGGCCGGAAGGCCAGCGGGAGCGTCACCACTGGGGGGAGACGGCGCTGTGTTGTACCGGGTGAATCGGCTAAGTAAGTTGTGGATGACGGGAGCGAGGTTGTCCTATCACCCGGCCCTCAGTCCTTCGCCTGCACCAACTGCGCCGCCAGCGGGTCGTGCAGGATCGTATATAGCTTGTGGGCTTCCTTGCGGTACCGCTCGGCGGTAGCAGAGTCGCCGTTGGACTGAGCAGCCTCCGCCCGCACCACCAGTGCATCGGCCTGGCCCTTGCGGTAGCCCCACTTGCGTGCGATCATCTCGGCCTCCTGCCCGACCTTTTCAGCATCCGCCGTCCGGCCCTGCCGCAAATATGCCTCACCCATACGTGTCAGCGTCCGGGCGATGGCTTCCTGATCGCCAAGCGCGCGGCTGACGGGGAGGGATTTCTCGAAGAGCCGCAGCGCCTCGTCCACCCGGCCTTGTGCCAGCAGCGTTCGCCCCAGGTTCGACTGGAAAATCGCCAGCCAGCGCTCGTCGTGCAATTGTTCGGCGCTGGCAATAGCCTGCCCGTACAGCCCTTCCGCCGTCTGGTAGTCTTTCAGTTCGTGATAGGCTTGCGCCAGGTTGCTCGTCTGCACGGCCACCAGCAGCGGATCGTTCAGTTGGCGGCTGATGGCGATGGCCTCTTCCAGCAGCTTGATCCCCTCGCGGGGCTGGCCCGTCATCGTATAGAACCAGGCAAAATTGCCCAGGCGCAGGCTTTCGGCCCGGCGGTTGGCAAGCTGGCGGGCCAGTTGGATCGATTCCTGGTAAAAGGATTGGGCCGTCTCCACTTCGCCCAGGTCAGTATACAGGATCGCCACGTTGGACAGCACCAGGCCGCGCGTCGCCACATCGCGCACGTTGTTGAGCAAAACAGTGGCCCGCTCGTAATCGGGCAGCGCCGCGTTGATGCCGGATAGCGCACGGCGAGCAGCGCCCATGTCGCACAACAGACGGGCCATCTGCGTCGCGTCGTTGGCCTGCTCGAACAGCGCCAGCGCCTCGTTCCACCTGTCCAGCGCGCCCTGAAGGTTGCCCTGCTTCTGCAAGGCCGCGCCAATGCGCCGCAGCGCGTGCGCTCGCCCGGCAGGGTTATCGACGCCTGCGGCCTGGATGGCCTCATCGAAAGCGGCCAGGGCTTTCTCGACCTGACCCTGATCCTGATACAGTGTGCCGAGGGCAATCATCGTGTTGGCCCGTTCGGTGTCGTTCCTGGCGTCGCGTCCATACAGATCGATGGCTGCTTGCAGTGCGGAGGCAGCCTCATCGAAATGGCCGAGCGCCCGTTGCACTGCGCCCAGGCTTGCCAACGCTGCGGCCTCGGCAGCTACATCGCCAGCGGCGCGCGCTCTATCGAGCGCCCGCTGCGTGAATTCCAACGCTTTCTGGTGGTCACCCAGGCGTTCGTAGGCCGTGCTCTGGTTCAGCAAACTGCTCAGGGACGGTTCAGCGGGCTTGCTCACCTGCTGGGAGAGTGCCTCGGCCCGCTGGTAGAGCCGGAGCGACTCCCCAAGCTGGCCCTCTTTGTAAAGTTGCTCGGCCAGCAGGTTCGTCCAGATCAACTCGTGGTCGGGCTGGTTATACTGCTGCGCCAGTTGTATCGCCTGCACCAGGAACTTGCGCCCGCGCTCCACGTCGCCCACGCCCAGGTGCGCCTGCCCCATGCGCCCGATCACGTAGGACGCTTGCTGCGTGTTCTGCCCGATCTGAGTCAGTACCACTGCCTCTTTGAGCAGGCGCAGGGCATAGGAGGGGTTATCCTGTTTGAGGTAAACGTCGGCCAGATTGCCCAGCGCCAGACTGACCGTCACCGGATCACCCGTCGGACGGCCCAGTTCGAGCGATTGTTCGAGATAACGCTGTGCCTGGGCCAGGTTGCCCCGTGTCAGGTTGTACGCGCCCAGGTTGAGCAGCGCCCGCGCCCGCCGGACGCTTTCCCCGATCCGGTTGGCGATTGCCAGCGCATCGTTGAGCGCCTGCTCGGCCAGGTCGAAGCGACCCTGTTCGGTATACAGCGCCCCGATCTGGCCCAGAAAGACCTCCTGGCCCTGCAAAAAACCGGACTCCTGGGCCAGCGTCAAGCCTTGCTGGTAAATCTCTAGCGCGCGGTCTGGCTGCCGGTTGCGACGCGCCTCCTCGGCGGCCTCCGACAGTCGGCGCAATTCGGCCTCCTGTGGGTGCGCCTGCATTCCGCCGCCCAATAACCGCGAGAATAAATCACGCCATCCCATCTACAATGTGCCCTTTCATTTATGCGTATCTAATCTTAAACGTTCCGCAGGGGGTTTACAACACCGTCACGCTGATCACTGGCCTCAGCGGGCAGAACTATTTGTCTCGCCAGTATCCCCTCTCCGGTTGGCTGAGGAGAGGACAGGTTTCAGAGAAAACGAAAATCGGGGTGAAAGACCAAACCGATAAAACGCGAAAGGTCTTCGAGGAATTCGGTGAAGAAGTCTAACCCCTGCCGGAACAAACTCAAGCAGCGAGCCAGTAGTTCAGCGTGACGACGGATCAGGGAGACCGTCCGCGCTGGACGGCAACGGCTTGAGAACCCAGCGCGACCATCCAGACATAGACCGCCACGAGCAGGCTCAGGAGGTGGTCGGCATGGTCTGGCCGGTAGGTGCAAAGCGATCTCGTCAGCCCATTGGTACAATAGCTTGTGGTTCATCATTCCTCCTGGTTTGTTGACGACTTCCAGTTTGAACGATGAGCCGGCCTACCCCTTCCTAAACCTGTCCTCTCCCCAGCCAACCGGAGAGGGGCGGGGGTGAGGTTCTGTGCAACATCGAGGCGCTGTTGTACCCGACAAGAAAGAGACTAACCGCATGGACACCGCCACCCTGGAAACACTCTGGTACGATAACGACGCTCGTGAAATGCTGCTGCGCAAAGTGGTTGCCGAACGGCTGGCCGCGAAACCCGCGCCCGTGATCGACGACGCCATCGTAGCGACGTACTTCTTCGCCTTTCGCACCAACAAGCTGGAACAGGCCGTCGAAGAGATCAGCTATCACGCCACCAGCGGCATCCATCACCCGCCGCCCGGCTCCCTGCTGGAACAGTGTTCGGCCAAACCCGCCGGGGTCGATGCCTTTGACTCCACCGGACGGCTCGGCCTGCTGCACGTGGCTTTCCCGCTCAAGATGATGTTGCAGCCGGACGGCCATCTCACCTCCTGCGACATCCTGCATACCATCGCGGCGGCGATCATCTTCGACGTGTTCGAGAACCAGGATTCACGCCTGATCAGCCTGCAAATCCCCGAACACGTTATTCGCACCTTCCCTGGCCCCGCCTACGGGCCGCAGGGCTTGCGGCAGCGCACCGGCTTTGCGCCCGATCAGGTCGCCTTCGGCACGATCCTGAAGCCCACTGCCGGGATCACGCCGGAGGAGGTTGCCGCGCTGGTGGCCGAGGCCGCCGAGTGCCCGCTGTTCCTCTTTGTGAAAGAGGACGAAGACCTGTATCCCAACCTGGACTATTCGCCCGTCGCCGAGCGGACACGGCTTGCCGTGGCAGCGATTGAGCGCGCACGCGATAAGCGCGGTGGTCTGGGATTGATCTTTGCGCCCCATATCAGCGGCGCGCCGCACGAACTGCCTGAAACGCTCCATGCAGTGGTCGAGGCGGGCGCAACGGCAGTCATGCTTAGTGAGACGTTTGCGGGCGGGGCCTACCGGCTGGTACGGGAGGCAACCAGGCACCTGGAACACCCGCCCGCCATTTACGGGCACAACGCGGGCATCGGCATCAAGACGCGCGGCATTTTCCGCGAAGTGATCGACATGCTGGCCCGGATGGACGGCATCGACTTCCGGCAGACGGCTCCCGTCAAACCGGGCAAGCCCTTCCTGCGGCCTTACGGCGACGAATGGCTGGCCTCCGAGGACATGCTGATGCGGCCCATCCCCGGCATCAGGCCGACCATGATCGCCCGCGCGGGAGCGCTCGACCAGGGCAACATCGGCCTCAATCTGGCGGATGTCGAACGGCGCGGCACGCTGTCCAATGTCCTGTTCCTGGCCGGGTCGGCCATCAATTCCATCAAGAATGCGCAGGGCAAAGCCGATCCCAAACTGGGCGCTGAGGCCATGCTGCAAGCTCTGGAAGTGCATCGATCCGGCGCGCTGCGCGACGTGCCAGCCGAAGAACACGTGACGGCATTGGCGGCCCACGCCGCGCGAACGGGCCTCACGGCGCTGCGGGAGGCGCTCCGCCAGCGCTACCCCGGCGTGGCCGGGTGAAATGGCGCCAGCCAGCACAGTCCGCCAACGACGAGTACGGGGCTACAGGATGTCCGAATGAAAGTCGCAGACGCATTGGCGTCCACCGTTTTGCACAAAAGCCGGGTTGTGGCCGGGCAGCGCGGCCTGGGCCGCGAAATCCGCTGGGTGCACATTGTCGATATGCCGGACATCCTGCCCTGGGTGCGCGCCGGGCAACTGCTCCTCACGACGGGCTACGCCTGGCCGCGTGACAATGCCGAGCAGCGGGTGCTGGTGCGTGCCCTGGCCGAACGCGAACTGGCCGCTATTGGGCTGGCCGTTCCGCGCTTCTTTGACCGTTTTCCGAGGGCGCTCTGTGACGAAGCGGACCGGCTCGATCTGCCACTCCTGGAGATTCCCTGGGAAATACCCTTTGCCCAGATCACCGAAGAACTGCACATGGTCATCCTGGCCGAGCAGTCGCGCGTCATCGAACAATCCGAGTTGATCCACCGCAGCCTGACGCGGGCCGCGCTGGAATCGAGCAGTTTGCAGGATTTGGCGACGACCCTCGGCGCTCTGATCAACCGCTCGGTGACGTTCGAAGATGCCGATGGAAACGTCCTCGGCTTTCACTCGGTTGAAGGCACGGAGGACAGCGTTCGCCTCGCCACGCTCCGGCAGGGCCATTCGCCGCCAGAACTGACAGCCTACCTGGAAAGGATGGGCTACGCCGATCAGATCAACCGCGCGTCGGAGCCTATCCGCATCCCGGCCATCCCGGAATTGGGCCTGACCGGGCGGATCGTCTGCCCCGTCCGGCTCAAGGGTGAAATGGTCGGGCAGGTCTGGATCATCGAGGGAACCAATCCGTTGAGCGACCTCGACCTGCGCGCGGCGGAAAACGCCGCCATTGTCGCCGCCCTTCAGATCGCCCACCAGCGGGCGCTGGCCTCGCTCGAAACGCGGGTTGGCTATTCGTTTCTGGATTCGCTGCTGGAAGCCCGTTTCGAGGCCACACCGCAGTCGCTCGAACGTGCGCGGCTCCAGGGTTTTGACCTGGATGGGCAGTACCGGGTGGGCCTGCTGGTCATTGACGAACCTGTCCCGCTCTCCCGCGAGGGGCTGCTGCGGCGTGAGCGGCTGGCCGAAAAGCTGCGAAAAGCCTTGCAGCGCCAGGGTGTGCCTGCCCTACAAACCGTGTCGCTGAACCAGATTCTGTGCCTGCTGCCCGCCTCGTGCGATGGGGCGCGAATCTGGGAGGCACTCGCCCAGCCGGGAGTGGGCTTTGGCCTCAGCCGCCCCTACTGTGGCATTCCAGGCGTGCGGCAGGGCTACCTTGAGGCGCAGGCCATGCTGCCCCATCTGCGCTACGGCAGCTTTCAGCCCTACGAAGCGCTGCTGCTCCCGCGTGTGCTGCTCGGCGAGCCGGAGGCGCAGGCCGCCTTTCTGGAAGAAACGTTCGGGCGCTTGCAGCGATGCCGGAACGGCGAGATGCTGATCGAGACGCTGGTTGCCTTTGCCCGTTCGGATTTTCGCCTCAAGCGGACGGCCCAACAACTGCACATCCACCCCAAGTCGCTCCGCTACCGGTTGCAGCGGGCCATCGAACTGAGCGGGATCGACTTCGACGCCGCCGACACCCGCTTTCGCCTGCAACTTGCCGCGCACCTGCTGTCCCTGCAAGGGGAGTCTATCCCGTCGGGATAAACTAACTGGCTGAAATTCTCCGCTGGGGATAGTAGAACAGCTATCCCCTGCTCTTCTACAATGACGATCAGTTCACACCAGTGGTTCAAATTGATCTTTGATATTTGCGCGCCCACCGTTTTATAAGGTGCAATGATGAGCAGCCCCGATACGCGCACGCCCGGCCTTTTGCAGCTTCGCGCCGAACACGTTCCGCGTGGCCTCGCCACGACTCACCCGATCTTTGCGGTGCGTGGTGAAGGCGCGCGTCTGTGGGACGTGGACGGCAACGAGTACATCGACTTCATCGGCGGGATTGGCGTGCTCAACGTCGGGCACAACCATCCCCGCGTCACCCAGGCCATCCAGGCTCAACTCGAACAACTGTCGCACACCTGCTTTCAGGTGGCGATGTACGAACCCTACGTGCGGCTGGCCGAACGGCTGAATGCCGCCGCGCCGGGCGACATGCCGAAGAAGACGGCCCTGTTCACCACCGGGGTCGAGGCCGTCGAAAATGCGGTGAAGATTGCGCGGGCCTACACGCAGCGGCCCGCCGTCGTCGCCTTCACCAACGGTTTTCACGGGCGCACCCTGATGGGCCTGAGCCTGACGGGCAAGGCGCAGCCCTACAAACAGAACTTCGGGCCGTTCGCGCCGGAAGTCTATCACGCGCCCTTCCCGTATTTGTACCGGGGGTGGAGCACGGAACGCGCGCTGGATGCCCTGCACGAGTTGTTTGAAACGCAGATCGCGGCGGAGCGCGTCGCGGCCCTTGTCGTCGAGCCGGTGCTGGGCGAAGGCGGCTTTGTGCCCGCGCCTGTGGAGTTTATGCAGGCGCTGCGCCAGATCACCGCAGAGCACGGCATTGTGTTCGTGGCCGACGAAATCCAGACGGGCTTTGGCCGCACGGGGGCGATGTTCGCCGTCGAGCACAGCGGCGTCGTGCCCGATCTGATCGCTGTCGCCAAGAGCCTGGCGGGTGGCCTGCCGCTGTCGGCGGTGATCGGCAGAGCGGACATTATGGACGCGCCGGAGCCGGGCGGCCTGGGTGGAACCTTTGCGGGCAATCTGCTGGCCTGCGCCGCAGGGCTGGCCGTGTTTGACATCTTTGCTGAGGAACCGCTGCTCGAACGCGCGCAGCAGATCGGGAAGCGGGTGCTGGATGCCTTCTGCGAGTACCAGCAGCGCATCCCGCAGATTGGCGACGTGCGCGGCCTGGGCGCGATGGTGGCGATTGAACTGGTGCATGACCCGGCCAGCAAGGAACCAGCGCCCGAACTGGCCCAGCGCGTGATCGATGAAGCCCGCCGCCGGGGGCTGCTGCTGCTGAAGGCGGGCCTGTATGCGAACGTGGTGCGCGTGCTCGTGCCGCTGGTCGCAACCGATCAGGAGATCGACAAGGCGCTGCTCATCTTTGGCGCTGCGCTTGAACAGGCTGTTGCAGGCTAGACCGTCTTCCGAAGTAGCAGGCGTCAATCGACCCGCACGAATAGTGTTTTTTCGACTGTTTTCGACAAGGAGCGATTCAATGAACGGCAAATTAAGAGCGGCATTTTTGGTTTTACTCGTTCTGGCGAGCGCCAGCCTGTCGATCCCGCTGCATGCGGTACGCGGCGCAGGCGAAGGCGAGGTGGACATTGTGGCCTGGCCGGGCTACATCGAGCGCGGCGAAACCGATAAGAACTACGATTGGGTGACGGGCTTCGAGAAGGAAACCGGCTGCAAGGTCAACGTGCAGGTGGCGGCCACCTCCGACGAGATGGTGGCGCTGATGAACGAGGGCAACTACGACCTGGTGACGGCCTCCGGCGATGCCAGCCTGCGCCTGGTTGCCGGGAAGCGCGTCCAGCCCGTCGATCTGAGCAGGATTCCGAGCTATGCGAAGGTCGATAAGCGCTTGCAGGGCGCTCCCTGGTATACCGTTGACGGCAAGAGCTACGGCGTGCCGTACCAGTGGGGACCGAACGTGCTGATGTACAACACCGACGTGTTTAAGGAACCGCCCAAGAGTTGGAGCGTCGTCTTCGAGGAGCAGACGCTGCCCGACGGCAAGAGCAACAAAGGGCGCGTCCAGGCTTACGACGGGCCGATCTACATCGCTGATGCGGCGCTGTACCTCTCCGCCAAGAAGCCCGAACTTGGCATCAAAGACCCGTACTCCCTGGACGAGAAACAATACGCCGAAGTCCTGAACGTGCTGCGCGAGCAGCGTAAGCTGGTGGCGCGCTACTGGCACGACGCCATCGTCCAGACCGACGACTTTGTGAACGAAGGGGTGGTCGCCTCCGGTTCATGGCCCTTCCAGGTGAACCTGCTGCAATCGCAGAAGAAGCCGATTGCCAGCACCATCCCGCAGGAAGGCGCGACGGGTTGGGCCGACACGACGATGCTGGGAGCCAGCGCCAGCCACCCCAACTGCGCCTACCTGTGGTTGGAACACTCGCTCGACCCCAAGTTGCAGGGCGATCTGGCGGCCTGGTTCGGCTCGGTTCCCGCCGTGCCGGATGCGTGTAACGCCAGCGAACTGCTCGGCAAAGATGGCTGCAAGACCAACGGCATCGACAATTTCGACAAAATCCGTTTCTGGCGGACGCCGGAGACCAGGTGCGCCGATGGCCGAGGCGACATCTGTATACCCTACCGCAAGTGGGTAACGGACTATCTGGCCGTCATCGGCGGGCGCTAAGTCTCGAAGCGATCTGAAATCGAGTGGCAGTTGAGCCAGGGGCGATCCACCTGGCTCACCTTGCCCGTTATCGTCTTTTTCAGGGATGAACAGTAGGGGCAAGCTATGGATTGCAAACTGTGGATCAACGGCCAGTGGGCCGAGTCGAACGGTGGCCGGACGATGGCTATCGAAGACCCCGCTACCGGAGAGAAGATTGCGGACGTGATCGACGCCAGCCGTGAGGATGTGAACCGCGCGGTGCAGGCCGCGCACGAGGCGTTTTATGACGGGCGCTGGTCGCGCCTGACGCCTGGGGAACGCTCGACGGCTATCTGGAAACTGGCCGATCTGCTCGCCGCCCGCGCCGAGGACTTCGCGCGGGTCGAATCCCAGAACACCGGCAAGCCGTTCAAGTTCGTCAGTCTGGGCGCCGATCTGCCGTTTACAATCGACAATCTGCGCTTTTTTGCGGCGGCAGCGCGCGACACGCATGGCTTTTCGACAGGCGAATACCTGAAAGGCTACACCTCGACGTATCGCCGGGAGCCTGTCGGCGTGGTAGGCCAGATCGCGCCCTGGAATTACCCGCTGATGATGGCCGTGTGGAAGATCGGCCCTGCGCTTGCGGCAGGCTGCACGGTGGTCCTCAAGCCAGCGCCGACCACGCCGCTGACCAGCCTGATGCTGGCCGAGCTAACGGCGGAAGCAGGTATTCCCGCCGGGGTGGTCAACGTCGTCACGGGTGGCAACGAGACCGGGCAGGCGCTGGTCGAGCATCCGCTGGTACGGATGGTCAGCCTGACCGGCTCCACGAACACGGGCAAGAAGGTCATGAAGACCGCTGCCGATACCCTCAAACGGGTGCATCTGGAACTGGGCGGCAAAGCGCCGTTTATCGTGTTTGACGACGTGGACGTGGAAGCTGTCGTCGCGGCAGCCACCCTCGCCTCGACCTTCAACACCGGGCAGGACTGCACGGCAGCGACCCGCGTCTATGTGGAGCAGAGCCAGGCCAGCAGGGTGCGTGAAGCGCTGGTCGAGTCGATGCGCGCCGTGAAGGTCGGCAACCCGTTCGAGGACGTGCAAATGGGGCCGTTGATCAGCAGCGTCCAGCGCGAGCGGGTCGAAGGCTTCATCGCACGGGCGAAGGCGGGCGGCGCGAAGGTCTTGACGGGCGGCGGCAGACCGGGCAGTACGTCGGGCGGATACTATTTTGAGCCAACGGTCATCTCGGAGGTTGACCAGCGTTCGGAAATCGTGCAGAGCGAAGTCTTTGGCCCGGTGCTGACGGTGAACACCTTTGAGTCAGAGGAGGAGGCAGTCCGGCTTGGCAACGACGTTCAGTATGGACTGGCCGCGTCGGTATGGACTCGTGACGTAGGCCGGGCCATGCGTGTGGCGCGCGATCTGGAATTTGGCACGGTCTGGATCAACGACCACATTCCGCTGACTTCCGAAACGCCGCACGGTGGCTTCAAACAGTCCGGGTTCGGCAAAGACTTGAGTGCTGAAGCGGTCTCGGATTACCGGGTGACCAAGCACGTGATGATCAAAAACGTTTGAGCGCCCTGCTCACGGAACCTGTCATGAACAGCAGTCCAGCACCAAGTACAGTGAGCACAGCAGGCACAGCCAGCGCCGTCCGCTTTCGGGACGTGTGCCGTTATTTTGGCGATGTCAGGGCCGTCGATCATGTCGATCTGGACATTCGGGACGGCGAATTCTTCTCGATGCTCGGCCCGTCGGGTTCCGGCAAGACAACCTGCCTGCGTCTGATCGCCGGGTTCGAGCAGCCGACTTCAGGGCACATCGAACTGAACGGCGAGGACGTGACGGGCGTTCCGCCTTTCCAGCGCGACGTGAACACGGTCTTCCAGGACTACGCGCTGTTTCCTCACATGAATGTGGGCGAGAACGTCGGCTACGGCCTGATGGTCAGAAAAGTGCCGAGGCCGGAGCGCGAGCGGCGTGTGCAGGAGATGCTCGACCTGGTGCGGCTGCCCGGTCTGGAAAAGCGCAAGCCGTCGCAGCTTTCCGGCGGGCAGCGCCAGCGCGTGGCCCTGGCCCGCGCCCTGATCAACCACCCGCGCGTACTGCTGCTGGATGAGCCGCTCGGCGCGCTCGATCTCAAATTGCGCCAGCAGATGCAGATCGAACTTAAGTCGATCCAGCACCGGGTCGGCATTACCTTCATCTACGTGACGCACGACCAGGAAGAAGCGCTGACGATGAGTGACCGGATCGCCGTCTTCAATCACGGCAAGGTCGAGCAAATTGGCACACCCGCCGAAATCTACGAGCGCCCGGCGACGGCCTTCGTGGCCGGGTTCGTCGGCACGTCCAATATCCTTGAGGGTGTTCTGGCGCAGCAGGTGATGGGTAAAGCCGGGACGTATGCTATTCGCCCCGAAAAGATTCACATTGCGCCCGTCGGCGCGCCAGTGCCCGACGATTCGCTCTGCGTCACGGGCACGATCTGCGATGTGATCTACCTGGGTGTGAACACCCGCTACGTGGTCGCGCTGGATATGGGCGGCGAGCTGGTGGCCCTGGAACAAAACCTGTCGCTGGACTCGACCAATGCGCTGGCGGCACTGGGGCGCAAGGTATCGCTGCTCTGGAAGCGCGAGCACAGCCGCCCGCTGCAAGGGTAGGCACGAAGCCCTATGGAAACTGCGCAGGTTGCCCCTCCCCGCGTAAAGCCATCGCTGTCGATGCGGCTGTCCAGGCTGTTCTTCCGCCGCCCGTCCCTGGTGCTGTTGCTGCTGCTTGCGCCGCCGCTGCTGTGGCTGGGCGTCTTTTACCTGGGTTCCCTGTTTGTGCTGGTCATCCAGAGCTTTTTTCACGTGGATGACTTCTCCGGGCTGACGGTGCGCGAGCTTTCGCTGCAAACGTACAGCGCGCTGTTCACGCCCGCCAATATGGAGATCGTGCTGCGGACGGTGGTGATGGCCGTCCTTGTGACGATCACCGACGCGCTGATCGCCTTCCCGCTGGCATACTTTATCGCCCGCTATGCGAAGGGCCGCCTCCGCAGCCTGTTGTACCTGGCAGTGGTCTTACCACTGTGGTCAAGCTACCTGGTTCGGGTGTACTCGTGGAAGCTCATCCTGGCGAACGAGGGCCTGCTCAACTGGGTGTTCCAGACTCTGGGCCTGGGCTGGCTGCGCGATTGGCTGCTCAACCTGCCTGAGATCGGCGGCCCGTCGCTGTCCTTCTCGTACCTCGGCATGTTCCTGGTTTTTGTCTACATCTGGCTGCCGTACATGATCCTGCCCATCAATGCAGCGTTGGAGCGCGTGCCGCATTCGCTCATCGAGGCGTCGGGAGACCTGGGCGCCAGGCCGGGCTACACGTTCCGCAAGATCATCTTGCCGCTGGCCTTTCCCGGCGTGGTGGCTGGTTCCATCTTCACCTTCTCGCTGACGCTGGGCGACTACATCATTCCTACTGTGATCGGCAATTCCAGCTATTTCATCGGCCCGGCGGTGAACACACTGCAAGGCACGAACGGCAACATTCCGCTGGCCGCCGCCTTCACGATGGTTCCTATCGTCATCATGGGCGTCTACCTGACTATCGCCAAACGGCTGGGGGCGTTCGATGCGCTCTAACACGGAACAAGCCTCACGGGGTCTGCGGCTGGCGGCCAGCCTGGCACTCGTTTTTATGCACTTCCCGATCCTGGTCATCGCGCTCTACGCTTTCACCACCGAAGCGCAGACCTACCAGTTTCCACCGCCGGGGCTTACAGTGGCGTGGTTCGGCGCTATCCTGCAGCGTGCGGATTTCTGGCGAGCCTTCGGCTATTCGCTCGAAGTGGCTCTGACCGCTACGGCCATTGCGCTGCTGCTTGGCACGCTCACCGCCGCCGCCATCTATCGCAGTCACTTCTTTGGCAGGGAGGTCATTTCACTGCTGGTCGTCCTGCCCATCGCGCTGCCCGGCATTGTAACCGGCATTGCCCTGCGATCCGGCATTCGCCTGCTGGAACTGGATCTCAGTTTCTGGACGGTGATCATCGGGCACACCACGTTCTGCATCGTCACCGTCTACAACAATGTGGCGGCCCGGCTGCGCCGCACCGCCTATTCGCAGATCGAGGCGTCGATGGACCTGGGCGCTTCGACGTTCCAGACGCTGCGCTACGTGACTTTGCCGAACATTGCAACGGCGCTGTTAGCGGGTGGAATGCTGGCTTTCGCCCTGTCCTTTGACGAGGTTATCGTGACGACCTTCACCGCTGGCCCGCAGCAGCAAACTCTGCCGATCTGGATGTTGAGCCAGCTTGTTCGCCCGCGAGATCGGCCTGTGACCAACGTTGCGGCGCTGGTCGTTATTGCCGTGACTTTTATTCCGATCCTGCTGGCGCATCGCTACACCAGCGAGGCATCTGAGTAATTACCCTTATGCACCCCGATTTTGCTTGCCCCCTGGCCCCCACTCCGAATTCGGAGCAGGCGAAGCGGATGGCCCTCACCCGGCAACGGCTTCCCTCGCTGCTTGCGGAGAGGGGCCGAGGGTGAGACTCTGCGTTCAGTTCCAAGTTCCGTTCCAACTCCCATGACGTGACAAGTGACCCGGAAAATGTTGACAATCGATACTGGCGCACCCTTGCGACACCAGTCTACGATAAAAGTGATTCGATAAAGTCGCCTCCACTGAATCATCTCCCAATCCCACCGGGATTAGTCGGGCGTGACCTGCGCCAGCGACCCTCAGCCTCCAGACGCCCCGGTCACAACAGCTTGCCCAGGTTGCGCAAGGAGGGAAAGATGTTCAACCACATTCTAGCCCTCATTGATGACATGTCCGGTACAGGTTTTGCATTTCCTCACGCCTCAGCCATTGCTCTGGCAACCAAGGCCCGCGTTACACTGCTGCGCCTGCTGGAAGGCCCAGCCGATGCACGATCACAGTGCGCAGACCCGCTGGAATGGCAGATCACGAAAACCCAGGCGGCCATGCAGCTACGTGACACCATGCATTACCTGGAACAACACCACATCCCTGTCGGGAAAGAACTGCTGGAATGCCCACAAGCCCGTCACATTCTTGAGTTTGCCCGTCAGAACAG
The DNA here is from genome assembly GCA_021325095.1 of Chloroflexota bacterium. Lineage (GTDB taxonomy): Bacteria > Chloroflexota > Anaerolineae > Aggregatilineales > UBA2796 > JAJPHV01. The sequence goes on along the minus strand of JAJPHV010000028.1, from coordinate 60,207 downwards.
CGTGAATCTTGTCATCGTGCCGAAACTCGGCGCTAACCTCTGCGATCTGGGCCACCAACTGCTGGCCCATACTCACTTGCCGACGCTGATAGCCCGGGGGCAAAGCGGCGCTCGTGAAGACTGGACTCCGGCCCTCTACCGCCGGATACTCGTCCCGCTCGATGGCTCCCGGCGCGCCGAACACGTCCTGGTGCTGGCCGCCGCACTGGCACAGGCTTTTGACGCCGAGTTGGTTCTCGCGCATGTTGTCTGTAGGCCGGAGATGCTCCGGTGTACCCCGCTCACCCAGGCCGATTCTGAGCTGGCGAATCGTGTTATCGAACGAAACCACAGGGAAGCGACCAGATATCTGAAACAGATTGCGTCAAGGCTGGCCTTAAATAATAAGGTGCGCAGCCATGTGCTCACAGACGAGCATGTGGCGCGTGGATTGCACAGGCTGATCGACCAGGAGCAAATCGATCTCGTTGTGTTAAGCGCGCACGGGTATTCAGGGGATCCGCAGTGGCCTTACGGCAGCATCACAGGCCACATCATCGCCTACAGCCCCAAGCCTGTGCTTGTTGTGCAGGATTTGCCCGCGCCGTTTAGCCGGGACGAGGCGCAAACGGCAGTGCGTTCACTGTACCTGCAACAGGCCAGCAACATCTGATTGGCAGGCGCCAGGCAGTGCACTGTAATCGGGCACGGCGTATCGTGGCCCTGCCTGAATAGGCAGGATGGGACGCACAGCCAGGCCGTTATGCCGTGCAGCACATTTGAGGACGCGATCTGCGCAAGTTCTGTGGCCGCCTCAACCTGGTGCAGGTTAGCCGATCCCTCGATCCTGTGATCTTGCGAGCAGCAATGCGCCTGCCTGACATAGCTTCGGCTGGTGGCTTGCTATTGCAGTCTGGCTCGTGATCGTGAGCGTTCCCGCGATACACCGCAAGCCTCAACGGGACGTTTTGGCCTGGCTGGCGTGAGCCTTTGCATACTGCTCGCTGAATGCGCGGTAAACCGCTTCCAGTTCCTCGTAGGTTTGTGGTATCTTGGCCTGATCCTGCTCTAGCGCGCTCAGGTAGGCATGAAAGGCTTGCCGGTATTCTTTGTCTACTGTCAGCTTGAAGTGAATGTCCTGAAGACGCCGGTAGATCTCAGTTTCTGTGATATGGGTTGGCTGCGGCATACTGTCTTCTCCCTTCGCTCAAAAACCAGGGGAGCCAGCACACGCCCTTGCTAAGACTTCGCTTGTGGATGTTTTGCAGCAGCGATCCCGAACGATGAAGGGAGGCTCCCAGACGGAATCACTTTATCTAAGATTATACACATCATCGGGCAACCGCGCACGTACTTTGTATCCCTCACCTCCGCATAAATGTCACTCACGTGCTTGCTTGCTGCGATTGAGAGCGATCAGGCCCGCTCCGGGCATCCATTCCACCATAGATGGGTGTATAATGAGAATTAGTGAAGGATGGAACAAGAGAGGTGGACTATTGCCTATCTCAGGCAATAGCTGGTGAGTCATCTTTTTGAGCGAGAGGGGATCAACAGCCTACCATTCTGGCCGCGTCATCTTTCGACCTCACCCTCCAAGCAGACTTGCAATCATGCGTTTTCGGTTCAGAGTTCTGAGATGGTGAATCTCGGGAGGGGAAAATGGGCCAGGAATATGATCCTGACAGCCTACCATTTCCGCTGGGGCCACCTGAGCAAATCGAAGAATGGAACAAAGCCCTCGGCATCCGTCGCTATGTTGTTTCGTCCGACAAAATCCTGGAGGATCTGCGCGAGCTGGTCGAGAAATGGAGGGATACCTGCTGTGCCGAGCGGAGGGCACTCAGTGCCCCGCGCGAACGTCACGCCCTGCCGTTGGAATACAGCGCTGGCCTGGCGCAAGGTCTGGAGTGCGCAGCGGCTGACCTGGAAAAGGTGATAGAAGAAAACTCGTAGCCCGGCCAGTCACGGGCAGGGTGACACCGTAAACCGGCGTGGCAGGGTGCATGGTATCGATGCCCCGAACGCAGCGCAGCGTTCTTGGCTGCGTTCTTTGATCGAAGAGGGCGCATTCCTTATCCAGGCGCGGCGCCCCCTTCTATCCTTTGCGCTGGCCTCAATCATCCAGCTTGTTACCCCGAAACTTTGACCCGCGCAGCGAGATAGCTGACGATGTCGTCCAGCGTGACCAGTTTCCCGTAATCTGCCTCCGGGATTTCGACCCCAAGCGCCTCGTTGAGGCCGACCAGGAACATCAGGAAATCATACGAGTCAATATCCAGTGTTTGTCGAACGTCCTGGTCAGGCCCCAGTGTCTGCGGGCTGCTCTCCGGCGCGATGCGCTTCAGGGCGTTGATAATCACCTCTTTGATCTGTGTTTCGTTCATAACTTTTCTACCTCCTGCAGATGTCGGTTCAGCGCATCGAGGAACTGCCCACCACGGTGGCCGTCGCTCGCGCGATGGTCGCCAGCCAGCGTCGCGGTGATAACCGGGCGCACGCCGATCATGCCGTTCTCGACCCAGGTCTGCTCAGTGACCTTGCCGAAGCCGACGAGCGCAACCTGTGGCGGGTAGATCACGCCGTAGACCGTTTCCACGCCCATATCGCCCAGGTTGGTGACGGTAATGGTGCCATCCGTCAACTCAGAACTGCGCAGCCCGCCGCTTCGGGTGCGTGCGATCAGGTCATGCAGCGTTTCCATCAACTCGTCCAGGCTCTTCAAATCGGCGTCGTGGATGGCGGGGGTAATCAGGCCGCCCTGCCGCAGCGAAATAGCAAAGGCAATGTGGATGGCCTCCTGCATTTCCAGGTGATCATCGATCCAGTAGCCATTCAACTCAGGCACGTCGCCCAACGCACGTGCGACGGCTTTGATCAGCAATACTGCCGGTAGGAGGCGCTGTTTGATCGAACGCTTGAGGTTTTCCGCTTCGAGCCAGGCGAGCGCACGACTCATGTCGATGTGTGTCTGCAAGTAGTAATGCGGAATCTCGCGGTTGGCGCGCGACATGGCCGCTGCGATGGCGCGCCGCATGGCAGCCTGCTGCTCGGCGGACTTGGTCTTCAGTGCCGAAGGAGCGGCTTTCTCGGCGGTCAGCGGCGGAGCCTTTTCCTCCACTACTGCGGCGGGTGGTTTTTCAGCCAGCGGCGGCGCTTTCTCGGCGGGTGGCAGGGCTGCCTTCGCGGCCAGCTTCCGGGCTTCGGCGGCCCGTTCCACGTCGGCCCGCTCAATAGCGCCGTGCAAACCCGTCCCCTGCACGGTGTTCAGATCAATGCCAAGCTCGGCGGCCACTTTGCGCGCCAATGGCGAGACTTTCAGCCGCCTCTCCACAGGAACCACCTGGGGCTGAACCGGAACAGGTTGTTCCACCGGGCGCGCCTCTTCGGGCGCAAGCCTCTCCACTCTGGATGGTGCGCGTTCTGCCGGTTGGGCCGCCGGCTCGCCTTCGGCACGAAGCAGGGCCAGCACCGTCCCGACGGGGATTCGCGTGTCGCTAGGTTGAACAACGAGTTGGTCAATGATGCCATCCTCAAAGATCTGAACCTCAAACGTTCCCTTGTCTGCTTCTACGTCGGCGATGACATCACCACGCTGGACGTGATCGCCGGGCTTTACGCGCCACCCAACCAGCGCAGCAGACTCCATATCTGCCCCCAAACTCGGCATACGGAACTCAGCCATCGTGATGCACCATCCTTTTCACTGTCTGGACGATAGTTGTCGCCTGCGGCAGTGCCGCTTCTTCCAGGTGTCTTGGATAGGGCATGGGCACTTCGACGCTGCAAATGCGCTCAACTGGAACGTCCAGTTCGTAGAATGCTTTCTCCATGATTCGGGCACTGATCTCCGCCGAGATGCTGCCTGAACGCCAGCCTTCGTCCACGACGACAGCGCGATGCGTTTTGGCGATGGACGTCAGGTATGTGTCGTCGTCGAGCGGACGGAGCGTGCGCAAGTCAATCACTTCGGCTTCAATACCTTCCTGCGCAAGCGTGGTCGCGGCGTCCAGCGCCTTGAAGAGACTGGCGCTGTAGGTGATGATGGTTACGTCACTGCCCGCTCGGCGCACGCGCGCCTTGTGAATGTCCACCGCTCCGGCATCGGCGGCTAGTTGGCCCTTCATGTTGTAGAGGGTCGGGTTCTCGAAGATGATCACCGGGTCCGGGTCCTCAAGCGCTGTCCAGAGCATTCCGCGCGCATCCTCAAGCACGGCTGGCGTGACGACTTTGATCCCGGCGATATGGGCGTACCAGCCTTCCAGGCAGTGAGCGTGCTGCGCAGCCAGTTGGCGGCCAGCGCCCGTTGCCATGCGAATGACGAGGGGAACGTTGAACAGCCCACCCGACATGTGCAGGTAAGTTGCAGCATTGTTCAGAATCTGATCCGCTGCCAGCAGGCTGAAATTGACGGTCATAATCTCCACGATGGGGCGCATACCGCCCAGCGCGGCGCCAATGCCTGCGCCGGTAAAGCCCAACTCCGACAGCGGTGTGTCGAGTATCTTCTCCGGGCCAAGCTCTTCGAGCAGCCCCTTGGTGACACCGAAGGCTCCGCCATAACGGCCAACGTCTTCGCCCATCAGAAACACCCGGCTATCCTTGAGAATGGCCTCGCGGATAGCGGCTCGTACCGTTTCCCGATAGGTCGTTTCGAGCATTTGCGTTCCGCCATTAGTCCTCATGCCCTCACTCCTTCCGAGTAGACAAAGCGCGTGAGGTCCTCGACGGGTTCCCAGGTGCCCGCTTCTGCGAAAGCCACCGCCTCGTCCACTTCGGCGGCCACCCGGTGCTCCAATTCCTCCACATCGGCAGGCCCGATCACCTCATGTTCCTGCAAGTAGCGTGCAAAGGTCGTGATCGGATCGCGCTTCTTCCATTCCTCGACCTCTTCTTTACTGCGATAGAGTTCGGCATCGAACATCGAATGTGCGCGGAATCGGTAGGTGCGTAACTCAAGGAAATAAGGCCCCTTGCCGGCCCGTATGGCCGCCACCGCTTTTTGGGCGGCGGCTTCAACGGCCAGCACGTCCATGCCATCGACCACTTCCGCCGGGAGGCCGTAGACGGCGGCCTTTTTGGCCAGGTTCGTCTCCGCATGTGAATACCTGAGGGCGGTTCCCATCGCGTACAGGTTGTTTTCACAGACAAACAAGGCAGGGACCTGCCAGAGCACGGCCAGGTTCATGGTCTCGTGGAAAGCGCCCTCAGCCACTGCGCCGTCGCCGTGAAAGCAGCACGTCACCTGCCGTCTGCCCAGTCGTTTGTCTGCCAACGCCAGGCCGACGGCCAGTGGCAGCCCACAGGCCACAATGGCATTGCCACCGTAGAAACGGGTTTTGGCATCAAAAAGATGCATCGAGCCGCCACGCCCCCGGCTGCAACCTTCCTGCTTGCCGTACATCTCGGCCATGATACGATTCATGGGTACGCCGCGCGCCAGCGCCTGGCCGTGATCGCGGTAAGTTGCTACGACGGCATCCCCCGGCTCAAGCGCCTGCATAACCCCCACAGCGCATGCTTCTTCGCCGTCGTAGAGGTGAACGAAGCCGCGTATTTTCAGAGCGGTGTAGAGTTCTGCACACTTCTCCTCAAAACGCCGGATGCGCAGCATTTCGTGTAACAGGTGCAGCGCATGGTCTCTGTCAATGTCGAGCACTGCTCTTCGTCTGGCTGTTTTGGTGGTCATTCTTTCTTATCTCCTGACTCGGTGGTTTCGAGTGTCGAGAGATCGCCCTCCGGCAGCCCAAGTTCGTGTGCCTTCAGCAACCGCCGCATGATCTTGCCACTCCGGGTCTTGGGCAGGTTCGCCATGAACTCGATTTCCTTCGGGGCAACTGCCGACCCCAGCTTGGTACGCCCGAAACCAAGAAGCTCCATACGCAGCGCTTCCGTCCCCTGGATGCCGGGTTTAAGGGACACGAATGCCTTTACCAGCTCGCCAATGACCGGATCGGGCTTACCAATCACGCCGACTTCGGCCACCGCAGGATGTTCCAACAGCGCGCTTTCCACCTCGAACGGGCCAACCATGTGGCCTGCCGTCTTGATGATGTCGTCAGCACGCCCAATGAACCAGAAATAACCGTCCACATCGCGCTCGGCGAGGTCGCCGCTGACGTACCAACCGCTTTTAAAGCACTTCTGATAGCGTTCTTCGTCGTGCAGGTAGCCCCGGAACATCGAAGGCCAGCCCGGTCTGAGCGCCAGATCGCCTTCGACATCGGGCTGTGTCACGACTTCGACAGTGTTTTCGTCACTGCGGCGCACAATCGCGGCTTCAATGCCAGGCACAGGACGGCCCATTGAGCCAGGGCGGACTTCCATCGAAGCGTAGTTGGCGATCATGATGCCGCCCGTTTCAGTCTGCCACCAGTTGTCGTGGATCGTCAGATCGAGCACTCGCCTTCCCCACATCACCGCTTCGGGGTTGAGCGGCTCGCCCACGCTGGCGACAAACCGCAGATGACTCAGGTCATATTGCTCGCGCGGTTTGATGTCCAGGCGCATCAACCTGCGAATGGCGGTGGGTGCGGTATACCAGACCGTGACTTTCTCCCGTTCGAGGATGCGATACCAGCGCTCCGCATCAAAATCCGCCTCGTCGATGATGCTCGATACGCCGTGAGCGAGAGGCGCGAAGATGCCGTAGGATGTGCCGGTCACCCATCCCGGATCAGCTGTGCACCAGTAAATGTCTTCCGGATGAAGGTCGAGGGCGTATTTGGCCGTCATGTAATGGGTCAGGATGGCTTTGTGGACATGGATCGCGCCTTTGGGCATCCCGGTGGTGCCGCTGGTGAAGTGCACCACGGCCATGTCTTCCTCGTTGGTAGGGGGGATCGTGAACTCGTCCGATGCCTTCGCCATCAGCTTCGGCAGAGACAAGACGCACGCATCGACATCATCGTCCACGTCGCTCAGGAGGATGTGTTGTAGCTCTGGCAGTCGCTCCCGCAGGCTGACCACCTTTTGCTCGTACTGGCGCCTGGTCGTGACCAGAATCTTGGCATTCCCCCTGACCAACCGCTGGAAGACAGGTTCCGGGCCGAATGCGGAAAACAGGGGGCAGAAGACACTCAGCGTCTTGAGTGTCCCCAGCGCTGCGATGTACAGTTCGGGGATGCGCCCCGCCAGGACAAATACTCGCTCTCCTTTCTCGGCGCCCAGCGATTTGAGCACGTTGGCGAAACGGTTGGTCTGCACTTTGAGGTCGCCATAAGTGAAATCGCGCACAGCGCCATCTTTGCCAAGCCACCGAATCGCAAGCTGGTCGCGGCGCGGGCCTTTGGCGTGGCGATCTACCGCCTCGTAGGCAATATTTAAGCCATTGTTCCCAGGCAGGCCGTCGAGTTCTCGACGGACCCACTCCCATGAGAATTCAGCGTAAGTTTTTTCATAATCTGAGAGATTGGGCTGGACGATCCCACGAACCGAGTTCTTTGTCGGATTCCCGCTCATGGTCAATCCTTTCTACTGCAAATGACCGGTCATACCGTGCGGTGGCGGGCTTCCTTAATCGCTTTCTCCTGAATGCGTGCCACGAATTGACCAGGACGCCGCTGTCGTCAACATGAGCGCACAGGCATCTGATTCCTCCTTGCCAAATCTGTTCAGCAGCCGAGATCAATTGAGCTATTAGAGGTTTATGAGGTGGTGCTTGTAAGAGGGCGACACTAATCGTTCAATGGCTTCTGAAATTGCTGAACAGATGGAATAAACAACAAAGCCACTACCGGAAGCGTGGCTCGTCGTGTTAAGCGCTCATTTTTCCAGGCCGTGAACACCGATTCGGACTGCTATGGCGGCACTAGCGTCATGCACCACTAGCCACACGCCCTACAATTAGGGTGCATGAGCCGGGCATTTTGCGCTAGTGATATTTGTAACAAGTTCTACAGATAGACGTATGTGTCTGCGCGGGTTGTCATGGCCCGCCGCCCGGTGAGGTGGCTGCACGCTTTCTGGCTATCAGACGTTTGACCAATTTCAGCCGCGCATGATCAGCCCGCTCCCGTTCGTCCAGCACCGTTTCAATGTACTGGCGCTCTGCTTCCAGCCGGGGAATAAGGGAGTGTTCCAGGGCATTCAAGCGCCGCGAGGTGCGCTGCACTTCCGCGGCCAGGCGTTCCAACCGCAGTTCGATCTCAGCCAGATCGATAATCGCTTCCACTTCGGCCTCAAAAGCAGAAGCTGCCTCATCAATCGTGATGGAAGTGTTGGCGATGGAATAACCCCGCGCCAGCATGGAGCGAGAAACTCGCTTGCGTTCGATACGCGGCACTCTGACGCCCATGATCGCCACCGACTCGATGCGCAGGGGCAGGTCGGCGCGGGCTGCCAGGGCCGCCGCCCGCACGGCTTCTGGCCCGGCGATGGCCTCAGCGCGGGCCAGGGCATAGCGGGCCTCAGCCGACGCCTGTTCCAGCACGTCGGAACTTTGCGCGACAATATCCGCCATCTTCAGAAGCTCTTTCATCAGCGCGGCGCGCTTTTGTTGCAACAGTTCATGACCCTGTTTCGCCAGTTCAAGTTGCGCCCGGTGGGCCAACAAGGCCATTCGGGTGGCTGCTGCCCTGTGCATGTCTCACTCCACGCCTTGTAGTACCTTGTAGTACCTGTCAATGTATTGCTGAGGAATACGCTTTAGCAGCGTCACGGGCATCGATCTCAAGAGTTGCCAGGCCAGGTCAAGCGTCTCCTCAATGCTGCGGTTGGCCGTGCCCTGCCCCACAAACAGCCTTTCAAACTGGTCGGCAAAAGCCAGCACGCGCTGGTCTTCGGGCGAAAGCGCCGCCTCGCCGATAATGCTCACCAGGCGCCGCAAGTCCTGTCCCTCGGCGTAGAGGGCATAAAGTTGATCGGCCAGCGCCCGGTGATCGGCGCGTGTCTTGCCTTCCCCAATGCCCGAATTCATAAGCCGCGAAAGCGAAGGCAGCACGTCGATGGGCGGCGAAATGCCCTTGCGGTGCAGGTCGCGGCTCAACACAATCTGTCCCTCGGTAATATAGCCCGTCAGGTCGGGGATCGGGTGCGTGATGTCGTCGTCCGGCATCGACAGAATCATCAACTGCGTGACGGAGCCGGGATTGTTGCGGATACGTCCCGCCCGCTCGTACAGACTGGCGAGATCGGAGTACATATAACCCGGATAGCCGCGCCGCCCCGGCACTTCTTCACGCGCCGCCGAGACTTCGCGCAGCGCTTCACAGTAGTTCGTCATGTCGGTCAGGATCACCAGCACGTGCCGGTGGTGAGTGAAGGCCAGGAATTCAGCCGCCGTCAGCGCGGCACGCGGCGCAAACAGGCGTTCCACAGCCGGATCGTTGGCCCGGTTCAGGAAGAGCACCGCCTGGCTCATCGCGCCGCTGGTTTTGAAGCGCTCCATGAAGAAAGAGACCTCGCGCTGAGTGATGCCGATGGCCGCAAAAACGACAGCGAAGGGTTCGTCGCCGGAACTGCCTGCCCGCGCATAGGCCGCGATCTGCGCGGCCAGTTCGTTGGCGGGCAGCCCGGCTCCAGAGAAAATGGGCAGCTTCTGCCCACGTGTCAGGGAATTCAGACCATCGATGGCCGAGATGCCGGTCTGGATGAACTCACTGGGATAGACTCGTACCCAGGGATTGATCGGCTGTCCATTGATGTCCAGCGAGGCTTCTGGCAGGATTGGCGAGCCGCCGTCGATGGGACGCCCTGAACCGTCCAGGATTCGCCCCAACATCGAGAGCGCGACATCCTGCCGGGCAACATCGCCCATGAAACGAACACGGGTCAGGTCCAGGTCGAGGCCAGTCGTCCCGCCAAAAACCTGGACGACACATGTGCGACCATCCATTTCGAGCACCCGCCCCAGGCTGGTGCGGCCCTCCGGCGCGGTGATGGCGACCATTTCATTGTAGGCCACGTCTGCCGTGCGCTCGACAAAGATCAAAGGCCCCTTGATCTGGGAAGTCGTGCGGTACTCTTTGGTAATCAGTGCGGGAACGATCTGGTTCATCGCCGCTCACCTTGTCGCATTTCGTCAAATTGCCGGTGCAGGCGCTCGATCAGCGCCTCGATCTGGCCGGCAACCTCGCCCACCGGTATTTCCTTCATGCGGGCAATGTCGGCCACCACAGGCAGATTCGTGATCTGAGCAAGCGGAAGGCCACCAGCCAGCGCTGCCGTAGTCTGGTGGTGAAATTCCAGGATGGCCGTGAGCATTTTGCACGTCTTCTCGACGGGGCAGAAACGGTCAATGGCATGGGCGCTCGACTGCTGAAGGAAATCCTCGCGCAGCATCCGCGTCACGAACAGCAGCGCCCGATCCGATTCGGAAAGCGTGTCCGGGCCGACTAGGCGCACAATTTCGAGCAGTTCCGTCTCGCGCTGAAGCAGCGCCATTGCCTCGCGGATCGCATCGCCCCACCCCACCATGACAGTGCGTTCGTACCACATGCCGAGATCGTAGAGGGAGTAGCTTTGCGTCCAGTTGATGGCCGGGAAATGGCGGCGGCGCGAAAGATCGTAATCGAGCGCCCAGAACGTGCCTGCCACCCGCATTGAACCCTGCGTAATCGGCTCGGAGAAATCGCCGCCGGGCGGCGACACCGCGCCGACGATGGTGACGGAGCCGGTGCGCGCCCCTGCCGCCTGGCTGCCCAGGCAGACAACCCGCCCTGAGCGCTCGTAGAACTCGGCCAGGCGCGTCGCCAGGTAGGCAGGATAGCCCTCTTCGCCAGGCAATTCTTCCAGCCGTCCGGAGATTTCACGCAGCGCCTCGCCCCAGCGGGACGTTGAATCGGCGAGCAGCAGCACGTCGTAGCCCATGTCACGGTAATACTCGGCAATGGTGATCCCGGTATAAATGCTGGCTTCCCGCGCAGCCACCGGCATATTCGACGTGTTGGCAATGAGGACCGTGCGTTCCATGAGTGTGCCGCCCCGCCGGTAATCTTCCAGCTTCGGGAATTCTTCCAGGACTTCCGTCATCTCGTTGCCGCGCTCGCCACAGCCGACGTAAACGACCACGTCCACGTCCGCCCAGCGGGCCAGCGATTGCTCGGTGACGGTCTTGCCCGTCCCGAAACCGCCCGGAATGATGGCCGACCCGCCCTTCGCCACCGGGAAGAAGGTGTCGATGATGCGTGTGCCTGTGATCAACGGCTCCTGGGGATCGAGCCGGGTCTGGACGGGGCGGGGTCTTCTGACGGGCCAATCCTGGGTCAGCGTCAGGCTTCGCCCGTCGCCGGGTCTGGCCCTGTCGGCTGCTTCCAGCTCGACGACGGCCACCGTCTGATCCACCGTGAACTCGCCGCTCCGAATCTCGCTGATACGCCCGTACACACCCGGCGGAACGATGATGCGGTGCTGAAGGGCATGGCCTTCAGGAACTGTGCCAATGACGTGGCCCGGTGCAACATGGTCGCCGGTTTTTACCAGTGGCGAAAACAGCCAGCGCTTTTGAAAAGGCAGCGGAGAAGTCTCCTGGCCCCGGCTGAGGAAGTCACCGGACAGCGCAGCCAGTTCTGCCAGCGGGCGCTGCAAGCCGTCGTAGACCTGCCCGATCAGGCCCGGCCCCAGCCGCGCAACCAGGGGCAGCGCGGTACTTGAGACCGGCTCGCCCGTCCGCAGGCCCGACGTGTCCTCGTACACCTGCACGGTGGCAAGCTCACCCTGGAGCCGGATCACTTCTCCCACCAGGCCGAGATGCCCGACGCGAACCACGTCGTACAGGCGAATCCCTGGCAGGCCAGCCACCCCGACCACTGGCCCGGCAATGCGAACTACTCGTCCGTCGTGCGCGCCGCTGTTGCTCATCCCTTTTCCTCAGCTTTGCCTATCCTCGTCCTCTTCGCTCTTGAACGTGATCTGGTAGCCCGTCGTCCGGCGCAGCAGCGCCGCCAGGCGTCTTCGCCGTGAAAGCGGCGCGTCGCTGGCCTGAGCGCCCGGAATCGCCAGATAGGGCAGCCCCTCGGCCTCTTGCAGCCGCCGCAGGAACGATGGCGCCATGCCGCGCAACAGCGTTTCGTCAATCGCCAGCAGCCCGCTTTCACGCGCATCCAGCCAGGAGGCGATTAACTCCTGGGCCGTTTCAGAATCTTCCGCGCAGTACGTATCCACCCCGGCCAGTTGAAAGCCTGGCACCAGCGCCGGACGCACGATGACCAGTACACGGCTCACTGCACCAACTCCAGATCGGCTTTGATGGCGTCCGGCGTGAGCCCCATGTCAATCCCCTGGGCGATCCAGCGCAGGTTAGCCACCTCGTTGGTTTTCAGAGCCAGGTAGCCCAATGGAACGCCGATGCCCAATGGATCGCGGCCAATGAGTACAGCCATCCAGCGCAGTTTGTAGGCAGCCAGTGCCCTCTCAAACTCGCTCAATCGCTCGGACCTCCGGTAACGGAGCAGCCCGGCGTTGAGCGGCGCTTGGTAGGGCGTGGAGGCCAGTATCTCTACGGCGGCTTCCAGCGTGCTCTGTTCGCCAGCTTGCACCAGCGTTTCCATTGGCACAGTGCCCGGCTCGACCAGAAGATCGGCCAGGCTGCCGCCAGCCAGTGTCAGGCGCAGCATCTGGCGCTCCGCCGGGTCGGAGGCAAAGCGCAGCACAATGAGCAGGTTGGCGATGTCGGCTTCCAGGTTCAGAGCACCGGAGAGGATGGCAGCCCCGCCGTCGCGTGATGCTTTCAGAGATTGCCTTGCCTCGTGAAAGTGCCACCGATCCAGTGCCAGTTCCATTTCAGGCACGTCCGCCCCCGGGTGTTCGGCGCGGACGCGAAGCAAGGGCTGGGCAATCGAGAGCCGCATGGTCACCAGCGTGTCGATTGCAGCCCGCAGATCGGGAGCGCGTATCAGTTCATCCAGGACGCCCTGGCTCAGTTCACCAACCGGCAGCAGCGCCCGGCTGATGTCGATTGGCGAGGCAAACCTGGACTTGGCACGCAGGATCACTTTGACATTGTGCACGTCGTATTGACGGAGGATAATCAACACCAGCTCTCTGGCCTGGCCCTCATAGAACTGGCGCATCTGGCTCAGGTTTTCCACCAGGTCAAGGTGCAGCGCTTCGGCAATGCACTCCAGGCCGCCTGCTGTCCGCGCCAGTGCGGAGTCAATGGCTTTGCGATAGGGAGTTCTCGTCAAGGCCGCGATCAGGTTTTGCAGAGTGCGCGCTTCGGCCAGGCTCGCCAGCTCAGGCGGCGCAAAGAGGCGTGATTTCATCACGCGCAGGCGAGCGTTACCGTAATCATAGCCCGACATAGATCACACTCTGGCGCGAGCAGCCACCTGGCTCGTCCCCGTCTCAGGCGCTGTGGATGCCAGTTGGGAGGCCAGGTAGCGCCGTAGATATGGCACGGCTCGTTCCAGCCGGGCTTCCAGCGTGTTGATGACCGCAATACGCCCGTCAGCGCTGCTGGCGATCACGCCTCCCCAGCAGGTGAGCGGGTAGCTTATCCGCACATCGGGTGGCAGTTCAGCCAGAAGGCGCTGCACAATAACCCGATCTCGCGGGTCGGCCTCCAGGACGATTCCCTCGTGCTCTTCCAGCGACAGGCTGAGGTCGTCCAGCGCCTCCTCAATTAGCCGGGACAGCAGCGACGGGTAGCCCGCGTCTGAACGCATTTCGGCCAGCCGCTCGCGCGCGCGCGCCAACACCGTCTCGATCAGCCCTTCGCGCGTCTCCGTGACCAGCCTCAGCGCGTCGAATTGAGCCTGCTGTCGGATTCGCAAGCACTCCCTGGAAGCGGGCGCGAGTGCGGATCGACGAGCGTCCTCTCGCAGCCGCCGGGCCTCGGCGCTGGCTTGCAGCATCAGGTCGTTGGCCTGTGCGCTGGCCTCGGCCTCGATCTGGCAGACCTGCCGCTCGCCGGCGGCTTGAATGGCGTCCAGAACCGCTTGCAGGGTCATCCTATGGCCTGACCAGTAGAATCATCGCCGCGACGGCAAACCCCAGGATGACCATCGTCTCTGGAATGGCGATGAGCAGGATCATCATGCCGAGTAGCTGCGGCTTCTCGGCCACGACCCCCGCGCCCGCCGAACCAATGCGGGCCTGCGCCAGACCTGTTCCGATGGCCGCCAGACCGATTGCCAGGCCAGCGCCAATAGCCGCTAATCCAGTTTCCAATTCATCCTCCTCTTACAGTCTGTGGCCGGGTTGTGCCCCAAAGGGTTCGTAGGCTTTACCGCCACCTTCGTAAAACTTGCGGAAAAATTCGACGTAGTGCAGACGCAGGCTGTGGATAGTTGGGCTGAAGGTGCCCATGACCAGGTTCAGGGCGTGGATGAGCACGGCCAGAATGACGCCCACGACCACATTGCCGGCCATGCCCGCCATGTCGTTGGCGACTTTCGCCAGGTAAACCGATGCCAGGCCGATGGCGGCAATACGCAGGTAAGACAGCACGTTGCCCAGCAGGCCGATGAATTCGATGGGGCCGACCAGGATGCCCAACCAACCCATCGGTGCGCCCAGCAGGACGACCCCCACGATCACGCCGGCAATGGCGGGCGTCATCGCCCCACGCGGCAGGATATTGACCAGCGCCCCTACAAGCAAGAACAGCCCGATCAGCCCGACAAGCATCCCGCTCCGTTCCAGCAGGAGATTGCGGCTCTTCTCCCGGACGGCTTCCCACACACCCAGCACCAGGCCGAGCGTAATGTGCGCCGCGCCGATGCCCACCGTCGTCAGGAGCAGGGCCGTCACGTGTTCGGGGCTGGTGCGGTCCAGCCAGAGGGCGTGCAACCCGAATGCCGCGCCGAGCGTCCCAAACGCCTCTCCATACAGAAAGCCGAACAGAATGCCCCAGGCCGGCCCCATCGCCAGCACCAGGCTGATGCTGCGGGCCATCCCCGTCCGGAATTTGCGCACCAGGCCGAGGCTGATGAGGAGCAGCAAAACCCCGTAGCCTACATCACCGAGCATCATGCCGAAAAAGATTGGCAAAAAGAGCGCCATCAGCCGGGTGGGATCGACGCCGCCGTAACGGGGCAAGGCCAGCAGGGCGACCAGACTCTCGAAGGGTTGAGCGACGGGCGGGTTGTTCAGTGCCACCGGCGCGCGTTTCATCAGGTCATGCGTGAGCGGCAATTCCTGGACGATCACCCGATCCCGGCCTGCCTCCGTAAGAGCCGCGCTCACGCGCGCCACGTCCACTGTGGGAACCCACCCGACCAGGACAAACGTCATATCGGTTTCGCCGAAGCGGGAATAGATGGCATAGGTCGCCAGCCTCTCGCGCAGTAACTCGCGCCAGGTGCTCAGGCGAGGCTTCCATGTGCCGGCCAGTTCTGCCAGTTCCCGATCCACCTGGGCGCTCTCTTCCGGAATCGCCGCCAGTCTTCTCCGCAGCGCGTTGAGCGTGCTCTCCGGCAGCCCCTGGCCCAGTTCGCCGGGCAGGCGCAGACGCGAGATGTCTTCGCGCCCCAGCAGCTCCTCGATGGGGCGGCTGAACTCAGTCGGGAAGACAAAGAGCACGGCGTGGGTCAGGGCATCCACGTCCGTATCAGCCATCTCGACGCGCCCGCCGGTCAGGGCGATCACCTCTTTTTCAACGGCATCCAGCACGTTCATGTGCGCGCGGCTGATGAGCAGTGCCACCATCGTGTGGTGTGGATCAGAAGCCGAGGGCGGCACGATGGGCAGGAGGCGGCGCAGTGTGGCCTCGTAGCGCGGCAAGGCGTCCGCATCGGCTTTCAGCCTGTTGCGGCGCGCGATGAGCATCTGAATCTCCGGGGCAAGCGCCGCCACACTTGCCGCAATCGTGTCCAGATCGTCTTCGAGGGCTGGTCGCTCCTGTGTCATTTCCGTCTGGGGGCCGCCCAACACTTCCAACAGACCGTCGATCTGTGAAGCCAGTGCGGTCAGGCTTTCTTGAGCGCGCAGCGTTTCGGCGTCCAGTGTGAAGGGGCGTGCCGACAGTTCCGGCATCTCGCTCAAATTATCGATGTGTACGCATCCCAGGCGGCGCAGCGTCTCCGTTATTGCTTGAAGATCGTCCTTGAGGCCGATGATCTCCAGGCACGTCATGGCGAGGGTCATGGCGTCTCTTCCCTTGCCCCGGCGACAACTTCCAGGATGGTGGACACGAGACTGTCCCTGTCACGTTCGGCCTGGCCGCGCAACTGCTCGACCTGGCGCTGCGCCTGGGCAAGAATCTGGGCAGCAGCCTCCTTTGCTCTGGCAACGGCGTCTGCGTATTGGGCCTGGCCTTCCAGCCGACCTGATTGTTCAGCTTCACGCTTCAGGTCATCGGCCTGGCGCTGCGCGGTCTCGATGAGCGTTCTGGCCGCTTCACGCGCGGCAGCGACATGTCGGGCCACTGACATCTCGGCGTCGCGGATCTGTTCCAGAGGTGGCAGATTGGCCCTGGATGGGTTAACGGACGACTCGTCGAAGGCAGAGGAAAGCGACTCCTCCGGCTGGCCCTTTCCCAACGCATTCATAAGGCGGTGTCCCGTAGTCTCCCGTTTACAATGCTGCGCCCTGCTTACTGGCGCGCAGCCTGTGCATTGAGTTCCTCAGTAAGAATGGAAGCCAGGATCGGGTCAACCTGAATGGTGCTGACGGTGCGCGGGCTGAAACGCGGCTGCGCTGGCAGCGCTTTGACAGCCTGAACCAGCCAGTCAATGGCTAATTGCTCTGAGATTTTGCTCGTGTCGAGCACCACGTTGAAGGAATGAACCGAGTCCCACCGGCTGCCGTAGAACCCTTCTACGAAGCCCGCTCGCACGCGGTCACTTTCCCTCACGAGCGCTTCGGCCTGGGCCACCGAGGCGATCTTGCGGCGCTCCATCAATAGTTTAATCCTGACCTGGACAGGGGCCTGGATGCGCACATGCAGGACATCGGCATAGTCGGCCAGGATCGCAAAACTGCTGCGTCCCAGGATAACCACATTGTCCTGATGAGCCAGCGCCAGCACGACGCGGTTCAGCGTGTCCACCATGCGTGCCCGGCGCTCGTCGGTAGGCGAGAACCGCGTCCAGAAATCCGGCACGTAGCCAACCTCGATGCCGAACTCTGCACCGGCATACCGGCTGTATATCCGGCCAATGATCGTCTTGTCCACCAGACGGTATCCCAGACGCTGGGCAACTTGCTCGGCAATGTAGCGCCCTCCGCTACCTGTCTCACGAGAAATTGTCACAACGGCCATAGCACCCTTCCTCTCATCCATCCCTGATCCCTGCCTGAATTCACGCTGCCGTCTCGAAGGCAATGCAAAGCCCGGACTCAGCGCTTTGATTGACTACGCAGGATGCGCTTTCGCCGATCTGGGGCCTGCGGTCAGGTTGAAGATAGCTTGAAGCGCGGCGTCCTGAGACGGGCGATCCACTGACCCGGCCTTGTATGGATTGGGCACAATCCGATCCGCCACAATTTGTCCGTCGCGCAGCATCACAATGCGATTGGTATGGCGTGCCACAAAGGTGTCGTGCGTGACAAAGATCGTGGTGATACCCCGTTCGCGGTTCATCTTCTGGAAGATCTTCAGCACCTCGATGCCGCTGCGCGAGTCCAGATTGCCGGTGGGTTCGTCGGCCAGCACAATGGCCGGGTTGGTGACGATAGCCCGCGCGATGGCGACACGCTGCTGCTCACCGCCCGATAATTCGTTGGGGCGGTGGTAGACTCGATCCCCCAGGCCAACCGCTTCTAAGGCTTCACGCGCACGCCGGGTGCGATCTGCCGCACCAGCATAGATGAGCGGCAGTTCAACCTGACGCAAGGCCGATGTGCGCGGCAGCAGATTGAAATTCTGGAAGACAAAGCCAATTTTCCGGTTGCGAATAGCAGCCAGCTCTCGATCCTTGAGCTTCGCAAGGTCGATGCCGTCCAGGTAGTATTCACCCGACGTGGGTTGATCCAGAGCGCCCAGGATGTGGAGCATGGTGCTTTTGCCGCTGCCGGAAGGCCCCATGATACTAATGAACTCTCCTTCGTAGACGACCAGCGACACGTCACACAGGGCCACGACCTCCACCGCCTCCATCCGGTAGACTTTGGTCAGGTGGCGTGCGTCGATAATCGGCCTGTCTCGTAGTCGTCTTTCAGACGCTATGTATTGGGGATTTGGCTTCTCGCCTTTCGCTACGAGATGCCGAAAGAGGCTGTTCACAGGCCCTCCTCTCTGGCAACGAAACAAGGGCGTTACCCGCTCATCGGGATAACGCCCTTGTGCCTGATGATAGATCGCTCCCGATACTGGCGGGTTAAAACGGCGACGTGTTTGGATGCCTGGCCCAAACATCGCTCCAGCGCTAACTATTGATTATATTGTAGAGCGAAAGTCACTGGTACAGATAGTGCCAATAATCACAATCTGCGCCGCCAAGCGGAATACACGACGGGCCGTGTCACTTTCAGCATTTGCGCCTCATCTGAAGGCCGGACGCCGCCAGCCGGGCCATCGACTGATTCCCGGTCTGTGGAGAACTCTGATACATGGCTCATAGTCATGGTATACTCGCGCGCCTGTCAGGGCTTAAACTGCGGGAGGCTACAGCTTGCCGATCTTTGTCATCTTCGTGTTTGCTTCCATCGTCCTGGGCGCAGGCGCGATGCTGGCCCCGGCGCTGCCCACGCACGGCCCGCGCATCGGGTTGGCCGCCACGCTGACGCTGGCGCTGGTCGTCACCGGGGCGCTCTTCTGGGCGGCGCTCTTCAAATGGGACACGCTCAACATCGACTACCTGTGGTTTGCCATGCTGGTCGTGATCTTCCTGGCGGGCACGATGTCGGCGGGCATGTTCCGAGCCGAGGCCAGAGGCAAAGGTGAGGAGTACGGCGGCTGGCCCGGCCCCCGCGAACTGGCCTTTTTTACGATGGTCGGCATTCTGTTCGCGGCGCCCGCGCTAACGCTGCCGGTGCCGCTGGACACCGACGCGCAGGGCTTTGGCTACCTGGCGCTCACGCTGCGCAACGGCGGCAGCCTGACCACGCTGGCCCCTTACCACCCGGAGATCACTTACCTGTATTCGCCCGGCTTTCCAGCGCTGGTTGCCTACCTGGGTCGGCAGTTAAACGCCGGGCTGCAAAACATCCAGCTTGGCATCGGCGCGGTGCTGTGCGTGCTGTTTGTCTGGCTGGCCTACGACTTCGGCAATGAACTTGACCGCGAGAAAGTGCGCCGCACCGGGCTGGTGATGGCCTTCTGCGCGCTGATTGGGACGGGTCTGCTGACGGCGGATCTGGACTCGCACTATACGACGCTGTTGGGGCTGGTCTTCTCGCTGGCTTTCCTGACGTTCGCCGTGCGCTTCCACCGCGAGGGACGGCGCGGCGACTTCCTGGGCGCGGCGATCACGCTGGCCGCCGTGCCGCTCTCCCAGCCGGACATGACGATCATCCTCATCCTGGGCTATGTGCCCTGGCTGGCGACCATGTGGCTGGCCGCGCCGCGCCCAACCTTCCGGCGCTGGCTTGGGCTGGCCGCCGGGATTCCGCTGCTGGCCCTGGTGGGCATTGCGCCCTGGCTGGCGAAGATCGTGCCCCTCCTGGGCAGCGACATTCACTCCCCGTTCGAGATCAGCACTCACCACCTGCTCGTCATGGTCGTCTATCACGGCGGCGTGATCGCGCTGCTGTCACTGGTCGGGATCGTGCTGGCGGCGCGCCGCCGCAATGCGGTTGATCTGCTGATGCTGGTTTGGCTGGCGCTCATCGTCGATTTTTCCAGCCTGGGTATCTTGCAGTCGATTGCGCCGGGGCTGCTCACGCCGATCACCAAGTACGATTATCCGTTCAGCCTGGCCTGGCACGGCCCGATCATCCCGTACATCTACTTCGGCGCGACGGCCTTGCTGTGGCTGATGGAGCGCCTGGGCCGTGACCGGGTGGAGAACTGGATCAAGCTCGCCAGCCTGCCCGTGATCAACGTCGTGGCGCTGGCCGTCGTGCTGCTCATGCTCTATGCCGAGCCGCTGGCCGCCGCCACCAAGAATTCGCCACTGCAAATCTACGGGGCCTTCGCCTCCAAAGCCGATGTCCAGGCCATGCAGTGGCTCCAGCAAAACAGTCCAACCGACGCGCTGATCCTGAATCACCCCGGCCCACAGGAAGGCGACTGGGCGCCGATCATTGCGCAGCGCAACTCGGTCTACTTCCGCGATCAACCGTTTTTCCGCAATACCGAGCAGGCCAAAGCGCAGCAGCAGGCTTTGCGCGCCTTCTGGCAGAACCCCGGCGATCCGGCCAATGCAGCGCTGCTCGCCAGATACGGCGTGAGCTACGTGATCGTGCCGCAGGTGGTGAACCGGCCCGACGCCCTGAAAACCATGTTCCGCTGGCGTCCGCCCATCCCGGAGGCGGCCAGTTATAAGCCAGTAGGGGACGTTCCCTATTTGAAACTGGTCTATGATGTCGATGGCGCGCAGGTGTATCAGGTGCTGTCGAGCGTGGCGGCGCGGTGAAGCCCTTGTCGCTGCGGTTTGTTGTAACGTTTTGCGACAAGCCGGGACAAATCTTACGCCAGAATTATCCCGGGACGGCACAGTTCACAAAGGCTCATCTCGTGGCGGCGGGGTTCTCCGCGTTATGAAATCGTAAGCCTTTGGGGGCATACTGCGTCTCGGATGTTTAGGGAGAGAGGGCCAGCCATGAGTTCGTCACAGGGATCGTCACATCTGCCGCCAAACAAGGTGACGCGGCGCGGCTTTTTGATCGCCATCACCGGGTCGGCGCTGGCCGCCGCCGCCGGCTGCCGCCCGGATGGACTGGTCGTGCCGACGGTCTATGCGCCGGGCAGCGGGCCGCGTCCTACCGCAACGCCATCCGGGACGGCCTCGGCCAGCGCACTGCACGATCCGACCTACGGCGAGGTCACGTTCGACAAGATGATCCTGACCAGCGCCGAGGATTTGTACATTACCCAGTACGATTACGACTCCACGCCGGAGATCGATGCAGATACCTGGACTCTGAAAGTGGATGGGCTGGTCGAAAACCCGACCACGTTCGACCTCAAAACGCTGAAGGGCTTCCCGGTCTACGAGGATATGCGCACGCTGGAGTGTATCGGCAACCCGGTGGGCGGCGGGCTGATCGGTAATGTGCTCTGGAAGGGCTTCCGGTTCGAGGAGATTCTGAACCGGGTCAACGTCAAGCCAACGGCCACCTACCTCAAGTTCGAGTGCGCCGATGGCTATTCGACCAGCGTTGAATTGAAATGGGCGACGCAGCCTGACGTGATGATGGCTTACGAGATGAACGGCGAGCCGCTCACCACCAAGCACGGCTTCCCGATCCGTATCCTGATGCCGGGGCTGTACGGCCAGAAGATGCCGCGCTGGATCACGCACCTGGAATTCATCGACCAGTATTACCGGGGCTTCTGGGAAAGCCGGGGCTGGTCGGACGTGGCTTCGGTACAGACCAATTCGATCATCAAGGGGCCGAGCAGCGGCTATGAAACCAAAGCCGGATCGGAACTGGTGATCCAGGGTGTGGCCTGGGCAGGGACGCGGGCCATTACGAAGGTCGAAGTGCAGATCGACGGCGGCGAATGGATGCCCGCCAACCTGACGCACGGGCCGAGTCCGCGCGCCTGGACGCAGTGGTATCTGAAGTGGACGCCGCCTGCGCCTGGGACTTACCGGATCGCGGTGCACGCGACAGACGAGACCGGCTTCGTGCAGACCAACGAGGCCAGCGGAATCTTTGGCGACGCCGCGCCGGACGGAACCAGTGCCATCCACCGCATCACGATTCAGGCCGTCTGACCGATGGATACGCCAGAATCCGCCATACCTGCACCGGGTGCTCCGCTCACGCCGCGCCGCAGGCGGAGGCTGACCTTCGTGGTAGTGGCCTTCGTGGGCCTGATCGTGCTCGGCGGCTCCGGGTTCTTTGTGGCCTCGACGCTCGAAGAGCATGACACGTTTTGCATCGCCTGCCACACCGTGCCGGAAGTGACGTACTACAACCGCGCCTACATCGCCATCGACAACCCCGGCCAGCGCGTCACCGATCTGGCGACGGCCCATTACCAGTTGTCACAAATCCATAACAAAACGCCCTTCGCCTGCATCGACTGTCACCGGGGCGACGCCAGCCTGGGCCAGCGCCTTTCGACCCTGGCGTTGGGGGGCCGGGATGCCCTCATTTACGTGCTCGGCAAGGAAGACCCGACCATCGAAAAGACAAAGACCAGGGAAGGCTGGCTGCCCAATGCCGCCTGCGCTAACTGCCATGCCGACACGCTGCTGACACTGAAGGGCCTGGACAACCACTTCCATACCCATTTGCCGCAGGCTGCGGCGGCACTCGCCAGCGGTGGCACGTTGAAGGTGGCCGACACAACGCCGCAAGATAAACGCGCCGATCTGCTGCGCGTGGGCCTCAAGACTATCAACACAACCCTGGTCTGCTCGGACTGCCACCTGGCGCACAAAACCGTTTCGGCGGGCGCGACGTTCTTTATGGATAACACGCGCCGCAACGAGGCATGTGTAAGCTGCCATCAGACGGCAAAGGAAGGCCCCCAGAACGTTAACAACTTGCAGTGAGATATAATCGGGGTAGGATTCTCCTCACTCCCAGGTCAGGATTGAGGAACGAGACTGAGGGCTGAATGCGGACGACACTGGACAGGGGATCGGAAGCGCAGCCCCCGGTGCTGATCGAGGTGAGGTCAATGAGGATAGAAACTGCGGATAGGAACTGCCATGCGACGCTCTTCTTTTATCGTAGTCATTCTGGGGATTGTTAGCCTCGCGCTGGCTGCATGTGCCTCCGCTCCCGCCGCCACCGCCATCCCGACGGCACAGCCCGGCAGTGTGGCCGATGCGGCTTCTGGCAGCAGCGCCAAACCCGTCGGTTCGCGTGCGGTAGACCTGAAGGACTTCGTCGCCAGCGACCCCTCATTGGTTGGAACGACGGGCCGCCCGCAGGTGGTGGAGTTTTTCGCGTTCTGGTGCACGACCTGCCAGGCCATGCGCCCGCTCATTCACGCTGCGCAGGACGAATACGGCGAGATGGTTGACTTCATCTACCTGGACATCGACGCTGAGAACACGAAAGAAATGCAGAAGAAGTTAACCTTTACCGGGCTGCGGCCCACCATCGTTTTCCTGGACGCCGACGGCAAGGAGCACGCCCGGCTGGTCGGCGTCCATACGAAGGAAGAACTGTATACCAAGATCGACGATCTGGTTGCAGTCGGTTGATGAGGGTGTAGTGCATGAAAACGCGCTGGCCGCTGCTGCTGTTGATCGGGCTGTCGGCATTTACACTCTTGATGGCAATGTCCAGCAGCGCCGTGCAGACGGCGCTGGCTTTTCCGCCCACGTCCAATCTCCCGACGCGAGTTTCCTTCCCGACGCTGGCGCTCGAAACCCCGCAGCCCACCGCTACCCGGGAACGTTACGCGCTGACGCCACCGCCCGATTCGGACGTGGCCGAGCCGCTGCTGACGCTGACGGCATTGTCCGAGATCGCCTACAACCAGCCCACGCCCACCGATGGCCCCTCGGAAATCATCGCCGACGGCAAACCGCACCTGGTGGACTTCAACGCCTTCTGGTGCAGCCCGTGCAACCAGATGCGGCCAGGGATCATCGAACTGCGCGAGCAGTACGCGGGCCAGGTCACGTTTGACGACATCAATACCGATAATCGTGCCTCCCAAAAGCTGGCACGCCAGTACCGGGTCACGTTCATCCCGCTCATCGTGCTGCTGGACAAAGACCTGAATGAAGTCAACCGGCTGGAAGGCTACCACACCAAACAGGAGATCGACGATGCCCTGAAAGAACTGGTAGCAGCCCAGTGAGTGCCTTATGACAGCGCTCTCTCGCCGCCAGTTTTTGAAGCGATCCGGGGCGGCAGCCGTTTTCGGCCTGAACGCGCCGGCGCTGGCAGCCATTCCCACCGGTGAAGCGCCCGGCATCGTGGGCCGTGCTTTCACGCTCTCGAACGTGTATTCACGCCCCGATGCGTCGAGCGAGGTCATCGGACGGCTGCTCCCCGACGCCGTGACACCCATTACCGAGACAGTCGATACGGCCAGAAATGGCGTCTGGTATCGGGTTGCGCAGCCAGCAGGTTATCTTCCCGCCGAGTCAGTGCAGCCGATCCTGCCATACTCGCGCCCGGCAGTGGTCGAAAGCGTAGGCGATGGGTTGTGGGCAGAGGTGGTCGCGCCTTACAGTGCTGTCCGCCAGTGGTGCGCCGGGGCAGCGCCCATCGTGGCGCGGCTTGGCTATGGCGCGGTGGTCTACGTCGTGGATCGCATAGTGGACGATCAGCGGCAAGTCTGGTATGGTTTGAGCGGTGCGCCGGGTTCGGCCCTGATCGGCTGGTCGCCCGCGCTGCAATACGCGCCCTGGCAGCCAGAGGTACACAAGCCGCTGACGGCGATTGTCGTCCGGCGGGGTAAACTGCTCGCTTATGCCGGAAAGCGTCTCCTGGCAGAGATCGGCTACTGCGGCCCGGCCCTTGCGCCTCTGGCGACCACGATCAGCGTGGTGCAGCCGGGCGCAGCCTACAACGCTGCGCTCCCGCTTGGCCTGGCCTGGCTGATGCAACTGGCTACCGGGCCACGCCTCTACGGCGTGTTCTGGCACAACCGATCCGGTGTGCTGCGCGACGCTGGCCCGGATATTGAACTCTCGACGTTGGCGGCGCGCTGGCTGTATGCGCGGCTGGCAAGCAGCCCGCAGCCCGTGCCGCTGATCGCAGAATGAGGGAGGATGTGTCGTTAGATGGATACTGCAAGCAATGTGTCGATTGGCCTGGCATTCCTGGCCGGGTTCCTGTCGTTTATCTCGCCCTGCTGCCTGCCGCTCATCCCGGCCTACGTGGGCTACCTGGGCGGGCGAGCCACCACACAGGTTTCAATGGAACTGGCAGCGGTTGGCGCAGGCAGCCCCGGAACAATGGCACTCGCCCAGAAGAACCGCCTGGGCACGGTGCTGCATGGATTGTTTTTTGTCCTGGGCTTCACCTTCGTGTTTGTTGTGTTCGGTTTGTTGACCAACGCCAGCCTGCAACTGCTCCGTGCCCGCTCGTATGATTTCCAGGTTCTCATCGCGCGGGTGGGCGGCATCCTGGTCATCTTCTTTGGTCTGCACGTCATGGGCGTGTGGGGGTGGGCGCTGCGCAACCTGACCAACCGCGTCGATTGGGCCGCGATGGGCAGTGCAGGCCGAAACATCCAGAGTGGGCTGGAACGCATCATGGCGCTGCTGTACGGCGACACGCGGCGGCAGATGAACCCGCGTAGCAACAACGGCTATATCGGGTCGGCGCTGATGGGGGTGGTCTTCGCGGCGGGCTGGACGCCCTGCGTCGGCCCGATCTACGGCAGCATCCTGACCCTGGCCGCCGCCAATAACACCTGGGGGCAGGCGGGCGTGCTGCTGCTATCGTACTCGCTCGGCCTGGGGCTGCCCTTCTTGCTGACCGCGGCGGCGCTCGACCAGATGCGCGGCCTGCTCAAGCGTCTACAGCGCCGGATGCGCCTGATCGAGATCGCCAGCGGCGCGTTCCTGATCGTCATTGGCTACCTGTTGTTCACCGGGCAAATGGCGTCGCTGGCGCAGGTCGGCGGCGGCAGTTTCGCCGACTTCACCTACAACCTGGAAGAGTGCGTGACCGGCATCGTCCGAGGGAACGTCCCGGCGGGCGACTTCGGCACATGCATGAATCTGGGGCCGAACTACAAGTATCTGAATCAGCAGTCGTTTGTGCCCGCCGTGAGTGCGGACGTGCTGGCGATGCTGCCAGATGGGCGGTGGCTATATGCGCGCTAAGAGTATCCTGATCGCTCTGGCTCTGGCGCTGGTGGCCTGCGGTGCAAACGGCGTGAGCCAGACGCCAACTGGTGGTGCAGTTTCGAGCAGCGGCGGCCTGGAGGTCGGGCAGCAGGCGCCCTCCTTTACAGCGCAGTTGATCAACGGCCAGCAAGTCAGCCTGGAGTCGCTGCGCGGCAAGATCGTCCTGGTCAACTTCTGGGCGACGTGGTGCGGCCCCTGCCGGAGCGAAATGCCGTTCTTCCAATCGCTTTCGGATAAGTACGACCAGAAAGATTTCCACGTGTTGGCAGTCAACTTCCTGGAAAAGGAAGACACGATTATCGACTTCACCAGGAAACTCAATCTGAAGTTTGACGTGGCGCTCGATCCGAAGGGCGAGATCAACAAGCAGTACGGCGTGCTCCAATACCCGGTCAGCTACGTCATCGGGCGCGATGGCAAGATTCTGGCGCGGCAGGCCGGGCCGTTTTCCCCGGAGACGCTGGACTCGGCGCTCAAAAAGTGGATTGCCGGTTAAGCCCAATACCTTTAAGTTAAGGAGATATACCTCACCCCCTCTCCGCTGCGCAGAGAGGGGGAACTGACCGGTTCAGACTCCCCTCTCCACAAGGTGGAGAGGGGGTGGGGGTGAGGTCAACTACCGCCCCTCGCATCCTTATCTAAAAGGTATTGCAGTTAAGCCTGGAGCCCCGCCCAGGCCTGCCCGTCGTCAGACCGCCGGGCCTGGGCCTACTCCGCTATCTCGTCTTCAACCGCGTCCGCTTCCCCGGCTTGCAGCTTGAGCAGGCGGCGATAGGTGGCTTGCAGCGTCAGCGCGTCCGCTACGTGGAACGGCTCCGGCGCTTCGACGGCAATGGTGCCTCTGGCCCGGCAGTCGATCAGCGCCCGCAAGATTTCGCGGTACTGTAGATCGGCCTCGTTGAGGGGCAGATGGCACTGTTCGCCCTTTGGCCCATACTGGATGCCCGACAGGTGGATGTGCAGGCTTTCCAGGCCCTTGCGCCCCAGCCCGGTTTCCACGGCCTTGAGCATGGCCGCAAACTCTTCATAGGTGTTGTACTGGCCCGTGCGCGCATGGCAGTGCGCGAAGTCGATGGCAGGTAGCACACCGGGAATCTCGCGGCTCAACTGGATCGTCTCGTCCAACGTGCCGATCATGGCGCTCTTGCCCATTGTCTCCGGGCGCAGGATCACGTCCACTTTTTCTCGGCGCAGGATTTCCGTAATTTCCAGCAACTTTTCTTTGGCCCGCTCGTAGACCTTTTCAGGTGGCTGGTTGTGGTAAGAGCCGGGATGAAACACGATGTTCCGCGCTCCGGCCAGAAAGCCCTTGCGGGCCGCCGCCAGCAGCCGTTCGTCGCTCTTGCGCATCAGGTCGGCGGTCTGGCTGTTCAGGTTGATGTAATATGGAGCATGGATACTGAGCGAGACGTGATGCTTGAGACCGGCCTCCTTGATTTCCGCGCACGCCTCATCGGTGATGCGGACGCTCTGCACCCAGGCGATCTCAAGGTGATCCAGGCCAAGCAGGCGCACATGCTCGATGGCAGCGGGCGTGCCAGGGCGCGGCGTGGATTGCGGCGCGCCCACTGTGCCAAAACGGATCGGGTCGGCGGGCGGCGGTTGTTTTGCCAAGTGTGACCAGTCCTTTCCGGGTGGGGATTACGGCCTGCCATTGTATCGCAGAATATGTGGCAATAGGAGAAAGATGGCCGCTCAACTTCCTGTAAGAACCAGCACGCGCGGGCAGATATTGGCCTTAGCCGTCGGCGCATTCCTGGTGGTGTATGTGCTGTGGCAGCTTTCTGCACAGACCAACCTGCTCTACCCGATCCGCCTGTTTGTGACTTTTGTCCACGAGTCGGGGCACGGCCTGGCGGCTATCCTGACCGGCGGGCGCTTCGATCACTTCCAGGTGTTCGACAATGGGGCCGGGCTGGCCTACACAGCGGGCGGCAGTCCCTTCCTGGTCCCGCAGATGGGATACCTGGGCGCGGCGCTGTTCGGCGCGGTGTTGCTGTACGCTGCCAACCGCGTGCAGCGCGTTAACGGAGTGGCGGGCGTGGTCGGGCTGTATTTCGCCGCCTGCGCCATCCTGTTCACGGGCAGTGGCAAGACGGCGGTGTTTATCGGCGTGCTGGCGGCGGTGGGGCTGTGGCTGCTGGCAGATCGGGTCAGGCCCTGGGCGGGGACGCTGCGGGCGCTGTCCGGGCTGGCCGTCGTGCTGACGCTCATCCTGGTGCGCAGCGAACTGGCGCTCGTGGTCGGGATGGTGGGCGGGGCGCTGCTGATCGCGCTCGGCGTGTTTGCCTCGCGTCCGGTGACCATTTTCGTCCTGAATATGCTGGCTTTCCTGACGGGCTTCAACGCCATCAATGACGTGTGGAGTTTGATGAGCAGCCGATCAGCCAGCATCGGGAGCACGCCCAACGACGCGCTGGCGATGGCGAACTATACCCATACGCCCGTCGAGTTCTGGATCGTGCTGTGGACGGGTCTGGCGATCATCATGATGGGTACGTCGATCTATCTGGCGTTCATCCGTCCAATGCGCCCGGCAGCGACGTAACGAGCCGAGCGAGAAGCTGCGCGGATCGCTAGTAGCTGAGAAGCCCCCAGATTGATCCGGGGGCGCGATCACACTGAACACAGCGATCACAACGTGGGGCATCAGGCTGTGGAGCTACCCCGCCGCGCTCACGACGCGCAAGCCCAGCGTAAAGGCGCGATAATCCGCGCCGAAGCTGTTGCGCGCTGAGGCCCGACTGGCAGACGGAATACTTTTCCAGGACCCGCCCCGCGCCACATATGAGCGTCCGGAGGCTGGCCCTATCGGGTTATCTTGCAGGCGCTGCTTGTAATAGTTGGCGTCATACCAGTCGTGTGTCCATTCAAACACGTTGCCCGCCAGGTCGTAGGCCCCGACCCAACTCACGTCCGTCTTGACCGTGCCGACAGGTTTGGTGCCGTCGGAGTTGATGTTGGCCTGACCCGGCTGGTAGCTCGGCCCCCAGGGATAAATCAATGAGTTGGGGCCGCGCGCCGCATATTCCCACTCGGCTTCGGTGGGCAAACGGCCACCGCGCCACCGGGCATAGGCATCGGCTTCGTACCAGGTGATGCACACCTGTGGCTGCTGTGCGTCAGTGAAGCCAGTACAGACGCTCGGCCCCGTCAGGCGGTTGGCTTGCAGCCAGGCCCAGCCTTCATCCGACCAGTTCTTTTTCGTTTTGTAGCCGTCGTCTTCAATAAACTTGAGATAGGCGTCGTTGGTGACTTCGTACTGGTCGAGCCAGTAACCGTGCGTCAGGCAGACCTGGTGCTGCGGTTCCTCGTCGGGCCGGGCGTCTTTGTCACGGCCCTGGTTCGCGCCCATCTGGAAACAGCCTGATGGAACCCAGACCTGGCTCACGCCCTTGCTATCGGTGCGGGTGCTGCCCGCCACCAGCGCAGACGTAGCCGCTTGGGTCGGGGCGAGCGTAGGCGGCACCGTCGGTGCAACCGTCGAGGTGGAAGCAACAGTCGGCGCTGTGGTCGAGGTCGGGGCAAGGGTCGAAGTGGCCTGTGCGGTTGGAACCGTTGTCGAAGTGGCGGGCGCCGTCGCGCTCTGCTGCGCGAGGGCGACTGACGTGGCCGGTTGCGTGGCACGTGTGGCAGTCGGCACAGGCGCACCCCCGCGTGAGGCCAGGATCAGTCCAATAGCAATCAGGACGACCACCAGGGCGATGCCGCCCACGATCAAGCTGCGGGAAGCTCCGCGCGCAGCACCTGGTGCTGCCGGAGCCGGAGGCTGCGCAGCTTCTGTCGGCGCAGGCTGGGGCGAATGCTCGTGCGCCAGGTCCGCGATGGGCGCACGAACGGCCAGACGCGGCTGCTCCGGCGGAATGGTGAACTGCTTGTCATGCTCGCTGATCGGGTCGAGTTGAGCGCCCTTGAGGCGCAGCGCCGAATGCAACTGGCGCAGGGCAATGCCATAGTTCTGGGTGTGGAAGTCGATGTATTCAATCCGGCTGAGTTGGAAGTGAACTTCGGCGGGTTTCCACAAGACCGGGATCAGCGGTTTTTTCTGATCGAGAAAATACTGCCACTCATCCTCGACATTGGTCGATCCCATCGAGGCAGGCGAAATAATCACGATCATCATTTCGGACGACTTGAGGCCCTGCTGAATGGCTGTGCTCCACTTCACACCGATGGGAATGTCCTCAAGATCGATCCAGATGTCCGCGCCAAGTTTCGCCAGGTCGGCGGCTACACGCCCGGCGAATTCCTGATCCTGGCGGCTGTAACTAATAAAGATATGGGTCATGGTCAGCAAACCTCGTTGTTCAGGGGATGCGCTGGGTGTGCTTAATTTCAAGGGATCGCTTAAAAAGAAGCATACTCCGATTGAGTTTCCGGTCATTGGAGTCTATCTGGAATGAGAAATGTGGCAAGTCAGCTCCCCCCGGCTGAAGCTGGCAGCCTGTAACTGCTCTTTGGGTTGCCACGTTGAGGCGCGCCTCGTCTGGTGGCTTGACAGGCCGCCCGGCCTACAGGGCAATCGCCCTTGACGATCTGCCCCCGCAATGCTATGATTCGGCCCACAGTTACGGATTGCCACCTTAGCTCAATGGCAGAGCATTCGCTTCGTAAGCGAGAGGTTTTGGGTTCAAGTCCCAAAGGTGGCTCACGGCCCACACCCACGTTATAATCGTGGGTGTTTGTTTTTGTGAGCGCTGTACATAACCGTGCGAGGTGCGTCTTGGTTTCCGACCCCCCACTCAAGCCTGTGACGATTGGCGTGGCGGGCGGCACTGGCTCTGGCAAGACGACGGTTTCGACGGCCCTGCTGGAGCGTGTGGGCGCGCGGCACATTGCCTACCTGGCTCACGACGCCTATTACCGTGACCTGGCCGAAATTCCCCGCGCCGATAACGAAGTCGTCAATTTTGATCACCCCGACTCGCTGGACACGCCACTGATGATCGAGCACATCAAGCAGCTTCAGCGCGGCGAGGCGGTCAACGTTCCAGTCTACGACTTCACTACGCACAGCCGCACAGACCGCACCAACCTCGTCCTGCCGCAGCCGATCATCCTGGTCGAGGGCATTTTGATTTTCGCTGAACCGGCGCTCCGCAGCCTGTTCGATGTGCGGATTTACGTCGATACCGACGCCGATATTCGCTTCATCCGCCGCCTGAAACGCGACGTAGCCGAACGCGGGCGAACGGTGGACTCGGTCATCCACCAGTATTTGACCACAGTGCGCCCCATGCACCTGGAATTTGTCGAGCCGAGCAAGCGCTACGCCGACGTGATCATCCCCGAAGGCGGGTTCAATCTGGTCGCCATCGACATGATCGCGGATCGGATTCGCAGCCTGATGAGCGCCGTCACCAACGTCAGCGCATAGATCGCCAGCGCCGCCGCACTGAGCAGGGCGCCTATCGCCACCGAACGCGGCTGATACGTCATGCGTACCGTGTGCCGCCCCGCCGTGATCGGTACGGCCCGGAAGGCCCCATTTGCCCGGTAAATCGGCGTGGGCTGGTCATCGACGGTTGCCGTCCAGCCCGGATAGTAGGTGTCGGCAACGACGAGCATCGCATCGCCGGATGACTCAACGGCGATTTCGAGGGCGAGGGGCGTTTCGGCGGTGATGCGCGCCGTGCCGTTGACCTCACCCCCTGTCCCCCTTTCCAGTTGGAGAGGGGGAGTCGCAATTGTCTCCACGACAACCGACTGCTCAGGATTCCAGTTTTCATCACGGAGGGCGGCAATCGCTTCGTCGAGGTTGCTGACGGGTTGCACCGCCGTCACTAACCGCACACGCGATACACTGGCCTCGGCGCGCGTTTGCCCTTCAACCTGTCCGACTGCCGCCGCGCGCAGCAGCGCCGGGCGCTGGGCCGCGTTGAGCAGCGCCATGAAGCGCTCCAGACCTGCGGGCCGCAGGGGTTCAAAACTGTTCAGCGACGGCTGGCGATCCAGCAGATTCAGGTTGGGCAGATAGGAGGTACGATAGGCCGCCTGTCTATCGACTGCCAGGCGATAGTTGTACAGCGGCAGGAAGCGTTCAAAGGCGACGTCGGGCAGGGCGCGGTTATTGGCGTCGGGCCAGAACACGCGCGTAGATGTGGCCGGATCGCGCCGGTCATAGAACTGCGGCGCGATGGTCGGATTACTGACTGCATTGGCTGTCCAAAGGTCAGCGGCGACAAAGAGCAGTACGATCAACGACCAGCGGAACTGGCGGCGTTCGTCGGCTGGCTGTACGGCAAAAAGCAGCGCGACGACGATCACCAGCGCACCCAGCACCGCAATGCCGCGTGCCATTTCCAGGGTGATCGGCGACGTACCTGGCACGACCAGGCTGGCGATGATTCCAGCGACAGTCATGCTGATCGCAACCATCAACGCCCTGCGGGCGCGGCGGCGCGTCTGGCGCGTCGGCTGCCAGAAGGACACGCCGAACGCCGCTAGGATACTCAACGAAAAGACTGCCAGCAGCAGCCAGCGGGCCGGGGCCTGGAACATATTGAAAGTCGGCACGTAGCGGTATAGCAGCCCGTAGATGCCGAACTTGCCAAGCGCCAGGATAAAGGCCAGCACGGTGACGATGGCGAAGTACGGGATCAGGTATCCGTAGGAGCCGGCGGCGAGAGGTCGTTTTCGCCGCCAGCACCGGACGTAATGCGTTGTGCCCAGAATCGCCAGCACGACGGGCAGGATGCCCACGTAGGCCGTCGTCTCGAAGTAGGCGCCACCGATGGTGTAGCTGCCGTCGCCCGGATTGCCGAAGAAGTTCGGGTTGAAGAGCGTGATCAGCGACAGCGGCGCGTAGGAAAAATTCAGCGCGTAGTCTTCATCGACTCCGGCGGCGCGCTGTGATTCGCGCTGCAACTCGGCAGTGGGCACAAGTTGCGCGGCTGCGATCCCAGCCGCGAGCACCAGCGCTAGCGATCCGGCGGCCAGGATGGGAATGGCGCGCCGCCGTTCCGCAGCCATGCGCCACGTGGCATAGCCACCCGCCAGCACCAGCGAATAAAACGTCCACTGCGCATGGCCGGCCAGCAGCTGCATCGCCAGGACAGCAGCCAGTGCCAGAACCCGCCGCAGCGTCACCTGGCTGATCAAGGCGTCCGTTGCCAGCACCAGCCAGGGCAGCCAGGCCGCCACATCCACCATCGGGAACGTGCCGAAGCGAGCGACCAGCGTCGAACTGAGCGGAAAGGCCAGCGCCGCGATGCCACGCCCCAGGGTCGGAAGCTGGAAGCGCCCGGTCAGAAGCCACATGCCCAGGCCGGCCCAGGCCAGATGCAGCACGCCCAGGTAGCCCATCATCTGCGGCCCCGACCACAGCCAGTACAGCAGGTGCGGTGGGTAAAGCAGCGCGCTCTGGTAGTTCGCCAGCAGCGGCGCGCCCGCGCCATTGTACGGATTCCAGAGCGGCAGACGGCCCTGCGCCAGCTCGCTCATGGCAAATTCGCGCCAGGGATAAAATTGCAGCGAAGGCAGGCCCCAGAAGAGCACTTCGCCCAAAAACAGGCGGTGGAACAGCGTCAGCAGTGTCAGGCACAGCAGCGCCAGCGGAAGCCAGTTCGGGAGTTGACGTGTGGGCAGCGCCTGAGACAACGGTGTGCATCCTTTTCAAAGCGCAGTCTTCGCCGTGTTATGATACACTCGTTTGCCTTGATCCATTCACACTACATCGAGTCCTTATGTCGTTAATCGTCGTCCTGTATGCTGCACTCGGCTTCGTCGCCGGGGTGATCGTCAACCTGCTGGCCGATTATCTACCCGCCCGCCGTTACCACCTGCTCGCCAAAGCTAACCCGTTCGGATCGCAGAGCATCGTGCCGCCCATCCCGCCGTTTCTCCCGCGCCGTGCTGATGGCTCAGGCTCACGCTGGCCTATTCCGCAGTGGTCGGGGCTGGTTGCGGCGTTGAGCGGGGCGGCGGTGTTCGAGCCGCGCCGCCGTATGCGGCACGTCCTGGCCGAAGTGGGCCTGGCGCTGGCCTTCGCGCTGATCGCCGCGCAGTACGGCACAGAACGCAGTCTGCCCTTCCTGCTGTTCTATGCGGCGGTGTTCGCGCTGGTCATCATCATCGATGTGGAGTACCGCTGGATATTGTTTGAGACGATCTGGCCTGCCGCGCTGGTAGCGCTGGCGGAGGCCGCATTCATGCCTCGTGTCAGCCTGGATAACGCCGTACAGGGCGGGCTATATGGCTTCGCCATCCTGTTTGGGCTGTACCTGTTGGGGCTGGTCTTTGCCAGAGCAATGAGTGCCGTGACCGGACGGCGGGTAGGTCGGACCGTGCTGGGTTTCGGCGACGTGCTCATGGCAACTCTCAGCGGGCTGATCCTGGGTTGGCAGGGGCTTGGCCCCGCGCTGTTTATCATGGTCATCACCGGGGCAGTTGCCGCGCTGCTGTTCATCGCCAACAAGCTGATCCGCGCCCGGCGTTACCGCATGTACTCCGCCATCCCGTATGGGCCGTACATCGTGATCGGGACGGCGGTGATGCTATACCTGCCCTGGCTGGGTGGCGAAATGGTCTGGCGTTTCCTCAGCCGGCTGTAAGGTCGTCATCCTCCTCCCGAAGGCGCGCCCGGTAGGCAGAGTACCAGTCGTCGCCGGTAGGCCGCCAGTCCTCGGTGGCTTCCCGATCCCCTTTCGGCGAGAAGACCAGCGAGCGGCTCACCAGCCGCACCTGTACCAGAGCGTCGCCAACCTGGACCGCAGTGAACAGGATCGAGCGCGCCATCATCTGCCGCCGCTGGTGTTTGTTCAGTTGCTGTGGGCGTCTCAAGTCCGGGGCCTGTGCCCGCGTAGCCTGGCAATGTTCAACGGCCAGTGCGGCGGGCACGGTTTGCAGGCCGCTGCCTTCGTCCATCCATGCTGCCAGAATCGAAGCGACCTCGGGCACGAGCGGCCCGAAGTCGCTGTCTGGCTTAAGCCGGAACAGATAGGTGTAAGCGGAGCGTCCGGGGTTCGCATAACGCTCCACAATATGTGCGGCCACAATGTCGGTTGCCGACCTTACCATTGGACGTGGACCGGCGTCCCGATTTCTGCCCAGTTATACAACCAGAGCGCTTCTTCCGTTGGCATATTGACGCAGCCGTGACTCATCGGATGACCCCAGTTGTGATGCCAGTATGTGCCGTGAAAGCTGTAGCCCTCGTAGAAATACATGACCCAGGGCACACCCGGCAGATAGTAGCCGGGGCCGGTCATCAACTGCGACGTGTACTTGACGTAAATTTTGAAATCGCCCTGCACGGTGGGCGTCCCTGGCAGCCCGGTAGAAACCAGCACGTTGCGGACGAGGCTGCCGTTCTCGTAGGCGTAGACACGCTGTTCGTGCAGCACCACCGTGATCGACTTGCCGGGCGTGGTCGGCGGGTTCGGGCCGGGCGGCACGCCGTTGCTGGTCGCCATTGTCGTCGGGTTGGCGTCCGAATCGGGAATCGTGAGCACCATGCCTGCGTAGATCGTATTCGGGTCGTTGATGTTGTTCGCCGCAGCGATGGTCGGCCAGGAAATGCCGTACAGCCGCCCGATAGCGGCCAGCCCTTCGCCCGGCCTGACGACGTGAGTTCGGCCCGTAGTCGCCGTCGTGTTGGCGGGCGCGGCGGGCTGTGGCTGCGGGTTAGCGGGCGGCTGTGTGTCCGGAGCAGGCTGGTCAGGGGCGGGCACGCTCGGTACGGTGGCGCTGCTGCCCGGCGACTTCGCACCCGGAATCAGAATCTGCTGCCCCACGTGCAGGTGGTTCGGGTCGGACATGCCGTTGGCATTGGCGATGTCCTGCATGTTCAGGCCGAATTTACGGGCGATGCTGTTGAGCGTGTCGCCAGCCTGCACGGTGTAATACACAGGGGCCGAGTTGGGAGGCGGAACCGCATTGGCCGGGGCCGCCGGGGGTGGGTCGGCAGGAGCCGCGGGCGCAGGGTTGGCCGCGTTTGCGTCGGGAATGATCAACACCTGCCCGGCAACGATGTGTGTCGGGTCGGTGATGTGGTTCGCGGCGGCCAGCGCATCAACCGTCAGCCCGTAGCGGAGCGCGATGCGGAACAACGTTTCGCCCGGCTGCACCACGTAGGTTTGCCCTTCTGCTTTTACCTGAAAGGGTTGAATCGATAAGGCCAGGGTGATGACTAAAATGACAGCGATCAATCGATTCCAGTGCCGCCTATCCATAGATTTATTAGCTCCCTGAAACGTTGCGTCTGCTTTCAACTTACACGCATTTTGTTCATCAGTCAACTACTTTTGTGCCAGTTTTCCAGCCGAATTTGTCATGTCATGGGCGTCTGTCACGTGCGTTCAGAAGGCTCGGTCAGCAGGCGCACGCCAGTGACCTTGACCGCCTTCTGATCGACGAACATGCGTACCAGCCTGCGCTGTGTCGAGGGCGTAACTTTGCCCGCCAGGATCATGCTCAGGATGATGTCGTTCAGTTCGTCGGCGCTGTCGTGGACGGACACGGTGAAGCGGCCCTTGCCGCTCCTGTCGTCGCCCGACCAGAAGACGATGATGCGGCGGCTCAACATATCCGCCAGCGAGGGGCGTCCAACGTACTGTTCCATGCCCCAACTGCGCTCGTGGGCCTGGATCAGTTCCATCAGCACAGGGTTTGCGCTCAACGTCGTCATTTCCTTGATGCTATATTGCGCTTAGAACTTCACAGCGATGCGCTGTAGCCACTATACCACGCCGCAAGGCTTTGGCTGCTCCGCAGTGCTGTTTGCATTTTCTTCGCCTCTGCCCAAGATTATTCGCATACAGCTCACTTCACTTCAATTACCGCTCGCAGCCGCCCCTCCAACTCGGAGAGCATGATGGCCGTCGCGCCCCACACCTGATGCGGGCCGACGCGGTAAAACGGGATGGTGAAGGGCTGGCCGTCGCGCGAAGTTTCCTCAATGCCTTTGGCACCAGGATCGAGCAGCAGGTGGAGCGGCACTTCGAGCGCAGCAGCCACCTCGCCAGGGTCGGGTTTCAGATCGGGCCGCGAGGGGAGATAGCCGACAAAGGGATGTATCTCGAAATCGCTGGGCGGCACGTAGATCGGGGTGAGCGCGCCGAGCAGTTCAACCGGGTCGCTGACGCCAAATTCCTCGCAGGTTTCGCGCAGCGCCGTTTGTTCGAAGGTTTCGCCGTCCTCGCGGCTGCCGCCCGGCAAGCTGATCTGCCCACTGTGCACGCCCTGGTACTCGGGGCGCCGCATCAGCACGAAGGTCAGCACGCCGTCCACCGGGTAGAGCAGCACCAGCACGCTCGCCAGCCTGGCCGTCCCCGGCGCATCGATGCGCCGGAATGGGCGCGGCTGCGGGGCCATCCGCAGCTGCGCCTCCATCACGTCGAAATCCGGCAACGCCAGCGCCCGCCGAACGTCATCCAGCGTGATTGCCAGGCGCGACGGTCCGGGAAGCGGCTGCTGCGGCTGCAAACCGGAATCAGGCATACCAGGCGCGGCGCTTGCGCAGCGACAGGCCCGGATCGCCCTCCTCGCGGCGGTTGGCCCGGATGCGCCCCTGGGCGTCGATGTGAATCGAGCCGGTGCGCTGCAAACGGGCGAATTCCTCCGGCGAAATGTCGGGCGCCGCTTCCCCGCTCAGGCGGTCAATGCGCTCGTTCAGATCGCCGTTATCGGGCATGTTGGGAGCCGATGGCGGCTGTTGGGTGTCCGGTGTATCAATCGGTGGGTTGTCATTCGGCTGCATCGGTGTTCGTCTCCTGCTGTTCCTGCTTTACTTCTTCCGATTCTTCCGTATTCGCGCCGCCGACCAGATCATCCAGAGATAGCGATTCCTCAGCAAGCTGATCGCCGCACACCAAACAGTGCGGGTTGCGCGGGATGTCGATCCACTGTGCGCTGTAGGGCGGCACGACCATCCCCTCAAAGATTTCCATCTCGCCGTTGGCAAGGATGACCGTGTTGCCAGGGAAGGTGCGATGGATGGGCTGCCCGACGAGCAGTTCATTCAGCGCCATGTCGGCCTGCGCCGCCGCCACGCGCGTGACGTGCAGCCATAGGCCTGGCTCGGCAGCAATCGTGCCATCGGGGCCGATCATGCCATAGTCCAGTTCGGTCTCGCCGGGGAGCGCGTTGGCGATGTCCT
The DNA here is from genome assembly GCA_021325095.1 of Chloroflexota bacterium. Taxonomy (GTDB): domain Bacteria; phylum Chloroflexota; class Anaerolineae; order Aggregatilineales; family UBA2796; genus JAJPHV01. Next base: position 22,368 of record JAJPHV010000028.1, on the reverse strand, counting down.
CTCGCAGCCGTTCGGCCCAGCAGGCATAGCACGGCCCATCCGTTGCGGGGCGAATGATCACCACGTCGCCGCCCTCGCCGCGCTCGTAGACACCCGCGTAGATCGCCACCTGGCCCGCCGCGCGGCAGGCGGTGTTGATGGCATATTTGGGCCGCTCGCCGTCAATGCCGACGATGACCAGGTCAACGCCTGCCAGCTTGTCGAGATGGTCTTCCAGCCGCCCGACGACAGGCTGCACTTCGGCCTGCGGGTTGCGGTGCTTGATCAGATCGGCGACGGCCTGCACTTTGGGCATGCCAACGTAGCGCTGATCGGCCACGTGCCGGACGACGTTGACGCTCTCGATGGTGTCGTTGTCGATCAGCACGAAATGGCCGACGCCGCTCATTGCCAGCGTCAGCGCCACAAAGCCGCCGCCCGATCCTAACCCGACGATGGCGACCCGTTTGCTGGCAAGCTGCGCCAGGGCATTCTGCCCCAGAAAGCCTTCCACGCGCGCAAAGTTGTTCATGACACGTTCTTTTCTACCAGTCTGGCTTCGACTTCCTGCACCAGATCGAGTATGGTGCGGTTGGCCGTCCACGGCCAGGATGGGTAATTGGCCTTCGGCAGCGGCTCGGATTTCGCCCACAGGTTAGCAAACAGATCGGCGTTCTCCGGAATCTGCTTCATGACGGCCATCGGCGTGACGCGAATGGCCGGCATCGACGCCGGGTAGTCTGCCTCGGTGATCACGATCAGGATATTGTGGCCCGTGCGCCGGGCCAGAGTCAAGCACACTTCGAGCGGCGGCTCGTCGTCGGCCTGGTACTGCTCAAGGGACACGGCGTAGCCTTCGCGTTTCAACGCCTCGATCTCCTGGCTGAGTCGCTCCGGCTGTGCCAGATGCCAGCCAATGATCGGCAGGCTCGGCAACAGGTTGTCGGCCACGACCTGCGGCGCAACGCGGACGAAGCGCCGTGTCAGGCGGCTGATGTACCAGCAGTCGATCCGGATGATCATGTCCCCACCCGCCGGAACCTTGATCGGCGGTGCGTATTCGTGGCCTGCGCCGGGGTCATCCTCAGCGGAACGGCTGCCCCAGACCGTCGCCAGCAGAGCCAGCAACTGCGGGGTCTTCACCGAGTCGTCAAAGATGTGGTGACGGGCCGTGTCGGTATCGCCCCAGGACGGCTCGGTGAGCGTACCGGGGTGTTTGTGCCAGTCGCCCAGGTGGAGGAGCGGCACATCCCATTTCGCGCCGAGTGCCGTCCCCAACAAGCCCCGGTGGCGTTCGCGGTTCATCTGCCAGTTGTCAAACCACCAGTTGAAAATGTCGCCCTGCAAATCGTCGCCCTGCTCGAAGTACGCGCCGCGCCGGATCGCACTCTCGTCGGGCGGGATTGTGTCCAGCACGTACAGGTCGGGTTCGGTGCGGCCCAGGACGTTGATCGCGAACCCGACCAGCGATTCGCCGGTTTCGGTGTCGTAGACCTGAGCGTTGGCGACGATCTTATCGACCACGCGCTGCGCCAGCGTCACTCTTGGCAAACCGGCCCGCGCTACGGCTATCGTGTGGTACACGTTCATGCCTTTGCCTTCTAGGTGCGCAACCGTTCCTCGACGCCCGGCCATTCGCCTGTCATACGCCACGTATAGTACGCATACAACCACTGGATGCCCCAACCTGCCACCGTGACCGCCGTCGAAGAGGCCGGGTTCCAGCCATAGTTTGTGCCGTCTTTGGGGTTGAACAGGCACAACTGCCCGTCTTCAAACTGGTGTTTTTCGCTGTAGATGCGTGGCTGCACGACGTAGGCTTCCGCCGCGCGATTCGGGTAGTCGTGCGGGTACAGGATTTTCAGCGTGTGCTCGCGCGGGTTGACCCCTTTCAAGTTGATCTCCACCGTCCCCAACCAGTACAGCGGCCCCCGAGGAGGCGTGATCAGGCGAAAAGTGTCGCCAAAGGCGTCGTGCATGAGCCGATACTCATCGCGCAGGCGCGGCGAGACTCGTTCGCGTGTTCCCCACCATGCCGGCATAACGTCCATCCTCCCAGGTAATCCGATTACATCACTGTCGTTGACCTCACCCCCGGCCCCTCTCCACCCTGTGGAGAGGGGCCGGGGGTGAGGTTAAATCTTCATCACCAACTCAGTCCCGATTGTGACCGCGCTGCTCGCGGAGCAGTTCCTCCAGGCTCAACGGCGCGTCATCCTGCGCGGCGGCCAGCCGATCCCCGATGGCCTCACCCTCGCTGGTGAAGTGGCGTCGGCGCTCCACGTCCGGCGGCGTGACGCTGAAGCTGTGGATCGCCAGCAGCGCGCCGTCCATCGTCACCCGCAAATCCCACACACCAGAGCGGCCCAGGGCATCGTTGCCCGCCAGAGGAAGCTGGCGATCACAGATCACGCTGTTGTCGCCGTCACGCACCCACTGTTCGACCTGCCGGCTGAACTGAGGCCGCCCGGACTGGTCGTAAATCTCGAAGGTGATCAGGGCCAGACGGTGGCTCGATTCGGGCGGCACGCTAATCGTCACGTAGGGCTGGATGGCATCCTCGTCCATCGAAACGCTCTGCGCCAGGTGACGATTCCATCTGCCATCAGGACGGCGCTCGTTGACGATCAAGCCGACATCGGTCAGCGTCACGTCGCTGTTGAAGCCAGGACGGGATCGCGCCCGCTGCGTGGCCCGACGGGCTGCCGGCGTGGCCCGCGCCGCACTCAACAGGGCCGGCGCGCCGGGCAGCCGGAAATTGCGGATAGTGTTTCCGGCCAGCGCGTAGAAGGCAATCGCCAGGTAGACCAGAATCAGCCCGACGGCGAACTCTGCGCCCAACGCCACGCTGCCCGCCGCAATCGCCGCGACGACCAGTGTGACCGCAAAGCCGAGCATTGCCAACCAGGCGTAGGTTCCCCGTTTCCCTGTTTTCATGCGTTCTTGCTTCCCCATCAGCCCGTAGTCCACGCGAACTACAAGACAATTCCATTATACGCTGCGGGGCTGCTCGCCAGATGTCGAGCGCATCACAACCGCCTGACATCGGCCTGACAGCCATCCCTATTTTAACGCGGCAGTCGATAACCTGGCGTTAAGAGTTAATACGCGAACGGGGCCAATCGGGGTGCGTCCCGGTTAATAGAGCAGTGAAGCGGTTTCAGAAAAGGTCTCACGTTCGTGATGTGATGCCTGAAAACGGCGGCTCGCGTCGCTGGACCTGTGCCCGCAGTTCGTCAACTGCTGCCCAAACCCTCGCCCGTGTCGGTGCGTCGAGTGGCAGCGCGTCAAATTCATCTTCGTCCAGCACGCTGATCTTGCCCGCCGGATCGATCCACACGTCCAGCGCCAGGTCTTCGTTGGCAACCGTATCCGGGCCGAGACTGGCCGGGCGCGTCAGGTTGCAGTACCAGCCCTTCAGGTGATCGTCGTCTACGTCGTGAATCTCGAAGACGTTGTACCAGCGATCACTATAGAACCACTCTATGAAGCGATCTCCGCGCCGAAAGACCACGTAGCCCGCGTCCAGATCGTCCCGGTTGAAGCGCGCTTGCAGACGTACCCAGGTTGCGCCGCGATCCAGGATCGTTCCGGTATAGCGCCACGTTTCCCGGCCCTGGTGATCGAGCTTGCGGACGGTGATATTACTGCCCACTGGCCTCCAATGCCCGCAGCAGGGCTGCCTGCAAGCGAATAAACGCCTCGTCGCTCTCTCGACGGGGACGGGGCAAGTCGATGCGCATCTCCTGCTTGATCTGGCCGGGCCGCGCCGTAAAGACGAACACGCGATCCCCCAGCGTGACCGCTTCCTGAACATCGTGGGTGATGAACAGAATCGTCGGTTTGAACTGCGTCCACACGTCCAGCAGCCAGCGCTGCATGTCACGGCGGGTCAGGGCGTCGAGCGCGCCGAACGGCTCATCCAGCAGGATCACGTCGCGCTCGCACAGAAAGGTACGCAGCAAGGCCGCGCGCTGGCGCATCCCGCCGGAAAGCGTGGCGGGATAGGCGTTGGCGAAGGCTTCCAACCCGAACATGGGCAGCAATTCACGGGCGCGCGCGCGGGCCGCTGCCAGCGGTTTGTGCGCGATCTCCGGGCCGAGGATCACGTTGTCCAGCACGGAACGCCAGGGCAGCAGCAGATCACGCTGTGGCATGTAGCCGACGTGTCCGGCCTGCCCGTTGATCACCGTGCCGTCCAGTACGATCTCACCCTGGTCGGGGTGCAGCAGGCCGGTGATCATGTTGAACACGGTGCTCTTGCCGCTGCCGCTCGGCCCGATCAGGCAGATGAATTCACCCGGCTCTGCCGCCAGCGTGACGTCGGCAATGGCCGGCGTCGTCCGGCCATTGTCGTGAAAGGTCTTGCGCAGATGGCGCAGTTCAAGTTTCGCCACGCAGGTTGGCCTTCAGGAGTCGCTTACGCGGCGGGCCGTTCGCCGAGCGTCACTTTCACGTCAACCTTTTCGCCAGCCCGGTACACGGTCAGCGTGATCGTCTGCCCCGGGTCGGTCTTGACGAACAGGTAGGCCAGCAGGTCTTCAAAGCGGCGCACCGGCACGTTATCGACGGCCACGATGATGTCGCCGCCGACCATCACTTTGGTCCCGTCCAGGTCTTTCTCAGTGGTGCTCGGCCTGATCCCTGCCTTGGCGCCGGGGCTGCCCGATACCACATCCCGCACCAGCACCCCGCGGAAATTCGGGTCGAGGCCCATTAATTCGTTGACGTCCAGCGTCAGTGTGCCGCCCAGGATGCCCAGGTACGAATGCGCGACCTTTCCGTCCTTGATCAGCGCATCGGCCATCTTCTTGACGATGTTGGCCGGCACGGCGAAACCGACGCCCGACGACTGGCGCACCCGCGACTCAATGGCTGTGTTCACGCCGATCACCTCGCCCCTGGCGTTCAGCAGCGGGCCGCCCGAATTGCCAGGGTTGATGGCCGCATCGGTCTGGATGACCTGCGGGATCAGGTAGCGCGAATCGGACCCGGTGCTGCGCTGCCCATCCAGCGAACGGCCCAGGGCGCTGATGATGCCGTGCGTCATCGTCCCATTCAGGCCAAACGGGTTCCCGATGGCAATGGCGCGCTCGCCAACCGTCAGCTTATCCGAATCGGCCAGCGGCAGCGGGACCAGCTTGCCCGGCAATTTGGCCGGATCGACCTTGATCACGGCAATGTCGCTGTCCGGGTCAATGCCGACCACCTCGGCAATGACAGTCGTGTCGTCGGCAAATGTCACCGTGATCCGGGTCGCATCCTGAACGACGTGCGCATTCGTAACCAGATAGCCATCTGCGTCGTAGACGAACCCCGATCCTTCGGCTTGCGCAAAGGGCGGCTGCGCGTTGGGATTCTGCGGGATATTTGGCAGCGGCAGCAGGTCGGGGTTGGAAGCATCGGCGGGCAGGCGCACGAGAATATTCACAACCGAAGGGTTAACTTCCTGGTAGAGCCGTTGAAGCAAGACAGTTTGATCATCAACAGCAGTCTGTCCCATAACCCGCAGCGGCGCGGCACTCAGGACAGAGCCAAGCAGCAGGCCGAAGCACAGGACAGCAGTAATAAGAACCGTCAGCCCGATACGGTTGGCGCGCAGTGACATCATGGAATGCTCCTCTATTCTTACAATACGTACCGTTGCCTAGCATAGCCTAAGGGGTGTGCCTTCGCAAAGTCCTGTTTGCTTTGGGGAAAGCCTGAGCAACCTGTGGCCGTGCTATGCGTATAGATCAGCAGGTTTGATGAAATGCAGTCTCAGAAATGAGGGACTTCGATGGGTTGTGGGCGTGCTATTCTGTGCATTGTGTTTCCGCCGCTGGCCGTCGTGGATCGCGGCTGCGGAACGGTGTTGATCGTCTTCCTGCTCACCCTCGCCGGATGGGTTCCCGGCGCAATCGCCGCGCTGATCCTCAATTACATGGCTGCCAACAAACGTTAGTGCCAGGTTGACCCAGGCGCGAAGCAGCAGGACAACAAGGGCTTCATTGACGGCAAAAGCGCTGCCAGCGGGCGGAACTCTAGCCCCAATACGGCTTAGATAAGCCCTCACCCCCAACCCCTCTCCCACAGAGCGAGGGGCTTTTCCCCTTCCCCTTACGGGGGAAGGGGGATGAGGGCTGCAACAGGCTACTCGCCCTTAACGAAGAGGTATTGCCTCTAGCCCATGTCAGCAGGCGGCGCTTTTTTGTCGTCCGGTTGCGGCGTGGCAGGTTTGCCGTTGGGGACAGGTGCGTCGCCAACAGGTTTGGTATCCTCCACCAGACGCATCACCGGCAGCGGCCTGGTCAGGTCTCGCGTATCGTCGACCAGCGTCTGAGTCGGCTTTGGGTCGGCTTCAAACTTGATCACGACGGACAGCCGCCCCAGCAGCACGTCGTCGCCATCTTTCAGCACGTGCGGCTTGTTTGGCGCCAACGGCCTCATATTCACCGCCGTGCCGTTCACACTGCCCAGGTCGGTGATCGTCAATTGGCCGTCTCGAAAACGCATGACTGCATGTTCGCGCGATACGCCGCGTTCGTGAGCGCCGTAGCGCGTCAGGTCGAGCCGCGAGCCAACCGGATTGTTGAGATCGACCCGTCCCAGCACGATCTCTGTGTCCTCCTCGAAGGTCAGCCGTTCCGAAAGCCCGCGAATCTGCAAGCGCACGGTACGTTCCGGGCCGGGCTGCGTCAGCGCCTGCGGGCGGTTGCGCCGCAGCCGCAGCAGGCTTGGGTCAATCCGGATATGGACGGTGCTGCTCGTCGGATCAAACAGCAGATTGCCGCACTTCGTACACACGACTTGCTGCGACTGGTAAATAGTTCCGCATTTGGCGCACGTTCCTTTTTCCATGCTCATCCGATGCCCCGCTGCATTCCTTATTACATCTTACTGCCAAAATCCATACGGCGACCTTCCAGTCAATACCGTCGGGCAACCTGAACGTCTCTCGTACCAGTATGATAGGCACATATTAAGAATTCGTGAATGGTACAGCAGCGCTAGGTGCGCCTGCCACCTGGGGCGAAGCGCACAAAAAAGCGCAGACGCCGTCAGCAGCAACTACCCCGACGCCGCAGAGTGTGCTACTATCGTCCAAAATCACCCTTTTTGGATAGGCAACGCGATGGAAACAATTCAAGGTGTCCCTGGGACTCAACCGTTATCGCCGCAGCCGATGCGCCGTTCCGGGCTGTGGCCCTGGCTGATCCGGCTGCCGTTGCTGGGCATAACGGCGGGCATGTTGCTGGTCTTCCTGGCGATCCTGTACGTGGCGATGCACCAGCTTCAATACGATGGCCTGATCTATCCCGGCATCTCGGCCTACGGCGTCAATCTTTCGGGGATGAACAAGCAGCAGGCCATGGCCGCCCTTGCTGCCCGATACACCTATGGCGAGAACGCGGTCTTTACGTTCCGCGATGGCGACAGGTCCTGGCAGATGTCCGCGCGCGATCTGGGTGTGACTTTCGACCCCGAACAGACCGTCAACGAGGCGCTGCGCGTTGGGCGCGGCGACGGCTTGTTCGCCAACCTGGCCGCGCAGATCGACGCCTTTGCAAATGGCTACGCCATCCAGCCCAAAGTGATCTTTGACCAGTCCAAAGCCGCCGGATTCCTGCAAAAGATTGCGGCGGAGATCGACAAACCCGTCCGCGATGCGACAGTCAGCCTGAACGCGGGGAAAGTTGCCACCACGCCGAGCCAGGTCGGACGCGAGCTTGACGTGGCAGCCACGCTCGGATTGCTGCGCCCGGTGGTGCTGAACATGAGCACTGGCGCGGAAATCAAGCTGATCGTCAGGGAGACAGCGCCTGCCATCCGCGATGCTGAAGCCGCTGCCGAAAAGCTGCGCGCGGCGGTCTCCACGCCTATCCAGATTTACATCGAGGCGGCCACCAAGACAGACCCCGGCCCCTGGCAGGTCAGCCCGGACTTTATCGCCGGTATGATCAGCATTGTCCGTGTAGACGATGGCAACGGTACGGCGCACTATGAAGTCAGCGCCAATACCGATCCGCTCAAGACTTTCTTGCAGAATCTGAGTGCGCAGCTGACCGTCGAGCCGGTCAACGCGCGCTTTCTGTTCAACGAAGATTCCAAACAGCTTGAGGTGATCTCCGACAGCGTGGATGGGCGTTCGCTGGACGTTGAGGCCACGCTCAAAGCGTTGCAAGGCGCGATTTTCAACAGAGACAGGCGGCGCGTGGCGCTGGTCTTCCACCAAGAGATTCCGAAGGTCAACAGCAAATCGACGGCAGCCGAACTGGGCATCACCGAGCAGATCGTGCAGGCCACGACGTTCTTTTACGGCTCGACGCCCGAACGCCGCACCAACATCCAGGTTGCCGCGTCCCGTTTCCACGGCCTGGTCATCGCCCCCGGCGAGGAGTTCTCGTTCAACAAATACCTGGGCGATGTCAGCCCGGAAACAGGCTATGAGACCGGGCTGGTCATTTATGGCAACCAGACCATCAAAGGCGTGGGCGGCGGCGTCTGTCAGGTCTCCTCGACGGTTTTCCAGGCTGCCTTTTTTGCCGGGTTCCCCATCAAGGAGCGCTACGCGCACGGCTACCGGGTTGGGTACTACGAGAGCGGCTCGGCCATTGCTTACGGCCAGAAGTACAACAGCGGCGTTGGCCTGGATGCCACCGTGTATGCGCCGATTATCGATCTGAAGTTCGTCAACGACACGCCCTACTACCTGCTCATGACGAGCACGTTCCGGCCCACTGAGCAGTCGCTGACAATCAAGTTTTACAGCACCAGTACAGGCCGCGTTGTCACCAAAGAAGGCCCGACCCTCAGCAAGGTCGTCCCGCATGGGCCAGCCAAGTACCAGGAAAGCGCCGACCTGAAACCCGGCCAGCAGCGGCAGATCGACTATGCCGTCGATGGCGTGGACGTTCACGTCTACCGCACGATCACGCAAAACGGCCAGACTATTGCCAGCCGCGAGGACTTCTACAGCCACTATCTACCCTGGTCAGCCATTTTCCAGGTTGCGCCGGGCTTTGCGCCAACAAATACCAACTGAGCCTGCCGCCAGACAAATGCTCTGGCGGCCCCGTTCCATGCCCAACTTGAGGATGGATGGGCCGGGGTGTATTTCAAATTAGTCCGTACATTTTAGTTCACTCCGCCGCGCCGTACTCGCCCCCCCTCTCCGGCAGCGGAGAGGGGAGTCTGCCCGGCTCGTTGTTTGCAGTGCAACTCTCATCAATATTCAACCTGAAGTTGAATGTGGTTGACATTCCGGGCGCGGGTGTTATATAATTTTCAATAAGTTCTGAAAGTCACAAACCTCGTGGACGGGGGAGATTATGAATCATGACCGGGCGTTGCAGTCTATCGATGAACTACTCAAGTCCATCGTCAACAGCGACGTGGACATCCTGCGCGACGCCAGTCGTCACATCCTGGAAGCGGGCGGTAAGCGCGTGCGGCCTCGGCTGACGCTGCTGGCTTACGAGGCCGTCGGGGGGGAGGATTTGGACGCAGTGCTGCCCGTCGCGGCAGCAGTGGAACTCGTCCATACGGCTACCCTGGTTCACGACGACATCAACGATCATGGCCTGACGCGGCGCGGGCGGCCCACCATCAATGCGCAGTGGGGCCGGACTTTTGCGCTGCTGACAGGCGATTATCTCTTCACCAAAGTCTACGAACTGATGGCCCCGTTCAAGGATTTGAACATTGTCTTTGCCGAGGCCACCGTTGCGCTGGTCGAGGGCGAAACGCTGCAAGCTGCCGCCGCCAAGAGCGGCCAACTGGATCGAGAAACGTACACGCGGATCATCGCCAAAAAGACAGCTTCCCTGTTCGCGGCAGCCGCCAAACTCGGCGCGATGCTCGCCAATGCTGCCGCCGAGCAAATCTCGGCGCTGGAACAGTACGGCTTCAACCTGGGGCTGGCCTTCCAGATCGTGGACGACATTCTCGACCTGATCGCCGACAGCCAGCAGCTTGGCAAGACGGCGGGGCTGGACGTTGTGCAGGGCAAAGGCTTCGTGACGGCAGTGGCCGGGCACGCCGCAACCAGCGGCAACGGCAAAGCGAGTGCGACGGCAGTTCTCGAACCTGCACCCGCCGACCCGATGGCCGCCTTCAAGCAGAAAATGCTGTCCGGCAATTACATCCAGGAAGGGCGGCAAAACGCGCAACAACTGGCAGCGCTGGCCGCCATGAGCCTGAGCGCTTTCCCGCCATCCCCGGCGCTGGACGAACTGCACGCGCTGGCGCGCCAGGTTGTCGAGCGAGATCACTAGGGATTTACCTCACCCCCGGCCCCTCTCCGCTTCGCAGAGAGGGGAGGAAATTCTACTTACGCCTCGGATATTTGTTCAGCCGCGTTTGCCCGACCTGGCGGAGACGTAGGGGTTGCCACCGACCCACCAGCGCCAGGGCATGGACAGCCAGGGTTCGGGCGTCTTGCCCAGGCCAATGCGCGGCCCGGTGCGCACCTGCGAATCGGGAATAGTTTGATCCGGCTCGATCCACAGTTCTGCCCCCTGTGTCATGTCGGCAGTGTTGAGCGCGCCCGTGACGGACAGGGCCAGCGCCAGCCGCGCCGGGCCGCTGGTGAGTTCCGCCAGCTTGCGATCCGGGCGATGGCGCTGCATCACGTCGATGCCTTCCAGCGGATCGAGTGCCCGGATGAGGACAGCGGCGGGCTGGTCTTGCGGCTCGGCCACGACGTTCAGCATCCAGTAGAGGCCGCGAGACAGGTAAACGTAGGCACGGCCCGGCGCACCCCACATGGGCGCGTTGCGCGGGGTGCGCCTGTGCCGCCCGTGTGAAGCCAGATCGTCGATGCCGGAATAGGCTTCGGTTTCGACGATCCGGCCCGACAGGCGCGTGCCATCGGGCAAGACGCGCACCAGCCGCGCGCCAAGCAGTTTCCGGGCCACGGTGGTTGCGGGTTGGCTATAGAATTCGGCGGTCAGCGGTTGTGCTTGCAGTTGCAGGCTCATGGATACAGCTTTCCTTTGTGAATTCTGGAACCGCCCTGATCGCCTGTTTAACAGGCACGCGGATCAGGCGTCACGACGCTATTAATAGAGCGGCTTTTGAGGTTTGGGAAGGGGCTAAACGCATAAGGCATGTAGGGAAGGATAGCACATACGTTCTAGTCTGTCAAGGGTATGAGCACCAGAGAAAATCGGGCGATCAGCCAGCGCATCGTCCCTCCGCCTGCGAGAGCGTGACCCGGCCAAAAGACAAAAAGGCAATACCCGTCATCCAATCCGGTATTGCCTTCTGTTCCAGAACCCAGCCGTGCTTAACGCTTGGTGTAGGTTGGGGCCTTGCGGGCGCGCTTCAGACCGGGCTTCTTGCGTTCCTTGACGCGCGCATCGCGGGTCAGGAAACCGGCGCGGCGAAGCTGGCTGCGCAATTCGGGATCGACCTTGAGCAGCGCACGGGCCACGCCAAGCTGGATGGCGGAGGTCTGCCCGGTGATGCCGCCACCGGCGACGTGAACTGTCACGTTGTAGACGTTCTCCATACCGACCAGGCGCAGCGGCGCCATGGCGGCCTCGATGTCGCCAGCGCGCTTCAGGAATTCTGCGCCTGGCCTGTCATTGATGATCCAGGCGCCGTTGCCACCGGTGTGCAGACGAACACGCGCGCTGGCTTCCTTGCGACGGCCAATGCCCTCGTAATACTGAGTCGCAGCCATTACTTCTTCGCCTCCGGAATCTCTAACACCTGCGGGCGCTGTGCCTGGTGCGGGTGGGTATTGCCTGGATAAACCTTGAGTTTCTTGATCATCTGCCGTCCCAGGCGGTTGTGCGGCAGCATTCCCCGGACAGCAGCCTCGATGACGCGCTCGGGATGCTTTGCCAGCATGTCGCGCAGGCTGACAGCGCGGAACCCGCCGGGGTACTGCGAGTGCCGGTAGTAGAATTCCTGGTCGAGCTTCTTGCCTGTGACGCGGACTTTGCCGGGGTTCAGGACAATCACGTAATCGCCAGTATCGATATGCGGCGCGAAGGTGGTCTTGTGCTTGCCGCGCAGGATATGAGCGATACGGGTAGCGAGACGGCCCAGGTTCATATCCGTCGCATCGACCACAAACCACTGGCGCTCAATCGTGTCGGTTGTGGGTGTGTAGGTCTTGAATCTCATCTTCTTGACTTCCGTGACTTTCTCTGGCGGGCGTCTCCCCGCGCCGTTCCCGTTCATAATTGACTTCGATCAGGGTCAGGCCGTGTGGCGGTGCAAGGCGTCTGATCCGGCCCCGATCCTTTGCCTGGAAGGCATCGATGAACTCGGCCATCGTCATCCGGTTCAGACCGACCTCGACCAGTGTCCCCACGATGCTGCGCACCATGTGGTACAGGAAGGCGTTGGCCTCGATGCGATACGAGATCAGGCGCGTGCCCTGCGTCGGGACCTCGATCTCCCATTCGGAGCGGAAGACGTGCCGTATCGTGCTTTCACCCTGCGTGGGCGCGCCGAAGCTCGCAAAGTCGTGAACGCCCAGCAATTTTGCCGCCGCCCAGTTCATTTTGTCAATGTCCAGGCGCTGGTGAAGCGGCGGGTGCACCCACCAGGCCATCCGGGCCATCATTGGCTGGCGGATCTGGGCCTCGTACACGAAGTACTGGTAGGTACGGCTGCTGGCGTCGAAACGGGGATGGAAGCCCGGTTCGGCGCGCTCTAAGCGCTGCAAGGCAATATCATCTGGTAAGGTGGCGTTGATGGCCCGTAACAGGTCATCATCGTCGTGTCGCCAGAGCAGGTCAAAGGCGATGACCTGCCCGGTGGCATGTACGCCGGCGTCGGTGCGGCCCGCGCCGAGCACCGTCACCCGCTGGCCGCTGACCCTGGCGATGGCCGCTTCCAGCGTTCCCTGGATGCTCGGTTCGTCCCTGGCGAGGCGCTGAAAGCCACGATAGTTCGTGCCATCGTAGGCCAGGATCGCCCGGTAGCGAACAGGCGCCGGAACAGCCGCCATCGGCTCAGGACTGCGCCGTGCCGCTTTCGGTGCCGCTTTCGGCGCTGCTGCCTGCGCTGGTCGTCGTACCAGGAGCAGGACTGGTTCGGCGGCGACGGCCACCCCGGACACGGCCAATCAGGTTGCGCGCGGCCCCGGCCACGCCCGTTGGCTGCCCACCTTCGCCTTCCTGGACGCGATCCACCAGTTCCAGGATGACCATTTCGGCAGCATCGCCCTTGCGCGGCCCCAGCTTGTAGATACGGGTATACCCGCCGGGGCGCTCTGCGTAACGCGGAGCCAGCACGTCAAAGACCTTCTTGACAATGGCTGGATCATCCAGGCGGCCATGCAGCAAGCGGCGCACGTGAATGGCCCGCTGCGGGTCTTCGTGCACCAGGCTGCGCTTGGCCTGGGTGATCATGTGTTCGGCGGCTCCACGTATCGCCTCGGCCTTCGCGCGAGTCGTGGTGATCCGCTCGTGTTGAAAGAGTTGGGTGATCATGGTGCGGCGCAGCGCGTTACGCTGCCCGACGTTCCTCCCCAAGTGCTTACCAGCTACACGGTGTCGCATCATTCCTCCAAAACAAGCCAGTACCCGGCATAGAGCGGTTAGAGTCAGCCGGGCCTGGAACGGTACTTTACCTCACCCCCCGGCCCCCTCTCCGCTTCGCAGAGAGGGGGAGGAAAGGCGAGGAAGGTTACGTGCTTACGACTCGCCCAGGTTGGCGACCTCGTGGTTCTGTGGCAGGTAGCCCTTCTCCTTGAGGCGGGCAACCAGTTCGTCCAGCGATTTTTCACCGAAGTTGCGGATCGCCAGCATGGCATCCGGGCCGCGATCCAGCATTTCCAGCACCTCGCCGATAGTCGTGATGCCGGTACGCTTGAGCGAGTTGAAGACGCGGACGCTGAGGTCGAGCGTTTCGATGGGCGTGTTGAACTTTTCCTCGTCCCAGGGGCTGGTCTTTTCCGGTTCAACCTGCTCGACGCGGCCCGGCCTGAAGTCCTTTTCGTCCACCCCGGCGATGATCGCCAGATGGCTGATCAGGATTTTGGCGGCTTCGCCCATCGCTTCTTCGGCGCGGATCGTGCCATCCGTCCAGATTTCCAGGATCAGTTTGTCGTAATTGGTGCGCTGGTTGACGCGCGCCCGCTCCACGTCGAAGTTGACGCGGCGCACGGGGCTGAAGATGGCATCGACGGGCAGTTCGCCAATCGGCAGGCGGCCACGCTCCTCGGCGGGGCTGTAGCCGCGCCCGGACTGCACGGTGAATTCCATCTCGAACTGCGCATTCTCGGAATCGACGGTGAACAGGTACAGATCGGGATTGATGATCTCGACTTCGGGCGGCGGGAGGATATCGGCAGCCGTGACCGTGCCTTCGCCGTGCACTTCCAGACGCAGCCGGGCCGATTCGCCTTCGAGTAGCTTGAGGCGCAACTGCTTGACCTGCAAGATCAGTTGCGTCATATCTTCCTTGACGTTCGGGATCGCGGAAAACTCGTGATGCACGTCCGAGACGCGGATTGACGTGACCGCTGCACCGGGCAGCGACGACAGTAAAACGCGCCGGAGGGCATTGCCGATGGTAATGCCGTACCCACTTTCCAATGGGCTGATCACAAAACGCGCATAATTGCGCGAACTTGCATCGCCTTCGATCTTGGGCAGAACCATGTTATTCGTACTCACAATCCCTCCTGACAGAGTTCGTGGGCTGGCCGGATCACCAGCCCGATTTTGCAGCTTGCCGCAGTTTGTACAAACCGTTGCACCAAGCGTTGTCCGAACAGGTAGTCCAGACTAGCGCGAATAGTATTCAACGATGAGCTGTTCATTGAGTGGCAGTTGGATGTCGCGGCGCTCCGGGGCGCGGAGCATCCGGGCAACGATCTCGTTGCCGCTCACGTCGATGGTCAACCACTCTGGGGGCTGCGGGCGATCCTCCAGATAGGCGCGAATTTCACGGAAGTATTTGAGATTCTTGCTGCTGCCGTGAACGGTGATTTCGTCGCCAGGGCGCACAATGTACGACGGGATATTGGTCGGCACACCGTTCACGTCAAAGTGATTGTGCAGGACAAGCTGGCGCGCATGGGGGCGCGACTCAGCCAGGCCAAGGCGGTAAATCACGTTGTCGAGGCGGGTTTCGAGCAGGCCAAGCAGGTTAGAACCGGTCAGGCCGGGGCGGCGCTGGGCTTCGTAGAAGTAACGGCGGAACTGGCGCTCCAGGATGCCGTAAATGCGGCGGGCCTTTTGCTTCTCGCGGAGTTGGGCGTTGTAGTCCGAGGCGCGGCCACGCCGGAACTGGGTATCTTTGCCATGCTGGCCGGGCGGGTAGGTACGGCGCTCGACAGCGCACTTGGGGGTCATGCAGCGTGCCCCCTTCAGAAACAGCTTTTCGCCTTCGCGGCGACATAACTTGCAGACGGGTCCGATGTAACGAGCCACGGCTTCCTCCACACACGTGTGTGTTTACACCTGAACAGGACGAAACTTGTGAAAAACTATGCGGTTTTGCGGCTAGACACGGCGCTTTTTGGGCGGGCGCACCCCGTTATGGGGGATGGGCGTCACGTCCGTGATGGAGCGCACACGCAAGCCACTGGACTGGATAGAGCGGATGGCGGCTTCGCGGCCAGGGCCAGGCCCCTTCACGAAGACATCCACTTCTTGCATTCCATGTTCCTTCGCGGAATCGGAGGCTTGCTGCGCGGCGACACGGGCCGCGTAGGGCGTGCTCTTGCGGCTGCCCTTGAAGCCCGCCGTTCCGGCGCTGGCCCAGGCCACGACGTTGCCTTGCTGGTCGGTCATCGACACAATGGTGTTGTTGAATGTCGCGTGAATGTGGGCCTGTCCGTAGGGAATATTCTTCCGTACTTTCTTCGCCCCGCCACGACGCGGGCCGGCCCTTCTGGTTGGTGCAGCACTACGTCCCATGTTTTGTAAAATCTCCTGAAAGCGTCAGCGGCCCGCGCTGACCTGTCACTAAGCGGCGAAAAATTATAGCACGGATTGTCAGGGTTGTACAGGGGGAGCCGCTCTCCCGCCGTTTGGTTCGGACGGCTCATGAATACGCACCCGATCAACTTCGACAATCCACAACTTCCCTTCAACCGACATCTGAGGCCGCAGGTCCAAAAAGCGGCGGATCATTTGCTCAAGGAGCACAAGGCTTGGATTCTGAGGCACTCGGCTCACAACCAGTCCATGAGTTTGGGCGGGCGGAAAGCGAGTTACACTGGCAAAATCCAGCGTTACCAGGCAGTCATCTTCGGTACAAACTACCTCGAAGAGCCGCTGGTCAGTACACCCTTGAAGCTGTTGATCGTAGACCGTTCTGGTTTCGTATCCAGCATCTCGAAAAAGCTGCCGGGTGCGCGTGCCAAAGTTTTCGTTGAGCTTGAACTTCATTCAGTGGCCCGGACCGGAATATCGACAAAGTGCGCCCTGGACATTTCCGCCCCATAAGCAATGGCGGCCAGAATGTTCTCTTTGGTGAGATACGGATACTCTTCAAGCACTTCTTCGATAGTCATGCCGCTTGCCAGCAAGTCGAGAAGCAGCGAGACCCATATCCGTGTGCCGCGAATACACGGCTTTCCAAAGCACACGTTCGGATCAATGGAAATACGCTGCAAAAGCGCATTCATAGGGCAAGCCCTCGATTGGTCCGGGGAGAGGAATCTCCCCAGGGGCCGGGATTACTTCTTCTTTGCACCGCGACGACGACCACGCCCGGCTACCGTCTTCTTCGGGCCGCGCTTGGTGCGAGCGTTGGTCCGGGTGCGCTGGCCGCGCACGGGCAGGTTGCGGCGGTGGCGCAGGCCGCGATAGCAGCCGATCTCGATCAGGCGTTTGATGTTCAACTGCACCTCGCGGCGCAGTTCGCCTTCCACGCGATAATTGCTGACCGCATCACGCAACATCTGTACTTCTGCTTCGGACAGGTCGCGCACGCGGGTGTCCGGGTTGATGCCCGTAGCATCCAGAATTTCCAGACTGCGTGGGCGGCCAATCCCGTAAATGTAGGTCAGCCCGACCTCGATACGCTTGTCACGTGGGAGGTCTACACCTTCGATACGTGCCATAGGTAATTGCGCCAGGGGACTGCCTGCTTTAGCAGACAGGAGAATGGCGCTCTGCTCCTTTCTGTGTTATACTCTGCCTAACTTTTGCCCCCAACACACGGGGCGCGGTCACTCGCTCTTTATCAACTTCAAGTTCTCGGCTGTGCGGAGCTTCTCCGCACGTAAGACTTGAAACGTCTTGAAGGGCCGTGACCAGGTCGGCTCGGACTGAGCCTTCAGGCGCTAACGTAGTCCAGTGGGACATGCGTAGCCTGAGAAGCCGCTGTTGAAGTGGGCTTCTTCGCAAGAAGCCGCCTGCTTTAGCTGGCGGAGTGGTCACAGGGCCGTGATACTCCTCTTTATCCTTCTCGACGCTTTACGCGGCTGCGAACCGGGATTCGCGGCAAGCGGAAGCGTCATCTTATCACAAAATCGGCGTTTTTTCTATCCCCAGGTTGCTTGGCCTCACCCCCTGGCCCCTCTTCGCTTCGCAGAGAGGGAAACCGGGATACACCTTGACGGGGTGAGGCTTATGGCAGCGTGAGGATCAGCGGTTCTCCATCGGTGACGGCAATGGTGTGTTCGGCGTGGGCGCACAGCGAACCGTCTTTGATCACCACCGTCCAGTGATCATCCAGCACTTTGGTTTCGGGGTTGCCCGCAATGATCATCGGTTCCAGGGCATAGGTCATGCCGGGTTGCAGCGGGTAACTGCGCCACTGGCGATCCCGGCGACGGCCACGCGGCCACCAGTTGGGAACCTGCGGCTCCTCGTGCATATTGCGCCCGACGCCGTGCCCGGTGTACTCGCGGACGACGTTGTACCCATGACTTTCGGCATAGCGCTGGATCGCCATGGATACGTCTTTGGTTTCGTTACCGACGACAGAAGCCTTGATGCCTTCGGCCAGGCACTGCTCGGTGACTTCGATCAGGCGCTGCGCGGCGGGACTGATCTGGCCGACGCCCATCGTGAAGGCCGCGTCGCCCACGAAGCCTTTGTAGGTTGCGCCCACGTCCAGGCTGATGATGTCGCCTTCCTGCAAGACGCGCGGGCCCGGAATGCCGTGCACCAGTTCGTCGTTGATGCTGGCATTGATAGCCGCCGGGAAGGGGTGCTTGCTGCCCGGCGGGTAGCCCACGAACGTCGGGATGGCGTTGTGCCGGGCGATCACATCCCGCGCGATGCGATCAAGCTCCGCCGTCGTGATGCCCGGCTTGACAGCCTCCCGCATTGCGGCAAGGGCACGGGCCACAATGCGCCCGGCCTCGCGCATGATGAGCAGTTCGTCAGGCTTCTTGATGTGGATCACTGGCTCAACCCGCCTGGATAGCTGTCGTGATCGCGCTCATCAGATCGGCGGTCACTTTGTCGATGGGCTGGTCAGCGTTGATCTCTCGAACCAGGCCCTTTGCCCGGTAGTAATCCAGCAGCGGCGCGGTTTCCTCGAAGTACAGGTTGACGCGACGGGCTGCGGCTTCGGGGGTATCATCGTCGCGCTGGCGGAGGGGCGCATCGTCAATATCGCAACGCCCCGGAATCTGCGGCGGGTTGGTGGATTGGTTGTAGACGTGTGACGGGTTTTGTGAGCATTCCCACCGGTCAGAAATGCGCCTGATAGCGACCTCCTTGTCCAGGTTAAGGAACGGCACTATCGTCACCTTGCTGCCCATCTTCGCCAGCAGTGCGTCGAGCGCCTCGGCTTGCGGGCGCGTGCGCGGGAAGCCATCCAGGATGGCGCCCTGGACGGCATCGCCTTTCATCAGCCGATCCCCGACGATGCGAATGGTTACGTCGTCGGGAACGAGCGCGCCCGTCTTCATGATAGCCTGCACTTCGCGGGCCAGCGGGGTATCTTGCGTGCGCATCTCGCGGAACAGGCCGCCTGACGTGACGTGCGGCAGGTTCAACTCTCTGGAAAGAATGGCCGCCTGAGTGCCCTTGCCGGCTCCCTGCACGCCCATCAGCACAATATACGTTGCCTGTGCAACCATAGTGTCCTTTGCTGGCTTCCCTAGCGCATGAAGCCTTCGTAGTTACGCATGACCAACTGCGCCTCGAGCTGGCGCATGGTGTCCACCACGACGCCGACCACGATGATCAAGCCGGCGGAACTGATGACCTGAGCCGGGTTGGTGGCGCGGGTGACGTCTGTCCGTCCGGTGAAAATGTAATCGACGATGACGGCCAGGCCGGGCAGCACGGTCACGAGTCCCAGGTAGAGTGCGCCCGCCGAAGTGATCCGGCGCGTGACTTTCGTGATATAGTCCTGTGTGCGCTTGCCGGGCCGGATGCCGGGGATGAACCCGCCCTGCCGCTGCAAGTTCTCGCCGAGTTTCTGGTTCTGGATCATCACGTCTGTGTAGAAATACGTGAAGGCCACGACCAGGATAAACTCGAACACCCAGAACCAGAAGCCCTGCCGGGTTCCGAAGGTATTTTGCAGAAACGTGCCGAACGGCGTGTTGGGGAAAAAGATTCCGGCCAGGATCGCCGGGAAGGTGACGATGGCCTGCGCGAAGATGAGCGGGATCATGCCCGCACTGTTGACGCGCAGCGGGATGTGTGTCGAGCCGCCGCCGTACTGTTTGCGGCCCCGCACCCGTTTGCCATACTGCACCGGAATGCGCCGCGTGCCGTTCTCCATAAAGACGATGAAGACGACAGTAGCGAAGGTCAGCACGATGAAGGCGATCAGGTTGAAGACAGCCCATTCGTCCTGCAACAGGACGCCGAGCGAGCGCGGAACCTGCGCCACGATGCCCGCGAAGATGATCAGCGACAGGCCATTGCCGATGCCCTGTTCGGTGATCAGGTTGCCCAGCCAGATGGCGAACATCGTTCCGGCGGTCATCGTGCATAGCACCATGATCGTCAGCAACGTATTGCTGCCAAAGCCCGGCAAGATGCTGCCCTGTGTCGAGAAACTTTGCAGAATATTGATCTGGCCGACGGACTGCAACAGGCCCATCGGGATCGCCAGATAGTAGGTATACTGGTTGATTTTGTCCTGGCCGCCTGGTTCACGAGCAATCGCTTCCAATTGTGGAATGACGCCCATCAGCAGTTGCAGGATAATCTGCGCGGTGATGTACGGGTACACACCGTTCGCCAGTACGCTGAAATACGAGACTGCACCACCCGACAGCAGGTTCAGAATCTGGATGAAGCCTGCGCCCTGCCCGTTGAGCAGGCTGTCCAGCGCCGCGCGGTTGACGCCCGGCACGGGGATGTGCGCCGCGAACTGGTAGACCAGCAGGATGAACAGGGTGTACAGGAGTTTCCGCCGCAGATCGGGCAGCCGGAGCGCATTTCGCGCTGCATCAAGCATCTGCATACTGAATGTCCTCTAGAACTAGCCTCACCCCCGACCCCTCTCCACTGGGGTGGAGAGGGGAGTAATTAGGGCGGTGGGTATTCCGCTTTCCCCCTCTCTGCGTGGTGGAGGGGGCAGGGGGTGAGGTCAACATCCTCTCTCTTACTGCTCCGCTTTGGGCCGCTGTGCCTTCGGGAGGAGCTTGACGGTAGCGCGAGCGCCGGTGACGGCCAGCTTTAGCTCGTTGACCTTGCCACCCGCGCCTTCGATCCGGGCGCGGGCGCTCTTGGTGAAGCGATGCGCGCTCACATTCAGTTTGGCTTTCAGTTCGGCATCGCCGCCCAGGATGACTACCGGCTTGTCGGCATCGTCGATCAGGCGGTGCTCCTTGAGGGCCTGTGGGGTCACTTCCGCGCCGGACTTGAAGCGCTCGGCCAGCGATTGGATGCTCACTTCCTGATACTCGACCCGGAAGATGTTGGTGAAGCCGCGCTTGAAAGGCAGACGGCGCACCAACGGAAGCTGGCCGCCTTCAAAGTACGGCGCTTTGGCCCCACCGGGCCGGGCCTTCTGGCCTTTCGTACCGCGCCCCGCCGTCTTGCCCTGCCCGGCGGAGATACCACGCCCAACGCGGCGCGCCTTCTTGCGCGAACCGGGATCGGGCTTGAGTTCGTGCAGTTTCATAAGATTCGGCGCAGGAGGCATCCGCCTTTAGACGGGCGATGAATGCGCCTTTGCTCCTTTCCTGAGCTATACTTGAGGGCGATGGACAAGGCACATGGGATGTGAAGCCGTCCCTGCACGGTTAGTCCATCCCCAGGCTTCTGGTACTTTACCAATGGAAGATAGAAGGTTGTAGGCGAAAGGTGGTGTCTGTCGAGCATCACTGTCCTGTCCTACGTAAAATCTTCACGGTCGATAGACTTCGCACCAGCAGACGAACGCTGGTGGGGTACAGTCAATCACCCGCACGCCTCGGATGGCACAGAAGACCGTGCCAGCGCCAGGGGCAAGCTCCCAGTTTTAGCCGGGAGTAGTTGACGACTCGGTTTCCTCCACCTGAACCAGGTGTCTGACCTTGTAGATCATGCCGCGTATCGACGGGTTATCGGGATGCTCAACCGTCTGGCGAATGCGCTTCAGGCCGAGTGCCTTGATCGTCAACTTCTGGCGGTTCGGGTTGCCAATCGGGCTTTTGACCAGGGTGATACGCAGTTTTTTCTCAGGCATTTTGCTTCCTCACCCAGAATGGTTGCAGTTCGTTCGCCTCTTTGCCGCGCATCTGGGCCAGGTCGTTGGCGTTCTTCAACATACTGAGCGCCTTGAGCGTCGCCACCGCGACGTTGAGCATGTTGCTGCTGCCCTGGCTCTTGCTCAGGATGTCGTGGATGCCCGCCGCTTCCAGCACGGCCCGGACGCTACCGCCGGCGATGACACCCGTGCCGGGCGAGGCCGGACGCAGCATCACAACGGCGCCGCCATGTTTGGCCGTCACTTCGTGTGGAATGGTCGTGCCGGACAGCGAGACGTGTACCATCCGCTTCCGGGCGTAATCTGACCCTTTGCGGATCGACTCGGGCACACCGCGCGACTTGCCGACGCCAATGCCGACGCGGCCCTTGTTATCGCCGACGATCACAACGGTACGGAAAGCGAAGCGACGGCCACCTTTGACCACCTTCGCCACGCGCGTGATGTCGATCACTCGTTCGTCAAACTCTTCGCGCTCTTCCTCGCGCTCTCGCTCACGACGCGATTCGCGTTTAGCCATAGGTAATTTAGCGCAAGGGGACTGTCGCGTTGACGCGACAGCGGAATTGCGCATCTCTCCTTTCTGTGCTAGCATCGACCTCATCGATTGCCCTCATGGGCATGGTCACAACGTCCTTTACCAACTTCAAGTTTGGTGGCTGTACAGGGTAGTCCTGTACGGAAGACTTGAAACGCTGTAAGGACGGCGTGACCGAGTGGGCCTGGATCGGGCCTTCAGGCGTCAACGTAGAGCAGTCGCTCATGCGTAGCCTGAGAAGCTGTTGCTTAAAAGCAGAACCTTCTTCTATGAAGCTGTCTGTT
>JAJPHV010000125.1 GCA_021325095.1 Chloroflexota bacterium | reverse complement strand
GTAGCCATAATGCGGACGATCATGTCCGGATCGCTCATGCGGGCCACGCCGCCCTGCGCCCGAATGTCTGCCGGAACCCTTTCCAGGGCCATGACTGCGCACGCCCCTGCCTCCTCGGCGATCCTGGCCTGTTCCGGCGTCACGACATCCATGATGACGCCGCCCTTGAGCATTTGCGCCAGGCCACGCTTGAGTAGTTCCTGGTCTTGTTGTTGAGGCGGCGATGTTTGTTCACTGACCATGAGAAGCCCCTTTCCCTTTTCTCCACTGAAATCTTTGCTGAATGTTCATAGCTATACTGCACATCGCCCGCTGAATGATAGAACCATATAAGACCAGGTTAAGTGTGCCGCCAATGCCGATATCGGGCTTTGCTCCGCTTTCGGTTTTGTGTACAATAGCGCTATGGCAGCACAAGAAACCCTTCTCAATGGGCGCTATCGTTTGATCTCGCAACAGGGATCGGGCGGTATGGCCGTCATTTATAAGGCGCAAGACCTGGCACTTGGCCGCATTGTAGCCATCAAGATTCTGCGCCCCAGCCTGACGGGTGATCCATCCTTCCTGACGCGCTTCCGGCAGGAGGCTCGCAACGTCGCCAATCTCCAACATCCAAATATCGTGACCCTGTACGACGTGGGGCAGGACGGCAACACCTATTACATGGTGATGGAATACATTGAAGGCCAGGATTTGAAGAAATTGATCCGGGCCAGTGCGCCTTTTACCGTCGAGCGCGCCCTGCATATCGGGATTCAACTGTGTGCCGGGGTCGGCTATGCACACCGCGCCGGGCTGGTACACGCCGACGTCAAGCCGCAGAATATCCTGGTGACGACGGACGATCACGTCAAGGTCACGGACTTTGGCATCGCCCAGGCGCTATCGGTTTCGCAGCCGCAGGAAAAACAGAGCGTTGTCTGGGGCAGCCCGCACTATTTCGCCCCAGAACAGGCCTCCGGCGAGACGCCCACCCCGGCCTCGGACGTGTACGCCATTGGCATTGTCCTGTTTGAGATGTTGACGGGCAAGCTGCCCTACAATGGGGCCGATCAGCAAGAGTTGGCGCTGGCCCACATCCGCGAGCAGATTCCGCATGTCATGGATCAGAATCCAGCCGTGCCGGTGCACCTTGACCGCATCATCTATAAGGTCATGTCGAAGGAACCTGCCTCGCGTTACCGGACTGCCGACCAGCTTGGCCGCATCCTGATCAGTTACCAGAAGCAGGGGCAGGACGTGACGGCAAACGTGCCGTCACCAGCGCCCTCGCAGGGTCAACCGGTGGTTCCTTCGCCGCTTTCGTCGGCAGTGCCATCGCACATGCCGCCACCGCAAGCTCCTTACATTTCGCCCCAGCAGGCCCGGCCCAATGCCGGAGGGAGCACACCGCCCCCACAGGCGCCTCACATTGCGGCGCAGGCCACTATTCCCGGCAACGCCCGCGCCTATCCACCCATTCCCGCGCAGCCGCAGTATCCGGCCATCCCGCCGCGCCAGGGAACTGGCCCCCTGGATCGGATCGGGACCGGAGCCAGCCGGCCAGCCGCGCCCTATGCTAATGCCGCCAGACCCGCCACCGGTGCGTATCCCTCCATCCAGCCCGGAACCGGGCCATTTCCGGCGGATGGAACCGGACAAGGCGCTGCGCCCGATTACCGGGTGACCTCGCCGCAAGCGCCCATTGATCTGGTTTCGGTTGTCCTGGCTTTTATTGCATTCCTGGCGGTGCTCGGTTTGCTGCCGCTCTGGTTGGCCGTTTACAATACGTGGATCGCCACTCCCCGTTGAGCGGATCGGGCGCGAGCATTATAAGAAGGATGTTAAAACACCGTTGTTATGCCCGAGTTGCTGTATTCCGCCAATCGCTCTGGTATAATCTCTACATCACGAACGATACGCCGCCGTACCAGTATCGTAAGCAATCCGTCCGGGATGGACGCAAGCATCGACGGTAGGCGAGGTTGGAGGCTCCAGCACTGTGAATAACCCACGATTTAGGAATATGTTTGTGTACATCCTGATTGCTATCGCGGTCATGGCGATCATTCTGGGTGTGCGCAACAATAACCCGACCACGACGGAACTCAAGATCAGCGAACTGGCGAACCAGATCAAGAACGGTACGCCCATTGTCTCGATCTCCGTCGTGCAAAACGAAGTCCGTGTGACTTACAGCAACAACCAGCCACCCGCCATCACACGCAAAGACCCGTCGGCCACGCTCGAACAGCAGCTCAAGGACTTCGGTGTCACCGACGAGCAGATCGCGCGTCTGCCGATTGAATACGTACCCCCGAACGACTGGACGCCGATCATTCAACTGCTCATGTCGTTCTTGCCATTGTTGCTCATTGCCGGGTTCATTTACCTGATGCTGCGACAGGCCCAGGGCACAAACAACCAGGCGCTATCCTTTGGCAAGAGCCGGGCACGCATGTTCACGGGCGACCAACCCACCGTCACCTTTGACGACGTGGCGGGCGCGGACGAAGCCAAGGAAGAACTGCGCGAGATCGTGGAGTTTCTGAAAGAGCCTGAAAAGTTCATCCAGCTTGGAGCGCGCATTCCGAAAGGCGTGCTGCTCGTCGGCAGCCCCGGCACGGGCAAGACTTTGCTGGCGAAGGCTGTCTCCGGCGAGGCAGGGGTTCCGTTCTTCAGCATCAGCGGTTCCGAATTCGTAGAAATGTTCGTCGGCGTGGGCGCAAGCCGCGTGCGTGACCTGTTCGACCAGGCCAAGCGCCACAGCCCGTGCATCATCTTTGTGGACGAAATCGACGCAGTGGGCCGCCATCGCGGCGCCGGACTGGGCGGCAGCCACGACGAGCGTGAGCAAACGCTCAACCAGATTCTGGTGGAAATGGACGGCTTCGACACCGACACGAACGTGATCATCATCGCTGCCACCAACCGCCCGGACATTCTTGACCCGGCACTGCTGCGCCCTGGCCGCTTTGACCGCCGCGTGGTGCTGGATCGGCCTGATATGCGGGGCCGCGAGGCAATCCTCAAAGTGCACACGCGCGGCAAGCCGCTGGCTTCCGACGTTGATCTGAGCACGCTTGCCAAGACCACGCCCGGCTTCGTCGGCGCTGACCTGGAAAACCTGATCAACGAAGCGGCTATCGTCGCGGCGCGCAAAAACAAGAAGTCTATCTCGATGCGCGACTGCGAGGAAGCCATCTACCGCGTCGTGCTCGGCCCGGAGCGCAAGAGCCGGGTTATCAGCGAGGAGCAGAAACGTCTGGTGGCGTACCACGAGGCAGGGCACGCGGTGGTCGGCCATATCCTGCCCTACTGCGACCCGGTGCGCAAGATCACGATCATCCCGCGCGGCATGACGGGCGGCTCGGTGCTGTCCGTGCCGGAGGATGACCTGGGGCCGGAAAGCAAATCTCGCATCAAGGATCACATCGCGCAGGCGCTCGGTGGGCGCGCCGCAGAGGAAGTTGTCTTTGGCGAGATCACGACGGGCGCGGGTGGCGGCAATGGCAGCGACCTGTCCACCGTCACGCGCTACGCCCGCGCGATGGTCACCCGCTACGGCATGAGCGAGAAACTTGGCCCGATGCTCTTCGGCCAGAAAGAGGAAATGATCTTCCTGGGCCGCGAGATTTCCGAGCAGCGCGACTACAGCGAGGCAGTGGCACAGATCATCGACGAGGAAGTCAAGAAGATCGTGGACGAAGCCCATCAGCGTGCCGTCTCGATCCTGACCGAGAACCGCGACAAGCTGGAAATGGTTGCCCAGCGCCTGCTTGAGGTCGAAACCATCGACTACGAGGAATTCTTGCAACTGATGGGCGAACCAGGCAGTGCCAAGCTCAAGAAGGAAAAAGAACAGAAGGAAGCTGGCAAATCCGAGAAAAGCGCACGCGAACAACGCGACGAGATGCCGCCAAAGTTCGGCACGGCGGGCACGGCGGCCAGCCCGGCCTGAGCTAGTTTACCTCACCCCCTACCCCCTCAGCCGCTCCGCAGAGAGGGGAACTGTGCGGCACAACATCAGCTACGGACTCTCCTCTCCACTCTGTGGAGAGGGGTTGGGGGTGAGGTGAAATCAATGTAATCCGTGAAGGGCGTAGCCGTGCTGCGCCCTTACTGCTTCTGACGCCTGTTGCTAAAATGTTAAAATAGCTTGCTAAAATAGCACTGCTTTGCGGACTGTTTTTAGCGGTGAGTGCCGTGTTGGTTCTATCGTCTCTTCTCAAAAACTACGCGCCACAGCCTCAGTTTGTCGCGCCGAACCCCGTCTTTGATCTCGAACTACGGCATGTTTCCGGCCCGCGCAGTGCAGGCGATGTGACGCGATACGGCCTGGTCTGGCTGGTTGGCTTTCACCTGCTGGTCGGGCTGGTCTGGCTGGTGGCTCGTCTTGCCCCCGGCGCAACCAGCACTCGCGCCGGCGACCTTACCAGCGAATTCCTGGCACTTGCAACCCTTGCCCTGACTCTTTCGGTTGATCTGTATGCTGCCTCGGCAACCATCAGCCGCATGCGCCACCTTTTGGACTCTGGCAGATGGGATCTGCTGCGCCTGACGGCGCTGCCGGGCGACCATATTGTGGCGGCGGAGTATGCGCTTACGCAGATGCGGACCTGGCGGATCATGATTGCAGAGACTCTATTCAGGCTCACAGGGCTAGTCTTCCTGGCGCTGCTCAACCCGAACACAGCGCTGATGCTCGTGATCGCGCTGCCCGTCAGCCTGTACCTGATGGTGCTGGTCGCTGCCTACCTGCTCGAGCCCAGGGCGCGCATTCAAGCCGTCATTGCCTTCAGTATGGCGTTCGGTACGCGCATTCGCCAACCATCCTTTGCGCTTTTGGCAGCGCTGGGGCTGATCCTGGCGCTCCGGCTGGCACAGTTGTTGGTGTTGGGATTGCTGTGGTACATGGCCTTCGATCTGATGAACACGCCCGGTAGTCTGTTCTGCCTTCTACCCATCGCGTGCCTGGGCGTTGTCTGTCTGTTTTATACTGTCTACCGTGCGCTGGAACGCCAATCGCTGCGGCAGGCATTTCAATTTGCTATGCAAGCCCATGATTAACCGCACCCCAGCCTCTCTCCGACTTGTCTGCGGACGAGGGGCTGGGGGTGCGGTCAACCAGGCGGATATTGGAGATGCTATAATGTTTTCACGCTCAACAACAGGGCAGCCTGTGAGCAAGCGAACCACGTCGTCGATGAAGGCCGTCAGGCCAATGAACTGCCCGAATGTGTTGGGCGCGATCACCGGCGGCAAACTGTTGAACCTCGATCTCTTGCAGATCGCCGTCGGAACCCGCCCGCCATCCGTACACGCCGGAGCGCCGTTTGACGCTCTGGTGGTGTTGCAAAACGCCAGCAACATCGACATGGATGCCGTGATCCGGCTATTCGTCCCGGAGATGGATCTGTCCGGCTTCAGCGGGCGCATCAGCACCAAGCTGGTGCGCCCGGTGCGGATCGGGCTACGGCCCGGCGAGGTGGGCTGCGCCAACATGCCCGTCCTGACGACAGTGCAGGCTACGCCCGGCCAAGACTATAAACTCCAACTCGAAATCCAGGTCGAGCACAAGCAGCGCGGTGCTGTTCGTATCCGCGACGAACAGGGTGGCCCACCCCTGGACTTCGACACATTATCGGAAGAGCGCCAGCGCGACATCCACACCTTGCAGGGGCCAAATTACGCCATCGAACCGGTGGGCAAAGTCACTCATGACAAAGCCACCCTAGAGGCGTCGTTTGAGATTCTGCCGCCGGCCATCAGCGCCCTGCCGCAAGACCTGCGGCCCGCCTATATCACGCTCTGGACTCTGGCCGATTCGCCTGACGACACGGCGCTGGTGGAGAAGGCACAGCCTGTGGTTGCCGCGATCCTGCCTCGGCTGACCCCTGCCAGCGTTTTCTTCCCCTTGCTCAAGGCCACACAGCCGCATTTCGAGGCCGGGCGTTTCCGCCTGTGGGCCGGGGAGGCCGTCGCCATCGCCAAGCTGATGGCGTTTGTTCTGGCGCAGGGCGTGACGCCCGCTGGCGAGGCGGAGCCTGCCTACCCACGCTGGTACACCAGGCTGTGCCGCGCCGTCGTGCAAAACCCACATGCTGCCGACTCGCTGGAACAACTGGTGGCCGAGCAACTTTACCTCGACCTCGCTTACGATGCGGTTATGGTTGGCTTCAACCTACTCGCGGACGTCGCCAGCGAGCAGTTTGGCTCTCAGGACGAGATGGTGGCCTATGCCAACCAACTGGTGACGGCCCTATCCGGTAAGGGGAATTCCCTGGATGTGGTTCAGGTGTACCTGCCGCTGGTACTGGCGGGCTTGCTGGTCAATACACGAGTCACGCTGCCACGCGAACAAACCCGCGAAACGGTCAGCCTGCTGGCGAATGCACGCGACAAACGCGCCGCACAGCAGAACGGCGACAATAAGTTCGTCTTTGATCTGCTGGACGATCTGATCGAGCGAGCGCTGGAACACTTCTAGTCCTCATGGTGGCGGGTTGGCCGGAACCCGTCCAAACCACCGGGCGAGCACCATCTGCTGCCCAGGACAGGCGCTGAAACATACGTGACTCCCGGTATGTTCGCCTTGCTGATACGGACGTTGAAAGCCAAATTTTGGTCAGGGGCATTCTTGCCCCTTCTTGGATCGCTTCATTATCGGGCAGAACCCTTCAACGCTCTCACAGCCCATCACCTGCCTGTCAGCCCTTCTTCGGCTCCGTGAACACAGGCAGATGTCCGAGTGAGATGATGTCCGTCCATTTGGCGCGATCTCCCTCGGTGAAAATCGCTGCCTGTGCCACAATCTTCGCGCCAACCTTGTCCATAATCAGCCGCATGGCCTGCAAGGTGCTGCCCGTGCTGATCACGTCGTCGATCAACGCCACCTGCCGCCCCGTGAGCAACTTCTGGTCTTTTTCGTCCAGGAACAGCGTTTGCGGCGCGCCCGTCGTGATCGACAGCGTTTCGGCCTGGATGGCCTTGCCCATGTACGGCTTGTACGACTTGCGCAGTACGACGTAGGGCAAGTCCATTTGCGCGGACAGCGCGTGAACCAACGGGATACTTTTTGTCTCGGCAGTGACGAGCACTTCGGGGTTGCGATCCGCAATTCGCAGCGCCAGATCGTGCGCGGCGGCCTGCGCCAGTTCGGTGTCACCCAGGATGTTCAAAATGGCGATCCGGATGCCGGGCGCTATCTCAAACAAAGGCAGTTCGCGGGTCAGTCCGGCGACTTCGACCTTGTATGTTTCATGCTGGTCGTTCATTGGCTATTTCCCTTTTGCAGCGTTCAATCCGCAGCGTTCAATCGATGAACCCACTGTAGGCTATCACAGATCGAGGGACTATGCTATACTGCCCGAACTGCCCGTCCAACTACGCCGCATGTGCTAGATTGGAGTCTGTATGCGCGGCGTTCTCGTCGCCCTTGACCTGGAAACAACCGGCCTCGATGTGTCCAGCGCCCACATTATCGAAATCGGCGCGGTCAAATTTCACAATCAAGACATTATCGACAGTTACACCACCCTCGTTGATCCCGGCAGCCCGATTCCACAGAAAATCACCGCCATCACTGGCATCAGCCAGGACAAACTGGCTGGTGCGCCCAAGCTGAACGAAGTGCTGCCCCGTCTCAAGGAATTTGTCGGCGCAGCGCCTATCGTCGGCCACAACGTCGATTTTGACATGAGGTTTCTGCAAAAGCAGGGCCTTTTTGAAGGCAACCTTTCGATTGACACCTACGAAATGGCTTCTGTGTTGCTGCCGACAGCCTCGCGCTACAACCTGAACGCGCTCATGCAGCAGCTCAACCTCGCGCCCGAAGGTGACTATCACCGGGCGCTGGCCGACGCGCAGGCAACGGTACAGGTTTATGGCACGCTGTGGAAGCGTCTGCTGCACGAGGTTCCGCTCGAACTGCTGGACGAACTGGTGAAAGCCGCGCAGCGCCTGCCCTGGAAAGGCTTGCCGCCCTTTGTGGAGGCCCTGCAAGCCCGGCTCGAACAGGGCGAAAGGCTGGTAAGGACGGAGGCGGTTCCCGGCGCGCGCCCACCCGATCAGCATCGTGCCGCGCGGCAAACTACTGCCGTGTTCACCCCGCTCGACGGTGACAGGCTGGCCTCGCAGCTTGGCGCAGACAGCGAGATCGCCCGCGCTGTTGATCACTACAGCGCGCGCCCGCAGCAGATTGAAATGCTTAAGGCCGTGAGCGAGGCGTTCAATGGCGGTGAACACCTCATCGTCGAGGCCATGCCCGGCACAGGCCGATCCCTGGCCTATTTGCTGCCCGCCGTGACCTGGGCCGTCCGCAATGGTGAGCGGGTCGTGATCTCGGTGAACACGGCCAGTTTGCAGAAGCAGTTGCTCGACGAGGACATTCCGCTGCTGCGGCGGGCGCTGGGCCTGGACATCGAAGCCGTACCACTGGAGGATCGAGGGGATTACCTGTGTCCGCGGCGGCTCCAGACTCTGCGCCGCAGGCTCCCGACGAGTGTGGAAGAACTGCGCGTCTTTGCCAAAATTCTGGTCTGGCTGCGCGAGAGCAGCCTGGACGACGCCCGCGCCATCTCGCTGCGCGGCCCGGCGGAATACAGCACCTGGGCACGCCTGAGCGCTGCCGACGAAGAATGCACGCCGGAACTGTGCGAGGCGCGGATGGGTGGCATCTGCCCTTTTTATAAGGCGCGCCGCGCGGCGGAAAGCGCGCACCTGGTGATCGTCAACCATGCGCTGCTGCTGTCCGATGCGCTCCGCTCCGAACGACACGTACTGCCTGAGTACAGCCGCCTGATCGTGGACGAAGCGCATAACCTGGAAGATGCCGTCACGGAGGCGCTCAGTTTCCGGTTAGATGCGACGACCATCAAGCGCCAGCTTGCCGATCTGGGCACGCGCAAAACCGGGCTGATCGGAGACGTGTTGGGCAGCGCGCAGGCTGCGCTTCCGGCCAACCACTTCGAGCGCGTCCAGGACTTCGTGACTATCATCGTGAGCGCCGTGAAGAAAATGGGGCATCATGTCGATAACCTGTTCGCGGCGCTGCTGGCCTTCCTGGAAACGACCAGCAAGCTGCACTCCGGCGAATACCTCGTACAGGTGCGCCTGTCCACCGACCTGCGCAATAAACCCGAATTCAGCCAGGTACGGGCCGCCTGGGAGATTCTCGGCCACTTCACCGCCGAAATTGCCGACGCTATGACGCGCCTGGCAGCCAGCCTGCCTGCGCTGCGCGGGCGTTACGACCTGCCGAACCTGGAAGACCTGATCGACGGTGTGAGCGCTGCCTCCCGACACCTGACCACGCTCCATAGCCGTCTGAATGCGTTCATCAGCGCGCCGGATGATAATATGATCTACTGGGTGGAGGTCAGCCCTGACCAGGATACGATCTCGATGCGCGGTGCACCGCTGTACATCGGGCCGCTCGTCAAAAAACACCTGTGGGACGCGAAGAAAACCGTGATCATGACCAGCGCGACGCTGCGCGCGAACAGCAGCTTTCAGTATTTGCGGCAGCGCCTGGGTGCGGAGGACGTGCGGGAACTGGCGCTCACCAGCCCTTTCAACTACGAGGACTCGACGCTGATTTTCCTGCCGACGGACATGCCCGAACCCCAGGAGCGCGGCAAATACCAGCAAGCCGTCGAACGGGGAATCATCGAACTGGCGACGGCCACAAACGGGCGTCTGCTGGTGCTGTTTACGGGCTATACCCTGCTTCGGCAGGTGGCGCAGGACATCGCGCCGCGCCTGGCACTCGGCAACATTGCCGTGTTTGACCAGTCCGACGGCACAAGCCGCGAAATGCTGCTCGAAGGCTTCAGGGGTGCGGAAAAGGCTGTCTTGCTCGGCACGCGCTCGTTCTGGGAAGACGTAGACCTGCTCGGCGACGACTTGGTGGCGCTGGTCATCGTGCGGCTGCCCTTCGCCGTGCCTTCTGACCCGGTGTACGCGGCGCGCAACGAGACGTTTGAAAACTCGTTCGACCAGTTCACCATCCCGGATGCCATCCTGCGCTTCCGCCAGGGCTTTGACCGGCTGATCCGCGCCCGTTCGGAACGCAGCGTTGTCGCCATCTTCGACAAGCGTATGATCAGTAAAAGCTACGGGCAATCGTTCCTGGACAGCCTGCCCGCCTGCACGGTGCAGCGCGCGCCGATGGCTGAGTTGGGCGCGGCTGCGAAGGCGTGGCTGGGGGAATAGTAGCTGCCATCTGGTTGAGGTTGTGAGAAGTCTCAAAGGCCAGAGCGGTACAAAAGAGGTGCAACACACCTGTGGTACGCATAACATAAGTCCGCGTTATAATCGACGTATTGTGAATAGACGAACGAAAAGTCTTATATGGAGGCTTTCTTATGGCTGCTTATCAAGTTCCTGAACTTACGAAACCCGCGCCAGTCGGCAAGGACGAGGCGATCCTGGTCGCCAGCGGCGATCTGCGCCAGTCGGCCAACGAAAAGACGTGGCCTGCCCAGGAAGACATGGAGAAGCGTGTCATCGCCGCTTTCGCCAAAGAGGGGATCACCGTCCGGCGCGCGCACGGCTACGACCCGGCGCTGAAACATGGCTTTATCTGGAACCAGCGGATGGGCATGGACGTGTTCAAGAACATCGATCCGGACGCCCGCCTGATCGTGGCCGAGGCCGTCTGGCAGTACAGCCACCACGTGCTGGCCGGGCTGCGCAGCCATCGCGGGCCGATCCTGACCGTTGCCAATTGGAGCGGGCGCTTCCCGGGGCTGGTCGGTCTGCTCAATTTGAACGGTTCACTCACCAAAGCGGGCGTCAATTACAGCAGCCTGTGGAGCGTCGATTTCACGGACAAATTCTTCCTGAACGGCATCCGGCAGTGGATCAAGGAAGGCAAGATCACTCACGACACCAGCCATGTGCACGACCTGAGCGTGTCAAAACTGCCCAAAGCCGAGGCCGCGCTTGGCAAGGCGCTGGCGGAGCATCTCCGGCACGAGAAGGCAATCCTCGGCGTCTTCGACGAGGGGTGCATGGGCATGTATAACGCCATCATCGACGACGAACTGCTCAACCCGACGGGCCTTTACAAGGAGCGTCTGAGCCAGTCGGCGCTGGTGGCTGCCATGCGCCAGGTCACAGATATGGAAGCGAAGAAAGTCCGGGAATGGCTGGACAAGCGCGGCGTCAGATTCGTGACTGGCAAGAACGAGGAAACCGACCTGACCGACGCCCAGATCCTCGAACAGTGCAAGATGTACATCGCTGCCGTGCGCATCGCGGACGATTTCGGCTGCGCGGCTATCGGCATCCAGTACCAGCAGGGCCTCAAGGATATGGTTCCGGCATCCGATCTGGCCGAGGGTCTGCTCAACAACGTGGAGCGCCCACCGGTTTACCACGCCAAAAACGGCAGAGAACTGTATGCAGGCCAGGCGCTGCCGCATTTCAACGAAGTGGACGAATGCGCCGGGGTGGACGGCCTGGTGACGAACCGCGTCTGGACAGCGATGGGCTTCGATCCGGCCAATACGCTGCATGACCTGCGCTGGGGTGAGCATTACAAGGGCAAAGGCGTCAATGATTTCGTGTGGGTATTCGAGATTTCGGGCGCGGCTCCGGCTTCACACTTTATCGGCGGCTATGCCGGCGCGACAAGCGAGCGGCAGAATCCCATGTATTTCCGGCTGGGTGGCGGCACGTTGAAGGGCATCAGCAAGCCCGGCGAGATCGTCTGGAGCCGCGTGTTCGTCATGGGTGGCAAGCTGCACGCCGACCTGGGCCGTGCGACGGTGGTCGAACTGCCCCGCGAAGAAACCGAGCGGCGCTGGCAGGCTACCGACTCCAACTGGCCGATCATGCACGCCGTTCTGCACGGCGTCAGCCGTGACCAGATGATGGCGCGCCACAAGGCTAATCACATCCAGGTGGCCTATGCACCGTCGGCTGCGGACGCCGATAAAGCACTGGCCGCGAAGGCGGCTATGTTCCACCACATGGGGATCAAGGTGCACCTGGCGGGCGACGTACTGAAGAAGTAGGTTTACCGCCCAGACGCCAGGCCCTGCTCCGGGCGGCAATTCTATTTCTCGGATGCGCTGGCTGCGCTGGTGAGCCGGACGCTGTAGCGGCCCCCGGTTTTCCCCGCCGCACCCAGCCAGCGTGTTGCCACCAGGACGTAGGTGCCGTCCTCGGGCAGGCGCAGTGGGCCGAGTGTGGTGTCGGCGCTGTCCGGGCCAGCCGTCGCGCTCGCCACATAGCCGGAGGGGCCGAACAGAGTCAGGTCAAGGCGCAGATCGCCATCCAGACGCGCACCGCTGATCTGGATGGTGCTGCCTGCCTTGCCTGTGAAAGTCCAGTAATTCACGCTGGTATTGGGGCTGATCGCGCCATCCAGCGGACGATCTGCAACCAGGGGACGTGCATTGGCCGGGGCACTCGCAGTCAGCAACCCCTGGCGGCGCTGGATGATGAGCGTATAGCCGGTGGTCGAGGACGCCGAGAGTTCCACGACATAGCGCCCGTCGCGTGGCAAGATCACACCGTCGATCTGCGCTTCCTCCGGGATAGCAGGTGTGGCCTGGGCCAGCACCCGCCCACCAGCATCTTGCAGGCTGATGGCGGGTACTGGCGCTTTCTGGTTTAGCTTGAGATCGGCGTTGGCAAGCACGGTGATGCTGATCGCGTCGCCTGCTGCGCCGTTGAAGGCCCACAGGTCGGTTGCTCCCTGCTGGATCACCTTGCGGATAGGCAGCGCGTAGGCCACCGGCTCCGCACTGGCTGCCTGCGGCGAAAGCGTGCCCACTGCCAACGCCAGACGATATGTTCCGGCGGTGATCTCCATGCCCTGCCGCTGGCCTGCCACGACGATGTACTGACCGTCAGTAGGCAAGACAATGTTGGACAGTGCGCTCTGCCTGTCTCGCAGTGCCGGGTCTGCCCCCTGGTCAGCCAGCACGCGCTGATCGGGGCCAAGCAAGGTCAGCCTGGGAATCAAGTTGCCGCCCGTGGTGACCATCCTGATCGTCACTGCCTGCCCTTTCTGGCCCTCGAACGTCCAGCGCTGTTCGGGCTGGACGGCGTCGAGCGTGCCGCTGACAGGCAAGTCAGGGGCCAGCAGGGCAGGCGCGACTGTCGCCGGGACGTTGGGCTGCACGGTCAGGCGGTACTGCCCCGCCCGATTGGGGCCACCCGGCAAGACCAGTAAACTGTAGATGCCGTCAGCGGGCAGACTGAATTGATCGAGCGTGACTGACTGGCCGCGTTCCGGCACGGCCACCGCCGTCAGGCTCTGACCGTTGGGGCCGATGACGAGCAGTGAGGGCAGCAAGTTGCCGTTGAGTTGGAGCAGGTTGATCGAGAGGACCTGCCCGGCGCGGCCCTGGAACAGCCAGTAATGCCCCGCTGCATCGGGCGCGAAGGTTCCCGTTACGGCCTGATTGACGTGCAATACACCGCCTGCCGATTGTCCCGCCGGGCTGGTCAGCAGGTTGAGGGTCAGCGCGAACGGGCTGTAGCTGAGTTGGGCGTTGAGCGGGCGTTTGACGACCACGCTGTACAGGCCGCTGGCAGGCAGCCGGTAGTGATCGATGGTGGTCTGCCCGACGCCCAACGTGCCGGAGGCAAGCGACGTACCCGCCGGGTCTTGCAGTTCGAGCATGGGCGGGGCATCGTCGGTCTGGTGAACCAGCCGGAGCGCGATCTCGTCGTCCTGGTTGCCACTAAAGGTATAGCGCGCTTCGGGATTTTGCTGGTCGAGCGTGCCGACAGCCCGTTCGCCGTAGGCGATCAGCGCTTTGGGCGCGGCTGTCGCGTTCACGCGGTAGAGCAAGTTAACGTACAGTTCGTAATTGCCGCTGCTGCCCACCGTGCCTGTGCCGACGCGGGACAGGACGACGGTATAGGTATCGTCCGCAGGCAGCAGTGCGCCCGCGATGACGGCATCCGCGCCGTTAGCATCGTCGTTGGTCGCCAGCACGTTGCCCGCCGAATCTTCAAGGGTCAGGTAGGTATCCAGGTCACCGCTTTTAGCCCGGCTGAGGATACCGATCACGTCCCCTTTCTGGCCCCTGAAGGCAATCCGATCTTCGGGCGTGGCATCGTCTAGCCGCCCAATGGCAAGCTGGCCGTACTTCACCGTACCCTTGATGGGGCGCTGTGCGACCACCGCAGACAGGGCAAGTTTGTAGCGCCCGGAAGTCGCCCCCTGCGGCCCCAAATAGCGATTGGCGACCAGCGCGTATTGGCCGGTCTGGGGCAGCGTGAAGTCAGCGATGACGGCGCTTTCCTGCCCGGCGGAATCGGCGCGGGCCAGCAGTTTGCCATCCGCTGTGCGCAATTCCAGGATGGGCGCCAGGTTCGCGCCAGGTTCGCGGGTGATACGCGCCGTAATGGTATCCCCCTGCTTGCCGGAAAAGACGCGCGTCTGGCTCAGGCGATCACTGGCGATCAGGCCCTCTTTGGTGTCGCCATAGTTGATCGTTTCCGCATCGGCCAGGGGCGGCGGAACGGACTCCAGCGTGAGCCGATAGCTGCCTACCGACTTTTGAGGGCCACCGGTGATGGTAATGACATAGACGCCATCGCTCTGAACCGGGAACCTGTCGATGCTCACGGCGCGCCGCCCGGACTGATCCGGCTCCCCGGCCAGCGCGGAAGCCAGCAGCGTTCCATCTGGTGACCGCAGATCAAGGGCCGGTTTCAGCACCTCATCCTGCGCCTGCACCGAGACCTTAACGATGTCGCCCGCCCGCGCGCCGAAAACCCAGGTGTCGCTCGGATCGTCTGCCGAAAGGCTGCCCTGGCCGTTTTGCCCATAGCGCAGAATGCTGCCCAGCGAATGGGCCTTGCTGTCCTGCAAACTGAGGCTCAGGCTGTAGACGCCCGCGCCCTTGAAGTTGCTGTCCGGGTTGGCGACCACCAGCGTGTAGCTGCCACTGAAAGGCAGCAGCAGGTTGTCGGCGCGTGCGCCGGAGCCAGTGCCCAGGTCGGGCACGGTCACGAGCGGCACGCCATTTTCGGCCTGCACCCGGAAGCCGCCATTGAACCGATCCCCGCGCAGATAACGCAGCGTGACAGAAATGACATCGCCCGCCGTCCCCGAAAACACCCACGAATCGGCCCGGTGCTGCTCAGTAAATACGCCGCTGACAGTCTGGCCGTAGTTCAGCGGCCCGGCTACCAGCCGTTCACGTTCCGGCGTCCAGGTCAGGCTGTACGCCCCGGCAGTCTGCCCGCCGCCCACGACCTGCACGCGGTAGACGCCGTCGGCGGGCAACATCACGTCGGCCAGGCGGGTTTCGCTCTGCGTGAGCGCCACGTCCTGCATGGCAAACGTCTGGCCCATCGTATCCTGCAAACGCAGGCCGAGCGGCGCGGGCAGCGGCGTCCCGACACCGCTGGCAGTGAACGTTACACGTTCCCCGGCGTGGCCCTGGAATAGCCAGGTATCCTCGTTTCTGCCGGTGATAAGCAACCCGGTCACCGACGTACCCGGCGTGATGATTCCGCCGCCCCGGTTCTGAGTACGCGCTCTGCCGTCCAGGTACAGGAAATAGCGCCCGGCAGTGCCTTCGGCATTGGCTGCGTGCCGGGCCGTCAGGACGTAGATGCCATTTTCTGGCAGCCGCACGTCCGAGACAGCCAGCGTGGCGGCCCCCGCAGCGTTCTGCTCGCTGATCAGCGCTCTGCCGCTTGGCGAGAGGAGTTCGAGGCCAGGCACGAGATCACCCGTCGTGCGCGAGAACTGTACCGAAACGACGTCGTTGGCCGTGCCCAGGAAATAGTACGTAACGGCCCTGTCCCCGTTGAGGATCTCGCCCGCCGCCGATTGGCCGTAGACGAGTGGGCTGCCCGCCAGGATTTGCAGCGGTCCGTTGGTCAGGTTGGCCGTGTTCAAAGACAGCAGGTAGCGCCCGCCTTCCAACCCCATTCGCACAACCAGTGTGTAGATGCCGCTCTGCGGGACACGGTACGTCATGACCGTGTTGGGATCGTCGGCGTGAAGCTGCTCGTAGACGATCTTGCCATCCTTATCCAGCAGCAGCAGATTCGGCCCAACCGTCCCGGTCAGCACGTTCGCCTGGACAAGCAGCGTCGTGTCGTGGATAGCCTCGATGCGCCACGCCTGAGCCAGCGTGCCACGCGCGATTTCGCCGCGAACCGTCGAACCGTCAGTCAGCGGCAACGCGCCATTGAGCAGGGCGCGGCCATTGAGAGAAGGATTAATCAGATCGGCCACATGCCCTTGTACCGGGTCAGTGGTGGGAGCAGCGGTGTAGCGGCCCGCCTCCGGGCGTAGTGTGCTGACCTGGATCGTTGTATTGCTGTCGGGCATAAACGGATTCTGGACGTTACTGAGCAGTTGGTACGAGGCCAGCGTATCCGTGACCTGACCGGCCACGAGGATGTGATATTTGCCCGAAATCGGCGCGGCAACGCCGAGCAAATCCACAGCTGCACCGGGTGATGCCGCCGTTGCAGAAGCTACAATCGTGCCACCCGGATCGGCCACCTGCAGCGAAGGGGTCCAGGCTTTCGGGGTCAGGGTCGTCAGCCGGGCGTTGATGAGCGCCCCGGCGGACACGTCAATCGACCAGGAGGCCAGCCCGCTGGCAGCTGAGAGAATACCCTTCACCGATTGTCCGGCCTGCAAATCCCCGCCGCTTATCGCCTCGTAACGAAGGGTGTACTGGCCGCCCTTACCACCTTTGCTATCGAAGACGACGGCCCGATAGCGCCCGGTCTGGTCAAGCCGCACCCGCTGAATCACGGCTCCCTGGGCCGCCTCGTAGACCTGAACATCCACCATAGAGCCGTCCGGGCGTTGGAGCGCCAGGCCGGGCGCGAAGTCCTTTGAAGCTGAGTCGGCGATCAGGTTGATAACCTGCCCGGCAGTGGCGTCCAGCCACCACGCATCCACCGCACCCGCCGCCAACGAGCCGTTGATGGGTGCGTCCAGCAATAATTTCCCACGATCCGAGGCCAGATTGAATCGCCCAAAGGCGATGCCGTTGGCCCCGACCCGTCTGAGCTGCGTATCGTAAGTGAGCGCCGGATCGTCGCTACGCACCTGGACTTCATACGGCCCGCCGTCGGGCAGGGTCAACGTCGGGTGGATGCCCGGCCCCAGGTCGCTCCGGTAGAGCAAGATATCCTGCGGGCCGGTCACTCTGACCGTCGTATTCTGCACAACGCTGTCCGGCACGATGTCCAGACTCACGATGTCACCGCTATGCCCAATGAAGAACCATTTGTCGGAGGCCGAAGCCGCCACTCGCCGATGTTCGCCGTAGCGTAGGGGCGTGGCATTGTTGGTCGAAGCGCTGAGGCGAAAGACCGTCAGGCCAAAATCCGTGAACGGCTGATCTTCGTAACTGGACGAGGTGACTTCAACCAGAAACGGCCCCTTATCAGGCAGGCGCGTGGCAATTGTCAACGGGTTCTCGCCCTTGTAAGTGGCAAGCACCTGGCCGTCTTTGGTCAGGAAGCGCAACCCGGCCAGACGGTGCAGGCTGCCCAGGTTCAGTTGCGCTGCGATCAGACCGCCCACGTCCAGGCGGTACAGCGCCAGCTCCACCTCGCGCGTCAGACGGCCCTGCATCAGCACGCCGGGGTTGAGCAGCGTATTCTGCGCCGCCGTTCCCGGCCCGCGTATGGACAGGCTCAGGTTGTAGTGGCCGTTCGTCTTACCGCTTTGCCCGG
Source organism: Chloroflexota bacterium (assembly GCA_021325095.1). Classification (GTDB taxonomy): domain Bacteria; phylum Chloroflexota; class Anaerolineae; order Aggregatilineales; family UBA2796; genus JAJPHV01. The sequence goes on along the minus strand of JAJPHV010000125.1, from coordinate 4,722 downwards.
CATTGGAGCCGGCCCGCCGCGCAATGATGGTGTAGTCGCCGGTGAAAGGCAGTTGAAAGGCCTGGATAGCTGCGTCAGGGCCGCCGCTGGCCGAATCGTTGGCAGCGACGGTATCGCCCAGGGGCGAAACCAGGGCCAGCACCGGGTTGAGGTCGCCGGAGGTGGTGCTCATGCGGATATCCACGATGTCGCCGAATGCGCCCCGGAAGCGCCATAACTGTCGATAGACCCGGCCCTCGATCTGGCCGCTGACGGTATCCCCGTAGTTGATGCTGCCTGCAACGGTAGCCGTGATAGCGGTTGGCTGGAGGGTGGGCGTGATCGGCACAGACGACGTGCGCGTCAGCGCGAGATGGTATTCCCCCGCCGTCTGCCCGTTGCCACTGACTTTGACCAGATACGATCCGGTCTGAGAAAGGCGAATTTGCATCAGGGAGACCGACCCTTGCCCGGCGGCAGCGCGCGTCCCCGCGATTGGCTGTTCGGCGCTGTCTTGCAGGAGGAGCGACGGTTCGAGATTGCCTGAGGCGCGCTCGACGTTCAAAGCGATAACGTCCCCCGCGCTGCCCGCAAAGTGCCATACGTCGGCTGTGCCTGCCTTCAACGCGCCATTGACGGTATCGCCGTAATGCACGTCGCCACCCTGCGCGCTGCTGCGTATCCAGAAGGCGGACAGCAACCCCACCAGCGCAGCCCCAACGATTATCCAGCGTGTGACTCTGGTCATCGGTAGCCCCCATTTGGATCGTACTCTCCATCATAGCACGATGCCGGGGTTAGAGAAAGTTAACCGGTTGACCGCGCCCCTGCCCCTCTCCGCCGTGCAGAAAGGGGGAATTGATGTGTACAACGTTGGAAGGCGGTTAGACAGGCAGCGATTTGTACAACTTCTGGTAGTTGCGATAGCGCCACGCCGCGATTTCGCGGACGCATTTCAGAGAGTTCATTCCAGCGGCAATTGAATGATGGTGTCGATAAACGCCGCACACTGCGTGAAATTGAAATACACCTCTTTCGCCACGTGCTTGCCGGAAGGGGGCGTTTTGTGATAGGATGGCGGCATCTCCGGTGAACAGTCGGCGCGGGCCAAGCTCGCGGCGGCGTCCGGCAGCCATGCCGGATGAGAAGTGCTGTACACCGTCCAACTCTGGACGATAGCACATGAAACTCTGGAACCACTATCACATTGCCCATACGGTTGGCGAGGCTCTGCGCTGGCTGGCCGAGTATGATGGTCGCGCCCGGATCGTGGCGGGCGGCACCGATTTGCTGCTCGACATTCAGCAAGGCAACCACCCTCCCGTTGAAGCCCTGATCGACATCACCCAAATCCCTGAACTGGTCAGCGTCGAAGCTGACGGCGACCTGATGATCCTGGGCGCGGGCGTCACACACACGGCCATTGTCGAACACTCGGCGATCCGGGCACGCGCCACATGCCTGGCGGAAAGCTGCGGCGTGGTGGGCGGCCCGCAGGTGCGCAATGTCGCCACCATTGGCGGCAACGTGGCCCACGCCCTGCCCGCCGCCGACGGCACACTGTCGCTGGTGGCGCTGGATGCCGAAGCCGAAATCGCCTCTCTCGACGGGCGAACGTGGCATCACATCCGTGACCTGTTCCTCGGCCCCGGCCAATCGCTGATTGATCCCTCAAAGCAATTACTAACCCGTTTTCGTTTTAACCTGGCGGGCCGTCACGAGGCGACGGCCTTCAAGCGCATCATGCGTCCGCAGGGCGTGGCGCTGCCGATCCTGGGCTGCGCCGTCTGGGTACGGCTGGACGACTCTGGCGAACGTTTCGCGGCTGCACGCCTGGCTCTGGGGCCAGTCGGCCCGACCCCGGCCCGTGCCGCCGAGGTCGAAGCGGCGCTGGTTGGTCAGGCTGCCAACACCGAAACGATTACGAACGCCGCTAAAATGGCGCAGGATCAACTGCACCCGCGCACCAGCAAATACCGGGCGACGGCTGAATATCGGGTCGAGATGATCGGCACCCTGCTACGGCGGGCGCTGACCCTGGCGCTTTCGCGTGCCCGGACGGGCGAAGTTGTACCAGAAGGGATTGGCGCGTAAACAGCGCCGGAGAGAGGGCAGAGGAACCATGACAATCCTGGAACTGACGGTCAACGGCCAATCCATTTCACGTGACATCCTGGAGTCGCGGACGCTGGCGGAATTCCTGCGCTACGACCTGGGCCTGACGGGGACGAAGATCGGCTGCAACGAAGCGGAGTGCGGCATCTGCACGGTGCTGGTGGATGGCGTCCCGGTGGATTCGTGCATCTACCCGGCGCTGAGAGCGGGCGGCGCGAACGTCCAAACCATCGAAGGGCTGGAACGCGACGGCCAGCTTGATCCGCTGCAAAAGGCATTCATCGAACATGGCGCGGTGCAGTGCGGATTCTGTACGCCGGGCCTGATCATGACGGCGCGGGCGCTGCTCAACAACAAGCCGAACCCCACGAACGAGGACATAAAGGTTGCGCTCAAAGATACCTACTGCCGCTGCACGGGCTATACCAGTGTGTTTCGAGCTATCCGTTCGGCAGCGCAGGAGCAGCGTGGCGAGGGGCCAATCCCGCCTGCCGTGCCGGAGACCGATCACGCCGATCTGAAGGTCGTCGGGCAGCCCGTCGCCAGCCAGGAAGCGCGCGACAAAGTGACCGGGCGGGCCATGTATACCGACGATTACAACTTCCCAGGTATGTTGTACGCCCGCACGCTGCGCGCTGCCTATCCCCACGCGCGCATCCTGAGCATCGATACCAACAAAGCCAAAGCGCTGCCCGGCGTGCGCGCCGTGCTGACGCACCAGGACGTGCCAGGCCGCAACTTGCACGGACTGGTACACCTGGATTGGCCGGTGCTGTGTGGTGATAAGGTGCGCTATATGGGCGACCCGGTAGCCATCGTCGCGGCAGACACGGAAGACATCGCGGCGGAGGCGCTCAAGCTAATCGACGTGCAGTACGAACCGCTCGGTGTCGTGGACGGCCCCGAATATGCACGCACGCCGGAAGCGCCGCTCGTCCACGAGAACTGGCCGACAGGCAACCTGCTCAAGCACATCAAGGTGCGGCACGGCGACATCGAGCAGGGCTTTGCCGAAGCGGACGTGATTGTCGAAAAGGAATATCACACGGCAACCACCGAGCACGCCTTCCTGGAGCCGGAATGCGCCATTGGTATCCCGGCAGGGCTGTTCGGTCACGACAAGCTGACGGTTTACGTCGGCTCGCAGATTCCCTACCAGGATCGCCACCAGATCGCCGGGGCGCTCAACCTGCCCGAAGAGGCGGTGCGCGTGCGCGGTACGCTGATCGGCGGCGGGTTCGGCGGCAAAGAGGACATCGCCGGGCAGATTCACGTGGCGCTGCTGGCTCAGGTCACGGGCCGTCCTGTGAAGATGCTCTACACTCGCCAGGAATCGCTCATCTTCCATCCGAAGCGGCACGCGACGGTGATTCGCATCAAGACCGGGGCCAGGCGCGACGGGCGGCTGACGGCGGTGCAGGCCGAACTGTACGGCGATGGCGGAGCCTACGCCAGCCTGAGCGATAAAGTGATGACCCGCGCCACGACGCACGCCACCGGGCCATACGTCGTGCCCAACGCCAGGATTGATTGTTATGCGATGTACACCAACAACCCGGTGTGCGGCGCGTTCCGAGGTTTCGGCGTCACCCAATCGGCCTTTGCCGTTGAGCAGAACATGGACCTGGTGGCGCAGGCGCTCGACATGGACCCGGTGGAGTTCCGACGCATCAATGCGCAGCGCGTGGGCACGGTCACGGCGACGGGTCAACTGCTGCGCGAGAGCGTTGGCCTGCTGGAATCGCTGGATAAGGTGGTGGCCTCCATGCACCAGGACCCGACCAGCCGGGGCGGATTCCGCTGGGGCTGGCGCGAGGGCCACAAAGCCTATGGTTGGGGCCTGGCCTGTGCCTATAAGAACACGGGCCTGGGTGGCGGCGCGCCGGACAAAGCCGGAGCCGAAGTCGAAGCCTTCGAGGACGGCACGTTTGAAGTGCGCACTTCCTCTGCCGACATGGGGCAGGGTTTGGTGATGGTGGTGGCGCAGTGCGCCGCCGAAGAACTGGGCGTGCCCTACGAGCGCGTGCGTGTCCTGCTGAGTGACACAGACAAGACGCCTGACGGCGGTCCGACAACGGCCTCGCGTCAGACTTATGTGACGGGCAATGCCGCGCGGCTGGCGGCCAGCACGCTGCGGCAGGCCATGACGCGGGTCGCCGCCGAACAGCTTGACGTGCCGCCGGAGCAGATCCGCTTCGAGGAAGGGCTGATGCGCTACGACGGGCAGGCCGTCGAGGTCGGGCAGGTCGTCGGCTGGATGCGCAAGCAGGGCCTGGAGCCGCGTGCGCTGTACGAATACTGGGCGCCCCAGACGCAGCCGCTCGGCACGGGCGGCGACATGCACTTCGCCTTCAGCTACGCGACGCAGGCCGCGCTGGTCGAGGTTGACCTGGAAACGGGCGAAGTCCACTGCCTCAAGGTGATCGGCGGCCACGACATCGGGCGGGCCATCAACCCGCTGGCGCTGCAAGGGCAGATCGAGGGCGGGATCGTGATGGCGCTGGGCAATGCACTGACCGAAGCGTTCATCACCGAGAAGGGTGTGCCCTGGAGCCGCCTGCTGGCCCGCTACAAGATGCCGAGCATCAAGCATTCGCCAGAGATCGTCTCGCACCTCATCGAGGCGCG
>JAJPHV010000015.1 GCA_021325095.1 Chloroflexota bacterium | reverse complement strand
GCCCAGGCTGCCGAAGACCTCAAGAGCGGCAAGCTGACTGCCATGCCCGCTCAGGGCGCTGCCACTGCTGCACCCACAATGGCCGCTACAACGGCGGCTCCGGCTGCGACGGCCACCACCGCCCCTGCGCCCACTGCGGCGCCCACGATGGCGGCCACGACTGCTGCGTCGTCCGGTTCTGCAGGCGGCCAACTGGTGGTGGGCTACGTGCTGGTTGGCCCCAAAGAGGACAAGGGCTGGAGCGAGGCGCACTATCGCGCCTCGCAGTACGTCGAGCAGAAACTGCCCGGGGTAAAGTCGGTGATCGTCGAGAAGCTCAACCCGGCAGATCAACCAAACGTCACACTTGACCAGGTTGTCGAGGGCATGAAGTCTGAAGGCGCAAAGCTGATCTTCACGACCTCGGACGCTTTTCAGGCGGACACGCTGACTGTTGCCAAGAAGTACCCGGACCTCACGTTCATCAACGTGTCCGGCGATGACGTGCTCAAGGGCGTTGCGCCGAGCAACGAGGGTAACGTCATGGGCCGCATGGAATATATGAAAATGGTCGGCGGCTGCGCGGCGGCGCTGGCAACCCAGGCCAAGAGCATCGGCTATCTGGGGCCGCTCATCAACGACGAGACGCGCCGCCTGGCTTCCTCGGCGTATCTCGGTGCGCGTTACTGCTACCAGAAGTATCGTAACGCCGACCCGAAAGAACTGAAGTTTGAGGTCAAGTGGATCGGCTTCTGGTTCAATATCCCAGGCGTCACGCTCGACCCGACGGAAGTTGCCAACAGCTTCTTCAACGGCGGCGCGGACGTGGTCATGTCCGGCATCGACACGACAGAAGCGATTGTCGTGGCGAAGCAGCGTGCCGACAAGGGCGAGAAGGTCTGGGCGGTTCCCTACGACTATAAGGGCGCGTGCGAACTCGGCCCGAAGGTGTGCCTGGGCGTGCCGTACTTCAACTGGGGGCCAGCCTACCTCAAGCTGATCAGCGACTTCAAAGATGGCAAGTGGAAGCAAAGTTGGGATTGGCTTGGCCCAGACTGGAACGACATCAACAATCCCGACACGTCCAACGTTGGTTTCGTCTATGGCGATGCGCTGACGGCGGATCAGAAGTCCACCCTGGAAGGCTTTGTCAAAGACCTGGGCGCGGGCAAGGTGAACCTGTTTACAGGGCCGCTGAATTACCAGAGCGGTAAGCCGTACCTGGCCGATGGCAAAGTCGCCACTGACAAGGAAATCTGGTACATGCCTGAACTGCTGGAAGGCATGATCGGACAGAGCGAAGCGACGAAGTAAGCGTGTGGATTCCGTTGTGCCCGGCGCTAAAGCACCGGGCTGAAGCAACGAAGCCCTTTCGGGGCTAAATACGGAGTCGGCCTCAGCCGACTCCGTTGATTCAACCGCGCGGCTTGTGGGCTTTTGCTGCCAAATACGACAGGCATCCGCAGAGGCTTCCAGCCCGCTGAAGCGGGCTTCGTGGCGTTAGCCCTGTGGCTTTAGCCCAGGGGGAATTTATCCTCCACCGTGACCAGCCGGTGGCCGGCCCAGCGCGCCGCGCCAACGTCCGCGTGCTGTTCCCCCAGCAACTGGTTCAGCAGTCTGCGTAGGTGATCGGGGTCGCCGCTCGTGACGTAGCGAACGGAGGCACTGCCGTCTGGCGCATTCGAGAGGTGGCGCTGTTCCAGCACACGGCTCACCTGCCGCGCCACCGCCGGGGCCGGATCGATGATCGTCACCGCTGGCCCGAGCTGCGCCTGCAACTGCGGGGTGAGGAAGGGAAAGTGCGTGCAGCCGAGCACCAGTTGGTCGATCCCGGCGGCTTTGAGCGGCTCCATGTATTGAGCAATGATCGCCTGTGCTTCGGGCGTGTCGGGCGCGCCCTGTTCGGCCAGCATGACCAGTTCCGGGCAGGCCAGCGCCTCCACCCGAATCCCCTGCGCAAAACGATCCACGACGCTGGCGAACAACTCGCTTTGATAGGTCGCGCTGGTCATGATGACGCCGATCACGCCGGTTTGGGTCTGTTCGGCGGCAGGCTTGATGGCAGGTTCCATGCCGACAATCGGCACGTCGGGGAAGTGTTCGCGGGCGTAATGGAGCGCCGCTGCGTTGGCGGTGTTACAGGCGATCACGATCAGTTTGCAGCGCTGTTCAAGCAAAAAGCGAATGGTATCGCAGACGAAGGCGCGGATTTCTTCGCGCGGGCGCGGCCCATAGGGGAGATGGCCTTCGTCGGCCACGTACAGGATAGACTCGCCAGGCAGCAGACGGCGCACTTCACGCAGGACAGATAACCCACCGATCCCGGAGTCCAGCATTCCGATGGGGCGCGGGTCAGGCATCGGGTGTTAGAAAGGGCAGGCCACTAGCGCCTGGCGGCGCTAACAAACGTCTCAAACAGGCGGCGCATCGGTTCGCTGTTTTCTATCATTTCTTCGGGGTGCCATTGCACGCCGACGAAGAAACGCGCATCCGGCATTTCAATACCTTCGATCACACCATCCTCGGCGTTCGCCACCGCCACCAACTTCGGCGCGACATCGCGCAGCGCCTGATGGTGCATACTGTTGACCCATGGCGCGGTTTCGCCAATAGCCGACGCCAGCCGCGTCTGTGGGGCGATGGCGACGGTATGCGCCCGGTAATCACGGGGGAACTTGCCCCACAAATCGTGATCGATGCCGTTGTAGCCGGGATGTTCCTTTGGGATGTCGCGGTAAAGCGTGCCGCCCAACGCCACGTTCGCCACCTGGCAGCCCCGGCAGATGCCAAGCAGCGGCTTATCGTCGTCGGCGGCCCAGCGGGTAACGCTGATCTCGGTGAAGTCGCGGCTGCGATCCACGTCGCGCACCAAGCCGTCGGCAGTCATGCCATAGTAGGCGGGGTCCACGTCGCCGCCGCCCGCGATCAGCACGCCGTCCAGTCTTTCGTAAATGCTGCGCAGCGCGTCTTCGTCCAGGTTCGGTGTGATCAAGACCGGTGAACCGCCGGCCATCGCTACTGACTCCGTATAGGCGGGCAGGCTCCCGTAGAACAACTTGCCGTCGGCATAACGCGGCCCACACGTGATCCCGATGAGCGGCCTGGACATCGCTGAACGTCTCCTGGAAGATTATTCGCTGGCCCCTGCACCCTTCGCTTCCTGGTCGCGGCGGCGCTCACGCAGGCGGGTGGCCTTGCCGCTCAGGTTGCGCAGGTAATAAAGCTGGGCACGGCGAACCTTGCCATGCCGCAGCACCTCAATCTTCTCGATGCGCGGGCTGCGCAATAAGAATGTACGTTCCACGCCAATCCCGTGACTGGCCGTGCGCCGCACCGTGAAATTTTCGTTCTGGCCGCCATTGCGCTTGCGAATGACTGTCCCCTGGAAAACCTGAGTACGCTCGCGGTTGCCTTCCACGATGCGCACGTGAACCCGCACGGTATCGCCGGGGTTGATGGCCGGGAAACCACGATCTGCGCCATCCAGTGCCTTGATTAAGTCCGTCATGATCCTGTGTCCTTCGTGCTGCCAAACAGGCTGGTGTGCAAGTTAAAGCGGCCCTGAGAGCCGCCGGATAAGTCATTATAGCAGGCTGTTGGCAGATCGCCAATGGTCGAATCGCGGCGGCAGTGATAGGATCACCACGTTTTTTGTCCGGCATTATTGGATAACCGAAAACCCCATTATGAAATTGCGCCTGGCATTTTTCGCCCTGTGCGTCAGCGTGCTGACGGCCTGTGGTTTTGGCCGGGTGACGATTGTGGTCACGGCCACGTCGTCGCCCTACCCGACGCCGACGCTGCCGCCGACCCATATCCCGACCTCGACCCTACCCCCCGCAACGGCTACGCCGGAACCGCCGACGGCCACGCCGGTCCCTGTCGGCGTTCCGCTGTGGATGGCTCCCAACGTGCCGCCTGAGTTCCAGCAGGCGCTCGACCCGCTGGTCAGGAGCGGGCAGTACGCCTGGAAGAGCGAGGCGGAAGCCCGGATCAAGCTGATCAGCGGCAAGGGCGACCCGGCCAGCCTGACCGCGCAGTGGGTGTATGTGCCCGTTGTGCCCTTCCCGACGGTGGCCGACGACGTGCGCTGGGAAGACATCCGGCGCTACTGGAAAGGCGACACGGCAGCGCTTGCCTCTCTGAGTGGCAACAAGCAGCCGCCCGTGTTCGTCGCCGCCAGCACGACCATCAAGTGGCTGACCGACCTGTTGGGCACAGCCTCCCCCAACGTCAAGATCGAATCGGTTCCGCCCGATGGGGTGGTGACGACGCTGTGGCTGCGCCGTCCGGCGGCCTGGTCGCTCGTGCCCTTCAACCGGCTCGACCCGGCCATGAAAGCCCTGACGCTGGACGGCCAGAGCGTGTTCAACCGTGCCCTCGCGCTGGATAAGTATCCGCTCGTGGAAACCTTCGCCTTCACAGGCGACAGCCAGTTGATTCCGGGTGTGATGGATTCCGTCAAAAAGACCGGCAAATGGCTGACCACCAACCGCGATCTGTCCAGGATGACCGTCATCGTCATGACAGGCGTGACGGCGCTGACTCGCGCCACCGCTTACGAGATGGAAATCAAAGGCATCACGCTACCTGCCCGCGACATCCTGCCTTTTTTGCAGGACGCCGATTTTGTCCATACCAGTAACGAAGTCGCCTTTGCCGCCAATTGCCCGTACCCCAACCCATCATACGCAGCCACCGGGCTGCGCTTTTGTTCCCGCGACAGCTACCTGGAACTGCTCAAGACCATCCGGCTGAACATCGTCGAACTGACCGGGAATCACGTCAATGACTGGGGAACGGATGCGTTTGCGCACACGCTGGACATTTACGACGCGAACAAAATGCTCTACTACGGCGGCGGGCGCAACGACGAGGACGCCCGCAAGGCCAGAACCATTGTGCACAACGGCAACACAGTGGCCTTCATCGGCTGCAACCCGGCTGGCCCTGCCCCGGCCTGGGCCACAACGGATCAGGCCGGTTCTGCGAAATGCGATGACACGTTCATTGCCCAGGAGATTCAACGTCTGAAAGCGGCAGGCGATGTTGTAGTGATGAGCCTTCAATACCAGGAGTACTACCAGTACGATGCACCTGCCGATCAGGTGGCGTTTTTTGGCAAATATGCGCAGATGGGCGCCGATCTGGTGATGGGCAGCCAGGCCCACCAGCCGCAGGGCTTTGCCTTTACGGGCAATGCCTTCATCCATTACGGCATCGGCAACATCTTCTTCGACCAGATGGACGCCCTTGCCACGCGCCAGATGTTCGCGGACAAGCTGATCTTTTACGAGGGCCGACACGTCAGCACGGTGCTATTCACGGGGCTGAACGAGGACTACTCGCGCCCGCGCCCGATGACACCCGCCGAACGCAGCGCGTTCTTACAAACCATCTTCAAGGCGAGTGGCTGGTAGCTTGACCTTGATTCTGCCCGACGCTGATCGAAGTTTTTGTGCGGCAGCGCCGGGCTGCGGGCGCAATTAACGTGGCTCAGTGCGGCTTGATGCCCCACTGCTCGGCCATGCCCGGCTGAATCTTGTTCGGAGCTGCCGCTTGAGTAGCGTGCGTGGGCAACTATTACGATAATGATACAGGGCGCTCTCTGAATCTGATCTATAACTGAATAATTGAACCTTCTACTGAGTCGTTAGCACAAGCTGAAATCACTGAGACTCTCCAACGGAGGACGGTTGCAGCCATGAAATCATTCTTCAGACCCGCCATCATCTTGATGAACCGCCTCCTCTATCCTCAAAAGTTTCTGCTGGTCGGCCTGGTCCTCCTGCTGCCCCTGGCGCTGGTACTCAGCCAGTACGTCGTGCAGATCAATAAGGACATCGACTTCGCCTCCAAAGAGCAGTCCGGTGTGGAATATCTGGTTCCACTGACCAGATTCTTGCAGGGCATTCAGCAGCACTGGACGCGGAGCATTGCCTACACGCGGGGCGAGAATGCCGCAGAGCCACTTTTACGCGCAAAACAGCAGGAGATCGATGGTTACGTTCAGGAGATCGACGCCGTTGACCGCAGACTGAACGGCACCCTGCAAGCGTCCGAGCGGTGGGCCGCTGTCAAAGCACAGTGGCAAGACCTGGAAAAAAGGACGTTCCAACTGACCACGCAGGAGAGCACCGACCTGCACACCAGCCTGAACGACAATACCTTGCTGCTGATGACTGCGATTGGCAACTCGTCCAAACTGATCCTCGACCCGGAAATTGACACCTATTACCTGATGGATACAGTCATTACCAGCCTGCCGGAACTGACCGAATCCATCGGGCAGGTCAGGACGTATGGGCGGGTGGTGACCATCATGGATGCGCTCACGCCGGATACGAAATCGCGGCTGGTCGCCCTGCATGGCCTGATCCGCTCGACGCTGGCGACACAGAGTCAGAATTTCACGTACATTTTCGACTACAATTCGCAAGTTAAGGCCCGGTTGGGGAAGGCCGTCAACAACGCGCAGCGCAGCGTCAATGACGTGCTGAACTTGATCCAGCGTATGATCGACCCTACGGACGCCGGTGTTCCGGTTTCCGATCTTGCGACGGCAGTGCAGTTTTATGACACAACAACGAAAGCCATCGACGACTGCTTCAGCCTTTCCTACAGCGCGGCAGGGGCCTTGAATGATCTGCTGATCGTGCGCATCGATCAGTTGGCTGCCCGGAAGAACCTGGTGCTCGTCGTTACCTTCGTTGCCCTGGCCGTGACTGTCTACCTGTTCGTCGGGTTTTACATGTCGGTGCAGAATACGCTGGCCCGTCTGGATCAGGCCACGCGGCAAATGATCAGCGGCCACACCGATGAGAAATTTGTCCTGGAAAATACGGACGAACTGGCCCAGATTGCCATGTCGTTCAACAAGATTGCGGGCGAGTACATCGCAGCGCGGGATCGGGCGCTGGAAGCCAACCGGGCCAAGAGCACCTTCCTCGCCAACATGAGTCACGAACTGCGGACGCCGCTCAACGCCATCATCGGGTATAGCGAGCTGATCGAAGAGGAGTGCGAAGACACAGGCCAGGACAGCTTTGTGCCCGATCTGAGAAAGATACAGGCGGCAGCCAAGCACCTGTTGTCGCTGATCAACGACATCCTTGACCTGTCGAAAATCGAAGCGGGCCGAATGGACATTTACCTGGAAACCATCGACGTGCCCCGGATGATCCAAGAGATCGTCACGACCATCACGCCGGTGGTCGAAAAGAATGCCAACACGCTGCAAGTAAACTGCCCGGATGACCTGGGGCTGATGCGCGCCGACCTGACCAAAGTCCGGCAGGTACTTTTCAACCTCCTGAGCAACGCCAGCAAATTCACGAAGGAAGGGCGTGTCTCGCTGGATGTCTCCCGGCAGCCGATCAACGGCAAAGAGCATATCGTGTTCCGGGTCACCGACTCCGGCATTGGCATGTCGCCAGAACAGATGGCGAAACTATTTCAGGATTTCTCGCAGGCGGATGCTTCGACCACGCGCAAATACGGCGGCACCGGGCTGGGTCTGGCGATCAGCAAGCGCTTCTGCCAGATGATGGATGGCGACATCCATGTAGAGAGCGAACTGGGCAAAGGCTCCACGTTTACCGTCCATTTGCCTGCTAACACTCCGCAGGAGCCAGCGCCGTCCACCGCGCTCCCCGGCGACAAAGCGGCGGATATCCCCGGCGGAGCCAGCGTGGTCCTGGTCATCGACGACGATCCGACGGTGCGTGAAGTCGTCACACGTTTCCTGAGCAAGGAGGGATTCTACGTTGAGACGGCGGCGAGCGGGCATGAAGGGCTGCACCGCGCCAAAGACCTGCGTCCAGACATCATCACCCTGGACGTGATGATGCCCGGCATGGATGGTTGGGCGGTGCTGACGGCATTAAAATCTGACCCGGAGTTGGCAACCATTCCGGTGATCATGATGACCATTATCAGCGACAAAAACATGGGCTATGCGCTCGGGGCGACGGAATACCTGACGAAGCCCGTAGACCGGGATATGCTGGTGGCAGTGCTGCGCAAATACGAATGCGCACAAACGGATTGTAAAATCCTGGTTGTGGAAGACGACCCGCCCACCCGTGAGATGTTGTGCCGGATGCTTGAAAAAGAGGGGTGGGGGCTTTGCGAGGCCGAGAACGGACGAGTGGCGCTGGACACACTGGCCGTCGAAGCGCCCAACCTGATCTTACTTGACCTGATGATGCCCGAAATGGATGGCTTCCAGTTCATCGAAGAACTGCGCAAAAACGAGCCCTGGCGCGCCATTCCGATTATTGTCGTTACGGCCCAGGACCTGACGGAAGATGATCGCGTCCGGCTCACGGACCAGGTGCAGCGTGTTTTACAAAAGAGTGCCTACAGCAAAGAGGCGCTCCTGGCCGAAGTCCGCGCGCTGGTCACCACCCTCATTCCGGGAAGCACTCTCAAAGAGGTCAACAGACGTGGCTAAGATTCTGCTGGTCGAAGACAACGAAGATAACCGTGACATGCTGATCCGCCGTCTGCAACGGCGTGGCTACGAGGTGGTCGTGGCGCTGGATGGTGCACAAGGCGTGAGCCTGGCGCAATCCGAGATGCCCGATCTGATTCTGATGGACATGGGGTTGCCTGTTCTGGATGGCTGGGAAGCGGCTGGCATCCTCAAGACCGACCCGCACACGTACCACATCCCGATCATCGGCTTGTCGGCCAATGCGATGGCCGGGGATCGGGAGCGCGGGCTGGAAGCGGGCTGCGATGATTACGATACAAAACCGGTTGACATGAACCGCCTGCTTGAGAAAATCCAGGCGCTGCTGAGTTAAGAGACTGCACCATGCCAAAAGCCGGGTTGGGGCATCTTCTCGTCGTGGACGACAACGAGATGAACCGGGATATGCTGGCCCGTCGTTTGCAGCGCGAAGGCTATACCGTGACGGCTGCCGACAGCGGCTACCGGGCGCTGGAACTGCTGAAAACCGAGAAATTTGACCTGATCGTCCTGGACGTGATGATGCCTGGCCTGAACGGATACCAGGCCCTTCAAATCATTCGAGAGACCCACTCGATTGCCGATCTGCCGGTGATTCTGGCAACCGCTAAAGATCAGAGCGAAGACGTGATAGAAGGGCTGCGGCTGGGTGCGAACGACTACGTGACCAAGCCGATTGACTTCCCGGTGCTGATGGCCCGTCTGCAAACACATCTGCAACTGAAACAGTTGGCGCAACTCAAAGACGAATTCCTGCGCATCGCCAGCCACGACCTGAAAAGCCCACTGTCCAGCATCCTCATGTCGGCGCACATCATCCTGGAATATGTGCCACCCGGAACGGTCATGACCGAGGAAAACTATGAACTGCTGACCTTCATCGTCCGACGCAGCGAAGAGATGCAGCGCATTGTGACGGATTTCCTGGATTTCCAGGCCATGGCCGATGGCAAGTTGAGCCTGGACATCAGGCCAGCTGATCTCAACCAGATCGCCCAGAGTGTGGCCGATGGCAATCAGGAATATGCCCACGCCAAGTCGATTGCGCTGAAGACAAAACTAAGTGGGCCGCTGCCGCAGATCAACGCGGACACAGCCCGGATCGCGCAGGTGGCTCAGAACCTGATCGGCAATGCCATCAAGTTCGGGCCGCCGGGAACCGAGGTGCTCGTCCACACTTTTGCCGAAGATGAAGCGGTGGTGCTGGAAGTAAGCGATTCTGGCCCCGGCCTGACCGACGACGATTTCTCGAAGATTTTCGTCAAATATGCGCGCCTGAGCAACAAACCAACAGGCGGCGAAAAGAGTTCGGGGCTGGGCCTCGCCATCTGCAAGCAGATCATCGACCTGCATGGGGGCAAGATCGGCGTGCGGAACAATGCCAGCAAGGGCGCGACTTTTTGGTTCAGCCTGCCGGTGACTTGACCGGACGTAACCAATACCAGATTCTTAGCGTGCCGCGCCGGTGTTGGTGCGCCGCTCGGCAGTGCGCTCGGCGACTTGTGCCGCCACAGGATCGGCCACCACCCTGCCGCCGCGCACCGTCGCGCCGATGACCAGCGCCGAGCCGACCAGGACGATGTTCTTGATGATGTACTGGCCTTCCAGCGTGGGCGCGTAGGGGAAGCGGGTAAACGTCTCCGAAGGGAAGAAGAACAACGGCAAGATCGTACCGACCATCTGCACGAACAACAGCAGCAGCGTTGCCCGCATGAACAGGCCCGTCAGCAAACCCAAACCGATCAGGCATTCCCAGGCTGCCAACACAGGAATCGAAAGGTCAGGCGCGATTGTCCCGAAGCTCAGGACGCTGATGGTGCGGGCCGCCAGGTCCTGAGCCGGGCTGAGGCCGGGGAAAAACTTGAGCACGCCGAACCAGAAAAAGACGATCCCCAGGCCAATGCGCGTGATCAAAATGCCGTAGCGCGCCATCCAGTTGGTGATTCGCACATCGGCCCGCTGTACCCATCTCGTAAGCCTGCGCATCTTGGGTTCTCCGTTACCTTACCGTTACATTACATCGTGTTGGATTTCACAATTTTACCCGCTGCGAGCAGGCTTGGCGAGATCGTATCCCTGGTGTCAAGCGGGGCAATGGCGGTGTGGCGCTGGCCCCGCTGGAACGGGGCCGGGAGCAAAATCAGCGAATCGGTAAGACTTATCGCCGTCCGTTGCCGTTGGGCTGGGCCTTTTCAGCCGGTTGATCGTATTCGGCCAGCAGAGCCGTGAACTGCTCACGGTAAATCTCAGCCTGGGCGCGCTCCAGGCGCCAGAGGCGTTCCAGACTCTCGTGGATGGGGGCAAACTGCTGCACCATTTCGTTGAACTTGGCGCGGAACTGGTCGTAGTCTTTGTCGTGCAGACGCCACGCTTCGTCGTTGGTAAGCGTGAACTGCTTCCAGCGTTTCTGGTCGTCGGCGTTCCAGCTATTCCATTCCTGGCGGAAGCGCTCCTCGGAAAGCCGCTGTGTCTCGGCCACTTCATTGATCCGGCGTTCCAGCCGTTCGCCGATGCGTTCAAAGTCCTCAATAATCTTTTTCATGTTGCGGTAGGCTTCGGCCCAGGTCTCGAAGCGTTCCAGGTTGCGGCGCATATCGTCATCGTACTGTCCGACGGTTCCGAGCACCTCGTCGATCCGCTGCTCGCGCTGCTGGACGTACAGCGTTTGCTGTTCGATGAACTGTTGGAGCTGCTCGCGCCGCTCGCGTTCCGCGTTCTGGATTTCGATCACGCGCTTCTCGTTGCGTAGAGACATATCCTCCAACAAATCCAGTTTGGGTCGCAGCGCGTCGATCTGGCGTTGAATCTCAGGCAGTTCGGTCTGCGTCTCGGAGATACGGCGGGCGTCCTGGCGACGCTGCTCTTCGAGGAAGGTCAGGCGGCGTTCCGGCTCCTCGAATTTCTTGGCGATGTCCTCCACGCGCTGTTGCAAGGCAGCCAGCGCTGCTGCAAAGCGGTCTCGTTCCACACGCGCCGTGCCGATTTCTTCCAGGGCACGTTCCAGCTTGTCCAGCCGCTCTACCATTTCGCGCACGGGCCGTGTGGCGTTATCGCGGGAAGCGTCGGCGCGCCGCTCGGCCTCGCGCTCGGCGGCGATGCGTTTGGCCTCGACAGCCTCGATCATCTGCTGCATTTCTGTCCGAAGCTGGTTCATGATCTCGACATCGCGGCCTGCCGGTACAAACATCGTTTTGAGCGTACCCTGGTCGCCTTCCAGTCCGTTCAGACGGCGGGTCATCGCCTCCATCGCGTCCTGCTGCTGAAGAAGGCGTTCCTCCAGTTTGGCGATCATACTCTTGTCGCGGCGGCGTTCTTCATCCAGCCATTCGATCATGCGGGCAATTTGATTGCTGTCCATGGGGGCGATCCTTCCAAAATTCCAGACGGTATTGCTTAGGAGCATTGTACCGCAAGATCGCGCCGGGATGGACAGCGCGAATCGGATCAGCCCGATCCCGAACTTTGCCGTGCCCCGTCGCTGCGCTAGAATCGGCGACTTCGGAAAGGGGGCAGCATGGACGAACTTAAAGAACGTATCCGGGCCGAGGGCCAGAACCTCGGCGAAGGGATTTTGAAGATTGATAGCCTGCTCAACCACCAGATCGATGCAGGGCTGATCATGCGCTGCGGCGAAGAGATCGCGCGGCGTTTCCGCAATGCAGGTGTGACCCGTATTCTGACAGCGGAGGTCTCCGGTATCGCTCCGGCCTTTGCAGCAGGGTGTGCGCTGGGCGTCAAGGTGGTCTACGCGCGCAAGGTCAAGCCTGTGACCATGTACGGGCCGGTCTACCTGGAAACTGCACCGTCGCATACCAAAGGCATGGACGTTCAACTGCTCGTCGCAGCGGAATTCATGCCCAGCGGTGAGCGCGTATTGATCATCGACGACTTCCTGGCGTCGGGCAAGACCCTGCGCAGCCTGGTTCGCATTGTGCGGAGTGCCAGATCGGAAGTAGCCGGGATCGCGTGCGTCGTCGAAAAAACCTTCGAGGGTGGACGTGCGGCGCTGGAACACTATAACGTCCCGATTGAATCGCTGGTCACGATTCGTTCGATGGACAACGGCCAGATCGTTTTTGGCGATTGAAACCACCACGATGAAACAACCACAGCTTCACGCAGGTGGGATCGCCATTCTGGATTACGGTTCCCAGTACACGCAGCTTATCGCCCGGCGTGTGCGCGAACAGAAGGTCTACGCCGAGATATTTCCCTGGAACGCGCCCGCCGATCAGGTCATGGCGCTTGAGCCGCACGGGATCATCCTGTCCGGTGGGCCAAACAGCGTGTACGACCCGGGCGCGCCTTCACTGCCCCGCTACATCCTGGACAGCGGACTGCCCGTTCTCGGCATCTGTTATGGGATGCAGGTACTGACGCACGCCCTGGGTGGGACAGTCGCGGGCGCACAGCACCGTGAGTATGGCCCAGCCAACGTGGAGGTTGGGAAGTCGCCCTTATTTGAGGGGCTGCCCGCTGCCATTGATGTCTGGATGAGTCACGGAGACCGAATCGAGGCATTGCCTGAAGGCTGGTGCGCGCTGGCAAAGTCGGCCAACTCGCCTTTCGCCGCGATGGGTGACGAGTCCACGCGGCGCTACGGCGTGCAGTTCCATCCCGAAGTCGCCCATACGCCGCTCGGATCGGTTATCCTGCGGAACTTCGTGCTGAACATTTGCGGCTGCGAACCGCGCTGGACGCCAGCCTCGATCATTGAAGAGAGTGTGTCCAGCGTGCGCGCGCAGGTCGGCAGCGGCCACGTGGTGCTCGGCTTGAGCGGCGGCGTCGATTCGTCGGTGGCGGCGGCGCTCATTCACCGGGCCGTTGGCGACCAGCTAACCTGTATCTTCGTCAATCAGGGCCTGATGCGCAAGCACGAGCCAGAACAGGTCGTCGAGACTTTTGGCAAGCACCTGCACATCCCGCTGGTGGCCGTCGATGCGACGGAAATGTTTCTCGAAGCGCTGGTGGGCGTCATCGACCCGGAGCGCAAACGCCAGATCATCGGGGAACTTTTCGTCCGCACCTTCGAGTCGGAGGCGCGCAAACTAGGCCGAATCGACTATCTGGCGCAGGGCACGATCTACCCGGACGTGATCGAGAGTGCCGCCAAAGACCGGCCCGGCGCGCACCGCATCAAGACACATCACAACGTCGGTGGCCTGCCCGCCGACATGCCGTTCCAACTCGTGGAGCCACTGCGCTATTTGTTCAAGGACGAGGTGCGGCGCGTCGGCACGGAGCTTGGCCTGCCCGACGAAATCGTCTGGCGGCAGCCCTTTCCAGGGCCGGGGCTGGCCGTTCGCTGCCTGGGCGCGATCACCTGGGAACGGCTGGAACGGCTGCGCAACGCCGATGCGATTGTCGTGGAGGAATTGCAGCGAGCGGGACTGCTGCGCGGGGACACGGCACAGGCGTTTGCGGTGCTGCTCCCGGTGCGCAGCGTGGGCGTAATGGGCGATGGACGCACCTACCAGGAGACGGTTGCCATCCGTGCCGTGACCACCGACGACTTCATGACGGCGGATTGGGCGCGGCTGCCCTACGACGTGCTGGCGCAGATCAGCCGCCGCATCGTGAACGAGGTGGCCGGGGTGAACCGCGTCGTGTACGATATTTCGAGCAAGCCGCCCGCCACGATAGAATGGGAGTAGCTACGCCGAGACTCCAGCCCATCGCCCGGCGCTGAAGCACCGGACTGAATCTACAAAGCCCCGTTGGGGCTGAAAACAAAATTGCCGTGCACATTACAGATGTGATCAAACCCTAGAGTGCTGATGAAACGTTATTGCTTGCCCGGCCTGATCCTGGGCTTTCTGCTCACCGCGTGCGCGACCGCGCCGCCCACCGCCACACCCATACCGGCGACGCGCACTGCCATCCTAACCACTGCCGCCCCAAGCGCCGTTCCCAGCCGGACGTCGCTGCCGAGCGTGACGCCCGCCAGGGGCCAGCCAACGGCGATCCCGACGGTGGTTCGGCCAACGCTTGACCCGGCCAAACCGACCTCGACTTCAGCGCTGCTTGCCCTGACGCCCAATGTCGGGCTGACGCCGCTGCCGACCCAGGCCGCCATCCTGCCCGGTGGCCCGCCGCCCCTGGACATCTCGCTTCCGGCGGGCTGGCAGCACGGCTACCAGGTGTTGCCGATCCGCGACCAGTTGGTGCAGGCCTCGATGAATCTGGCGGTCTATCGCGGGCCAGCCGGGAACGGCACAGGGACGATCTACCTGCTGTGGGGCTTCCCAAGCCTTGCGCCGCCGCCGACTAAAGCCAACCCACTCTCCCTGACGGAAGTGCCGGGCACGCCCGCCGGTAATCTGCAAACGCAAATGCTCTGGGCGGACGGCATCCGGCTGCTGCAAGGCACTGTCGTGGACGTAACATGCAACGTCGGCAACTACGGCCAGCGCGAATTCACGGTGGGTGGTCTGCCCGCCGTCGGAGAGTATTTTGCGGCCAGCCAGTGCCAGGGCGAACCGGACACGGCGGGCTGGTTCGCCGGGCTGAACCAGTTCGGTGGCAACTTCATCTTCTACGTGACCATCGAGCCGGTGGAAGCCTACAACAACGGGCGCAACGACGTGCAGAAGATTCTGGACAGCGTGGTCTTCCACAAGCCGGGCGCGAAAGCCACGCCGTCGCTGGCCGGGCCGCCCGCCACGAATACAGGCGCAGCCAACAGGCCAACAGCTGTTCCGGGGAAGTGAGGCCAACAAACAGCCTGCGCCGAGGCTGTTCAGAACATCGGAACCGGGCGACGCATCAGGTTACTCTGGCTTCCCTGGCAATTTCACCCATCGCCTGGAAGATCGAATGCGCTTCTTCTGGCGTCAGGCGCTTGTCCAGCAGCGGCAAATAGATGTCTTCCTCTTTGGCAAAGTGGACCTTGATCAGTGCATACAAGCCGTACAGGATGCGGCGCAGCGCTTTGGTCTGGGCGTCGTTGATGGTGACGCCTGCGATCTGCTGCCGGACGGCCAGCAGTTCGTGTGTCAGGCGCACAATTTCCAGGTGATCCCGGCTCATGGTGGCGGTGGCCTCGGTTGAGCCGAGCAGTTTGCCGATGACCGGGTAGAGCGCTTCGTCCTCGGCGCGGGCGTGAGGAATCAGGCTGTGTACCAGCAGGTTGTGAACCCTGTCCACATCGTGTTGGAGCGTTTCGAGCGGCGTCTCGCCCACCGAGTCGGCTACGGTACGCAATAGTTCGATATGCGGCAACAGTTCGGCATGTTCTTCTCGAAGGGGCTGAGTTGGCGTTGCCATCTTTCCCTCCTTTTTGCGTGGAGATCAGATCACTCCCATTTTGAATCGAACCATGAACCTTTCGCTCTGTCCAGTGACAAATGTCCTGAAGCGAAGCCTGATTGCCCGGCATGGCAACACTCCGTATAATTGCGGCACAATGCTTCCCGCGTCCCCTGAGAGTGATGGACATCATGACCAACCCGACACCAGTCATCAAAATTGCCAGAGGATGAGGCCGTGAATCTTGCCCTGGCTGTTGTTTTCGCGCTGATCGGCCTGCTGGCCGGCGGGGTTATCAATGCGCTGGCGGACGATCTGCCAGACGAAAACCGCGTCCACAGACCGCACTACCCGGATGGCACGCCGCGCCGGGGCGTGGCCTGGTTGGGCACGCTGGCCTTCTTGACCGGGGCACGAGTTTCGCCCTCTGGTGCAAAGTTGCGCTGGCGACATGTCCTGGTCGAGATCGGGCTGGCGATCCTGTTTGCTTACGTCGGGGCAGCCTATCCCTTTTCAGTTCGCAGTCTGTTCTGGCTGGGCTATCTGGCAATATTGCTGCTAGTCACGGTCATAGACCTGGAACATCGCCTGATCCTGTTCATCGTCATGATTCCGTCTTACCTGTTCGCACTGGTCGGCGCGGTGTTCATCCAGGATGGCACAGTGGCGTTCAGAGACTACGTGATCGGCGGGCTGGTTGGGTTTGGCCTGTTCTTCTTGATGTACCTGGGCGGCAGGCTGTTCAATTCTGTCGTGTCCAGTGCGCGCGGCGAAGAACTGGAAGAAGTCGCCTTCGGCTACGGCGATGTGATGCTTGCCACCCTGAGCGGGCTGATGCTCGGCTGGCAGGCGCTCATCTTCGCGGTGACGATTGCCGTGTTTGCCGGGGCAGCGGGCGCGCTGGTCTATCTGGCGGCCCGGTTCGTGATGCGCGGTCAATACGAAATGTATACAGCGCTGCCCTACGGCCAGTACATTGTCCTCGGCACGGTCATTATGCTGCTGTGGCGAGAACCGGTGCGCCTGCTCTTGCAGGGTGGCAAATGACTGCTCCAAACAAAAAGAGTACCGGCTGATCCGATACTCTTACTTCCTCTGAGAGTGCCCTGGAGAGGATTTGAACCTCCACGCCACAAGGGCACAGGCCCTCAACCTGCTGCGTATGCCATTCCGCCACCAGGGCATGTTGATGGTTATTATACAGGCCCGGCGCATATTGTCAATGGTTGGCACGCGCCAGCGTATATCGTACAATCTGTGTTGCGAGGTCTGATCCGAGGCCAGTGTGAACAGAGAATACGAACTTCCGCTCTTTCCACTCAATACCGTGCTGTTTCCCGGTATGGCCCTGCCGTTACACATCTTTGAAGAACGCTACAAGCTGATGATCAATGAATGCAAGCGCGACTCGCGGCCCTTCGGCGTCGTCCTGATCCGATCCGGCCCGGAGGTGGGCAGCGGCGCGACCATCCACGAGGTTGGGACGACGGCGCACATCACCCAGATCGAGCACGTTGGCGACGGGCGCATGAATATCGCCGCCCTCGGCTATAGCCGTTTCCGCATCCACAGCACGCATCGGCACAAACCCTACCTGACTGGATTGGTCGAAGACTATCCCCTACAGGATACCGGCAACGCCCGCGCCAAAAAGATTGCGACACGGATCGGGCCGATGCTGCGCGGCTATTTGAACATTTTCGCCACGCTCGGCAACGTCGAACTTCAAATCGACGCTCTACCAGAAGACCCGGTGGCGCTGGCCTTTCTGACGGCGATCATCCTGCGCACGCCGGTGAAGGATAAACAACGGCTGCTGGACGTGCCAGACCTGCTGACGCTGTTGCTGACCGAACGGAAAATGCTCGTCCGCGAGGCGCAAATCCTCAAGTTGCTGATCGAGAACGGCCCCCGCTGGCGAGACGACCCCCGACCCTTTTCCCCCAACTAGCGATACACTTAGCATCTGATCGTCGCTGCAAGCGTGGTGCAATCCGGATAGCCGAGGCAGTATGAGAATTGCGGTAGACGCGATGGGCAGTGATGCGTGCCCCGTGCCAGATGTAGACGGCGCGGTGCAGGCGGCCCGGCAAGCCAATGATACGATTATCCTGGTCGGCGACCAGGCGGCCATTGAGCGCGAACTGGCGAAGTACGACAGGCAGGGGCTGAACCTGGAGATCGTCCATGCCAGCCAGACGGTTGACATGCACGACAAGCCAAGCCAGGTTGCGCGCACCAAGCGCGACTCATCGATGATGGTGGGCATGAACCTGGTGCGCGACGGCAAAGCAGATGCCTTTGTGACCGCCGGGAACAGTGGCGCGGCCCTGGCGCTGGCGACACTCAGCACTTTGAGGCGGATTCGCGGCGTGAAGCGGCCCGCCCTGACCCAATCGTTCCGCGTGCGGGGCAAGGAGATCGTCGTGACCGATATGGGCGCGAACGCCGATGCCCGCCCGGAATGGCTGGTGCAGTTCGCCATCATGGGCAGCGCTTATGCCCGGTGCGTCCTGGGCACAGAAAACCCGCGCGTGGCCGTACTTTCTAACGGCGAAGAGGAAGGCAAGGGCAACGCCCTGGTCAAAGACACTATTGGCCTGCTTTCGCGCACGCCTGGCATGAATTTCGTGGGCAACGTCGAGCCGAAAGAGTTGCTGGCTGGCGCGGCGGACGTGGTCGTGACCGACGGCTTTGTCGGCAACATCGCCATCAAGTCGATGGAGGCCGTCGCGGAGACGCTCTTTAACCTGGTGCGGGATGAACTGACGGCCAACCCCTTGACCATGCTGGCCGCCCTCATTCTGCGGCCCGGTTTGCGCCGCATTTATCACCAGATCGATCCGTTCGAGATCGGCGGCGCACCGCTGCTGGGCGTGAACGGCGTGGTCATTATCGGGCACGGGCGCAGCAATGCGAAAGGCATTAAGAACGCGATTGGACAGGCCCGCAAAGCGGTGCAGGGCCACCTGATCGACGCCATCCGGCAGAGCACGTCGGGCTATGGAGATGACGGTGCGTGAGATCAGCCTCACCCCCGGCCCCTCTCCACTGGGGTGGAGAGGGGAACTAACAGTTGAAGCAGCATCTGTCGGTTCCTCCTCTCCAGTTGGAGAGGGGGGCAAGGGGTGAGGTCAGCGACCCTATGACGCTCGACTCGGCGCAGTTAGCTCAGATCGACGACACGCTGACAGCCGGCGATGGCAAGCGCGCCGAATTCCAGATCGCGCGGCTGCTGCGCGGGGAACTGCCGCCCGAAGAGCGCGCCCAACTGCTGCTGCGCCGTGCCCGTGCCCGCCTGCTCTCGAACCGCCCGGACGAGGCGCTGGAAGACTTGCAGACTGCCCACGCGCTGGCTCCGGCGCTGTGGGAAAGTTCCAGCACGCAGGAACTGCTGGCCGATGCCTATTTCAGCCGCTTCGAGCTGGCCCCATTGGGTTTCGCGGAGCGGGCCGACGCCGACCATGCCCGCCAGATATACCAGTCCATCGCGGAGCGCGACCCGACCTACCCGAACCTGGGTTGGGTCATGTACCAGTGGGGGCGTGTCCTCCTAAGCGAGAACAAGGTGCGCGAAGCCGCCGAGAAATTCCAGGAGGCGCTGCTCAAGCCCAGCACCGTGGCACGCCTGACCGCGTTGTGCTACGAGCGGCTCGGATTCATTCACCTGGTGGACGAGCGTGACCCGGCAACGGCCCTCTCCTTCTTCTCCCGCGCCGCCAACACCTACCCGGCGGGCGAGGCGTCGGGCTGGCTGGTGCGCTTACATTTGCTGCGGAGCCGGGCGCTGCGCGAACAGAACAACTACGATCAGGCGTTGCAGGCTGCTCAGATCGCGCTGGCAACGGCGGATTCTTCCGAACCGGATTATCGCGCCACATTGACCGACGCACACCTGGCGCTCGGCGAAATCCTGGCGAGCATCCCTGGCCGCGAGCGCGAGGCCACCGAACACCTGCTTCAATTTTTGCAGCATTCGCGCCGCCCGCAGGGTGTGGACGTGACGTGGTCGCGCGTCCACGAAATCCTGGGCGACTTGTGGTTCCGGCTGGAACGTTACGAACACGCCATTGAGGCGTACCACACGGCGTTGAGCTTCAACCCCTACCACCCCTGGGAGATCATGCTGCATTACCAGATTGCGCGTAGCCATTACCGGCTGCGCGAATACGAAAAGGCGATTGCTACCGTCGAACACATGCTGGAAATCGCGGAAAGCGAGCAACAGCCGATCACCGACTACCGAGTGTATGCCGTCCTGGCGAATGCCCATTTTGCCCTGGAACATTACGCCGACGCCTTCACCGCCTATCAACAGGCCCTGGCGCTGGCCCCGCCGAACGCCGAAAACCTGGACAAATTGCAGACATACTGCAAGTTTTCCCAGGAACTGGCAGAACGGCGATGAGATGAAAAAGGGGCAGGTCACAGAACCGCCCAGACCTCTTGTTGTCATTGAACAAAGGCCGGAGTTCATCGCCAACAGGAATTTTGAGTCTTGCCAAAGTGCGCGAGTTGGTCTATACTGTCGTCAATTCGCGGGCGTGGTTCAGTGGTAGAACGTCTCCTTGCCAAGGAGAAGGCCACGGGTTCGAATCCCGTCGCCCGCTCAGTTGAATCCTCAACAGCGATGGGTTGAGGATTTTTGTTTGGCGCGGGGCGCTGTAAACAAAGCTGTAAACAAAAACGGCGGCTCCTGGAGCCGCCGCTACCGATCTATCTGGAAGCGCGATTTAGTGGCCGCAAGAACCGCAGCCGCCCGATGCTGCGCTGCTCTCGCCGCTGGTGCGGAACGAATGCCCACAGCCACAGGTGGAAACCGCGTTCGGGTTGTCGATGCGGAAGCCGCCACCCATCAGACTGTCCACGAAGTCGATGGTCGAACCGCCGATGTACATCATACTGGTCGGGTCAACCACCAGACGCACGCCGTCGGTTTCCACGACGGTATCGAATTCCTGGGGCTGCGCCTCAAAGGCCATCCCGTATTGCAGGCCGGAGCAGCCGCCGCCCGCCACGAACACACGCAGCGCATGGTCAGGGATGTTGCGTGCCTGAAGCAGTTCCTGGATTTTCGCTGCCGCCGCCGGGGTCACCGACAGCACCGGGGTTTCTACCTCGGTCTGAATGTCTTCGTGTTCCATCAAATCAGCCATTTGATTGATGCGCTGCCACGTTCAAGACCTTTACCAAGACGCGGCGGAGCGCTCCTCCTTCTTGTATACGATTATATACGCATTACCAGCGAGTCTATCACACCTTTGATGCGGCGTCAATAAAGCAGACGGGCATCTGAAAAATTAATGTTTCAGGAGGGGCTTGCCACCCTGTCCGGCAGCGGGATCAGGTAGGCGCAGCTTTCGTCGTGGTCGGCCAGACGCCCTACGCGGCGGGGCACGATGCCCGTCAGCGCCGAGATCAGGTGAAAGTCCATGTTGCACAGTTCCTGGTGTTCGCCCGCTACCTGGCGGTATGGGCAGTTGCGGGTGTGCAGTAAATAGCCGTCCTGGCACGTCTCCCAGTGGGCTTCGTAGCCTTGTCCGCTCAGATAAGCCACGACCTGATCGAGCCGCGCTTCCAGCGGCACATCCAAGATCGAGGCGTTGGCGGCCATTTCCTGCGCAACGCTTTCCAGGATGACGTTAACCTGGGCAGGTGGCAGTGTGGCCTTGATCTGGTTGAGGAGGGCCGCTGAAAGATGCTGGTAATTGTTGGGGAAGCAGTCTTGCGCCTTTTCGGTCAGGCCAAATACATACTGCGGGCGGCCTGGAGTCCGGCGGCGGCGCACCGAGGGCGCGGTCACCAGGTCTTCGCTGCGCAAAATATCCAGGTGGTGGCGCACCGTCACCGCAGTGATGTTGTGGTTGATGCGCTCCCGGAGCGCCTGGACGATTTCATCAACTGTGGCATCGCCGCGTTCGCGCAACGTTTCCAGGATATATTGTCGAGTCTGTTGCATACAACACAATCCGAATTATTATCATCTCCCTGATTGATATCCTATCACGCGCCGTTCCTGCTTGTCAATCAGAGTGCATCGAACATGCGGCGCACGGCCAGGGCCGCCTCGGCACGCGGCACGACGATTTCCTGCTGATCGGCCAGACGTTTGAACTTGACTTCACCGCGTGCGATCTCGTCCGGGCCGAGCAGCGCCACCACCGGAATGCCCTTCTTGTCGGCGTAACCGATCTGTTTGCCGATCCTGGCCTGCTGCATAAAAAGCTCGGTTTTGATGCCTCCGGCGCGCAGCGCGGACGCCAGACCCATCGCCTCCTCGCGGGTGTCCGTCCCAAAGACGGTCACCAGCACCTGGACGACGGTGCGGTTCAGGTCGGGCGGGTACAGGTTGCGCCTGTCCATGAGCGTGATCAACCGCTCGATGCCCAGGCTGACGCCTACCGTCGGCAGCGATTCTTTACGGAAAAGTCCCAGAAGCTCATCGTAACGGCCCCCGCCGGAAACACTGCCGACTCGCTCTTCGGGGTCATTGCTGGTCAGCATCGCCTCGAAGATCGGGCCGGTGTAATAGCCCAGGCCGCGCACCATCGAGCAGTCCACTTCGATCAGTTCGCCGGGGACGTGCATGGCGTCCAGGAACTTCAGCACCTCGGTCAGTTCGTCCAGGCCCTGCGCAGCGATCTCGATTCCACCCAGGGTTTCGCGCAGCGTGCCGATCAGGGCTGCGCCTGCTTCGTAGCCCACCGACTCGCCGGGGCGTGCGCTGGTGATCAAATCCAGGACCTTGGTCACGGCGGCGCTGTCTATACCGCTCCTGTTCATCTCCTCTCGCACGCCATCGACGCCGATCTTGTCCAGTTTGTCGATGCTGCGGTACAGGTTGTCGAGCGATTCGCCTTCCAGACCTGCATATTGGCCGATCCCCTTCAGCAGCTTACGGTTATTGAGCTTGATCAGGAAGTCGGTGAAGCCCAATCGTTGCAACGCCGTGACGACAACGCTCACCGATTCGGCATCCGCCTCCATCCCGGCAATGCCCACTGTATCCGCGTCGCACTGGAAGAATTCGCGGAAGCGGCCTCGCTGCGGGCGCTCGCCGCGCCAGACCGGCGCGATCTGGTAGCGCTTGAAGGGGAGTGTGAGCTGCGCTTCATGCATCCCGAAAGCACGAGCCAGCGGCACGGTCAGGTCGTAGCGTAGCGCCAACTCCTCCTTGCCGCCGGGGTGTCTGGCATTGAAGATGAGCTTTTCGGCGTCATCGCCGTATTTGCCCATCAACGTTTCTTGCAGTTCCAGGACAGGCGTTTGCAGCGGCTCGTAGCCATAAGTCTCGAAGACCTCGGCCACCGTGTTGATCACATACTGGCGGCGGAGGACATCGGCGGGCAAAAAGTCGCGCATCCCGGAGGGCAGTTGTGGCTTGATTTTGTTCACGATTTCTCCTGGCAATGTGTTCTAGGCTTGACCGCCCGGCACAATCGGGTGTCCGTCAATGGTCTTCACCCGGCCCATATACTGGTTAAAGATCGACTCGCCCACCGCATCGTTGATCTTCAGCGCGGCCAACAGGTCTTTGAGCACGTCAATCTCGGCTCTGGCGATGTCGTGATCGGCGGTGGCGATGCTGGCGGCGTAGTGGAAGCCCTGTACGCGGTGGTCGCGGGTGGGCAGCTTATCCACCACGATGTTGTACAGGAAGGCTACACGGTTATCGGCGTCCAGCAGGAAGCGGTTGTAAATGCTCAGGGCCAGATCGTAAACCAGACCAAATTGGGTGTCGTCCAGCCGGGCAATTGGTTCGAGCAAAGTCCGCGAGTCTTTGAGCGCCTGCAACTCTTCTTCGTAGACCTGCCCATCGGCGGTCACCACAATCAGGCCGAGCACGACCGCCGCCAGCGCCCGGTGCAGGGGCGCAAATTCGTTGAGCGCCTGCGCTTCCGCCGCAGCGCACGCGGCGGTATCCAGCCCCAGGCCCGTTTTCAGTTCTTCCAACAGCACTTCTTCGCCCTCGTCGATATTCAGGTTTGCCATCGCCAGCGAATAGGCATAGCGGTAGGCTGCGATCCGGTCTTCGGGCGTGATGATGACAGGCGCAACGTACTGCTGTACAAACTGGCGCACGTCGCGGGCCACGCCCTGGTTATGCACCAGGTCGATGGCTTTTTCGATGATCTGCATGAACGCCGGATCGGGCAGCTTGCTGAGGGGTGGGAACTGGTCACGAAACAGGGAGATAATCCGGCGTTCCAACTCGGTGAAGTCGCCGCTCAGGGTGAGCGTGGCGACAGCGCACGTCACTGCCGCTTCGTGCGGCGATACCTGCCGACTGCTGAGATTGTCCAGAAAGCTCATCGTCGATTTCCTCTCTTCACCCATTCAGGAAGCCGGGAAGTGGTACACTTCTCTAGAAGGGTAAATATAACTCAGATCGGCGTCAAGGCCTCAGGCAGACGACCATGAAAATACGCGCAATAACGATCTTTATTGATCTTTTTCCCGCAGATATCGAAACCTCGCTGGCGCGAGCGGCCACCTTTCTCCATGCGGCAAACTACAGCTATCAGCAAGCCGGGATCGCGGTGCAATCACGCCGCATTGCCACACAGCCCTTCCCCAGGATGCGCAATCCGCACGGGCCAGCCGGGATGC
Source organism: Chloroflexota bacterium (assembly GCA_021325095.1). Classification (GTDB taxonomy): domain Bacteria; phylum Chloroflexota; class Anaerolineae; order Aggregatilineales; family UBA2796; genus JAJPHV01. The sequence goes on along the minus strand of JAJPHV010000015.1, from coordinate 133,723 downwards.
CCGACCTGGCAGCGCGGCTCCGCGAGGAATGCACAGCCTATGGCATCGATTACATTGCGCTTGGCCCGGTGGGCGCGGGTGACGATCCAGATTACGTGGATGCCATCCCGGATATGCTGCGGGCCGCCAGCGGGGTGTTTGCTTCTATCATCGTGGCAAGCGCGCGCCAGGGGATCGATCTGGGGCTGCTTCGCCACAGTGCGGAAACTATCCGCGCCGTGAGCACGGTCACGCCGGACGGCCTGTCGAACCTGTATCTGGCGGCGATTGCCAACTGTGGGCCAGGATCGCCGTTCTTCCCGGCAGCCTATCATGGCGGTGGAGCAGCCCGCTTTGCGCTGGCAATTGAGGCCGCCGACCTGGCCGTGCTGGCTTTTCAGGGTGCGGCCTCACCGGAGGAGGCTGTACAGCGCCTCAGCCGCCTGGTGCAAGAATCCGCCGACCAGTTGACCAGCGTCGCGCACGAACTGGCCTCTGAACACAGCATCGTTTTTGGTGGCCTGGACTTCTCGCTGGCTCCCTATCCGGGCGAAGGCTCCAGCCTGGGCGCGGCGCTGGAGAGCCTGGGTGTGCGCCTGGGCGGGGCGGGCATGGTGGCAGCCGCCTCGCTGGTCATGAATGCCATTGAGGCCGCCAACGTGCCGCGCTGCGGGTTCAGCGGGCTGATGCTGCCAGTGCTGGAAGATACGCTGCTCGGCCAACGCGCCGCAGAGGGCGCGCTCCATTTGAACGATCTGCTGTTGTACAGCGCGCTTTGCGGCACAGGGCTGGACTGCATTCCCCTGCCCGGCGACATCGGGGCCGACGCGCTGGCCGCGATCCTGCTGGACGTGGCGGCGCTCGCTCTACGCCTGAACAAGCCTCTGACGGCGCGCCTAATGCCACTGCCCGGCAAAGTCGCAGGCGATGCGGTCATTTTCCCTGCCTTTGAATATTTCGTACCGTCACGGGTGATGGCGGCACCAGCCGGGATCGTAGGTGGGGTCTTCGGCGGCAGCAGCACGTTCAAGGTTGTACCTCGCTTGTGAGCGGCCAGCGGGCCTGTGTCTGCATCTTGCGATTGGAGCGCGGGCCGCACCGAGGTAAGCTAATCTGAATATTGTCCTCTGAAATGAGCAGCCCATGAATACCATAGATCTGCGCAGCGATACGGTCACGCACCCCACGCCTGCCATGCGAGAAGCGATGGCAAACGCGCTGGTTGGCGACGACGTGTATGGCGACGACCCGACGGTTAACGAACTGCAAGCCTATGCGGCGGATTTGCTCGGCAAGGAAGCCGCCCTGTATATGCCTACCGCCACCATGAGCAACACAGCGGCAGCGCTGACCCATTGCAGGCGCGGTGACGAGATCATCCTTTCGAAAAAGGCGCACATGTTCGTGTTTGAGCAAAGTGGAGCCGCGCAGCTTGGCGGCGTCAGCATGTACCCGCTTGACATCCGGTTCGATGGCACGATGTCGTTGAGCGAAATCGAGGGCGCCATACGCGGCGACGATCCACACTTCCCCCGCACTGCGCTGATCTGCCTGGAAAACACAGTACACGGCGCAGGGGCGACGCCCATCACGGCAGAATATACGCAGCAGGTGGGCGAGATCGCGCGGCGACGTGGACTGAAATTGCACCTGGACGGCGCGAGGCTGTTCAACGCGGCAGCGGCGCTCAAGGTGCAGCCGCGCGAACTGGCTGCGCCCGCCGACTCGGTGCAGATCTGTCTGAGCAAAGGGTTGTGCGCGCCGCTCGGTTCGCTGCTGGTCGGTTCGCGGGAATTCATCGCGCGGGCACTTCGCACGCGCAAGGTGCTGGGTGGCGGGATGCGGCAGGCGGGCATCGTCGCGGCGGCAGGGCTGATCGCGCTGCGCGACATGCGGGAACGGCTGGCGGAAGATCACCGGACGGCGGCGCAACTGGCCGAAGGGCTGGCAACGATTGAGGGCATCACCGTCGAGCCGGTACATCTGCGCACCAACTTTGTCCTGTTCAGCATCCCGCCGAGCGTCAACGTCCGGGAATTTGTCGAGGCCATGAAAGCGCGCAATGTGATCCTGCGGGGCGGGCCGCGCTTCCGGGCCGTGACCCACTACTGGATCACACCGGAGCGCGTGCAGTACACCATCGACGCCATGCGCGAGGTGCTGGCGCAGCAAATGGGGCAAACGGCAGGAGTGCATCAATAAGGCCGGGCTGCCCGGATAGCGACACTCGTTTGTTCGATGCCTGCCTGGTCAAATAAAAAGCGCCCGGCTCTGATAAAGAGGCCGGGCGCAATTTTTGGGCCTACGATCAATGCGCGATCAATGCACGGAAACACCCGACAGATTGCCTACACGATCTGTTCACGGGGCACATTCAGCTTTACAACAGTCAGGTTGCAGCTATTGACGACACGAAAGACCGCCGGGTTCGCCAGTACAGGGATTTCTATCGTCTCGTCCCCCCGTGTCAGGGTGAAGTGATAAATATCCGAGCTGCGATAGCCAGCATAGTAAAAGGTTTCGACGGCCACCAGCTCGTCCACCGTCCAGCCCAAGCGGATGAATTGCAGCAGAACCTCAGCAGGAGGATAGCTCTCGGATTCGGGACTCCAGTGCCGGAATGCATGATCTACACGTAAACTCTTCGGGGCAACCGTCTTTGTGTCGCAGTGCGTCATTGCAACCTCCCATTGATTTCCACATATGCAATTGTACGGCAATTTTGTTGTACTTTGCGGAACTTGAATTAAGAATTTACCGATTTTATATGATCGTTCCTTCACAATGGGACTAACTGTTCGACGGTTCGACAACTTATGTTAAGTATAGTACAGATTCGATGGAGACGTATCCTCAGAATTGGATTAGAAAAGTCTTTCAGGTTGACCGTGCACGCAACGCCAGCCGGGGTGAGAGCCAGAATGGGGGCAGGTAGGCGGGCATATTGGAAAAGGGCAGCATTTCCGGTTTCAGTTGAATGCCCAGGATGTCGCGCATAAAGGCGCGCCGCTGCTGGATACGCCCCCAGGCTTCCGGATACTTGCGAGCGAAGTCGCTGCGCAGCGCTTCATCGGCCAGGGCGATGCCATCCTCAATGTTGGTGGTGAAATACGGCGTGTTCGTGGCCGGGATGACGTCCACCTGGATTGCCATGCCAGATTGCAGGCGCTGTGTGGAACCCCGGTAGATGGGCGAACTGACCCACTCGTCCAGGTGGATCAGGTGGCCGGGGTTCAGGCCCACGCCGAAGAACGGATCGCCCAGGTGTCGCTCGATGATCTCAAACAGTTCGCCACCCGCCACGCCGATGCCAATGTGTTCGTACCACTCGACAACGGCCCGGAAATAGGGCGCGACCAATTTGTCCACGTAATCGCGGATGCTGGCAGGCAACCCTTCGGCGTTTTTCACCAGGAAGCCGCCACGCGCATTGTTGCTGCCCCATAGACTGAGTGAAGCGAAGATCGGATCGCCCTCCTGGATGCGGCGGCTGGAGGGACTCGCCAGGCCGAGCGCCGTCCGCTCACCGCTCAACACCAGAGGATGGCACGAGGTCGGAAAGCCGTTCAGCCCCATCAGCCGCGCTGCGTCGTACTCGGTCATGCCAGGGCGCACGTTGAAGATCAGGTCACGCAGGCCCTGTGAGCCAAAGGTCGAGGCGTATTCAAAGCAGGCCAGTTGATCCACGTCGTTGATAGCGCGCAGTCCGTGTTCCGGTTCCATAAAGAGAGCCGTCGCGTTGTAGACTTCGCAGCCCATCTCGCGCAGGACATCCACGATGTAGGCGGGCGCTTCGACCCACCGTTCGGGCGCATCCGACTCGATGGGCAGAAAATATTTCCAGCCGGCAATGCCGACCCGCTTGCCACAGGCATCGTCGATCCCGGCCTTGCGCAGGATCACTTCCAGTGGCTTACTGGACGAACGCGGCTGGCTGATCAGGCTGAAGGTCTGGAACAGCACACGCTCCACCCTGGCCGGGCAGATGGCCGTATAGGCCATGCCCTCGTTGCCGACCAGCAGGGTTGGCGTCCGGCCCGGCACGAGGATCAGCAGCGCTTCCTCGAAGCGCGGATCGTATCTGGTCAGGTAGGCCAGGTTGGCGAAATGCTCCCGATCTGCGTAGACCAGCAGTGCGTCGTACCCGGCATCAGCGGCCCGGCGGCGTGTTTCGGCGATCCGCGCCTCGTAGGTTTCCGGTGGGACGCCCGGCTCGACGGTGGGCAGGCCAAAGTCGGGCAGAGTCAGTTCAGCCAGTTCGACGGAGATAGCGCGGGTATTCATGTGATGGCTCCCTTAAGAATTCGCGTGAAACAGCCGATCCGGTTCAGAACTTCGCTATAATTGCGGTAGAATACACGCCGTCGCTTAATTCTATCTGAAGGATGGCATCGTTGGGAAACGTCGTCCAGATTGCGGACCTGGCAAAGTTCGAGGGCCAGGACGTGACCGTGCGGGGATGGCTCTACAACCGTACAGACAAGGGGAAATTACAATTTTTGCTCGTGCGCGATGGCACGGGCATTGCACAGTGCGTGGCCTTTCAGAAGGAATTGCCTGCCGAGATGTTTGAGGCTGCCCGCACGCTGCCCCAGGAATCGTCCCTCATCCTGAGTGGATCGGTGCGGGCCGACAAACGCGCGCCCGGCTATCCTGGCGGCTACGAGATCGGCATCAAGGAACTGAAGGTAGTGCAGGTCGCCGAGGCATATCCGATCACGCCCAAAGAACACGGCGTCGAGTTCCTGATGGATCACCGCCATCTGTGGGTGCGCTCGCTGCGGCAGTGGGCTATTCTGCGCATCCGGGCCACGATCATTCGGGCTGTTCGCAACTGGCTGGACGATCACGGCTACCTGCTGGTCGATACACCGATCATTTCCCCGGCGGCGGGGGAATCCACCAGCGAACTGTTCGAGATCAGCTATTTTGACGACAAAGCCTACCTGGCCCAGACAGGGCAGCTTTACAACGAGGCGAACATCGCTGCCTTTGGCAAGGTGTACTGCTTCGGCCCGACCTTCCGCGCCGAGAAGTCCAAGACACGCCGCCATCTGACAGAATTCTGGATGGTGGAGCCGGAAATGGCCTTCTTTTCGCTGGAAGATATGATGGACATGGAGCAGGAGTTCATCAGCTACATCGTCCAGTGCGTGCTGGAAAAGCACAAGATGGAGCTTGGCATCCTGGAACGCGACACCACCCACTTGCAACGTGTCACCGCGCCGTTTCCGCGCATCAGCTACGACGAGGCGGTGGAGCGTCTGAACAAGTTGAGCGCGGAACAAACCGACCCGGAACAGGCCCAACTGCTACGCATCGATTGGGGTAACGACTTCGGATCGCCGCACGAGACGGCGCTGACACAGCAGTTTGAAAAGCCCGTCTTCGTCTATCACTACCCATCGGCGGTCAAGGCCTTCTATATGCAGCCCGTCGAGGGCCGTCCGGAGGTGTGCCGTAGCGTTGACCTGCTTGCGCCGGAGGGTTATGGCGAGATCACGGGCGGCAGTGAACGCATCTACGATGCCGAGTTGATCGAGAAGCGCGTGGCACAGATCGGCATCACGCGCGAGAACTACGCCTGGTATCTGGATTTGCGCCGCTATGGATCGGTTCCACATGCCGGGTTCGGCCTGGGCGTGGAACGTACCGTCGCCTGGATTTGCGGGTTGCCACACATTCGAGAGACGATTCCGTATCCTCGAATGCTGAAACGTTTATATCCGTGATTCGTGAAGGAGTAGCGCGATATGGACCAGACTGTAACCATCACTTTCAACGTCGGAACGGTGCTGACCTGGATTATCATCGGGCTAATCGCGGGCTTTCTGGCGGGTGTCATTGTGCGTGGACGGCGTTTTGGCTTCCTGACCAGCGTCATTGTTGGTTTGATTGGGGCCATCATCGGCGGCTTCATCTTCACTGTCATCCGTATTCCTGTCCCGGCAGCGCTGAACGCGCCCATCAATATCCGGTGGATCGATATCCTGGTCGCTTTCATCGGCGCGGTGATCCTGTTGCTGGTTCTCGGCCTGTTCTATCGCTACCGGCGTCCCATCGTCTGATCGCACTATTACATGGCACTCAGTTGATGACCTCGCTGCACGAGCAACGTACCCTGATCGGTAGGCTCCTGGACACAAAAAGCCCGGCGGACGCCCCGACGGCCTACTATGCCCTCTATCACGATCCGAACCGATCCGCGTTGTTCGTGCGGCAGGACGCCGAGGGACGGGCAACCGGGTTCGTCGGGCGTTTCCAGACGGGGATCGACCTGTTCCGTCCGGTGGTCTGTATGCGCTGTCTGGACGCCGAAACCGCTGCCGATTTGCTGGCGGAAGCGCTTGTTGTGGGGCGACCTTACGTGTTCTTTAGCAGCGCCGACCAGTTGCCGCTGGTGGGTGGCAGTCTGCAAACCAGCCACGAACGCATACTGTCCATCTATGCGCTGGATCGCGCCCGTTTCACGCCCGTAATCAACGTGCTGGTTACCACCAAGACCGCCCCGGACGGCTCGCCGCGTGCCGAGATTCATTCGGGCGGGCTGCAAGCCGCTGCCGGGGTCAACTGGCAATCGCCGGATTTCGCAGAAATCTACGTGCACACGGAAGCCGAAGCGCGGCAGCGTGGCTGGGGGCGCAGCGTAGCCTCTGCCTGCACGGAACGCCTGCTTGCCAGTGGGCGGCGTCCGCTGTACCTGGTGGAACCAGACAACGAAGCGTCCATCCGGCTGGCCGAGAGCGTGGGCTACGTGGATACCGGCGCGCGCCAGTTGATCGCGGACGCAATCTACCTGGGACACCCCGCGAAATAAGGACTGAACGCCTGAAGCCATCTGGGGCCATTCTTAATCTGAAATTGCGAACAAAGGGGTTGAATCAGAGTATGGACAGCGAAACACGGCGGCGCAAGCTAGAATCTTATGGCAAAGCCTATGACCGGCTTGTGGAGGCCCTGAACGGCTTCCCGCGCGAGATGTGGACGTTCAAACCGTCAGATGGCTGGAGCATCAAGGAGATCATCGTCCACATCAGCGATGGCGAGGCGAACGGCTACATCCGGCTGCGCAAACTTCTGGCGGAGCCGGGCGAAACCATCGGCCTCTACGACCAGCCGGGCTGGGCCAGGAACCTTCGCTACCAGGAGCAGAGCGCGGACGAAGCGTTAGAAGTCTTCAAATACCTGCGCCGCAGCAATTACAACCTGATCAAAGCCATACCGGACGAAGCGTGGGCCAATAATACCGTGCAGCATCCGGAACGTGGTACGGTTACACTGGACTGGTTCCTGGAAACGTATGAGAACCACATCCCGACGCACATTCGACAGATGGAAGATGTATACGCACAGTGGCGGCAAAATCGCTGAAAAGAGGGATTGACAGGAAGCATGGACGGCGAAATACGCCAGCGGAAAATCGAGTCGTATGGGCGGGCCTACGAGCAGCTTACGGCGGCCTTGCAGGGTTTCCCGCGCGAGATGTGGACGTTCAAGCCCTCGGACGGGTGGAGCATCCACGAGATCGTGGTTCACATCGCGGACAGCGAGGCGAACAGCTATGCGCGCTGTAGAAAGTGTATGGCGGAACCCGGCAGCACCATCATGGCCTACGACGAAAACCAGTGGGCAAAGACGCTCCGTTACGAAGAACAGAGCACGGACGACGCGTTGGAGCTTTTCAAGTGTCTGCGCCGTTCAACTTACAAGCTGATCAAGAATTTGCCGGAGTCCACGTGGTCGCACACGATTGAACACCCTGAAAACGGCACGATGACGCTGAACGATTGGCTGGATACCTACGCCGCTCACATCCCCGATCATGTTCGGCAGATGACGGCAGCCTACAACGAGTGGAAGAAATCGAAGGATTGAGCGATGAGGGCTAAGGACGGAGTAAAATCCGATGGGCAAGATTGACCGCTTCGAGGCCCTCGTCGCATGGCAAAAAGCAAGAATGCTGACTCAAGCAATTTATGAGGCAACGCATCGGAAGGGTATGGCACAGGATTACGGCCCTTCCAACCAGATGCAGCCCTCAGTCCGCATGACTATGGGTCTTGCTCATGCCGATTAAGGCGCTGCACCAGTTTCCGCGTAGTTTCTTGTGGGGGTGCTCGACGGCGGCTCACCAGGTCGAGGGACAGAACGTCAATGACTGGTGGCGGTGGGAACAAACGCCCGGTCACATTTATCAAAATCAGAAGTGTGGCGATGCTTGCGAGTGGTGGAAAGGGCGCTACCTCGAAGATTTTGATCGGGCTGCCGAAATGAACAACAATGCGCAGCGCTTCTCTATCGAATGGAGCCGCATCGAGCCGGAGCCGGGCAAATGGGACAGCTACGCGCTGGAACGCTACCGGGACATGCTCAACGCACTGCACGAGCGCGGCATGAGGCCAATGGTCACGCTGCACCACTTTACCAATCCGCTGTGGGTCGACGACCACAAAGGCTGGCTGTGGGACGAGATGCCCCAACACTTCGCGCGTTTCGCCCGCAAAGTGGTCGAGGCGCTGGGCGATCTGTGCACATTGTGGTGTACGATCAACGAGCCGCTGGTCTACGCCACGCAGGGCTTTTCGTTCGGCAAATGGCCGCCAGGCATCAAAGATCGCAATGCGGTGCAGCGAGTGACCATTAACATGCTGCGCGGCCATGCCGCTGCTTACCACGCCATTAAGGACATTCAGCCCGAATCAGAGGTCGGCTTTGCGGCGCACTTCATCAGTTTCAAGGCGCACGCGCCGACGTTCATGCATGGGGGCGCGGTGTGGCTGGTCAACCGGGCCTTCAATCAAGCCTTCATCCTGGCAATCAAGGATGGCGTCGTGCGCGTGCCGGGCAGCCGGGCCGTCCCGGTGCCAGAAGCCCGAAACAGCGTTGACTGGATCGGTTTGCAATATTACCAGCAATATCACGTCGGTTTCAGCCCGTTCGCCCCGGCCTCGTTTTTCATCCGGGAGCATAAACCCAATGGCGTTCCTACCGGGCCGGGCAATTGGGGTGGCCTGGCCCCGGAAGCCATCTACGACCATATCCGCTGGCTATGGACGACACTGCAAAAGCCGATCTACATCACCGAGAGCGGCGTCCCCGACCCGGACGACACGATCCGGCCTGGCTACCTGAGCAAGACTGTTCGAGCCGTGTGGAGGGCCGTGAACTTCAACATCCCGGTCCGCGGCTTCTTCTTCTGGTCGTTGATGGACAATTTCGAGTGGTCGGAAGGCTACGATCCGCGTTTCAGCTTCGGGTTGTACAAGACGAACTTCCAGACCCAGGAGCGCACGCCGCGCCAGAGCGCACGCCTGTACCGCGAAATCTGCGGACTGAACGGACTGTCCGCGCAAACGGTGAACCGCTTCGCGCCGGACGTGCTTTCCGATCTGTTCCCCGGCGAGGCCGGCCAGGCCAGCGTGACGCTGAAACCACATGGCCGGGGGTGAGGTCAATTGATCCGTCGTCTCTGCGCCAGCGCATTCTTCTGCATCCTGCTGTCCGGCACCGCCTGCACCTTCCCATACTCCGCGAGAGCGGAGGCCGCACTGCCGACGCGCACACCGATGGCCGTCGCTACCGTGACCGTCGTACCGACGCGGCCACCTGTTTCGACACCCACTCCCTTCCCGACCCCGGAAGCCAGCCCGACGCTCGTGCCCAGCCCAACGCTCCCGACGGCCACCGTCTTTGTCGAGCCGGTGGGGTGTGAACGCCCGCCCGACGACTATACACGGCTGGTCGTCAACGGCGGCAAGCTGAATTACCGGACCTTCTGGATGCTCAAGCACGCCAAAGCACTGTACAAGGGAACGATTGACTTCACAGGGTGGGCTATCACACAGGGATCGTATAATCCGGGTGGGGTAGCAGCCAGTTTTGGCACGCACGATGGCGGGGGCGCGGTTGATCTATCTGTCATCAACCCCCGGAATGGCGTTGTACTGCGCAACGAAATCCCCGACGCGATCCGGTCGCTGCGTATCTCAGGCTTTGCCGCATGGCTGCGCGACAAGGACGAACTGTACAAAGGTTCGCCGATCCACATTCACGCCATTGCCATCGGCGACGCGCAGTTGTCACAGGCCGCCCGCGAGCAGCTTACCGGAAAATTCGCCTATTTCCTGGGGTACAATGGACTCCCACAGAAAGAGGGCGACCCGCCCGTTCCAGATCGTCATGGCGGGCCGGTGCTGTGCCAGTGGATGCTGGATATGGGCTACCGGGATATGCGCCAACCCTGACCTATGATTGGGACGCGCGAAAGTGCGATGTGGCGATGTGCTTCAACGTGTTGAACCGGCTGACGTGGCTGGCGCTGGTGTTTGTGGCCGTGCTGATCGTGATCGGCCTGGGGCTGCTGACCTACATCAGCGGGGCCGTCGAACTCGGACAGCGCGAAGCGTTGATTCTGGTAGGCGGCTTCGTGGCCGAGATCGTGCTGGTGGCGGCCTACTTCCGGCTGCGCGCGCGGCGTTCCCGAAGGCCCTTGTTCCGGGCTGTACCGCCTCCGCCTGTGCCCTGGTATAACGCGCCACGCAACCTGGCCCAGAAGATATACGAGCCACCTGCCCCGGCAGAGTCAACGCCGCCACATCCTGCCCAACCTGTCATCGTGCACGCAGGGAAACGTGAAACTGACAACGATCACGGTGACACGCGCCCCATGCGCCGCGTCGAAGTGCCGCGCCTGCAATCCGAGGTGGAAGAGGATACCCGGCCCACCAGGGCTGTGCGCCTGCCCGTCATCCCGCCGAAAAAGCCAGCGCCCGGCCCTTACGACGATCTGTTCCCGCCAGCACAACCTGGCGATGAGGACTACCTGGAAACCAGCCACATGGAACCCATCCCGGAGCAGCCGGAACAGCCCCCGGCAGCGCAGGCTGAGGTCGCACCGTCCCCCTCCGCCGATGAGGAAGCGCCGCCGGAGCCGCCATCCGATGCGGCGGAACAGGCTCCGCCGGACACCCCGGCGAGCTAAATACTCTCTGCATTCCCGCATTGTCTGTCGTATTCTGGCCGAAGTATCAGGATCATTGTCATAAGACACCGGTTGCCTTCATTACCTGTCGCCCGGCTCGATCCAGCGTACCATTGACAGCATAAACTTAATGAGAGTGCCAGGAGGGCCTGATGTCACAGGTCATGCCTCAACGCATGAATCGCCTGACCAGATACGGGGTCAATGGGTTCGCGCGGCAGTTGTCCATGCCGGTATTCACCGCAGCGCTCCTGTTCATCGGCGCCGGAACCCTGAACTGGTCATGGGGATGGGCCTTTGCCTGCGTCTATTTCTTTAGCTGGTTGGGGTTGAATCTCGCCCTGCTGCGCTGGAACCCGGAATTGCTCAACATACGCGGCCAGCGCGCCAGGGAATTGAAAGGCACAAAAACCTGGGATTGGGTGCTACTGTCCATTTATGCCGTTGTGCTGATCGTGCAGCCGCTGGTGGCCGGGTTGGACTTTCGCAACGGCTGGTCAACCCCGCCACCAACATTCTGGCTCGTGGTGGGTAACGTGCTTACGGTTGTAGCAGTGGCGATGATCGGCTGGGCAATGGTCTACAACCGTTTCTTTGAGGGAACGGTGCGGATTCAGGAGCAGCGCGGGCATCAGGTGGTCTCGTCTGGCCCCTACCGCTTCGTGCGCCATCCGGGCTACGTGGGCGTCATCCTCAGCTTTGTGTCGTTGCCCTTGGCACTGGGCACATGGACGGCGCTGATCCCCGGCCTGATCGGTATCGGGGTCTACCTGGTCCGCACCACACTCGAAGACCGCACCCTGCGCACCGAACTCCCTGGCTATGCCGATTATGCGCAGCATACGCGCCACCGCCTGATCCCCGGCCTATGGTAGGTGCAGGTATGTCCGCTGTGTGCTACACACCGTAAATCTCGCCATACTTGGACTTCAGGTAGCGCATGTACGAGCGCGATTGCAGCGGCTCGCCGGTTGCGCGGCGGATGAGTTCCGGCGGCTCATACTTGCGCCCGTGCTTGTGGATGTTCTCGCGGAGCCAGTGGAGCAGTGTGGCAAACTCGCCGCGCCTGATCTCCTCCGGAATCGTGGGATTCTGTTCAACGGCCTTCTCGAAAAGCTGTGCGGACAGCAGGTTGCCAATGGAATAGGTTGGGAAGTAGCCGATCAGCCCGCTTGACCAGTGGACATCTTGCAGCACGCCGAGCGTATCCGTTGGCGGGACGATGCCCAGGTATGTCTGCGATCTGGCGTTCCAGGCGTCCGGCAGGTCTTTCACCTTGAGCTGGCCCGCCAGCAGATCAACTTCCAGTTCAAACCGCATCATGATGTGCAGATTATAGGTGGCTTCATCGGCCTCGACGCGGATGAAGGACGGCTTGACACGGTTGATGGCCCGGTAAAAGGTTTCCAGATCGACACGGCCAAGCTGGTCGGGAAAGTAAGTCTGGAGAATGGGGAAGAAGAACGTCCAGAAGCCGCGACTGCGCCCGATCAGGTTTTCCCACAGGCGAGACTGGCTTTCGTGGACGCCGAGCGACGTGCCGCCCGCCAGGATGTTTCCTTCCAGTTCCTCGCCAATCCCTTGCTCGTACATGCCATGCCCGGCTTCGTGCAGCGTACCAAACAGGGCCGGGTTCAGCCAGCGCGGGTCAAAGCGCGTGGTAATGCGCACGTCGTTACGAGAAAAGTTGGTGGCGAAGGGATGCACAGCCCGGTCTTGCCGGCCCCGGCTGAAATCATAGCCGAAGCGCCGGATGACCAGCTCGGCGAACTGCCGCTGCCGTTCGGGGTCGAAATCCTGATGCAAAACCGAATCGTCAACAGCGTCAACGCGCTCGCCAATGGCCCGCACGAGCGGCACAAGCTCCGTGCGCAGGCCCGCGAACATGGCCGTCACGTCGGCGGTTTTCAGGCCCGGCTCGTAGGTGTCGAGCAGCGCATCGTAGATGTGATCGGTGTAGCCGTAGCATTCAGCCACGCGGATTTTGAGTTCGATGATGCGCTGCAACGAGGGCATGAAGGACTTGAAGTCATTGTTGGCGCGCGCTTTGGCCCAGATATCGTGGGCCAGAGTCGTCGTCCGCGTGACTTCGGCCACGAGGTCGGCGGGTACTTTGCGCTCCCGCTCGTAATCGCGGCGCGCCACACGCAACAGGCTGGCATCGTCGCTGTCGTAATCCGCGCCACTGACCTCTGCCGAGGCGGCTTCAATGAGGCGCCCGGTTTCGTCAGCGGTGAACATCTCGTGAACCAGCTTGCTTTGCACGCTCATGTGGCGAGCGCGCGCCTCTGCGCCGCCGGGCGGCATCTGGGTTTGGAGATCCCATTCAAGCAAGGCATTGATCTGAGAGAGACTGGTCACGTCGGCCAGTCTGCTTTTCAATGCGGTCAGTGCGTCGCCCAATTTGTGCTCCTGTTCTGTATGCTGTGCTGCATAGCTTCCCAATTATCAATCAACCAGTTGCGAAATTCAACATATTGTATATGAGTGTGGTCTGCCTTGATCAGATGGTAAGACAAACTCAAGAATGTTTATAATGGTTTTGTGCTATAATTTCGCGGAGGGCTTTGCATTTCGCTTGCCGCATGCTGAACACCCTGCTCAATGAGGTCGATATGCGACAACAAGCGCCCGGTCTGATCCCCCTGACCACAGATTTTCATCTCTCAGTTGCATAAAGCCGACGGAAGATGAGCGGACTATGGCTGTGCGGAACGGATACCGTCGCCATTGGCCGGCAATAGACGATGATGACAGACATGATTAAACTTAACTGTAGCGCAGGCAACTGTGGGGCAACTGTGAGAACATTTCGTTACTGAACGAGAGGGATGCGAAGGAACCACATAATGCCACACATTCTGATCGTCGATGACGAACTCTACCAGCGAATGCTGATCCGCGAAACATTGGGAAACGATCCAACCTTTACCTTTAGCGAAGCGGAAGATGGAATACGCACGCTTGAACAGGTCAGGCGCGAGCGCTTCGACCTGATTATTCTGGACGTGATGATGCCGGAGATGGACGGCTTCGAGGTCTGTCGAAAGCTGAAAAATGACCCCGAACTGCGCACAATCCCGGTGATCCTGGTGACGGCGTTGGGCCGCTTGCAAGATAAAGTCATGGGCCTGGATTCAGGAGCGGACGACTTCGTAAACAAGCCATTCGAGGAAAGCGAACTCCAGGCACGGGTGCGCAGCGCACTGCGGATGAAAGCCATGCACGATGAGCTTCAACGGCTCATGCACCTCCGCGACGATCTGGTGCGCATGATCATGCACGACATGGGCAACCTGGTGACCGTCGTCAATTCGGCATTGTCCCTGTACCTGCGGCTGCCTGCCGATTCGCCGCAGGCTATCCGCTTTGTCCGCGATGCCTATGAGGCGAACCTCAGCCTGTCCGATATGATCAGCGATGCGCTGGACGTGAGCAGCATTGAAAACCAAAAATTGCCGGTGCACCGCCAGGAAATCGACCTGCTGGCGCTGGTGGAGAGCTTGCGAGAAGCCTTTCACGGCATGGCGATGGAACGCGACGTGGAAATCGACTTGAACGTCGCGGATCGATTTAACCCGATAGTGAAGGTTGATCCCGCCTTGATACGCCGGGTCATTGCCAACCTGCTCACTAATGCACTCAAGTATTCCCCGGTGGGCAGCCACATTTCCATATATCTTGGTTCCAACGACACCCACGACATGTTTCGCATCGCCGTCACCGATCATGGACCGGGCATCCCACCCGAAGACATGAACCTGATCTTCAACAAATACGCCCTGGCGCAGCTTTACAAGGAGCGGCGGGAACGTCCGGGGCGTGGCCTCGGCCTGACCTTCAGCAAGCTGGCCGTCGAGGCCCACAACGGCAGAATCTCGGTACAAAGCAATCCTGGGGAAGGCGCTACGTTCACCATCGAACTGCCGCGCGGCTGATTTTCACAGGTTCTTCACGCAGAATTCATGGAATTTCCACGCCACGCTCAACTGTTTCCTCTTACACTGGCAGATAGAAAAGATCAGCGGAATTGAAACAAGGGGAATAGGGAAGTCAGATGAACTCGCCATTACGTGCTCTGGTCGTGAGTCCGAATATTGATGCCCTTCAGCATATCGAGGCTGCTTTTCGTGCGACGCCGGACGTGGAACTGTCTTTGCATACCGATTGGGCGGTGGCTGCGCATCCGAGTGCTGCGCCCAACGTCCTGATCGTTCACAGCGATTCGCCTTCCGATTGGCTGCGCAACCTGCGGCGGCGTGGTTACACGCAGCCCGCATTGGTGCTCACTGCCGACACTGAGAATCCTCGCATTGCACCGCTGGAAGAAGACCTGCGCCCCATCGAAAACGTAACGTGGGCCGTGATCCGGGCTGGCGGTTTGCCACGCTGTGTCAATATGCTGCTGGCGGCCAGCTAAAAATTCGCCAAATCGCAGGACGAGCTAGAGCGCCTGTCCCAGGAAGCCCACGAGGAATACCTGGCTGGGCTGACTGAGGATTTCGCCCCCGTTTCCCACCGATAATTCACGTGTGGCGCGATGCTTTTGCATCGTGCTTTTTTGCGTTAGACTCCCCGCCGCTTGAATCGTGTACAACATCACGTCAGATCAGGGATAATGCTTACTGCCCTTGATGCATCATCGCCGGGATAATGAAGCGTAAGTGGCCTGTGTCATTACGGTGGCGAATAGATTTTGGTGTCATCGACCCGGAAATTACCCCCTGAAAGCGAGATAGAGGATGGCATATATCCCCCATACGGACGCTGATCGCGCGGCCATGCTGGCGGCGATTGGCGTTAACACGGTTGACGAACTGTTTGATGCGGTTCCCGCCGAGCATCGCTTCCCTAAACTCGACCTGCCCAAGCCAATGAGCGAGATGGAAGCGCTCTGGGAACTACAGGCCCTGGCAAACGCCAACGCGGCGGCCAACGAATACGCGATGTTCCTGGGCGCGGGCGCCTACAACCATTACTCGCCGAGCGTGATCAATCACATTTTGCTGCGCGGCGAGTTCTACACCGCCTATACACCGTACCAGCCGGAGTTGAGCCAGGGCACGCTGCAAGTCATTTTCGAGTGGCAAAGCATGTTGTGCGCGCTGACCGGCATGGAAGCGGCCAACGCCAGCCATTACGACGGCGCAACCAGCCTGGCCGAAGCGGTGACCGTTGCGGTGGCACAGGGCCGCAACAAGCGCCGCAAGGTGATCCTCAGCCCGAACATTCACCCGCATTACCGGGCCGTTGCGCGCACCTACCACCAGGGAACGGCCACGCGCTTTGTCGGGGACAAAAGCGGGCGGGCCACGCTGGACGACCTGATCGACATGCTGGACGACAACACGGCCATGCTGGTCGTGCAGTACCCCAACTTCTTCGGGCAGATCGAAGACCTGACCGGGCTGGCCCAGAAAGTGCACGATGCGGGCGCGCTGCTGTGCATGGTCGTCGATCCGATAGCGCTCGGTTTGTTCAAGACGCCCGGCGAACTCGGCGCAGACATCGTTGTCGGCGAGGGGCAAAGCCTGGGCATTCCGCTCAGTTTTGGCGGGCCATACCTGGGCTTTTTTGCCACGAAGAATGAGTTTGTACGCCGGATCGCAGGCCGCATCGTGGGCGAGACGGTGGACGCCGATGGCCGCAGGGCCTACGTCATGACGCTGCGGCCCCGCGAACAGGACATCCGGCGCGAGAAGGCGTCCAGCAACATTTGCACCAACCAGGGCCTGCTGGCGCTGGCCGGCTGCGTCTACCTGTCGCTGATGGGCAAGCATGGCCTGCGCCGCGTGGCCGAATTGTGCTACCAGAAGGCGCACTATGCGGCAAAGCAAATCGCCGAACTGCCCGGCTTCAGTGTCAATACGACGCTGCCCTTCTTTAAGGAGTTCATCGTCACCTGCCCGCGCCCGGTACACGAGATCAATACGGCGCTGCTGGAAGACTACCATATCATCGGCGGCTATGACCTGGGCAAGGACTATCCAGACCGAACCGGGCAGATGCTGATCGCGGTGACGGAGACGAACCCCAAGTCCGAGATTGACGATCTGGTTGAAGCACTGCGCGAGATCACGAAGGGTTGAGCACGATGGATACCGAAAAACAAGCCAAAATAATCGAACCGGTGATCTACGACCTGGGATCGGCGGGGCGCAAAGTAAGCACACTGCTGCCTGAATGCGACGTGCCCGAAACCGAACTGCCTTCGGAACTCCTGCGCGACGATCTGGATTTGCCCGAAGTCTCCGAATTGGACGTGGTGCGGCATTTTGTGAAACTGAGCCAGTTGAACTACGCCATCGACAAGGGCTTTTACCCGCTTGGCTCCTGCACCATGAAATACAACCCGAAGATTGACGAGGATACGGCGCGTCTGCCTGGCTTTGCCATGCTACACCCCATGCAAGACCCCGACTCGACACAGGGCGCGCTGGCGCTGATGTACACATTGCAGGGCTGGCTGGCCGAAATTGCAGGCTTCAGCGCATGCAGCCTCCAACCCGCTGCCGGGGCGCAGGGCGAGCTGGCAGGCATTTTGATGATCCGGGCCTACCACGTTGATCGCGGCGATACGGCGCGCACGCGGATTCTGGTCCCGAACAGCGCACACGGCACGAACCCGGCCACGTCGTCAATGGCGGGCTTCACCGTCGTGGAGTTACCTTCAAACGACGACGGCGACGTAGACCTGGAGGCACTGCGCAGAGAAGCCGATGAAAGCGTGGCCGGGATGATGATCACCGTGCCGAGCACACTGGGCGTGTTCGACAAGAATATCCAGGAGATCATCAAGATCGTGCACGACTGCGGCGGCCTGATGTACATGGACGGCGCGAATATGAATGCGCTGCTGGGCGTGATCAAGCCCGGCGAACTGGGTTTCGACGTGATGCACTACAACCTGCACAAAACGTTCAGCACCCCGCACGGCGGCGGCGGCCCCGGCGCTGGCCCGGTGGCGGTCAACGACAGACTAAAAGACTTCCTGCCTGGCCCGGTGGTAACGATTGTCGAGGAGCCAAACGAACTGGAAGCAGCGCCGCTCTATGGCTGGACGATGCCCTCCAAGAGCATTGGCCGCCTGAAAGCCTTTCACGGTAACTTCGGGATGCACGTGCGCGCCTATACCTACATTCGGATGCACGGTGACGAGGGCATCAACGCCATCAGCCGCCATGCCGTGCTGAACGCCAACTACATCCGCGTCAGGCTGGCCGACACGTACAAAGTCCCCTACAACCGCATGTGCGGCCACGAGGTGGTGGTCGAAGGTCATTTTGAAGATGCGCCCGGCATTCATGCGCTGGACATCTCTAAGCGCCTGATGGACTACGGCATCCACCCGCCGACGAACTACTTCCCGCTGATCGTGCCGGAAGCGCTGCTCATCGAGCCAACCGAGTCCGAGAGCAAGGAAACGCTCGACTACTTCATCGAGGTGATGAAGACGATTGCCGCCGAGGCCAAAGAGAACCCCGACCTGCTGCACAGCGCGCCGCACGTCACGCCCGTCAGCCGGGTGGACGAGGTGCTGGCCGCCAAGCAGTTGGTGTTGTGCTGCCGCCCGGTGACGGTGGGGTAGGGTTGGCCTCACCCCAACCCCTCTCCACACTGGTGGAGAGGGGGGTCACGCAAACAAGTACCGCAGCAAGAACCACACGTTGGCCGGGCGCTCGGCCAGCCGCCGCATGAAGTACGGATACCATTCGCTGCCATAGGGCACGTAGACGCGCATCCGGTAGCCCTCGGCGGCAAGCTGTTCCTGGCGCTCCGGGCGCACGCCGTACAACATCTGGAACTCGATCTGCCCTCTGGGGATATTCTGTTTTGCGGCAAATTCCTGTGCGGCGACGATCATCTTTTCGTCGTGGGTCGCCAGCGCGACATAGGCCCCTCTGGCTCGTGCTGGTTCGTCCAGAAAGATTTGCATCAGCTTCACGTAGTTCCTGTCCACGTCGGCCTTTCGGGGGAAGGCAATGTCGGGCGGTTCCATATACGCCCCTTTGCACAGGCGCACATTGGCCCCCTCCGAGGCCAGTTCGCGCATGTCCTGTTCGCTGCGATACAGGTATGCCTGGATCACAACGCCGACGTTCTTGAATCCGTATTCCCCCCGCAAAGTGCGGAAGATACGTAGTGTGCGCTCCGTGTAAGGCGAACCCTCCATGTCGATCCGTACAAAGTTGCCGTGCTGCTGCGCCCGCTCCAGGATGCGGCGCATGTTGGCAATGCACAGTTCCTCGGCAATGTCCAGGCCAAGCTGTGTCAGTTTGAGCGACACGTTGGCCTTAACCCCCGTTGACGCGATCCGATCCAGCAGCTCAAGGTAGTCCTGCACGGCGCGGAGGGTGTCGGCCTCCGTGTGCACGTTCTCGCCCAGATGATCCAGCGTTACCAGGATGCCCTTTTCATTGAGCCTGCGCACCACGCCGATGGCATCATCCAGCGTTTCACCCGCCACAAAGCGCCGGGCCACTCGTCTGGCGAAGGGCAACGCCATCAGCGTTTTGCGCGTGCGTGATGACGCAGACAGATAAAGGAAGAAGGAGCGAAACATAACGCCCTCAGGAGGATAGCCTGCCGTGATCGGGCTGTGCAGGCGCATATCTGGGCTGATTGTAGCCTGTCTCGCCGCGCCAGGGGAAGGAAGTGACTTGACGACGGCAAGGGTCATGGGCAACAATTGCGACTCTTCACGGAGGAAGAATGCACAGCATTTTGATGCTGACGCCCTATTTGCCGTATCCACCGGTCAGCGGCGGGCGCTCACGAACCTATAATCTGGTCAAGCGGCTCGTCCGCGATTTTCACATCACGCTCGTTTGCTTCGGACGGCCCGAAGAACAGGCTTTCGATCTGACTCCACTGCGCGAACTGTGTGAGGTGATCGTGGTGGATCGCGCGCCCAGTCCCGGCGCGGCGAAGGCTGCGTTGCTCAGTCTGACCTCGATCCGCCCGATCACAATGCGGCTGTACACCTCGCCGCAGTTCCGGGAAACGGTGCACACTTTGCTCGACGAACGGCGCTACGACCTGATCCATGTCGAGTCGTTTTATATGGTACAGAATCTGCCGCGCGACCTGCCCGTGCCTCTGCTGCTGGCCGAACCAGCCATCGAGTACCTGGCCTGGGCGCGCTACGCCCGGTACGCGCGGCCCATTTTCCAGCGCCCGGCCATTGCGCTTGAGGCGCTGAAGATGCGCATTTTTGAGCCGCAAACCTGGGCGCAGGCCACACTGGTCGGCGTGATGTCGGAAGTGGATCGGCAACTGGTCAAGCGGGCAACGCCGGGCGTGGCGACAGCGCTGACGCCCAACGGCGTCGATGTCGATTACTTCCAGCCGGGCAGCGGGCAGCGTGAAACGGATGTGGCCGTCTTCATGGGCGACTACAAATACTTTCCCAACACCGATGCGGTGCTGTATTTTGTCCGTGAGATCATGCCGCTCATCCGCGCCCAACGGCCCAATTTCCGGCTGACGCTGCTCGGCAAAGAACCACCCCCAAGAATCCGGGCGTTGGGCGATGATCCTGACTCGGGTGTGGACGTGCGGGGATTGGTGGACGACACCCGGCCCTTCCTGACCCACGCGACGCTTTTTGTCTGCCCGCTGCGTATCGGGAGCGGCACGCGCTTCAAGCTCCTGGAATCGCTGGCCTGCGGCTGCCCGGTGGTCAGCACCTCGCTGGGCTGCGAAGGGCTGGCCCCGGTCAATGGCCGCCACATGGTCATCGCCGATACGCCGCGCGAGTTTGCTAACGCCGTCCTCAAGCTGCTGGCCGATCCACGCGCCGCGCAGCGCCTGGGCCATCACGGACGCAACTGGGTGGCTGAAAAGCATAGCTGGAATCACAGCGCCGCGCTGGTCGCCGACGCCTATCTACAGTTGATCGGCAGCGACGAGAAGACGGTCCTTCGCCCGCGTCAGCTTTCGTCAGCCTGACTCGTGGTAGCCAGGTGCTCACGGAGCAGCCCGATCAGGCTTTCGTAACCGGTGTGGGTGGTACTTGAGATGGCAAAGGCGGGGACGTTTCCGGCTCCGGCTAACTGCCCGACCAGACGGTAGACGGGCCATACGTTTGCCGCCGGGTTGAGCACGACCACAGCCCCTTCACGCGGGCGGTAGCGCTTGCCGTACAGGGCACGCCCCATCGCCACATCGTTATAGACCAGCGGGTGTGCTACGATCTGTGTCAGGGCTGTCCAAGCCACGAACTGCGCAGGCCAGAGCATCGGGCGCAGGATCACGCCATCGCTGGTTACACTGATTTCAGGATGCAGCACGGTGCGCAGCAACAGGGGCAGCACCAGCACGGCGGTTAGGAATGCCGATACGCACAGCAGCGGCCCGGCGAATGGGATCAGCAGCAGTTGGACGAGGATCGCCAGCGCTGCTGCGATCAGACCAAGCGCCAGCAACCGGGCAACGGCCTGACGGATTCGCGGATGAGGGAAGCGGTATTCTGCGACGATCTCCGGCATCGGCCAACATACCCTGGAATCAGGGGTGAGATAGACGAGGCTTAATTATGCCAGCACAAGGCGATAGCAACGACCTGTTTGAACTTGAACTGACCGGGATGGCGCACGGCGGCAACGCCCTGGGCAAGCACGAAGGGCGCACGATCTTCGTGCCCTATGCGATTCCGGGCGAGCGCATCATCGCGCGCATCGTGCATGACAAAGGGCGCTTTGCGCACGCGCAGGGCGTTACGCTGCTTGATCCATCCGAGGCGCGGGTTACACCGCGCTGCCCGCACTTCGGGCCGGGACGGTGTGGTGGCTGCCAGTGGCAGCACATCGATTACCCGGCGCAGTTGGAATTCAAGCAGCAGGTGGTCATCGACCAGATGGAGCGCATCGGCGGCTTCCAGGACGTGATCGTCCATTCCACCCTGCCCAGCCCCGAGCCCTGGCAGTACCGCTCACATGTGACTTTTCACGTCACCGAGGACGGACGCCTCGGCTTTGTCGCTACCGACGACGAGCACGTGATCCCGATTGAGGAATGCCACATCATCCGTCCGGAATTGCTCGACCTGCTCGATGCGCTCGACCTGAGCGAGATTCACAACCTGACACAGGTACGGCTGCAAGTCGGCACGGAACCGGATGAGTGCCTGATTGTGATCAGCACCGCCGACGACACGCCGCCAGAGATCGAAACGGACCTGCCCGCCTCGATCAGCTTTTTGTTCGAGGACGGTCAGCCGATGAGCCTGATCGGCTCCGGCTCCGTCCACTACACGATCAAGGACCGCCTGTTCCGGGTGACGGCGGGCAGTTTCTTCCAGGTGAACCTGCCGCAAGCGGAGGCGCTGGTCAACCTGGTGCTGGATCGGCTGGATTTACAGGGCGGTGAAAGTGTCCTGGATTTGTATGCGGGTGTCGGGTTGTTCACCGCATTCCTGGCCGAACGCGCCGGGCTGGTCACATCGGTGGAAAGCTATGCACCCGCCGTCGCGGACGCCGACGCCAACCTGAGCGAATTCGACAACGTGGAGTTGATCGAAGGCGCGGTGGAAGAGGTGCTGCCCGACCTGCAAGGGCCGTTTGACGCCGCCGTGCTCGATCCGCCGCGTACCGGATTGGAGGCTGCTGCCCTGGATGCGCTGGTAGCGCTGGCCCCACGCCGAATCGTGTACGTCTCCTGCGACCCGGCAACGCTGGCCCGCGATGCGAAACGCATGGCCGCCAAAGGCTACCAGCTGCGCGACGTGCAGCCCGTCGATATGTTCCCGCAGACGTTCCACATCGAAGCGGTGGCGACGTTTGACCTCGCCTCCTGATTGACGGCTGGTCGCAGGGAAAGAAAACTGCATCCTGTGAACAGGCATGAACTTTTCGGGCACTTCAAGCGTTCCATAGAGATAGCGTTCCGAGTGGTAAGGAAAGGGCATGAAGAATCCGTCTGAGTGGCTCAGATCGGGTGCTGATCTATCGCGTGCCCTAAGGGATGCGTTGTCAGGTCGGGAACGGTACTACCAGATCGCTGTCGTCCGGGATCGCCAGGCTCAGGAGCGGATCATTCTGGTAGCATATCCCGCCCTGCGTCAGACCCAGGACGACGCCATCCAGATCGGAGTGAATCAGGCCGTCCTCGTTGCAGGGGCGGCCATAGATGTCGCTCAGGCGGGCCACCGCATCGCCAATCGCCACCGCGTCGCCCGCCTTGACCAGATAGCTGACAATGCCGCTGTTCGGCGCAAATGGGTGATGAACGCGGCGCATCGGGTAGCCCGGCGAGAGCACCCGGATGCCGCTGATCGGCTCTGGCGGGCCGTCCAGCATATCTGCCCAGCGCAGGACGTTGCGCAGGCCGCTGACCGCCGCCGAGGTGATGATCGGATCGACGCTCATGTAGCCGCCCAGTTCTGCTGTGAACGCCGGAATGCGCGCCGTGTTCAGCGCAGCCCCGCTGACCGAGCGATGCAGGTTCTTGCGCAGGTAATCGTTGGATGCGAACTCATTGACGATGGTGAAACCGAAGGCCGCCAACATCTCGCCAACCGTGTTCTGAAGCTGCTGCGCGGCGGGGCGATCTCGCCCGGCGCGGAAGTAGACCGGGTCGCGCAGTGCGAACGGGATCGAACCGAGTGCATAGTTGTGCAGATCGATCAGGTAGTTGGCTGTTTCACGGATATGCTCAAACAGACGCTGGTAAGCGGCTTCAAGCGCGGACCGCGGGGCATCGGTGAGGGTTGTCTGGCGGCGCGGCATCGGGCCGGGGAAAAGACGGTTGGGGTCTTGCCCGCGCAGGTAATACACGCCGCGATCCGCCGTCCGTAGCCCGGCGGGGTTCAGCGTCGGCACGGCCACGATAGCCCCGCGCAAACGGCTGACCAGTTCGGGCGTCAGCAGTTGGTGAATAACCAGGATACCCGTGTATTCGGCCCCGTGAATAGAGGCGGTCAGCCACAGCACCGGGCCGTCTTTGCGGCCCTGGGCGATGATGACCGGGAACTGATCGCTGCCGCCGCTGGGCAAGGCAACGCCTTCGACAACGCCATAGGCCAGGCGGCCCGGTTGTCCGCTCGCGCTGCCAATCTCAAGGGTTGATCTCATGCCCTCAAGCCGTATGTAATGGGCAGTGGCCGACCCGTACCCCACCGCAATAATGACGAGCGAACTAAACGCGCTGTTCTTTGGCGAGGGCCGAGGCAAGCTGCGCGCCGACCAGTTCGAGCATCATAACGTTCTGCTGCGTAATCGCGCCGGGCTGTTCGCGGCAGGCCAGCAGCACGCCAAAGCGCATGGTTGAGCCGACGGGGATGCATACCGCCGAGCCGTACCTGCCCTTTTCGACCAGCAGATGGTTGGGCGAATCACCCGGCCCGACAATACGGCTCTGGCCGTTCTGCGCCACCCAGCCAAGCAGCCCCGAATAATCCGTCCGCACTGGCATCATGCTCATGATGGCGTTTGGCCCGACCTGCGCCGCCAGAGACAGCGCGGGCGGATCGGCGGGCGCGATGGCGTAAAAGGCCACGTAGTCATAGCCGAGTTCGCGCACCGCCTCCACCGCCGCCTGCTGCTTGCCCAGGCCCTTGCCCGCTTTGCGCAGCGATTTGGCGAAGTTGCGGACGGGCGGCAGCGCATCGGCGCGCAGCGTTTCCAGGCGGCGCTCTTCGGCCAGCCGCTTGATCTTTTTGATCAGGTCATCTTCCTTGAAGGGTTCCGTGGAAACGTCGTCGGCCCGGCCCGGCATCCCGAAGTCGGCTTCTTCGTCCACCAGCAGAATCAACAGTCGGGGATAGGTCTGGCGCAGCTCGCGGATGAGTTCATAGACATTGCCCAGCCCGTTGTCCACCACAAACACGTCAGTGCGTTTGTCGGCGCTGGCAAGGATTTCCCGCGCGTTCGCCTCCGATGTCACGACAGTCGTCTTGAGCTTGGGGTCTTTGGAGAGATATTCCCTATACTTCGCCACCGAAGGCAGGCGTACCGCCGCCAGCACATAGATATATGAAGGATCCATCACGGCCACCACTATAGAGATTGCAGAAAATTGCCATAATACTGGTGATTATAGGCTGGCGCGGCGGGTAACACAAATGATTGCCGGCAAATTCAGACGGATTTTAGACCACCGGCTGCGCCCACCGTCAGCAGCAAGAGTTGCCACAGGCCATCCAGGATGTTGGCCGTTTCGATGAACTCGTCCTCACGATGAGCATTGCCACCCTGCGTGATGCCAATGGTGATGGTGGGCAAGCCCGAGGCCAGGAGCACGTTGGCGTCGGTGCTGCCTGCCTCGTAGAGCGGGTGAATGCCCATCGACTCCAGGACGGCGCGGGCCATCTGGACCAGCGGATGCGAGACAGGGATATGCCCGGCGGGCCGATCTCCGACCACCTCGACGGCGAATTCCACGTCCGGGGAACGAGCGGCATCGATCAATGCGGCGATCTGGTTCTCGATGGTCGTTAATGCTGCGCGATCTTCGGAGCGTAGATCGAGGAACATGGACGCCTCTGGCGCGATGGAATTGACCGAGCGCCCCCCTTCGATCATGCCGATGTTGTAGGTCGTGCGCGGCGACTCCGGCGGTTGCAGCGCTGCGATCTGCGCGGCCACCTGCACCAGGCTGTGAATGGCACTTGGACGGCCAAAATGCAGCCAGCTATGGCCGCCCGCCGTCCGGCAGGTGATTTTCAGCCGGCGAACGGCGATCCCGGCGTGATAGATGCGCCCGAAGGCGATGCCCTCGACGATGAGCGCCGCGCCCAGTTGAGCGGATAGTTTGCCATAAACAGCGCGTATCCCGCCCAGGTCGCCCAGGCCCTCCTCGCGGCTGTTGGCGACGAACCACACATCGGCAGGTAAGGGCTGGTCGCGCAGGATGTCCACCATCGCCA
Source organism: Chloroflexota bacterium (assembly GCA_021325095.1). Classification (GTDB taxonomy): domain Bacteria; phylum Chloroflexota; class Anaerolineae; order Aggregatilineales; family UBA2796; genus JAJPHV01. The sequence goes on along the minus strand of JAJPHV010000015.1, from coordinate 107,897 downwards.
GAAGGGCCGCCACACCCAGACTGTTGTCGCCAAGCCCAGGCCCGTAGATGCGACTGCCATTGCGATGCACGGTGAGGGGAATATCCGGTTCAAACACCGTATCAGTGTGCGCCGCAACCAATAGCGCAGGCAGCGTACTCTCTACACCGCGCAGACAGCCATAGACGTTATGCAGCGCATCGACCTCGACGGCATCCAGCCCAGCGAAACGGCTGCGAATGTAGGCAGCCCGCTGGCCTTCGTGGAAGGTCGGCGCGGGAATCTGCTGGATGGCAATGGCTTCATCAATGACGCGGTTCAACATCTCGGTTAACCGGGCGCGATAGGCAATCATTCGCGGCTCGGCGGCCAGCCGATCTATATCAGTCAAACGCATACTCCTGACGAAACCGGGAACTGATCCAGGCCAATGTGCGTCAGAAGTGTAGCACACTTTTGGATAGGAAGTGGCGGAAGTCCGAGCGGCGGGGTTGGCACTTCTTTGCATTTTCCCGTAAGATGACTGGCGGAATTCGTTATCATGAACCTGGAGCAACGCTGAATGTCCGATTCTGAACTTCGCAACCAACCGCAACCCGAAATGCGCACCCTGTCGGTTGGACGCCAGGAAATTGATGAACGCGACCCAACGATGCGCATCGTGCCCGACCAGGGCACTCCACAGACGGTGCTGCTCGTCCAGAAGATTCTGGACATTGGCAGCGAAAGCCATCAGGACATTTCGCTCCAATACGAAGGCATTGCCGTCCGCCACGCGCGGCTGACGCTGGAAGGCGGCAATTACCGTGTATACGACATCACCGGCAAGGGCGGCGTCCTGGTCAACGGCAAGCCCGTAGACAGCCAGGTACTGCGCGACGGGGACAACGTCCGGCTGCAAAACGCGGCGGGCAAGGGCGTCACCATGATGTACACCAACCCCGTCGAGCGGGCCATGAAGTCACAGGCGGCGGGCAAGCTGTACCCGCTCGAAAAGACGCCGTACACCATCGGGCGCGATCCGCAGTCCGATTTGAAGCTGGATGCACTGGCGGTGTCGTGGCATCATGCGCAGATCACCGAGCAGGGCGATCATCACGTGTTAACTGATCTGCGCAGCACCAACGGCGTGTACGTCAATGACCGGCGCATCACCGGCCCGTACCGTTTGCAGGCCGAGGACGTGATCCGCATCGACCAGGCGCTGCTGGTCTACAAAGGAAAGGCGCTGCTGCGATTGCCCTCCGTGCAGCGCTTTCAACTGGACGCGGTGAACCTGGAAATGACGTACCGCACCGGCTTCCCGCCCAAAGCCAGCAACACTATGCGCGACGTGACGCTCTCCATCCACCCGCAGGAATTCGTCGCCATCATCGGCGGCAGCGGATCGGGCAAATCGACGCTGCTGCGCGCGCTGAACGGGGCGAACCGAGCCACCGGTGGGCAGGTGCTGGTCAACGGCGACAATCTGTACGAAAACTACGGGATGTACCAGCCGATCATCGGTTACGTGCCGCAGGCCGATATCGTGCAAAATGACCTGACGGTGTACCAGGCCCTGATGTACGGCGCCAGGCTGCGCTTCCCCAACGAGCCGCAAGCCTCCCGCGAACAGCGCATTACCCGAGTGCTGGAAACGCTGGAACTGACGGACTTCCGTAACCAGTTGGTGCGCAGCCTGAGCGGTGGGCAAAAGAAGCGCGTCAGTATTGCGCTGGAATTAATGGCCGAACCGAGCCTGCTGTTTATGGACGAGCCGTCGTCGGGGCTTGATCCGGGCCTGGACAAGTCAATGATGGATACGCTGCGCCGCCTGGCGGATCGCGGGCACATTGTTGCCGTCGTGACACATACGACGCTGAACATCGGGCAGTGCGACCAGTTGGCGTTGATGGCGCGGGGCAACCTGGCCTACTTCGGCCCGCCCAAAGAGGCCCTGACCTTCTTCGGCGTGCGGGACTACCCGGAAATCTACAACCGTGTGTTCCAGCCCATCGACGAGGACAGCACCGAAAAGCTGAGTCCCGGCGAAGCGGCCCGGCGCTGGGCAGAAGCCTTCAAGCAGACGCCACAGTATGCCAAGAACGTGTTGAACCGTCTGCACGCGCCTGTAGAGAAAAAGGCCGATGCAGGCGATACAGCCCTTGCCAACCGCAGGCTGCGGCTGGCGCGCCGGGGCACGTTCGGCCACCAGTTGCGCGTCCTGACCGAACGCACGCTGACGCTGGCCCGCCACGATCTGCGCACGCTGATCGGGCTGCTGCTGGTGCTGCCGCTGGTCGGGCTGTTCCTGGGGCTGATCAGCATGGACAGCATCCAGAATACGCGCGGGCAAATGCTGGTTCCGCGGGGTAGCGACGTGGAATTCCGCGAATTCCTGAATAAACTGCCGCTGACACCTGTCGGCACAGACCCGGACAAAGCGCCCTCAAACGTGAAAGCGTTGGGCACGTTTGCCCCGGCCAACGACGCGCAGCGCCTGTTGTTCATGATGTCGCTGTCGGTGACGCTGCTTGGCATTTTCGCCTCGGCCTATACCATCGTCGAGGAGCGCAGCCTGTTCTTCCGAGAACGCATGGTCAACCTGCGCATCCCACCCTACCTGCTCTCCAAAGTGGTGGTTTACGGCGGACTGTGCCTGATCAGTTGTCTGCTGCTGCTGCTCACCGTCTCGCTGGGCGCGGAGCTACCCGGCCAGGGCCTGATCACCTGGGGGCCGCTCGAAATGTTCATCACACTGGCGCTGACGGCCATCGCCGGGGTGAGCATCGGGTTGCTGCTGTCGGCGCTGGTGCGGCAGGTGAACGCCGTCACTTACGCGGTGCTGGCCGTTCTATTCGTGCAGATTCTGTTCCCGGGTGTGCTCTTCAAGATGGAAGGCGCGCTGGAACCCCTGTCGAAGCTCACCGTCACGCGCTGGTCATTGGAAGCGCTCGGCGGGACGGCGGACATGGTCGCCCGCAACGCCGAGGGGCGGATCGTCGTCCTCAGCCCGGTGCTGGACAAGAATAACAAGCCGCTGCCCGCCCTGGGCGATACGCGGCGCTTCCTCCCGGCCCCTGCCGTGCAGGGCGTCACCTATCCCTCGTCGGCGGGCGAACTATGGGTACGGTGGGCGGTCCTGGCCGGGTTTTCGGTGCTGTTCCTGGTCGTAGGAGGGTTTGCACTGAACCGTAACGAAAGTTTCTAGCTGGTTGGCCTCGCCTCATTCCGGTTCCCCCTCTCCCACTGGAGAGGGGGTGAGGTCAACCTCATTGTCAATTTGCGCATCCACAAGGGAGACTGCAACACACATGAAACGCACCTATTTAGGGGTATTGTTCCTGGTCGGCGCGCTGATGCTGGCCGCCTGCGGAGGCAATCCAACTGCCGTACCGACCAACCCTCCGGCGACGCCGACCACCGCCGCCGCGACGGCCACGACGGCGCCGACCAGCGCTGCCACCACTGTTGCAATGGCGACCAACGCGCCCACGATGGCCGCAACGCCAGGCGCAGCCGAAGGAACCGAAATCTCCATCGAACCGGCCAATCCCAAGCCAACCTCGACCCCGCCGGGCATTCGCGGCACGCCGCCTGCGACGGGCGGCGGCACGATCAACGCCACCGAGGGTGCACCACCCATCTCGGTTGGCACCGTGCCAGCCGTCAACCCGCCGACCACGCTGGACGATCTGATCAAGGCGTATCCCGATCTGAAGCCGTTCATCGACAAGCTGCCGCAGAATCTGGGCGACTCCGACCTGGCCGAACTCTACAAGCGCATCGTCCAGATTTACAAGGATAAGGGCGCGAGCGGACTGGCCGCTTTCCTCAAGGATTCGGGCATCCTGGACAAGCTCGGCATCCCGTTGAGCTACATCGATCTGCTGACCGCCTACGGAGACAAGGGCGACGCGAAAGCCGTCGAAAAGCTGGCCCGTGACCGCAAGATCATCAACGGCAGCAACGAGATTGCGGGCTACCTGGCGCTCGATTCAAAAGACAGCCTGCCATCCGTGACCACCGACCTGAAGGCGCTCGGCGTCAGCGTGTACAGCTACGACGACAACAACGAGGAAGTCGAGATCGGCATCCCGTTGTCCGTCCTGGGCCAGTTCCAGTCGCCGGGGCCGCTGCTCGGCTATCTGACCAAGATCGCCAAAGTCAACCACGTGGTCGGCTTCCGCCCGCCCACGCCCAAGACAGCGAAGATCGTCAATTTGCAGAACCTCAACACCAAAGGCGCAGTGACCATCGGCGCCGACAAATGGCACAAGGCCGGGATCACCGGCAAGGGCGTGCGCATCGGCATCCTGGACATGGGCTTCGGCGGCATCATGCAGAACGCGGGCAAGGCCCTGCCACCTGCCGACCAGATGAAATCGAACGTCCCGCTGGACGAACTGGATCAGCAAGAAGAAGTGCACGGCACAGCCTGCGCAATGGTCGTTCACGGCGCTGCGCCGGACGCCGAGCTATACATCGCGCAGTTTGACGGTTCCAGCCGCGAAAGCTGGATCAACGCTGTCCAGTTCCTGCTGGACTCCAAAGTGCAGATCATCAACTACTCGGTGGGATCGGCGGTTGGCCCGCGCGACGGCACGTTCGGCGAGTCGCTGGCCGTGGACGCCATCGTGAAGGATTCAGGTGTGCTGTGGGTCAACGCAGCGGGCAACGAGGCCGTTGACCATACCATGTTCCAGTACCAGGATAACGGCAAGGGGCTGCACGCTTTCAGCGAAAAACTGGCGGCGCTGCCCTTTGTACCGTTCGCACCCATCACCACCGTTGTGATGAACTGGAATGGCAACTGGGGCGGCAAAGAAAAGGCCGAATATGACTTCCGCGTGCTGGACAAGGACGGCAACGAGGTCGTGACGGCTGCCGAAGCCAAGAAAGGCCGCAAAAACGACTTTCCGTTCCAGGCGACCAGCTTTGAAGCCACTCCCAAAGAACTCTACTATCTGATCGTTCACAAGGAAAAGGGCAACGACGACAACCTCATCGACATCTTTGTCCCGAATGCCATTTTCCCGGACTGGGCACAGGTTCCCGATCACAGCGTGACCGTTCCCGGCGACTCCAACAGTGCGCTGACCGTCGGCGCGACGGGCCTGACCAAAGACAAGATCGAAATCTACAGCTCGCAAGGGCCAACCAACGATGACCGTATCAAGCCCGACATCACCGCGCCGACGGGCGAAGTGCTACCTGTCTACGAGGACGGGTTTTCCGGCACGTCCGGCGCGGCGCCGCTGGTGGCGGGTGCGGCAGGTCTGGTGCTGGAAAAATTCCCGGAAATGCAGGCCGCAGAGGTGCGCGCCTTCCTGCTCGCCAACGTCAAAGACCTGGGCGACAAAGGCCCTGATCCGGTGTTTGGCGAAGGGCGGTTGGCGCTGCCCGACCCTGGCAAGCTGACGGACGCCAACCCCAGCGATGCCGACGCGACGCCCGTTCCTGAAGCCAATGGCCCCTCGGCAACCATCAACAACATCGATACCAAGTTCAACGTCAAGTTGAAGGGCGTGAAGGGCATGGCGGTCACGGTATCGTTCGAGGTGGACAACTTCAAGGGCAAGAAGGGCGCTGTCGCCGTCCTGTTCTTCGACAGCAACAACAAGCCGCTGCCCACCAAGGACGAGAACTTCCGGATCGGCAAGGGCCTGGGCACGGGCGCGACGTTCACGGCCAAGAGCAACCAGGCCGCCTTTGACGACGTGGTGCTGTTCATCCCGAACTCGGCCTTTACCTCCATCGGGTCGGGCAACCTGTACTATATCGTCGCCGTCCTCGACCTCAACAACCTGGACCAGCCGCTGGCCGTCAGCGACAAGGTGTCGATCAAGCTCAAGAAGTAGGGGAGTTGACCGCACCCCTGGCCCCTCTCCGCTTCGCAGAGAGGGAAACTGTCCAGGAATGGATTGTTGTGAAAAGGCTCCCTTCTCTATCCTATGGAGAAGGGAGTTTGTTTTGATAGAGGAGATAACGTGATGTCGTCCTATCCACGCCTGTGCTGCTCATTCGCCACCAAACCCAGCAAGGTCGGCGTCCAGTACCACAATGCGTGCTATCGGGCACTGGGCCTGGATTACACCTACGTGGCGTTTGGCGTGAGCGATCTGCCGTCCGCCGTGCAGTCGCTCCGAACGCTGGACATTCGAGGCTGCGGCGTGACCATGCCCTTCAAGGAGATGGTGCTGCCTTATCTTGACCGGCTTGATCCGGTGGCGGCGCGCATCAAATCGGTGAACACGATTGTCAACGACGACGGCCAACTGACCGGGTACAACGTGGACTGGTACGGAGCCAGACAGGCCTTGCAGGAAGTCACCGTGCTCGATGGGAAAACGGCTGTCGTCGTCGGCGCAGGCGGAGCCAGCCGCGCCGTCATCTACGCGCTGGTTAGCAGCGGGGCCAAAGTAGATCTGTATAATCGCAGCGTGGACAGGGCGCAGGCACTGGCGAACGAGTTCGGCCTGCTGCCGGCGCATCCGCTGGACGAACTGCCGCGCGTTGGGCATTACGACATTCTGGTGAACGCTACGTCGGTGGGCTACAAAGCGCCAGAAGAGAGCATTGTGCCAGAGACCATTCTCCGACCTGGCGCAGTGCTGCTGGACATCGTGGCGGAACCGCTCGAAACGCTGTTGATGAGGCAGGCCAGGGCCAGGGGGATGATCGTCGTTCCCGGCTACCGGATGCGGCTGCTACAGGCGGCAGAACAGTTCCGGCTGTATACGGGCGTTGATGCGCCGCTGGCCGTGATGGAAAGGGCCTTGATCGAGGCGACAGGAACGTGATAGCTCACGTCTTCTCGAGCGCCGGGAAACGCACGGTGAAGGTCGTCCCGTGCCCCGGAACCCCGTCGCTGGTGGCGGTGATCTGCCCGCCGTGCATCTCGACGATGGCGCGCACAATCGCCAGCCCCAGGCCCGTGCCGCCAGTCGCGCGGCTGCGCGCCCGATCTGTCCGGTAAAACCGATCAAAGACGTGTGGCAGGTGTTCGGCACTGATGCCCTCACCCGTATCTTTGACGGTCAAAACGAGGTCTTCCCCCGACACTTCGGCACACAGAGAAATCGTGCCGCCCGGCGGTGTGTGCCGCAGCGCATTGCCAAGCAGATTGTCCAGCACCTCAGTGAGCCGCATGGGATCGAGCAAGGCGCGAGGCAAATTGGGCGCGACGTGCAATTCAAGATGCACCTGCGCTTCATCCGCCGTCGGGCCAAAGGCGCTGACCACGCTCTCCAGGACGTGTGCCACATCGACTAGTTGCACGTTCAGCCGAAGCTGTTTGGCCTCGGCCTGGCTCAACTCGTGCAGGTCGTTGACCAGACGGTTCAACAGGTGGGTCTGGCTGTACAGACGCGCGATCTCCTGAGTGTCGAGTGGGTACACGCCGTCCAGGATCGCCAGCAGATTGCCCTGCAAGACGCTGAGTGGGGTACGCAGCTCGTGGGCCACGTCCGCGACCAGATTACGGCGCAGCGTTTCGCCCTTTTCCAGCGCGGCGGCCATGTCGTTGAAGGCATTCGCCACCGACACGATTTCCTGGCTGGCGCGCCCCCGGATGGCGACACGACGGTGCAGTTCGCGCGCGCCAATGGCCTGCGCTGCCGTCGCAAGCTGCTCAAGGGGCGCTGTCAGCGAACGGCTGACCAGAACGCCAAACACGATGCCGACGATGCTCCCAATGGCTGCCACAACCAGTACAAAATCACGCAGGCGGGCCAGAAAAAACGCCGACTGATTGGGCGTGATATGCAGTGCCTTGTTGCGGAAAATGTCCAGGGTGGCCCGTGCCTGGCCTTCGACCAGGACAGGGATAGATTCGTCGGGATGGGCAGGCAAATCGGGATGAGCGGTGAACAGAGCACCGCTGGCACTGTCATGCAGGGCCAGAACGACGCGCGAGTCGGGCAAGGCACTTTCCGCGCCAAGCAGGAATGTTTCCACGTCCTGCCAGCCTTCGTGCTTCTTGTAATATCTCGCCAGTTGTTCAAGAACGCCGCGTGGCCCTTCGAGCCAGACCTGAAGGGGCGCATCGACCAGATCGGCCCTCGACAGGACAATGTAGCTGACTGCGATGCTGACGACGCCCAGCAGCACCACCAGGCCAAACGCAATGCTCAGGCGTACCCACAGTCGGTTCATGTCGGCGGCTTTTCCAGGCGGTAACCTACCCCATACACGGTCTGGATGTAGACTGGCTGCTTGGGATCAGGTTCAATCTTGCGCCGCAGATTCTTGATGTGTGTATCCAGTGTGCGCTCCAGACTCTCGTAGTCGTAGCCCAGGCTGCGCTCGATGAGCGAGGAGCGGGTAAAGACGTAGCCGGGGTTCTCCATCAGGGTGCGCAGGATGTCAAATTCCGTCGGCGTCAGGTCAACCGTTTGTCCGCTCACCGTGACCATGCGCCGCGCCACGTCCAGACGGATCGCGCCCCATTCCAGCACAGGCGCGCTTTCGGCGCTGCTGCCCGCCTGGGTGCGCCGCAGCACAGCGCGTACACGCGCCACGACCTCGCGCGGGTTGAAGGGCTTGGTAATGTAATCGTCCGCTCCCAGTTCCAGCCCGATAATCTTGTCACTGTCCTCGATCCGCGCGGTGAGCATGATGATCGGCAGATAGGACAGTGTTGGATCGCTGCGCACGACGCGCGTGATATCCCACCCGTCCCGATCCGGCAGCATCAGGTCAAGGATCATCAAGTTCGGACGTTCGCGGCGCAGGATGCGCAAGGCAGTTTCGCCATCGTTGGCCGTCGAAACTCGGTAACTGCCCTGCTCCAGATACGCGCGCAGCAGACGCACAATCTCCGGATCGTCGTCCACCACCAGAATGTGGGTGACTGTGCTTACCGCCGGGATGGCCTGTTCGAACATCATGACCAGCTTTCAGATCGAGTTCAGATCGACGTCAACGGGAGTAGACGACCAGGACTACCGGCACGCCCACGATCCCGCTGGCGAGTTCAGGTTGGTCACCGCTCGCCGGAATGATCATCTGCGACGAAAAGCCCCCATCCAGGTTCAGAGCCGTAACGACGTTCAGGCCGGAGGTGAGCAGCCAGCCAGTCATCTCGGAAAGGGTGACTTCGACAGGCGTCGTGACCACGATCAGGATGCGGCCTGCGCCGTCCTGAGCGATCACGGTGCGCCGTGCCCGGCTCCGGGCATCGTAGTCGGCCATCGTCGAGACAGGTTGGCCGGCCTCGATCAGCAGCGGATAACCCTCGAATGCCTCCGTATACTCACGAGCCTCCTGGTTGCTGAGAACCTGCTCCTTTGAAAGCAAACCAACCTGCGGAACCTCCCCTTTGACCTGGAAAATACCAGCGCCCGGGCGTCCGCTGGGCAAGCTCACCAGCTTATTGCCGATCATGACCAGCCCCAATGGGCGGCCCCGACTCCGGTAGAAATTGGCGTTGACGATCAGCGCCGCGCCAGGGAATTCCTTGAGCCAGTCCTGAACGATCCGGGGCTTGCTGGCGCGATAGTAAACACGAAAGAGTACCGCCGACGGGTCGATGCGGGCCAGCAAGATGCTGTTGCCTGGTCTGGCCGCCGCGCCAAAGGCGGGCACTCTGGCATATTCTACGCCTCTGGGGCCAGGTGTCCAATACACCGGGTCGGCTGCGCGCACCGGGCCGGGCAACACCAGATTCAGCACCGTCACCCACCCCAGAACAAGGGCTATTCTCCCTCGCCACGACTGGCAAGGGAGCCAGGACGCAAAGAAGAAAAGATTCACGGCGTTGCAGTGGGCAGGCTGGCGCAGGCCGAAGCCGGGAATACGCCCGCATTACCAATCCACCCCTCTTTGTTGCCGTCTGCCGCCGGGTATGTCACGTGCCACCAGCCGCCATCGGCAGTCTTGCTTGTCGCGGTGAGGGCCGTTCCCTCCGGAATCTGCGCCAGCGGCGGCTGAGTCTTCGACGGGTCGGGACGCAGGCTGATCGAGACCGTCGTCATGATCGTGCAGCTCGCTGCGCTGGCCTGTGCGACGACAGCAGTCGCCGACGGGGCGCTCGTCGGGGAGGGTGAAGCCTCCGCAGGCGAAGCCGGGACGCTGGTTGCCGTCTGCCGGGGCGTCGCGCTGGGGCGAGGCGTGGGCGAGGGCACGGGTGTGCGGGACGGACGCGGCGTGCGCGACGGGGTAAGCGTCGGCCCGACCACCGGGATCGCGTCGTCCGCGCAGCCTGATACGACCTTCACGAAGTCGGCGCTGACCCAGCCTCCCACCGGCGACACGTCGTTGGTGCTGATCACGCGCCACCACTTTCCGTCGGCGGTGCGGCCTGTTGCCGAGAGCAGCGCGCCCGCAAAAACCCTGCCGATAGCCTGCTGCTGGACCGACGGATCGCCACGCAGGTTGATGGTGGTCTGTGCCGCGAGCGTACAGGGCGCAGTGGTACTAAGAGCAGTATCGGTGCTGGCGTAGGCAATCGCTGTAAAGAGCGGAGTCGGGCTTTCGCCTGGTGCAGGAGTCAGAGTGGGCAGCGCGGTAGGCGTGCTCGACGGGACAGGGGTCGCCGTCGGCGTTGATGTTTGAACGCCAACACGGGTGGGCAGCGGGCCATTGGACGTGCTTACGAAGCGGCCCGCGCCTGCCGCTCTGGCAACGAAAAACTGCCCCGGCAAAGCAGGGATGACCAGTGCCGCGACCAGCACGAAGACGCCCGCACCGATGTACAGCAAACCTGGCGACCAGGATGGCTCAAAGGAGTCGCGCTCCCGTTCACGGCGATAAAGGAAAATGCCGGCGACGCCGATCAGGATCGCGCCGACCACCAGGACCGCAGCGTAAATCTGGTTGGCCTGGGCTGCGCCTTGACTGCCAGCAAAGCTGCTGCCAGCAAAGTTGCCACCGGTATTGCCGCCACCAAAGCGCGTGCCACCACCAGCGTTGCCGCCTGTGCGGTTCCCGCCACCATTGCCGCCGTTGGCGCTGTCGCTGCCTGAATTACCGCCAGCCACGCTGCCAGCGGCTGGCGTGGCGGCGGTGTTCCCGTTCAGGTTGCCGCCATTCCCGCCGTTAGCGCGGTTGGGTCGGCCACCCGTCCCAGGCGTCCCACTGGCGGCGCTGGCGTTACCACCGCCCGTGTTACCACCGGGCCGGTTGCCGCCAAACTGGCGTGCGGGCAGTGTCCCCTCCGCGATCTGGGTCATGACCGGCGCGGGTATTCTGCCGGATGCCATCGCCGTCATTAACGGGGCGGGAAGCATTGTCGAGCCGGTTGGGTTGGCTCCATCCGGCTGCTGCCCTGATGGGCCAGGTGCGCCGTCCTGCGCAGCCGAAGCTCCCTCTGCAGCGCCCGGCGCAGCCAGACCAGCCACACCGGGCAGCACGCCACCACCCAACGCGGGGAACGTCGTGCGCACCAGTCCAACGGTGATGAGCGCACAGGCGACCAGCGTCGCCAGGACGCCGAGCACACCCGCGCGCAGGTGTCCGCGTTGGAGGCGGATGGCACTGAAGACGACGTTGACCCCCAGAATAAGCAGCCCGGCCAGGAGCAGCAGGGCGTTGGTAGTCATGAGCAGATTCACAGGGTTCAAGGGTGTTACTTCCTATCGCAGTACATTTAGACTTATTCCGTCCGTAGGGCCTGAATCGGGTTGAGCGCAGCGGCGCGGCTGGCCGGATACAAGCCGAAGAAAACGCCGACCAGAGTCGTCACGCCGACGGCCAGGGCCACGCCCACCACACTCACGGACGGGGACAGGTCTGGAACGAGGGCACTGACGATGTTGGTGACCGTTGTGGCGAGGAGCAGCCCGGCAGCGCCACCAATCCCACACAGGAAGATGGCCTCGGTCAGGAACTGAAGCAGCACGTCCCAACCACGTGCACCAACCGCTTTGCGCAGCCCGATCTCACGAGTGCGCTCCGTTACCGTCACGAGCATGATGTTCATGACGCCGATGCCGCCCACCACCAGGCTGATGCCGCCGATGACGGCCAGGAAGATGGTCAGCGTCGTGATCACCTGGTCAAAGTTGTTGATCAGGTCTTTCTGGGCTGTGATCTGGAAATCGTCGTCTTTGCCGGCTTTGATCTTGTGCTGGGTACGGAGCAGCTCCGTTGTCGTGGCAACGATGTTGTCGATAGCGTTGATGTTGGCCGCCTGAATGTAAATCAGGCTGACCGGAATCTGCCCGCTGCTGCGCCGCTCCGAGGCCAGATGCAGTTCGGCTGCCGTGATCGGCACGAATACGACATCGTCCTGATCCTGACCAAAGCTGCTGGTGCCGAACAGTTCCAGGATGCCGATCACCCGGAAGGTGACGTTACCGATGCGAATCTCATCGCCAAGTGGGTCGGCGTTGCCCGGAAACAGGTTTCTGGCCGTCGTTTGCCCGATGACAGCCACCCGCGACGCGGACAGCACGTCTTGATCGTCGAAGAGCCGCCCCGAGGCAGCCTGCCGGTTCATGACCTCAAAGTAAAGCGCCGTCGTCGCGGAGACGTTGATACGCTCCGTATTTGACCCGTTATACACAGGCCGCCCCACGTTGATCAGCGGCACAACTGCTTTGACGCCTGGAACGTTGAAGGGGTCTTGCAGCAGCGCCACGTCCTTTTCGGTCAGCGAGGATAACTGCCCGCCACCCCGCCCAACTTCAAAGCCAGGGCCTCGGAACGAAGTCGCCGGTCGCACGTAGATCAGGTCGGAGCCAACGCTCAGGAACTGGTTGGTCACGTAGTTCTGGACAGCCTGCCCTAACGATACCAGAATGACCACCGCCGCGATGCCGATGGCGATGCCGAGTGTCGTCAGCAGCGCGCGGAACTTGTTGCTCATCAGCGCCGTCGATGCGACGCGCACGTTTTCGAGGAGCTTACTCATACCGCAATGCCTCGATAGGGTTAAGCGCCGCCGCACGGCTGGCCGGGTACACGCCGAAGAATATACCGATGGCGATGCTGACGCCTGCGGCCAGGATGACCGCCGCCGGAGTGATCGAGAGCGTCAGGTTGGGAATCAATTGGCTGCCAATATAGGCCACCAGCGCGCCAAGCAGGACACCAAGCAGCCCACCGCCCAGCGAGAGCGCGGTGCTCTCGATCAGGAATTGCGACAGGAGGTCGAAATAGCGCGCCCCAACCGCTTTGCGCAGACCAATTTCGCGGGTGCGTTCCGTCACGGAGACCAGCATGATGTTCATGACGCCGATCCCGCCCACGACCAGACTGATCCCGGCCACGACACCCAGGAAAAGCGTGATCAGGCCGGTGACGTTGTTGACCGTCGTCAGGATTTGTTCCTGGCTGAGAACTCGGAAATCTTCCAGGCCGACAAACTGAATGTCGTGACGCTCTGTCAGCAGTTGCGTGATTTCGGCCTGAACAGTGGACATCTGCTGCTCGTTGACGGCCTTGACCAGCACCGTCGATACAGTGAATTCACCATTGCTGGCACGGCGCGCCGTTTCACCCAGGTGTTTCTGAGCCGTCGTGAGTGGGACAATGACGACCTGATCGGCGTCACCAAAGCCACCTTTGCTGACCAGCACGCCGATGACCCGGAACGGAATATCCTTGATGTTGACAAGCTGGCCGACAGGGTCGCTGCCGTCGTCAAACAACTTGCTGACGGTAGTGCTGCCCAGGACAGCCACGTTAGCCGTTCCATTGACGTCGTCCTGGTCGATGAAGCGCCCATCGGCTACCGCCCAATCGCGCACCACCTGCCAGGCAGGTGTTGTGCCCTGGACGTTCATGGTCAGGCTGTTCCCGTTGGCCGTCACCGCGCCGCTAACGTTGTAAACAGGCGCAACTGCCGTCACGCCTGTCACATAGATCGGGTTGGAGATCGCCTGGACATCGCTCATGGTCAGCGGCTTGGGCTTGACGTTCTGGCTGTTCGGCCCGCCCGGGCGCGTCGGAAAGACCGTGATCAGGTTGCTGCCAAGCGCCTGGAAGCGGGCCGTGACAAACTGCTGGAAACCCTGCCCAAAGCTAACCAGGGCAATCACGGCAGCAACGCCGATCACGATGCCGAGCATCGTCAGCACCGAACGGAGCCGGTTTGACAGCAGTCCAGTGATGGCGATCCGCAGCGACTCCAGCAGGCGCATCAGGAAACTTTCTCCTTCCTGTCCGCATAATACGTTTCTTTGAACAGCGATTCCAGTTCGGCGCTCTCGGAAGGCCGCTCGACGGTTCCCGCCTCAATCGGGTCGGGCACAGGTTGATCGGCCACAATTTGACCGTCGCGCAGCATCACGATCCGATCTGTATGACGCGCCACAAAGGGATCGTGGGTGACGAAGACCGTCGTGATGCCTTGCTTACGATTCATCTCCTGGAAAATCTTGAGGACTTCCGTGCCGCTGCGCGAGTCCAGGTTGCCGGTAGGCTCGTCGGCCAGCACAATGGCCGGGTTGGTCACGATGGCCCTGGCGATGGCGACGCGCTGCTGCTGGCCGCCGGACAGTTCGTTCGGGTTGTGGCGCAGCCGGTCTCCCAGGCCCACCGCCTGAAGCGCAGCACGGGCACGTTTGGCCCGGTCACGCGCCCCTGCGTAGATCAGCGGCAGTTCCACCTGGCGCTGGGCGCTGGTCCGCTTCAGCAGGTTGAAACTCTGGAAGACGAAGCCGATCTTCTTGTTTCGGATGCTGGCAAGCTGCGTATCCTTGAGTTTGGCGACATTTACGCCGTCCAGGTAGTATTCACCGCTGGTCGGCTGGTCGAGGGCGCCCAAGATTTGCAGCATCGTGCTCTTGCCGCTCCCCGACGGCCCCATGATGCTCACGAATTCGCCTTCGTAGACCTGCAACGACACCCCGCGCAGCGCCGGAACCTCGATGTCGCCCATCTTGTAGATTTTGGTGATGTTGCGCACGTCGATCACGGCTTTGCGCCCACGCTCGTCCGTGGGAACCACATATTCTGGCTGCTTCTGTCCTGGCATTCTTCACCTTGCTTTAGCGTCCGGATTTAAGCTGTGGGCAGGTAGCTGCCCGCCAATCGAGATTTTAGCCCCCTTGCGCGCTGTCGGGTGTGCTCTGGTTGGCTCCGCCGCGGCCACCTTGCCCACCGCTCGGAGTGCCTTCCTGCCCGTTCGGCGCGGGCTGAGTGCCGCCGCCTGCATTGCCCTGGTTGTTACCACCGCCACCGAACCGTCCGAACGGCCCAAAACCACCCTGCTGGGCCTGGATGCTGCCCACGACATCGCCCACCGACAGCCCGCTCTTGACTTCGCTGTACGTGTCGTTGCGCAGGCCGAGGACAACCGGTACTTCCTTGAAGGTCCCGTCCGGCTGGCGCAGGTTGACGAAGGCTCTTCCGCTCTGACGATCCAGCAGCACGAATCGATTGCGAATGCGCAGCACGTTCTCAACCTTGCTGGTAGTGATCGTGGCAGTGGCGCTCATAGCCGAGCGCAGCGGCTGCCCCGCCGGGTCGATCTCGATGTGGGTTGTGTAGGTGACAACGTCACCGCTCATCGTCGGGGTTTCGGCAATGCGCGCCACCTTGCCGTTGACGGTGACACCCGGCAAAGCATCGAGTGTGAGTGTAACCGGCTGGCCGACAGCGATTTTGGCAACGTCCGTTTCGTCAATGGGCACATCGACGTAGAAGCTGCTGGTGTCGAGCATCGTGACTGCTGCACCGGTAGCGGGCGGCACTTCGCCCGGGTGCAGATTGATCTGCGCTACCACACCGTCAAACGGAGCCAGGAGCGCGGTTTTCGCAAAGTTGTCTTTGGCCTGGTCCAGCGCCGCCTGGGCCGCCTGCAACTGGGCTTCGGCGCGGGCGATGTCATCTTTGTCACCGCCTGCCAGCAGCTTATTCAAGGCGTTCTGGGCCGACACGACCTGCGCCTGGGCAGAGGCAATACTGCCCACATTGGCGCCTTGGGACTTCTGAGCATCAAGCTGCGCCTGGGCGATCTGGACGTTGTAATCTGCCGACGCAATTTGGCCGTTATGGGTGGCGTCGCTGGGCAGCGAGGCCGCCTGCCCCGCCGTGCGAGGATTGCTTTGCAGTTGGGCTTTGCGGTTGTTGTCAGCGTCGCGCTGTAACTCGATCTGCCAGAGCTGGTTCTTGGCAACTTCGACGTTCAGCGCGTTGATCTGGGTTTGCAATTGATCCGGGCCGCTCATAGCCGATTTCAGCGAAGCATTCGCCATATCCAGCGCCGCCTGGGCCACGTTGATGTCCACCTGGCGCGGCTTTTCGGTCAACTGGCGCAGCGCCACCTGCTGCTGCGCGACTTTGGCCTGCGCCAGCAGCAGCGCATCGAGGGCCGCCTGCGTATTCAAGGTAGCGATGGTCTGGCCCTTACGCACATAGTCGCCCTCGGAGACGTTGATGGTTGCCACTTTCCCATTGATCGGGAAGGACAGTGAAACGGTCTGGTTGGCCTGAATAGGGCCAGTCGCGCTGACGGTGACCGCCACTTCGCCGCGATCCACCACGCTAGTGTCCTGCGTCGGCGGGGTGGCCCCACCGCGCCCGCCGGCAGCAGGCGTCTGCGCCAGCACACGGAAGCGGATAAAGGCTGCGACAGCAATCACAAGGATTGCCAGGATGATCAGGTTCCGTAATCGTGTGAACATCGCGTATTTCCTTCTCCTGGTTTCACGGTCCGGGTGGCGGGCCGCCTGCCTGGCCGCCAGCCGCACCAGTGCCAGGCGCGATGTTGGCCGTGATCAGCGCAATGACCTCGCCCTCGTTCAGACCGCTAATCACTTCGCTGTAATCGGACCCCTGTAGACCGATCTGGACAGGAACCTGCTCAATCGTCCCGTCCCGGTTGACCAGATTGACCGTGTACTGGTTGGTGGTGCGGTTCAGACGCAGATATTCGTTCGGAACGCGCAGGGCACTTTCGATGTCTTGCACATGGAACACCGCATTCGCCGTCATGCCGACCTTCAGCGCCGCATTGTTGGGGTCCAGAATGACGCGCACAGGGTAAGTGATCACGGAGGCCGTTGTATCGGCGGTCTGGGCAATGCGTTGCACTTTGCCCTTCACGGCGACTCCGGGCAGCGCGTCAAATGTCACGTCAACGAGTTGACCGATGTGGATGTTGCCGATGTCGGCCTCATCGACGTGGATATCGACGTACATTTCGCTGGTATCCGTCAGCACCATCGCTGGCCCACTGCTGATCTCACCTGGTTTGATGTTGACGGTTGAAACGACCCCGGCAAACGGCGCGACAAGCTGAGTATTGTCCAGGTCGTGCTGCGCCTGCTCGCGCTGTACTTTGGCAACATAGTAGGCCGCCTGAGCCGCGTCGATGTCGCTCTGCTTTGGCCCGGCCTTGAGCTGGGCCAGCAGCGCTTGCTGGTAGGTGATGTTGGTCGTGGCCTTGCTCAGTGAGGTTCCACGTTGAGCCTGTTGCAGCTTGAGTTGCGCGATCTGAGCGTTAATCTGGGCCTGCCCGACAGCCGCCACGTACTTCTGATAGTTGGGATCATCATTGGCGAACTGTCCACCCGCCGCGATGCGCTGCTGCTCGGCCATTTGCGCATTGGACACCGCCTGATCATAGGCAAGCTGCGCAGCTTTGACAGTGTTCGGGTTGACGCTGCTGGCCTGGGCACTGTAGGCGGCCTGAGCCGCTTTGACGTTTGCTTCCGCCTCGGCAATGTCGGCGGGGTCAACAGGCCTGAGCAGCTTCTGGAGCGCAGCGTCTGCCGCCTTCAGGTTGTATTCAGCCTGCGCCAGATTGAATTTCTGGGCCGAATCGTCCTGGCGGGCCAGGACTTGCCCCGCCGTGACCTTCTGATCCTGCTGCACGAGCACTTCTTGAACGCGGCCTGCCTGGTCAAAGCTGAGATTAGCTTGCTGTTTGGCGACAACATTGCCTGTCGCACTGACAGTGAGCGTCAGCGGGCCTTTCTGGACAGTGACCTGCCTGACGGCAGGCTGCCCGGCTCGCCCTCCACCAGCGCCGCCTGTCGCCGTGTTCTGCCGGAGTTGCTGGGGGACAATGAACACAACACCGGCAATACACGCAATGACCAGCACTACAACCACAATCGTAACGAACCTTCGCATAAACTTGCCTCTGGGTTTGCCGCTCACGGATTGTGAATTTTATCTCACAGGATTCTGCGGCACATCGGTTAGCTTATCGCCCGATTGTGGAGATTGTGTGAAGTTATTGTAGATATCATGTGAACAGCCAGGGTGCTCACGGCTAACGCCCCTGGCGTCTGGCCCTGGCTTTGGCGTGCGTCATTTACTGGCGTGTTCGCTTGCCCTGTTCGATCTGCGTTCGCTCTGCACGGCTGCTTGAAACAGCGGGCTTGTGCCGCTCAGTTCGGCTGAATGAACGTCACCGGTACAGTTTGGTCGGCAGTGGATTACGTTCGGTGAAGCCGCGCTGATGCCAGTACGGATAAATGGTGTCGGTTTCACTTACGGCATCCAACCGCGCGACCTGCTCGTCGCTCAACTTCCAGCCCACCGCGCCGAGGTTTTCGCGTAGCTGTGCTTCGTCGCGTGCACCGATGATCACGCTGGCAACGGTTGGCCTCTGCAACAGCCAGTTGAGGGCGACCTGCGCCACCGTCTTGCCCGTTTCCGCGCTGACGGCATCCAACACATCCACCACGCGGTAGAACCAGTCTTCTGGAATGTCTGGCCCTTCGCCAGCGCCCTGTGCCACTCGACTGCCAGCCGGGATCGGCGCGTTGCGGCGGAATTTCCCACTCAACCGCCCCTGCGACAGCGGCCCCCAGACCAGCGTGCCCACCTTTTGATCCAGGGCCAGCGGCATCAGTTCCCATTCATACTCGCGCCGCAGCAGCGAGTAATGGGCCTGGTGGGCGTAATAGCGCGCCCAGCCATACTTTTCCGAGATGGCGAGCGATTTCATCAAATGCCAGCCAGAGAAATTGGAACAGGCCAGGTAACGCACCTTGCCCGTCTGCACCAGCATGTCCAGCGTCCGCAGCGTTTCCTCCACAGAAGTCTGCGCGTCAAAGCCGTGAATGGTATAGATGTCAATGTAGTCCGTGTTCAACCGGCGCAGGCTTGCCTCGCAGGAGCGGATGAGGTGATAGCGCGACGTGCCCACGTCGTTCGGCTCGTCGCTCATGCGAAAGGTGGCCTTCGTGGAAATCAGCACCTTGTCGCGCCGCCCGCTGATAGCTTTGCCCAGGATTTCTTCTGACTGGCCGTATGAATACACGTCGGCAGTATCGAACAGGTTTGCGCCCGCTTCCAGACATATATCAACCAGGCGCGTAGCCTGGGTGACATCGCTGTTCCCCCATTTACTGAAGAAAGGGTGATTGCCGCCAAATGTGCCTGTCCCGAAGCTCAGAACTGGCACACTGAACCCTGACCCGCCAAGTAATCGATATTCCACGTTGGTTTTCCCCTACAAGGTGAAGATAAAGGCTATAAAGGGGCATTATAACCAGGCCAACTCGAGCGGGGTAATGGAACCTGTACAGCGCTGGCGCAGAAGCGCGTGCGGCGCAGTTCCGGCTCAATCATCGCCCAATGTTTATTCGGTGTAACGTTCATTGTTGGCGAGGCTGCACCCGAATCGGTGAGCAGCCTGGTTGCAGGCATCGTCGTGCCCCGCTGCTGAACCCCTCAGCGATTCAGGAACCGGGATCAATCCTGGCGGCGTGGACGGGCCACGCTGGCCGCGATCTTGCGTCCCCGGATGGTCGTCTGCTTCAGGGCGCGCAGCACCCTATCCGATTGATTGCTTGGCACTTCGACAAAGGAGAAACGCTCGTACAATTCGATGACGCCGATAGCTCGCCCCGGAATGCTGGCCTCGTTGGCGATTGCGCCCACGATGTCGCCGGGGCGCACGCCGTCGTCGCGGCCAATATCCAGGTAGAGCCGGGTCATGCCTGGCTCTGGGCCGAAGCCGCCACGCCCGCCACGCTCCGGGCGTTCGGCGCGCCGTCGGCGGGGACGCCCATCGCCGCGCCCACCACGTTCCGGCTCGACTTCCGGCTCGGCCAGCGCGTCCTCCGTTTCGTCGGGCGGCGTGCCCAGCAGCAGTTTGAAGGCAGCGGCGGCCAGGTCGGTAGGGCTGTATTCCTCGCCCAACTCCTCGGCCATGATGGAATACGGTTCCAGCCCCCCCTCGGCAATCGTCTCGCGCAGCGTCTCCTTGAAGGACTCGCGGCGGCGCGCGATCACATCGGCGATGGTCGGAATGCGCATCCGCTGAATGGTCGCCCCGGTCGCCCGCTGAATCTCTTGCAAGAGACGCCGCTCGCGCGGCTTGACCAGGGTGATGGCGCAACCCGCACGTCCGGCGCGTCCCGTCCGCCCGATGCGGTGGACGTAGATTTCAGGATCGAGTGGAATGTCGTAGTTGATGACGTGTGAGACGTGCTCAATATCCAACCCACGCGCGGCCACGTCCGTAGCCACCAGCAGCTCGGCCTGTCCGCTGCGGAACCGGCCCATCACCCGATCCCGCTGCACCTGGCTCAGGTCGCCGTGCAGGGTTTCGGCGGGCAAGGCGCGGGCGACCAGCCGCTCGCCAAGCGCATCGACCTCGCTCTTGGTGCGGCAAAAGATGATCGCCGAACCGGGCGACTCGTAGTCCAGGATGCGGGCCAGCACCTCGAACTTATCGCGGCCTCCGACCTCGTAATACGTCTGCCGGATTTGCGGCACAGTCATCTGCTCGGCCTGAATGGTGATGCGCTGCGGGGCGCGCAGGTAACGCTGCGCCAGCGCCGCCACCGGGCCGGGTATGGTGGCGGAGAACAGCGCCGTCTGGCGGGTATCGGGCGTCTCCTGCAAGATCGTCTCGATGTCCTCGATGAAACCCATGTCCAGCATTTCGTCGGCTTCGTCCAGGATCACGGTGCGCACCTGGCCGAGCTGCAGCGTGCCGCGCCGGATGTGATCCAGCAGACGCCCCGGCGTCCCGACCACTACCTGCACTCCGCGATCCAGCGCGCGCAACTGGCGCTCGATGGGCTGGCCGCCATAGACGGGCAGCACCG
This sequence comes from Chloroflexota bacterium, assembly GCA_021325095.1. Taxonomy (GTDB): domain Bacteria; phylum Chloroflexota; class Anaerolineae; order Aggregatilineales; family UBA2796; genus JAJPHV01. Next base: position 86,976 of record JAJPHV010000015.1, on the reverse strand, counting down.
AGACGTTGCCGTATTTGGCGTAGGAATGAAAGGCTTCTGCGACCTGCACGGCCAGCTCGCGGGTTGGCGTCAAGACCAGCGCCTGCGGCGCGTGCAGGCTGGTATCCAGTTTATCGATAATGGGCAGCGCAAAAGCTGCCGTTTTGCCCGTACCCGTCTGCGCCTGCGCAATTACATCTGTGCCTTCAAGCATCAGACGAATCGTGCGGGCCTGGATCGGCGTCGGTTCTTCGTAGCCCAGTTCTGTAATCGCTTTGACCAGCGATTCGCTCAGGCCGAGTTCTTGAAAGGTGGCTGTCACAGCTTGTTCCTCAACTGGCGGGGCACGTTCTCACGTACCATTTCGGAAACACACATCACGGGATCAGAATGAGACCGGTAGAATAGTCGGGGCCGTCTGAACAGGTTGATGGCGTATGTCTATTGTACCGCAACTCTTGAGTGTCTTTGGGATCGCCTTCCTCTCTTTCTGGGCGTCGATCCCGGCCGGGTTGGCGTTGGGCTTGCAGCCCGCGCTGGTGGGGCTAACTGCTGTGATGAGCTATGCAGCTGGCGTCGGGTTGGTGGCCGCATTGGGCCAGCCAGTCCGGCAGCGTCTGCTCAGGCGACTGGGCGGCAAAATTGCCAGCAGTCCGAACAGCGCGATTCGCCGGGCCTGGGATCGCTACGGGCTGGTCGGGCTGGCACTGCTGGCGCCCGTCACGACAGGAGCACAGGTCGGGGCGGCACTGGGTCTGGCCTTCGGCGTGCCGCCCCGCAGGTTGTTCGTTGCCATGTCGCTGGGGGCGACGCTGTGGGCACTGCTGATTACAACAGCGGCCACGCTGGGTATCCTGGGTGTGCACTCGCTAACCTGATGTTGTCGCGTTGAGGCGTCCCGCTTTCCAGACAACAGAAAACTCGCCTTAGCGCAGAGCCAGACGGAGGACAGGGGACAATGCGTCAATGCTGACCTCACCCCCTCATGCTGCTTCTCAAAGCAAAACCTGCGTCTGCCGCAGGATATGCCTCGGCTCCTCCGAGCAGAGTGGAGAAACGGCAGGAGGGGTGAGGTAAAACGGCTACCCGTTCGCTACTTTTCGCCGACGGTCTGTTTGCTGCTACTGCCGTTGATCCCGGACAGGATCGCCCTCGGACTACGCACCCAACCGGCTTCCACAACCCGCTCTTCCTGGATGCGCTTCATGTGGGCAGCCATGACGTTGCTGCGCGACAGGTAGCCGACCAGCCGGGTGGGTTGTTTGGGATCGACCACGGGCAGGCGGCCAATGTTCTTTTGCAACATTCGTCCCAGCGCCTCGCGCACACTGTCGGTGGGATAGGCAACGATTGGGTCTTTGGTTCCGGCCTCCAGCACTGTATCGTCGGCCTGCCCCCGGTTGATGGCGTTCAGCACATCGCCGCGGGTGATGATGCCGCGCAGCGCATTGTTTTCGTCCACGATCAGCAGGGCCTGATGCCGCGTCAGGCGGGGATCATGCTGGTTGATCTTGCCGATCAGCTCTCCGACAGTCATGGTCTGCGGGATGGTGACCACATCCGTCGTCATCACGTCTGAAACCAGAATGGTGCTCAAGGTATCGACCTCGTAGTCTTGTTCTACGCGCAGGCCGCGCCGCGCCAGCTTCTCGGTCATGATCGAATTGCGCATGAGCGGAATGGCAACACCATCGGCAATCACGCTGACCAGCATCAGCGGCAGGATCGCCTCGTAGTTGCGGGTGATCTCGAAGGCAAAGACGATAAAGGTGAACGTCGCCCGTGAAGCCGCCCCAAATACGGCAGCCATCGCCACCAGCGCATACGCCCCCGGATCAAGGTGCGCACCCGGCACGATCTGGTTGACGATGAGCGCAAAGGCCCCACCCAACGCCGCGCTTGCCATGAACGTTGGCGCAAGCAAACCGCCGGACGTTCCAGAGCCAAGCGAAATGATCAGAGCCAGCGTCTTGAAGACCATGATGACCAGCAGCAAAACCAGCGGCAGACGCGCGCTCAGAATGTCCGAGATCGTGTCGTAGCCCACGCCCAGGACGCGCGGCACGAAGTAGCCGATGATGCCCAGGGCGATGGCGCCGATGGCGGGCCACCACATCGAGTCTACGGGCAGCCGCTCGAACTGATCCTCGATCCAGTACAGGGAGCAGCTCAGGATCACGGCAGCGCCGCCGCAGATGACGCCCAACACCAGGTAGAAAGGCAGGCCGGAAGGAATGCCGAAATCCATCGCGCCGACGGTGAACATCGGGCCGCGCCCCATCAGCAGGTCGTGCACGCCTGTCGCCATCGTGCTGGCGATGACCAGCGGAATGAACGAACGCGACTTGAACTCGAAAAGCAGCAGTTCAATCGCCAGAATCACGGCGGCGATAGGCGAATTGAACGTGGCGGCCATGCCAGCGGCAGCGCCACAGGCCAGCAGCACTTTGCGTTCGGCGGGCGTCACGTGAATGGCCTGCCCGATCAGCGAGCCAAGCGCGCCGCCGGTCTGGATGATCGGCCCTTCCGCACCGAAGGGGCCGCCCGTTCCGATGGCAATGGCCGCCGAGATGGGCTTCAGGATAGCGACACGCGGCGCGATGCGGCTGCGATTGAACAACACGGCTTCCATCGCTTCGGGAATGCCGTGCCCTTTGATTTTGGACGTACCGTATTTCGCCATCAGGCCGACGACCAGGCCGCCAATGACGGGTACGACCAGCACCCACAGCCCCAGGTGGTTTTCGGCCACGCCGACAAATGTAAAGGACAGGCGCTGGTAGAAGAAGAGATTGGTGAAAAGCGCGATCAGGTTGTAGAGCAAGAACGCCACAACCCCGGCTGCGCAGCCGATGAGCGCTGCCAGCAGGCTAACAGTCAGCACTCGAAAATTGGCCTGATAGTGAACTTGCTGGGCAGGCATGGCCTGTTCAGAAGCAGACATAGCACTAACTCCTCCGTGCTTCTACAATTGGTCACTCAGGGATCGTTGAAGGGCGTGATCGCAGAACTGAACTCAGGAGTCAGTGGGGCCGGGGCGTGCCAGGCACGTCACCCGAAAGAGGGGTAGGTTCAACCGGTAGTCGCGCTTACGTCGTCTCATGGGTTAACAAGGGTATTCTATCACAAAGAAGCCCCTTCGCCTGTGGATAGATACAGGTTTTTCATAGTCCAGACGGCGTTCCCAACGCTCGCTTCCCAATTGTCAAAGGGCCATTCCTCTCGTATAATATCCAGCCTGGATGGGGACGTGGCGGAATTGGCAGACGCGCATGACTTAGGATCATGTGGAGAAATCCGTGGGGGTTCAAGTCCCCCCGTCCCCACTGGCACAGAGTGCCGATTGCCTGCCCGCATTGGCCGCGCCTTCCTAGCCGCTGCCTTGACCTGCTGTTATAATTTCACCCAAGATATACCCCACGTAAGGACAGTAACGTCTTGAGCACTCAGATTGAACACCTGGAAAACCATACTGCACGCCTGACCGTTGAGGTCACGCCAGAGCGCGTGGATAAGGCGATGCACGACGCCGCCCGCCGCATTTCTCGACAGGTCAATATCCCCGGCTTCCGCAAAGGAAAAGCGCCGTACAACATTGTTTTGCAGCGCGTTGGTAAGGAATACGTCCTGGGCGAGGCGCTGGAAACGCTCGGCAACGAAGTCTTCAGAGAAGCGCTTGACGAAACCAAACTCGAACCGTATGCCCCCGGTGAGCTTCAGAACGTTGAAACCGAACCGACCATGAAGCTCACCTTCGTGGTTCCCAAGCAGCCCGAAGTCGATCTCCAGAATTACCGTGACATCCGGATACCTTTCGAGGAACCCCAGGTCGAAGATGAGGCGGTTAACCGGGCGATGAAGGCATTACAGGATCGCCGTGCGCTCGTCGAGCCTGCTGCCCGCCCGGCCCAGATGGGCGATCAGGTCAAGGTGCACGTCCGGGGCGAACGGGTTCATCCTGTCGATGAGCTACCCGAAGCCGAACGCGAGCACGCCGAAGGGCACACCGACCAATTCATCAACGAAGAGATCACGGTATTGCTGACCGAAGATGAAGACGAGGACAACGTGATCCCCGGCTTTTCGGCTAACCTGGTCGGTCTGAGCGCGGGCGAGCAGAAGTCGTTCTCGCTGGCCTTCCCCGAAGACTATAAGGACGAAGCGCTGGCCCGGCACACCTTCAACTTCGACGTGGAAATGAAGGAAGTCCAGTCGCGCACGCTGCCGGCCCTAAACGACGAGTTTGCCAGGCAGGTCACGGACAACGAAATCGACAATCTGCTTGATCTGCGTATCCGGATTCGCAAGGATTTGCAGGACGCGGCCAGACGCGAGGCCGAGGCCAAATACGCTGAAGAGGTGCTCGACAAGGTGGTGGAGCAGGCCATCATCAAGTACCCTGAAGAGATGGTTGACGAGTACATTGACGACATCCTCAACAGCATGGATCGCAACCTGCGGGAGCGCGGGCTGTCGCTGGCCGATTACAAGCAGATCGAGAATAAGTCCGACGAAGACCTGCGCGCGGAGTTTCGGGATACCGCCGTGCAGCGTTTGCGCCGTGCGCTTGTCCTGGGCCAGATCGTGCGCGACGAGCAGCTAGACGTCAGTGACGCCGACGTTGAAACCCAGATTGATCGGATGAGCCAGCAGTTCGGTGAACAGGCGCAGACCTTCCGCAAAATGCTCTCGCGGGCCGAAAACAAGCGTAACATCGCGGCAGACCTGGTGACGAACCGTGCCTTCCGCCGCCTGATCGAGATCGCACGTGGCGAAAACCCGCCCATTGGCGTCACCAGAACGGCGGAAGATGAGCAGGCTGCTCCTGTCGCTGGCGCTTCTGACAGCCTTGCCGGGGTAGTGCAGCCAGGCGAACCGTCCGCGGAGACGCCAATGGATGCGGCGCCGGAAGTGCCGAATATACCGGAAGCGTCTGCGGATGCGGCGGCCAATACGGCGCCGGAGAGCGGCCAAGCACCAGAGGCGGAATGATCGGACTGCTGTCCAGACGAATTCTTGCCGAATTCTTATAGGCGTCCTACGTAAAGCGGATATGCTTGTATAGGTAGGGTAGAACAAAGCACAGGGGAACGAGAATGCAAAATCCACTGGATATGATCATCCCAAGTATCGTCGAAACTACCGGGCGCGGTGAGCGCATCTACGACATCTTTTCGCTTCTGCTCAAGGAGCGCATCGTCTTCCTCGGAACCCCCGTCAACGACCAGGTTGCGAACCTGATCGTGGCCCAGTTGCTCTGGCTGGACCGCGAAGACCCAGAACGCGAAATTCAGATGTATATTAACAGCCCCGGTGGTGTGATTTACGCGGGCCTTGCCATCTATGATACAATGAAGCTCATCAAGGCTCCGATAAGCACCTTCGCTATCGGTGTGACAGCCAGTTTCGGGACGGTCCTGTTGACGGCTGGTACCAAAGGCAAGCGCTATGCGATGCCGAACGCCACTATTCACATGCACCAGCCCCTCGGCGGCGCACAGGGTCAGGCATCAGACATCGTGATCCAGGCCAATGAGATCATTCGTTTGCGAGATCGCTTGAACCAGATTTTGATCGAGGCAACGGGCCAGCCGAAGGAAGTGATCGAGCGCGATACAGACCGCGACTTTTATCTGGATGCGTACAAGGCGGTGGAGTACGGCCTGATCGACAACGTCCTGACGCCCACCCAGGCCAAAGTCGCCGAAGCTGTCGCCAAGCGTTAGATTCAGGCATAGGCGGGGCCATAGTTCGAATCAATCAGATCGGCTATGGCCTTTCTGTGTCTCATGGAGAACTGTTGATGAATCAAGTACCACCTGCGGGCAATCAGCGTTGTTCGTTTTGTCGGCGCGCGCACGACGAGGTGAATCGCCTGATTGCGGGGCCGGAAGGCGTGTTTATCTGCGACGAGTGTGTCGACCTGTGCCGCGAAATCCTCGAAGAAGAGGCCGTCACCTATAAGCCGCCGACGGAGTTCAAGGTCGAGCGGGTACTGTCGCCCAGAGAGATTCTCGAACACCTGAACCAGTATGTGGTCGGGCAGGAGCGTGCCAAGCGCGTCCTGAGTGTGGCCGTCTACAACCACTACAAGCGGATCAATGCAGGTGGTGTGGTCGATGATGTGGAGCTGGAAAAGAGCAACATCTTGCTCATCGGCCCAACGGGCTGTGGCAAGACACTGCTGGCGCAAACGCTGGCGCGCATCCTCGACGTGCCGTTCTGCATCGCAGATGCGACGGCGCTGACCGAGGCCGGCTACGTCGGCGAGGATGTGGAAAACATCTTGCTGCGCCTGATCCAGGCAGCCGATTTTGACATCCACCGCGCCGAAAAAGGCATTATCTATATTGACGAGATCGACAAGACGACGCGCAAAAGCGGCGATAACCCGTCGATCACGCGCGACGTGAGCGGCGAAGGCGTGCAGCAGGCGCTGCTCAAGATCATCGAAGGGACGCTTGCCAATGTGCCGCCCCAGGGCGGGCGCAAGCACCCCCATCAGGAATTTATCCAGATCGACACGCGCAATATCCTGTTCATCTGCGGCGGGACGTTCGACGGCCTGGAAGATGTCGTTGCCAAGCGGGTCGGCGTCAAAGGATCGATTGGCTTTGGCGCGCCGAGCAGGCGCGATACCTCGAAGGGCGAGCTCTTGCGCCAGATCACACCCGAAGACCTGATGGCCTTTGGCATGATTCCGGAGATCGTGGGCCGTTTGCCCGTCGTGGTCAATGTCGATCCGCTGGACAAGGCCGCGCTGATGCGCATCCTGGTCGAGCCGAAGAATGCGCTGGTTCGCCAGTTCCAGCGCTTGCTGTCGCTCGACAACGTGGAATTGATCTTTACCGACGAGGCGCTCTCTACAGCGGCGGATATGGCGCTGAAGCGCGAGACGGGCGCACGTGGCCTGCGCACAATCCTGGAAGGCGCGCTGCTGGACGTAATGTACGAAGTGCCCAGCAACCGGGAAATCAAGCGCGTGGTCGTTGACCGCGAGGCCATTGAGCGCGTGCGTCGTCCACAAATTGTGGGAGACAACGGCCAGGCGTTGGGCTGGCACGACGATGCCCCGCTGAACGTGGCGGCCTAGCTTCGCAGCAAGGTCACGCTAATAAAAAGCGACGTGGAGCGATCTCCACGCCGCTTTTGTTTGGCTGTTACTTCAAGCGTTCCGGGATCACGACCTCGCACAGGCTGCTGGCCTGATCGGCGAAGCTGCGGGCATCCAACGCCGTGCCGCCTTCCGACAAATATCCCCAATGGCTGGGAATCACCCATCGCGGGCGCAGCCGCCGCACTGTTTCTACGGCGCTCTCGACGCCCATCGTCTGGCTGCCGCCCACTGGCAAAATCGCAATGTCGGGGCGGATCATCGACATTTCGGGTATCAGGTCGGTGTCGCCCGCATAATAGATGTCGTAGTGATCCATCGAGATCACATAGCCCAGCCCTTCAAATTCCTTCGGGTGGTGGCTGTTATAGGCGGGCACAGCCTTGATGCATACTCGGCCTACGTTGACGGCCTGCCAGGGACGTAACACGGTTGCGCCCTCAATGAGCGCAGCCGCCATACTGTTAGCTACAACGACGGTCTTCGGCCCGCGCAGTTTTTCGATGTCGGCAGGGGAGCAGTGATCGTAATGGTCATGAGTCACAAGGATAATGTCTGCGTGAAAAGAATTGCGCGCCACACGCCAGGGATCAATATAAATCAGCGGCACACCTTGAATGCGAAAACTGGCGTGGCCCAGCCATTCGATGCGTTCAATCATAGGCATCCTGCCTGGGTTGTGAATGAATTGTAAAGACCTATCGATTGTATGATCATCACTGGTGATTTGCAACCAACGTTTTGCGGCGCGAGATTATCCACCCCAGCCGGTTGCTGCGCAAGAGCGAATGTGCACCCTTACCTCAGCAGGCTCTTCTGGTCATCTCTTCCATTCTACTGTTCTTGCCGTCCGCACCCGTCTTCGTGAAAAATGAGAGAAAATTGATATGCGCGGCGGGATCAGGCGCTCAAAAGAAGCCTTCACCGCACGCGGGTTGATCTTTTGAGCGCAGGCTGGTAAAACAGGGCGCATCGATACTTTGGACCACCGCTACCGGTGAAGTACCGTTGACCGTTTGAGGAACGCATGTTTGAGTTCGCGATTATTGGTCTGATTGTCGCGCTCATCGCCGTGCTGGTTTATGCTCAACGACGCCCTACCCGGAATTGGCCGGGCAACTTGCGACGACTACATGCTGGAGTAAACAATAAGGCAGAGTGGATGGCTCCTGAAGACGTGATACAGCGGGTTGAGTTGGACTACCTGAACGCACAGCGCTGGATGGCTGATGCGCTGCTGGCGGGCTATGTGCGCTTTATGAACGAAGCGCCATTGTACCTGACGGGAAGTTACTTGAAGCGCGAGCAGCAGAACGCGCTGATCCAGATGAAAAAACGTGGCCCCCGGCTGATCGGCATCCTACGGGCGCATCACCACGTTCACATTCGGCACTTCTCGGATGATGCCCTGACCTGCTACGTTCTGGACGAACAGACCGAGCGGCGCATGGCGACCTACGACTACTGGCAGTTGCGGCGTTTGCATACGCAGGATTTATGCGACGGCGTTTACGTGTATCGGATGGTCTTTGATCGCAGCGCGAAGCGCTGGAAGATCGAGGAGCTGATCCAGCAGTTGCCGATGGGTTGGGGGATGCAAAGCGTTGCCAGCGACACCATCCGGCTGCAAGAGTCGTTGCCCGGTGCGTCGGGACGGGACATTTGATGACTATCTGAATGGAAGACGACTGGCCGCGAAGCCTGTCCGATTTCGCCACACCGGACAGGCTCAGGGATCGGGGCGAGGCTCAATGCCCTCTCAGCACTACGAACGCATGGTAGATCGCGTCCTGGTGCTCGTAGAAATCGAAGTTCTCGCCAGGCCTGCCGATATACTTCTGGAACCACTTCAAGCCTTCGGGGATGCCCCCGGCGTGGTCGGGCAGGCCATGCTGGTCACCGGGATAGGTGATCAGCTTGACGTTGGCCCCCACCGACCTGAGCGCAGCGTACAGCTTGCGCGACTCCTTGATCGAGACGATGGAGTCGGCTTCGCCGTGCTGAATGAGCAGCGGCACGCGGATCAGGCCCGGCCAGTACGTGGCTGACCTCTGGATAAACGGCCCGGCGTTGGTGCGCGGCGTCGAACCGATCAGCGCCGAGAACAAGGGCCGTGTCAGTTCTGGGTGTTCGCTGTCCCACATGAACAGGTCGGCCACGCCGCTGACAGTCACAGCCACCTTGAGGTCATGGCTGCCGTTCTGTGCCTGGGCCTTGAGTGCCAGGTAGGTCATCATGCCGCCGCGCGACGAGCCGAAAATCGCAATTCGTTCCGGGTCAACGCTGCTCCGGCTCTTCAAGAAGGGCAGCAGGTTCAACACGTCGTGCACGTCCGCGCCGCCGAATTCTTCCTGGCCCTCGCCGCCGAGCACGCCCCGGTACTGTGTGGCAACGGCCACAAAGCCGACCTCGGCAAATGGCGCGAGTTCCGTTCCGTCGAGCGCGCCGACATTGCGGTTGCCGCCCCGGTTATAGATGACCGCCGGGTGCTTGTCGAAGCCCTTCGGCTCGGCGAAGTAGCCCGTAACACGCAGCCCGTCGCTCCAATAGACCAGCCGGTAATAAACGACCCGATCCGTGCTGGCGTAAGGGGTCAGCGATTCAACCGAGCCGTTGGGGGGTGGGGTCGGGGTCGGCGTCACTTCGGGCGCGCCCGGCACAGCCGTCGATTGTGCATTGCCGACGGGCAGCGAGAAAAAATTGCCTTTGATCCGGAGTTGGGCAGCGTATACCCAGCCAACCTGTCCTTTGAAATCAACCCGCACCCAATCCCCGGCGGCAGTTCGGGCGCTGGCTGCCAGGGTCGTGTTGACCGGGATGGTCGCAATCACATCAAACTGCGTCCCCGGCCCGGTGCGCAGCCGCAGATCGGCCAGGGTCAGCACCGTCACCCCGGTCTGCGCCAGGGTGATCCCAAAACTGAACAGCACGCCTGTCAAGATCAGTCCAATAATGAGCAGAATGCGCCGCATAGTACCGTCTCATCCATAATGTCGAATGGTGTTCATTATAGGTCAATTGCGGATTTTGCGGCGGAGCGCCTGCATGAACCAGGTGAACTCGTTGAGCCGCAGCAGTGAGGCCAGGATCAAATAGGTCGTCCCGCCCAGCAGACTGGGCACGGCGACCAGCAGCACCCGCTGCGGCAGGCCCTGGACAGGCCACAGCAGGGGCGCACTCAGAGCCATTGCATACGTCACCAGTGACATGACCGCCGTTGCCAGGATCGCCTTGAACAGGGTGATCGAAAGCCGCTGGCTGCCCAGGTCGCCCAGACGCCGCCGGATCAGGACAAAACAGACTGTCATGTGAATCAGATGCTTGAGGGAGTCGGCGATCATCAGGCTGCGGAAGCCGAACCCGGGTTGCAGCACAACGGCGATCACGATGTAGCAGGCCAGACTGAAAATGCCCACGACGGCGGGCGTGACCGTATCCTTGAGTGCATAAAAGGCGAAAATGAGCAGGAGATCGACGGCGGCGAAAGGAATGCCAAACAGGTACAGGCGCAGCACGATGGACATGGCCTCGGTGTCGGCTCTGGTGAACGCTCCGCGCTCGAAGACCAGCCCGATCAGCGGCCCGGCCAGGACGAACATGCCCATCGTGGCCGGGATGATGAGGGTCAGCGCCAGGCGGATGCCCTGGCCGAGCGTATCTTTGAACGCCTGCCGCTCAGTCAGGTTGAGCGCTTGCCGGGCCAGGGTGGGCAGGATGGCAATGGAGATGGCCGTCCCGACCAGCCCCATCGGGAATTCGCGCAGGCTGGTGGCCCAGTTCATGTAGGCGATGTTACCGTCGCCCGCCTGCGAGGCCATGAAGTAGCTGAAGGGGCGGTTGATCAGCACGTCCATGATCAGAGACACCATGACCGGAATGTACAGGACACCCAGGCGCCGCACCCCTGGGTGGCGCAGCACGTCCGCAGGCTGGAAATGAAAGTGAGCGCCGCGCAGCCCGCCAAATTGCAGGACAAGCTGCAAGACTGCGCCGAGCACGACGCCGATGGCTGCCCGTTCAATGCCCACCAGCGGCGACAGCACGACCATCGTCACGACTACCGTCCCGTTGAAGAGCGCTGCGGCGAAGGCAGGCCACGTGAAGCGCTTCAAGGCGTACAACATGCCCGATATGACGGCGAACAGACTCATGAAGAACAGGGCGGGCGCCGTCAGGCGCAGCAGATGGACGGATAGATCGAAGGCCGACGCGCTGATGCCTTTGCCCGGCCACAGCGTGGCGATCTGCGGGGCCAGGAGGTGTACACTGCGATCAATGGCCCAGATGCCGGGATTGGCTCCCCGGTACAGGGTGATAACCTGCGGCGCAAACAGTTCCAGGATCAAGACCAGGAGGCTGGTCACGATGCACACCAGGCCCATTAGCGCGCTCACCAGCCGCCATAATTCGTGCCGGTCTTTGACGGCGTATTCGCTCAGGACGGGCACAATCGCGGAGTTGACGTGCCCGCTGATCGCCAGGTCGTACAAGTCCTGCGGAACGGTGATGGCGATCTGGAACGCATCCACGAGCCGACCCGCGCCAAAGTAGTTGGACAGCAAAATCTCTTTGGCGAAGCCCAGGATGCGGCTGGCGATGTTGCCGAGCGCCAGGATCGTCGTTGCACGGGCCAGCCCGACGCCGACTGCCTCCGCTTCTTGCACAGCGGGCTGGGGCAGCAGCGGCTCAAGCTCCGGCGCGGCAATGGCCGTCTCCAGGATGGGATCAACTGTCATTGGGTCGGCTCCGGCAGGGCGCGAATGCGGGCGATCAGGGCGCTGGTGCTGCGCTCCGGCAGCAGATCGACCAGGACGACCCGCCCGCCGTAGCTCTCGACGGCGCTGCGCTCCGGTAAGTGGCGCGTCTGGTAATCCCCACCTTTGACGTAGATTTCGGGCTTCAACGCTTCAACCAGGCTGGTCGCGGTGAGCGACTCGAAAATGATGGCGGCGTCCACACAGCATAGGGCTGCGATCAGGCGAGCACGATCCGCCACCAGGACAATCGGACGTCCTCGACCCTTGAGCGTTTCGGTGGCCGCATCGCCATTGACGCCCACAAACAGCGCATCGCCCATGGCACGCGCTTTTTCCAGGTAATCGAGATGCCCGGTGTGCAGCAGATCGAAATGCCCGTTGGTGAAGACGAGTGTTTTGCCCGCCGCCCGAAGTTCGTCGCGGGCGGCGAGCGCCTGTGGCAGTGTCAATACCGTTCCCATTGGCAGCATTGTAACGAACTGCTGCCTGACACGCCACAGTCGCTTGCTATGCGGCTGCCTGAGTGCACTACCCGCCCGCAGCCGATGTAGATTCATTAGCCGGCGCCGTCGTCGCGGTGCTGGCAGACGTGGCACTCGGCCCGGGCGTGGGTGTCGGAATCGGCGTTGGAACCAGTTGATCGGGGGGCAGTGTCATGAAGCTGCTGCGCACGCGCGCCAGATCGGGCGAGAGAGCTTTGTTGCTCTCGTCCAGCAGGTTCTGGCCGCGCGCCGACGATTGCAAGTTGGCGACGCACAGCGTGTCTTTTGCCCCATTAAGCAGGGTGACGACGGCACTTTGCTGGTTGCCGTCGGCGTCCGGGATCGTATACGACACCGAAAAGCCTGTCGTATCGCCGCGCGTCTCTGCCTTCACAGTCTGGATGGCAGCATTGGGCAGGCTGGCCTTGATCCAGTGGCGGGCATCGTCTTCGCTCCTGACGCTCTTGCCCGCTTCGCTGTGCGTCACCAGCGTGATCGTGTCCGGGCCGAGCGTGCCGCTGACGGTGAATGGACGCCCGATGCTGCCATCCACCTTGCGCCAGTCGGGCGGATACTTGATCAGATACCCGGCGGCGTAATCGGCGATGGCCGACCAACTGAGAGGTGTGCTTAGGGTCTGCGGCCAGATGTGATACTTCGGCAGAATGGCGTTCTGCAATTGATCGAGCAGGGCCGGGTTGTTGTTCGGTGTGACGAGCCGCAATACCATCAACCAATCCTGGTTGAAGCGGCTGATCTGGCGGCCCAGGTACGTGTTCTGATCCAGCCGCAGTTCAAAATTGATGATGAACAGATCGCCCTCCGTCCGGCGATTAAGTTCCGTCCAGCCGCCTTTGAAGTTGCTCCACGCCTGATCCAGGTTGGCTTTGTCGTAATATTGATCCAACTGCTGCAAGGTCGTCGCTTTGCGCGCCGGGTCTTTTTCGGAAAAGGCGTGAACGACACTGAGCGCCGCCGAATTGATGAAGGTGACACCGACCAACGTCGATTGCGAAGACCCCGGTGCACCGGGCGTCCCCACCGGCTCAACCCGCTGTTCCGGCCCCTGGTCAGACCCCTGCGCCGCCGGGTCCCAGCCGACCAGGTGTGGCAGCGACATTAACCCGCTGGAATGGAAGTAGGTATAATCCGCCACCACGCTCGTGCCGCCGGGCGGCACGGTGGGAAAGACAATGGTGGGCGGCTGGAGCCGATCCACCGTCGGCGTGGCCGTCACCGTCGGCGTATTGTTGGCCGTCAGCACGCCCGCAAAGACGAAGACGAAAATCAAGATCAATGCGCCGACCCGGTACAGCAGCGCATTTCGTTGCTTTCTCGACATCGCAAATCCCTTTGTGGAAGAAACGACGGCAGGGGATAATACTCGCTCGGCGGGCATTCCGCCAGCGTAGGAACCCTTCGATAAATGACCATGACGACATCCGACTTGCCGCTCAACCGGATCATCCTGGGCGACTGCGTGGAAGCGCTGAATCACCTGCCCACCAGGAGCATCGACCTGATCTTTGCCGATCCACCCTACAACCTGCAACTCAACCAGGAATTGTGGCGGCCCAACATGACCAAAGTGGACGCCGTAGACGACGAGTGGGATCGCTTCGCGGACTTTGCCGCCTATGACCGCTTCACGCGGGACTGGCTGCAAGGCTGCCGCCGCGTCCTCAAAGAGACCGGGACGCTCTGGGTGATCGGCTCGTATCACAACATTTACCGTCTCGGCGCAATCCTGCTCGACCTGGGCTACTGGATACTGAACGACATCACCTGGATCAAGACCAACCCCATGCCCCAGATGCGCGGCGTGCGCTTCGCCAACGCGCACGAGACGCTGCTGTGGGCCAAGAAATCGCCCAAAGCGCGCTACACCTTCAATTACCACGCCATGAAGAGCCTGAACGACGGCAAACAGATGCGCAGTGACTGGCTGATCCCGATCTGCTCTGGCGCGGAACGAATCAAGGTCGATGGCAGGAAAGCGCACTCCACGCAGAAGCCCGAAGCGTTGCTCTACCGGGTCATCCTGTCGTCTTCCAGGCCCGGCGATGTGGTGCTCGATCCCTTCTTCGGTTCGGGGACCACCGGCGCAGTGGCAAAGAAACTCCACCGCCACTGGATCGGCATCGAGCGCGATCCGGCTTACGCCGAGATCGCGGCACGACGCATCGAGGCCATCCAGCCACAACCGCTGGAGTCGGCGGTATTTGACATTTCGGACAGGAAGCGATCCGCACCGCGTGTCGAGGTTGCCCGTCTGCTCGAACATGGACTGATCGCACCGGGGCAAACGCTGTACTTCCAGCGCGACAGATCACGGGCTGCACAGGTCAAACCGGACGGTACCCTGTTGTGCAACGGCCTGGAAGGCTCAATTCACCATGTCGGGCGTAGTTTGCAGGGCGGAAGTCCATGTAACGGTTGGGAACACTGGTACTACGAAACCCCGGCAGGCGAACTCCTGCCGATTGACACGCTGCGCGAGGAATGGCGCAGGCGGTACTTGGAGTAAACCTGATGCATACGCCTACCTTCATCACCGGTGCGACAGGCTCCATTGGCTTTGCGCTGGCGAAACGGTTAAGTGACTCCGGAGCGCCAATCCGCGCAATGGTGCGCGACATGGGGCGGGCGGAGCAACTCCGTCCATTAGCCAATGTCGAACTTGTGCCGGGCGATCTGGCACGGCCCGGCAGTCTGCGCGGCCTGCTCGACGGCTGTGGCGTCGTGTACCATTGTGCTGCCAAGATACTCGGTTCCGACCCGGCGGCTTACCAGGCGATCAACGTCGGCGGTACAATGGCGCTTCTGGACGAGGCCATGCGGGCCGGAGTTAAGCGCTTCGTCTACATCAGCACCATCGCCGTCTACGGGTTTGACCACGCCGAGAATATTACCGAGGACTATGCCTGGCCCACCACCAGCAACCTGTACAGCCTGACCAAACAGGCAGCGGAACGTGCGGTGTGGGCGGTGGCCGACAGACTGCCAGTGGTCATTGCCCGCCCCGGTGACACTGTTGGCCCAAACCAATATAGTTGGACGGTGCAGTTTGTAGAACGGATCACCCAGGGCCTGCTGCGGCCTCCGCTGAAGTCGGAGAGCGGCACGTTGAACCCGGTCTACATCGACAACCTGGTGGATGCGCTGCTGCTGCTCGGTACACACCCGGCGGCAGTCGGGCAGGCATTCAACGTGGTGGATGGCACGCCCATCCTGATGTGCGACTATATCCGGCTCCTGGCCCGGATGGCCGGACGCCGCGTATTCCCGGTTCCGGCTGCCCTCATCAAAGGCGCAGCCATGCTGTTGGCGCTCACCGCCCGGCTGCGAGGGCGCGAGGCGATGGCGACACCGGAAAGTGTGCGTTTCCTGCTGCACAAGGCCACCTTCAGCGCTGAAAAACTGCGATCAACGCTGCGCTGGTCACCAGCGGTCAGTTGGGCAGAAGGGCTGCGGCGCACCGAAGTCTGGCTGCGCAGCGAGGGTTATATCCCGGATCGAGCTGCTCGGGCTGTGTCAATTAATTTGTGGTAATGGGATATGTGCACCTGGCTGTGGGCGTTGTCTTGCTGGTTGCCGGTCTGCCGGAGGGCGACGACAGGGTACAGGCCAGGACAAAAAAGATACCGGAATGGGGTAAGTTCCGGTATCTTTTGGTTGTTTTGTGCGAACAGTCGGCGAATTACTTCTTGCCGTTGGCTTCGACGCTGTGTACTGCCTTGCCCTCGGCATTTTTGACCGCAGTGACCTTGATCTGCCGGGGCTTCACAGCCTCCGTCTTCGGGAGCGTGAGGGTCAGCACGCCGTCTTCAAAGGTAGCTTCAACTTTGCTGCTGTCGATGGGCGTATTGATGGTCAGCACACGCTCGAAGCGACCCGTGGCGCGCTCGCGCAGAAGGTAGTTCCGGCCCTCGGGACGCGGTTTGATTTCGCCACGAATGGTCAGCGTGTCGCCTTCCAGGGTCACGTCCAGTTCCTCCGGCTTCAGGCCGGGCACGTCAGCGGTCAGCACGATAGCATCCTCGGTGGCATACGCATCCAGCGGAAGCTGCCACACGTAGTTACCCGCTTGCTGCCCACGAGTGCGCGGGAAGCTCTCATTGAAGAGTTGATCCATCGCTTCACGCAGCGTGATCATGTCACGAACCGGATTCCAACGAGTCATGCTTGCCATTTTCAAACGCCTCCATCTGGTCTTTCACAATCGAAGTTGTTTGTATGGTACGGCGTGCGTATTAGAAAAATATCGACAGTGCGTTAAAAGTCGATCAGAGGCGCATGAGAAGACCGTCGGAGGGGTTATTTATTCGACTCCCCTCTCCACATTCGGGAGGGGAGTCAGGAGGTGAGGTGAAGACACTATGCTTGAATCTCGACCACCACGCCCTCCTCGGCCCAGTCATACAGCGCCTGCGCGTTCTGTGTACTGAGCAGGATACAGCCGTAAGTCACCGGATGGCCGAGCGAGTTCTGCCAGAGAATCTGGTAGCCGCCGCGTGACGGGAAGCCGTGAATGCCGTTCGTGAAGCCGGGCACGGCGTCGTAGATGCCCATGAAATAGGGCATATACAGGTTCCAGTTCCCGGCATAGGCGTTCTTCTCGTGCGATTGCACCTGGAAGACGCCGGGCATGGTCGGGCTGTCGGGGATGCCCGTCGAGGCGATCCAGTCCCACTTCAGGTTGCCATTCTCGTAGACCCACATGTGCTGCCTGGAAATGCTGACCACGATCCGTTTGTTGAAGACCACCGGCAGCGGCAGTAAATCGTCCTTTGACGGAATGGTGATCGTCTGGCCGACGCTCAATGCATCCATGTTGACGTTCGGGTTGGCTCGCACCAAACGGAACATCGGGAAACCAAACTTCCAGGACAGCGTGCCCAGCGTATCGCCCGGCTGGACGGTGTATGGCGTCGGCTTGTGGTAGACGCGCACGCTGGCGCTCGAACGCCCGGCGGCAACGGCGGCCTGCATCGTCTTGACACTCTGTGCCACATCAATGTAGCGCACCCCGCCGAGCGCGCCGTTTTGCCCGTTCAGATAATTCTCGAAAGCGTTTCCGTCCAGCGACAGCGCAACACCCGACGGGCTGTTCTCCGTCGTCAGCCACTGGCTCCACTGGTCGGGCGGCGTTGACCAGGTAACAGTCTGGTTGGTGATCGGGTCAAAAACCTGCACGTTCAAGGGCGCAGCCAGCAAAGCGCGCGCCTTGTCCATCAGCGCGGAGGCGTCGGTCACGGTTGGCGCAACGCTGTTCATGACCAGATCAAGCGCGCCATCGGCCATCTCATCGCCCGGTGCGCTGACCAGACGGCTGATCGTCGCGCCCACATCCAGCAGGCGGCCATTGACCGCCGCAATAGGTGTCGGCTGGCCGTTGACGATACGGATCGTGGCATTGGCCGCAGGCATATTCACGGATGACGCCAGCGCCTTCATACCTTGTTGCAGCTTCGCGGCGTCCACCTGAACTACAGGCGTAACGTCCTCGTGGCCGAACAAGGCCGCCAGGAAGGAGCCGCTATTCCGCCCACGACGCTGCGCTTCCAGCGCGGTTGCCTGGGCATCCAGCGTCAGGCCGAGCGTTGCCGGCTGCACGTTCCAGGTGCGGCTGCCATCCCGCAGCATGATCTGCTGCCAACTGGCTGTTAGCTGGGCGGTGGCATCGTCCAGGCTCAGGTTCCCCAGCGAGACACCCGCCGCCGAGACACCCGGCAGAATGCGGCCCGACGCATAGACCACGCCGACCCCCAGGCCCACGGCCAGCACCAGCGCGCCGAACAGAAACACGGCCAGCGCACCGCCGATCAGGGCGAGCGTCGTCGGCTTGAGCGCCTGTACGGGTGTGGGCCGTATCACGGGTACGGAAGGTTTCCTTGCGGCGGGAATCCGATAGGCGGGCTGCATAGTGCCTCGACAGGGTGAATCACAGGACCGAAAAATCTACGATCAGTATACAGGAATAATGACCTACGGAAGACCGACGATTCCCTGACGATTGTCGTATGATGGGGGGAACGAAACCGGTTTTCTACGGAATGACCGCCGTCGCTTCGATTTCCACTCTGGCGGCGTCTTCCATCAACGCCGAGACCTGCACGACGGTCATGGCCGGGTAGTGTTTGCCCATCAATTCCTGGTAGACCTTGCCGAGCGCCTTGCTGCTTGACAGGTATTCCTGCCTGTCCACCACGTACCACGTCAGGCGGGCGATGTGTTCGGGCCTGCCGCCACATTCGGCCAGCACGGCCAGCACGTTGGCAAGCGCCTGGCGCGCCTGCCCAACGAAGTCGTTCGTCTGGAACTGGCACTGTTCGTCCCAGCCGATCTGCCCGCTGATAAAGACGATGCTGCCGCTGGCAGCGACGCCGTTCGAGTAACCGCGCGGTTTGGCCCACGACGGTGGTTGTAGAATGCGCATGTTATGTGACCTTCGCCCGCTGCTTGAAGGCTGGCTGATCCCAGGCACGGGTGTTCAGAATGTCCGCCAGGATGTCCACCGCGTCCCACATGTCCACGTAGCGCAAGTAGAGTGGCGTGAAGCCGAAGCGCAAAATATCGGGCGCGCGGAAGTCCCCGATCACGCCGCGTGCGATGAGCGCCTGCATGATCGGGTAGCCCTCCGGGTGGCGCAGGCAGACCTGGCTGCCGCGCTTCTCCGGCTCGCGCGGCGTCACCAATTCCAGGCCATGCCCCGCGCAGCGCTGCTCCACCAGCCGGACGAACAGATCGGCCATGCGCAGCGATTTTTCCCGAATTTCGACCAGATTAGCCGTCAGCATCAGGTCAACGGCGCTTTCCAGCGCGATCATGCTCAGGACGGGCTGCGTGCCGCACAGGTAACGGGCAATGCCCTCGGCGGGCCGATATTTCCAGTCGAATTCAAAAGGCTGCGCGTGACCCATCCAGCCGGAGAGGGGCTGGCTAAAGCCGGCCTGATGGCGCTGCGCCACGTAGACAAAGGCGGGTGCGCCCGGCCCACCGTTCAGGTATTTATAGCCGCAGCCAATGGCAAAATCGGCGTTGGCGGCGCTCAGATCGACGGGCATTGCGCCCGCCGAATGCGCCAGATCCCAGATGACTAGCGCCCCTCGTGCATGGGCGTGGGCCGTGATCGCCACCATGTCGTGCCTGTATCCGGTACGGTAGTTGACGTGCGTCAGCATGATGGCGGCGGTTTCGTCGTTGATCGCTTCCACCAGGGCCTCGGCTCGCACCAGTTTGAGTTCGTGTTGGTTGCCCAACAGGTCGATCAGGCCCTGCGCCATGTACAGGTCAGTCGGGAAGTTATCCGGCTCCGAGACGATCACGCGCCGCCCCGGATTCAGCTTCAGTGCCGCCGCCAGCACCTTGAACAGATTAACCGAGGTGGAATCGGCGACCACGACCTCGCCCGGCTGCGCGCCGATCAGCCGGGCGATCTTGTCCCCCAGGCGGCGCGGCATGTCGTACCAGCCTGCCGTATTCCAACTGCGCACCAGTGCGCTGCCCCATTCGTGCCTGATAGCCTGCGCCAGCCTGTCCGGGGTGGCCTTCGGCAGCGCACCTAACGAATTGCCGTCCAGGTAGATCACGCCCTCCGGGACGTGGAACTGATCACGGAACGGGGCCAGCGGATCGGCGGCATCCAGCGCTGCAACGAATTCGCGGGTGAGCGGTGAAACGTTGATGGTCATTGTTTCGCCTTCATTCGTTCCTGTTGGCGCAGAATAAAGCGTTGCAGTTTACCCGTATTGGTGCGCGGCAGTGACTCGCAGAACTCGATGGCGCGCGGGTACTTATACGGCGCGATGGACTGCTTCACGAACTCTTGCAGCGTTTTGACCAGTTCCGCATTGCCCGCATTGCCCGGCTTCAAGACGACGAACGCCTTGACGATCTGGCCGCGATCTTCGTCCGGGGAGCCGACCACCGCGCATTCAGCGACCGCCGGGTGCTTCAACAGCGCATCCTCGACTTCCGGCCCGGAGATATTGTAGCCTGCCGACAGGATGATGTCGTCGGTGCGAGCATGGAACCAGAAATAGCCGTCCTCGTCCAGAAAATAGGCGTCCCCGGTCACGTTCCAGCCGTTCTGCACGTAACCCTTCTGGCGTTCATCGGCCAGATAGCGGCAGCCCGTCGGCCCCTTCACGGCCAGCCTGCCGACGTTGCCCGGCCCCAGTGGTTTGCCGTTGTCGTCCAGGATGCACGCCTGATAGCCGGGGATAGGCTTGCCCGTTGCGCCGGGCCGCACGTCCGCGCCCGCCGCCGAGATAAAGATGTGCAGCATTTCCGTCGAGCCGATGCCGTCGATCATCTCGATGCCCGTCGCCTCGCGCCACATGGTGCGGGTCGAGACGGGCAGCATTTCGCCTGCCGACACGCTCTTCTTAAGCGAGGACAGGTCGTAGTTTTTCGCCAGCCCGGCCATCTGGCGGTAAAAGGCGGGCGTGGACCAGGTGATCGTGGCGCGGTAGTCCTGGATGGCTTTGAGCATCGAGTCGGGCGTGAACTTCTCGATGAGCACTGTCGCACCGCCCACACGCATCGGGAACAGCAGGATACCACCCAGCCCGAAGGTGAAGGCCAGCGGCGGCGTGCCGATGCAAATATCGTCTGGTGTCATCTGAACGATGGACTTGGGAAAGCAGTCACAGATCGCCAGCACATCGCGGTGAAAATGAACAGTGCCCTTCGGCTTGCCCGTCGTGCCGGAGGTGAACGCGATCAGCACCACGTCATCGGTAGCCGTATCCACCGCCTCGAAGGTGGTGGGTTTGGCGGCCATACGCGCCTCCAACCCGTCGGGCGAGTCATCGTTGAAGTAGCGGATCTGCGTCAGCACAGGGCAGCGCTTTTGCGCGGCCAGCAGTTCGTCGGCCAGCTTCCTGTCGCAGAGCGCTGCGCCGACCTGGGCAGCTTCGGTCACGTCCACCAGTTCCTTCTCGCGCAGCAGCGGCATAGTGGCGACCACGACCAGCCCGGCTTTGACGGCGGCGAACCACAGCACGGCCATCGTCGCGTTGTTGGCCCCACGCAGCAGAATGCGGTTGCCCGGCACGAGGCCCATGTCCTCCACCAGCACGTGCGCCGCCTGGTTGACCTTTGCCAGCATCTGTGCGTAGGTCAGCGTGCTGTCCGCGCCGAAGATCACCGGCTTATCACCCCGGCCACTGCGCACATTCGCATCCAGCAGCTCGACGGCGCAGTTCAGGCGGGCCGGATATTGCACTTCGGGGATGTCAAAAATCAGTTCGGGCCACTGCTCAAGCGGCGGCAAATTGTCCCTGGCAAAGGTATCGACGTGGGCTGTCACACTGGCTATCTTCTCCATTCCCTCACCCCTCCTTTAACAGCGAACGAGCAATAATTAACTTCTGGACTTCGGTTGCGCCCTCGTAAATGCGCAGCGCGCGAATCTCGCGGTACAGCCTCTCCACGATCTGTCCGCGTTTGACGCCCAACCCGCCGAACAACTGCACCGCTCCGTCGATAACCTGCTGCGCCGATTCGGTGGCGGCCATTTTCGCCATCGCGGCCTGCCTGGTGGTGGACACGCCCTTTACGTCGCGCAGCCACGCCGCCTGATAGGTGAGCAGGGTAGAGGCTTCGATGGCCGTTGCCATGTCGGCTAGCCGCGCCTGCGTCATCTGGAAATCGGCCAGCATCTGCCCGAACATACGCCGCTGTCTGGCGTATGCCAGCGCCTCGTCCAGCGCCCGGCGGGCAAAGCCAAGTGCTGCGCCCGCCACCGACGCCCGGAAAATATCGAGCGTCTGCATCGCCACCTTGAAGCCTTCGCCCGGCACGCCAAGTAGATGATCGGCAGGAACGCGGCAGTCCTCGAACTTCAAGGTCGCCAGCGGGTGCGGCGCGATCACCTCGATGCGCTCCGTAACATGCAGGCCGGGCGTCTCGGCAGGCACGACAAAGGCCGAAATGCCCTTCGCGCCGGGGAGTGGCTCGGTACGCGCAAAGACGGTGTAGAAATCGGCAATGCCGCCGTTGGAGATCCAGGTTTTGCAGCCGTTCAACACGTAGCTGTCGCCGTCCGGTGCCGCGCTGGTCGTCATGGCTGCCGCGTCGGAACCCGCCTCCGGCTCGGACAGGGCAAAAGCCGCGATCCACTCCCCCGCTGCCACTCTGGGCAGATAGCGCGCCTTCAGTTCCTCCGAGCCGTAGAGCGTGATCGCGCCACTGCCAAGCCCCTGCATGGCGAAGGCGAAATCGGCCAGGCCCGCGTAATAGGCCAGCGTGGAACGGATCAGGCACAGCGCCCGCGAATCGACCTTTTCCAGCACGCCGCCATAGGCCGCCGGGACGCAGTAGCGCAGCCAGCCCGCCTTGCCGAGCGCTGCGACAAGCCCTTTGCAGCGAATATCGAGCGCCTCTGTGCCAAGTGGCTCATCCTCGAAAGGCAGGTTCGTGCTGCACCAGGCGTCCAGATCGACGGCGAGCTGGAGATGTGCCTCGTCAAGAAAAGGCGTGTTCAGGTTCATCCGCTAATCCCCCTGAAACACGGGCTGCTGCTTGGCGACGAATGCCTCATACGCGCGGCGGAAATCCTGGGTCTGCATACAGATCGCCTGGGCTTCGGCCTCCGCCTCAATCGCCTCGTCGATGCTCATATTCCATTCCTGGTGCAGCAGCTTTTTGGTCATGGCGTGGGCGAAGGTTGGCCCGTTTGCCAGTTGTTCGGCCATCTGCTGCGCTGTCGCCAGTACGTCGTCCGGCAGACACAGCGCGTTGAAGAAACCCCACAAGTGGCCCTCTTCGGCGGTCATGGTGCGCCCGGTATAGAGCAGTTCCGCTGCGCGTCCCTGCCCGATCACACGCGGCAGCAGCGTGCACGCGCCCATGTCGCAACCCGCCAATCCGACTCGCGTAAAGAGAAAGGCTGTCTTGCAGTTCGGCGTGCCGTAGCGGAAATCCGACGCCAGCGCCAGCATCGCCCCCGCACCGACACATACGCCGTCCACCGCCGCGACGATAGGCTGCGGGCAGGCGCGCATGGCCTTCACCACGTCGCCCGTCATGCGCGTAAAGGCCAGCAGTTCGGGCATACTCATCTTCGTCAGCGGCCCGATGATCTCGTGCACGTCCCCGCCGGAACAGAAGTTGCCGCCCGCGCCCGTCAGCACGATGGCCTTGATGTCGCTGGCATAGGCCAGGGCACGGAACAGATCGCGCAGTTCGGCGTAGGACTCGAAGGTGAGCGGGTTCTTCTTTTCGGGACGGTTGAGCGTGATCGTGGCGACCTTGCCCGACGCCTGCCAGATGAAGTGCTGCGCTCGATAGTCCGTCAGGGGCCGCAGGTTGTTATCCATACGCTAAATCCTTTGTCGTGTTGACCGCACCCCTGCCCCCTCTCCAATTGGAGAGGGGGAACCAACGGGCAAGCGCCTCAGAGGTTGGCTCTCCTCTCTGCGAAGCGGAGAGGGGTCGGGGTGAGGTTACGCCTTCTCTCGCACGCCCTGTTTCAGCTTGCCGAGCAACTCGTAAAGCTGCTGCTGCTCCTGCATGGTCAGGCTGTCCATCCAGTCCACGATCCAACCTTCGTGGACGGCAGCCATCGCCTCGAAGGCTTCCCGTCCCTTGGGCGTCAGCCGTACCTGCCATGCCCGTCGATCATCGGGCGGCGTCACGCGCTCCACCAGACCGTCTTTTTCCAATTGGTCGGTGATGCCCGTCACGTTGCCGCCCGTGACCATCATCATCTTCGACAATTCGCCCATTTTCAGCCCGTCGGGATGGCGGGCAAGCTGCGCCATCAGGTCAAAGCGCGGCAGTGTGATCTCATACTCGGTGCGCAGCCGCGTGCGCACCAGGTTTTCGATGAGCGTCGTGCAGGTCAGCAGGCGCAGCCACAGGCGTAGCGACGTGTGATCGTGTTCGCTGGCAGCAGACTCGCGGTCCATACTTTGAGTGCCGTTGCCCTTGAGTTTCGTTTCAGGTACGTTTGGCATAGTCACTGCATCCCCTGAGCGGCTCGCGCCAGATTGCGTTCCAACTGTGCCTTGCCGTTGAGATACTGCTTGGGCCAGGGCATCTCGGTATAGCCCAACTGTGCCGCCGCGTGCAGTGTCCAGTACGGATCGGCCAGGTGTGGACGGGCCAGCGCGCACAGGTCGGCCCGCCCGGCGGCGATGATGCTGTTGACGTGATCCGGCTCGAAGATCGCGCCCACCGCCATCGTCGCAATACCGACCTCGTTGCGGATGCGATCCGCGAACGGGGTCTGGTACATCCGTCCGTAGACGGGCTTCGCCAGGCGCGTGGTCTGGCCGGAGGACACGTCGATCAGGTCTGCGCCCGCCGTCTTGAACATCTGCGCGATCCTCACGGCGTCGTCGGGCGTGTTGCCGCCGGGCGCCCAATCGTGGGCGGAGATGCGGACCGACATCGGCTTGTGGGCGGGCCACACCTCGCGCATGGCCCGGAAGACTTCCAGCGGGTAGCGGCAGCGATTTTCAAGAGTCCCGCCATACTCGTCGGTGCGGCAGTTGGTCAGCGGGCAAATGAAGCTGGACAGCAAGTAGCCGTGCGCGCAGTGCAGTTCCAGCCAGTCGAACCCGCACTCCTCAGCCCACTGCGCCGCCCGGACAAAATCAGCCTTAACGCGATCCATATCCTCGCGCGTCATGGGGCGCGGAATCTGGTTGCGCGGCCCGTAAGGAATGGCGGACGGGGCGATCAGCGGCCAGTTATCTTCGGCTTTGGGCAGCGGCTCGTCGCTTTCCTCCCAGCCGAGTTGCGTCGAGCCTTTTGGCCCGGCGTGGCCCAACTGCATGGCGATTTTGGCGGGGGTGCGCGTATGCACGTAGTCCACGATGCGCTTCCAGGCGGTTTTGTGTTCGGGCTTGTACATGCCCGCGCAGCCCGGCGAAATGCGCGCGTCGGGCGAAACGCAGGTCATCTCCGTGAAGACCAGCCCGGCCCCACCATGCGCCCGACTGCCCAGATGTACCAGATAAAAATCGTCGGGTGTACCGTCCTCGCAGGAGTACATCGCCATCGGCGAGACGACAACGCGGTTGGGCAGAGTCAGTTCGCGCAGGCGGAAGGGCGTAAACATGGGCGGGATGGGTTTCGGTGGCAGGCCGCTTTGCCGTGCAATCCACGCTTCGACGCTCGCCACGTACTGCTTGTCACGCAGGCGCAGGTTCTCGTGCGAAATGCGCTGGCTGCGCGTCAGCAGGCTGTAAGCGAACTGCTCCGCTTCCAGGTGAGTGTAGC
The DNA here is from genome assembly GCA_021325095.1 of Chloroflexota bacterium. Classification (GTDB taxonomy): domain Bacteria; phylum Chloroflexota; class Anaerolineae; order Aggregatilineales; family UBA2796; genus JAJPHV01. Next base: position 61,408 of record JAJPHV010000015.1, on the reverse strand, counting down.
GCTTGACGTGTTCAAACCAGTCGGTACTGTTGTTGGCCGCGTTTTGCAGTTTGATGACTTCGACCTTGCGTTCTTCCTCGTACTGTTGCAGCGCACATTGCAGGTCATGGTGCTCTTGCAGCGCCTTTGCCAGCGCAATCGCGTCCTCGAGCGCCAGCTTCGTGCCGGAGCCAATCGAGAAGTGCGCGGTGTGGGCCGCGTCGCCGAGCAGGACGATATTGTTGTGCGTCCAGCGGGCGTTGCTGATTTTGAGGAAGTTGAGCCAGGGTGATTTGAGATGGCGGGCGTTGTTCATCAGCGGGTGGCCGTCCAGGTACCTGGCGAACAGCGCCTCGCAGAAAGCCACCGATTCGTCCGCCGTCATCCGATCCATGCCCGCCCTCAGCCAGTTTTCTTCGGGTGTCTCAACGATGAATGTGCTGGTGTCCCGGTCAAACTTATAGGCGTGGGCCTGGAACCAGCCCCATTCGGTTTCCTCAAAGGCGAACGTGAACGCCTCGAAGCACTGGTGTGTGCCAAACCAGGCGTACTTGCAGTGGCGCTTCTCGATGGTCGGCTTAAAGAAGTCGGCGTATTGGCGGCGAATGGTGCTGTTTGCACCGTCGCTGGCGACGATCAGGTCGGCGTCGGGCACGTCACTCACTTCGGTCTGGAAGATCAGTTCCACGCCCAACTCGGCACAGCGATCCTGTAGAATATTGAGTAAGCGCTGCCGCCCGATCCCGGAGAAGCCGTGCCCGCCCGACGTGATGGTGCGCCCCTTGAAGTGAACATCGATGTTGTCCCAGTGGTTGAAGTTGTCCAGGATCAGCGCATGCGTTTCGGGATCAGCCGCTGCCAGATTGCCGAGCGTCTGGTCGGAAAAGACCACACCCCAGCCAAAGGTATCATTCGGGCGGTTGCGCTCGAAAACCGTGACGCGATAATCGGGGTTCACCTTCTTGATCAACAGGGCGAAGTACAGGCCGCCTGGCCCGCCGCCAATGCACGCGATCCACATAAGACTTTTCCAAATCAAGATTAAGGTTACATTATATTATACCTGAAATATTTAAGCCTGAAACGCCCACCTGCAAAAGAGGAACTATGGACCAGTTCTCACTGAATGGGAAAGTCGCCATCGTCACCGGCGCATCGCGCGGCATCGGGGAAGCCATCGCGCACACCTACGCCCGCGCCGGGGCCAGAGTAGTGCTCGCCAGCCGCAAGCCGGAGGGACTGAGCGCGGTAGCCGAGGCGATCCGGGCAGCGGGCGGCGAGGCCACGCCCGTCGCAGCGCACATGGGCGATCAGGTCGCCGTCAAAGCGCTGGTGCAGAAGACTATCGAGGTATACGGCGGTGTGGACATCGTGGTCAACAATGCGGCCACCAATCCGCACTTTGGCCCGCTGCTGACCAGTGAAGAGAGCATGTGGGACAAAACGCTGGACGTGAACTTGCGCGGCTACTTCCGGCTGATCCGTGAGGCCGTGCCATCCATGATCGGGCGCGGCGGCGGCAAGATCATCAACCTGGCGTCGATTGCCGGGCTGACGCCGCAGCCGGGGATGGCCCTGTATGGCATCACCAAAGCGGCGGTCATCATGCTCACCAAATCGCTGGCCGTTGAGCTTGCGCCGCACAACATCCAGGTGAATGCCATTGCGCCGGGCTTCATCAAGACGCGCTTCAGCCAGGCCATCTGGGACAACGCCCAATTGAACGCCCTGATCATCGCCAGCACGCCCGCCAAACGCATCGCAGACGCCAGCGAACTGACGGGCCTGGCGCTGTATCTGGCAAGCCAGGCCAGCAACTTCCTGACCGGGCAGGCGCTGGTCATCGACGGCGGGCTGACGCTCTCGCCGGGCGCGCTGGGGAGTTAGCCTCACCCCTGGCCCCTCGCCACTTGGTGGAGAGGGACTTAGGGTGAGGTAAATCCCTTACGCTCTGCTGCCTGCGAAGGCCGGGAGCATCATTGGCTGGCCGTTCAGCACGGCGTACCAGGTCGGAACCCAGCCGATGCCGTAGATTTCGAGCGTGATGTCCTTCTTGTACGGCGTGAGCTTGACTTCCTCCACCGACGTGGCGACCCTGGCCCACTTGTCGTTGATGTCCTTGAGCACGCGCTGTAGTTCCTGCTGCCGCGACTCGATCTGCTGTTCGATATCGGCGACGGCGTGTTCGCTGGCAACAGCGCGTTCCTGAGCCTGGGTCTTGTAGCGGCGCGTCCGGCTCATACGAGAAAGGGTGTAGGTTGTGCGACCTTTCAGCAGACTGAGCACCGCTTCGCCCGTTGTGTACAGGTCTTCGCGCTTAAGCTGGTCAAGTACCTGCTTGTCGTAGGTCAACTCGCGCATCTCCTTGCGGAGCTTCTCGTCCAGCTTTTCAAGCTCGCGGTCATACTGTTGTGTGGTCTTATCGATCTCGGCATCCCGGGCCTCGCGGGCCTTCTGCTGTACCTTCAGCAGAAAGTCTCGGCGGCTATCGCGCGGGCTGCCGTAAATGTCCAGCGTCGAGTTGTAGAAGACACTGAGCGTCGCGCTGCGGTACACGTAGTCGATCACTTCCGCCTTGAGCGAAGTCATGCGCCGCGAGTCGGTCAGTCCCGGCGGCAATGTGCCATAATACGCCTCGCCGAACGGTTCGCCCGACACCTGCTTGGGATCGATAGGGGTGACCTGATACTCACCCCAGGCCACCAGGCCCGCCTTTTCCAGGTTCGGCACGTGGAAAGCCCAGCGTTGATCCTCTTCGACACCGGTCTTGCGATCCAGGTAGCGCACGGCAGCCTGCGCGATCAAGACCGGCTTGTACAGCAGTTGTGCTCCGCCAAACGAAGAGGCATCGTAGCCGAATTTCTTTTCCCAGTCACGGATGGCCTGCTGGGTCGTGATCAGAGTCGGCAGGAAGTATTGCGGCACGCTGGACGGGAGCGCCGTCGGTCTGGTACTGAAGCCTTCGGGCAAGGCCGGGCCGCGCTGAGTCAGGCTTGTGGCCTGCGCGGGCGGGCGGTTGTAGCCCAGCCCGACGGTTGAGCCTTCCAGCGGAGCCGGGTTGACGGGGTAGGACGGCTCCGGCGTATAGGCAGCCTGTGACGGAGCGGCGGACGTCGCAGGGACTTCCGGCAGTTCGGGCAGCGGCGTTGGCGGCGTCGGCACAGGCATAGAGGGCACTTGCGGCACACGCGGCAACGGGCGGGCGGGCGGCGCTTCTGGCGGCAGGCCGGGCGTGGGCGGCGGTACAAAGGGCGGCAATTCTTCGCCTGCTTCGGGTAAGTGTGGCGGCGGTGGCGTTGCTCCCGACGAGGCGGGCGGCTCAGGAATAGGTGCGGCGGGCGCTACCGGTGCTGGCTGCGGCGCAGTCTGGCCTGTTGGCGCGTAGGCGAGCACGTCGGGCGGCTGTGGTGTCTGGAGCACAGGTTGCGCGCCCGTCGGCAGGCCCAGCGCCCGGCGCTGCGGTTCCATTAGCGTGCGCACCTGCTGGCGGGTCAGTGGGCCACGCAGATAGCTCATGCTCCAACGGCTGTGCATCAAGATCGGGCCACTGTTGTCGTGGACATTGTTCAGGACGAACACACGCGGGTCAAGGCTGGACAGCAGCTTGTTCAGGCTGTCAACGTTCAGCCTGGTTTCAGCAGTGGCGGCAGCTTGCAGCCCACCCAGGACACGGTTCTTATCGTTCTCGGTTTGCAGCTTGCCAATGAACCAGGACCCGGCGTTCGACAACCCCTTATAATCCAGATCGCCGGGATTTTGGGTCGCCAGTACCATGCCGATCCCGAAGGCACGTGCCTGCTTAAGCAGCCGCAGCATCGGCTCTTTGGTCGGTGGGTTGCGCGGCGCAGGTGGAAAATGCCCAAATACTTCGTCGAAATACAGGATGGCACGCAGACTGGTCGTGCCACTCAGGGTGCGCATCCAGGCCAGCATATTTTCGAGGATGAGTGTGATCATGAAGTTACGTTCGGCTTCCGTGAGGTGCGCCACGTAGAAGATCGAGACGCGCGGGCGGCCCTCGCGGGTATACAGCAGGTTGCTGATGTCCATTGGCTCGCCGGTGATCCAGGTCTGGAAGGACGGCGCGGCAATGATGTTGTTCAGCTCCATCGCCAATTTGAAGCGATCTTTCTCCGGGAAGAACGTGTCCACGTCGAACACGCCCAGCTTGGCGAAAGGCGGCTTCTGCACCTGCAAAATGATGTCTTCGAGTGACAAGTCACGGCCCAACTTCCAGGCGTTCTCGAAGATGTTCGCAACCAGGACGTGTTCACGGTCTTTGACCGGCTCGACCTGCCTGCCGATCAGCGCCAGCAGGGCCGTGACCAGACCATTGATCCGTTCGCGGTGTGATTCCTCGAAGCCTACCCAGCCCTCGCGCGGGGCGCGCAGCGAGTCCAGGATGCTGACGGGCAGTCCGGCGTCGGAGCCAGGGGTGTAGATGCTGAACTGCGCGGCGTTCTTCATGGCGGCAATGCGCGGCGGAACGATGCTCCAACTGGCGAGGCCATCGCGCCACTGCTGCGCCACGTCCCGCGCGTACTCGGCCAGGTCCAGCCCGGCGCGCCGTGCGTCGTCCGGGTTGATCCAGGGCGCAAAGTCTTCGGGACGCAGGTTGGGGAACGTCAGGAGCAGATTGGTGATGTCGCCTTTGGGGTCGATCACGATGGCCGGGATGTTATCGAGGACGGCCTCCTCAAGCAGATCGATGCAGAGACCCGTTTTGCCGCTGCCCGTCATGCCGACGACCACCGCATGAGTCGTCAGGTCACGCGAGTCGTAGTAGACCACCTCGTCCACCAGTTGGCGCGAAGCCGGGTCGTAGCGGCGGCCCATGTAGAACGTGGTCGGCGCTTCAATAAAGGGCATATCCCCCACCTTTACAGTAAGGATGCGTTTCAGTTATTAAGATTAACACAAAACAAACCGATTCGCAGTCCATTTTCCGGGGTGTTGTGGAACGGAGGTTCGAGGGGGCGTGAGCTGCCCACGCCCGACGCTCAAGCATCGCGCTGAATCAGCCAAGCCAGCTAAAGCAGGCCAAAAACGGATGGACGGGGCTGTACCAAAATTCAAAGTGCACAAGCGGGCTTTGCGGATCAGTCCGGCGCTATAGCACCGGACTGAACAGAGACAAGGTTACGCCCTGGCGACAGCGCTGCGGCTGCGTTCCCGGTTGCGGCCTACAAACGGAAGCTGGCCGTTTTCCCAGGCCACCAGCAGCGGGATAGCGGTGAAGGTCGAGCTATACGTACCGCTCAACAGGCCGATCAACAGCACGCCGACGAACTGCCGGATCGAGCCGCCGCCCATCAGGAACAGCGAGACGAGCACGAATGCCACCACGACCTGCATCGAGATGGAGCGTGAGAACGTCTCCATGATGCTGCGGTTGACGATCATCTCGTAGGGTTCGCCGCGATGGCGCGCCGAGTTCTCGCGGATGCGGTCAAAGACCACAATCGTGTCCTGCACGGAATAACCGACCACCGTGAGCAGGCCAGTCAGAAACAGCGCATCGGCTTCCCAGCCGAACAACAGGCCCATCAATGACATCGCGCCGACCATGACCAGGATGTCGTGGATCATTGCCAGCACCGCGCACACACCGTACCGGAACGAGTCGGGTATGCCTCGGAAAGCCCACACGATCCAGCCCAGGACGGCAAAGCTGGCGACGACGACGGCCACCACTGCCGCGCGCGTCACTTCGCTGCCGACAGTGGGCGTCACCTGGTTAAAGCGCAGTGTGTCCCGATCAAGCTGCAAGCCGAGCGGCTTGGCGGCATTGTCAAGTGCCGTCTTGATTTTTTCGGTGGTTTCATTGTCGAGGTAATTGGTGCGCACCTGCCAGCGATTCGTTCCGGTGGCGCCCACTTCGCCCAGGCGCTGGATGCGAATGTCCTTTGCGCCGAAAGACGTGAGTACCGACGTCAGCATATCTTCCGTAACTGCGCCCTTTGGTTGGGCATCGGGTAGCGGCTTGAATTCCATTTCAAGCAAGCTGCCGCCCACGAAGTCGATGCTCAACCGGACGGGCGAATGTTCAGGGTACGTGGCAATTGAGATCGCCATCGACACCAGGCCCGCGAGGATGAGGATGCCCGAAAACAGGAAAAACCACTTGCGGCGTTGGACGATGTTAAACATGACTGCCTCCTCCTACTCCTCGGTGGTGCCTGGCGTAACCCTGAACAGATTGAAACGGCGCACGGCGTCGCCACCGACAGATAGCAAGACATTCAGGAACGTGTGGGTCACGATCACGGCGGTGAACAGGTTGGTGATCAGCCCCAGGATGAGCGTCACGGAGAAGCCGCGCACAGCGCTCGCGCCGAACTGACCGCCAAAGAAGTACACGATCAACGCCACGATAATCGTCGAGATGTTCGAGTCGCGGATGGACGGCCAGGCGCGCGTAAAGCCGAGTTGAATGGCTTTATCCAGTGAGCGGCCCGCACGCAGTTCCTCCCTGACACGCTCGAAAATCAGGATATTGCCGTCCACAGCCGCGCCCACCGAGATGAGGAAGCCAACGATGGCCGGGAGGGTGAGCGTAACCGGGATGAATTTATAGAGCGCGAAGTTGATGGCCGCAAAGAGCAGCAGCGCCAGGTCGGCCACCAGCCCCGGAATACGGTAGTAGACCAGCATGAAGATGCCCACGACCAGCACGCCCAGGATACCGGCGCGCACCGACGCCTGTACCGATTCGGCGCCGAGACTTGCGCCGACCTGCTCAATCGACTCGACGTGCAGCGGGACGGGCAGCGCGCCGTAGCGCAGTTGCAGGGCCAGTTCCTGCGCGCGCTGTTGGGTGAAGTTGCCGGTAATCTGGCCGCCTGTCGTCAGCGCCGCCTGGATGACGGGCGCGCTAAGAACCTGTCCGTCCAGCACAATTGCCATCGGCTGGCCGATGTGCGTGCTGGTATGAGTCGCAAAGCGCTGCGACTCCTCATTGCCGGCCAGCGTGAAGTTCACACCCCACTCGCTGGCCGTCTGGCCGACCAGCCCGGCTGTCGCATCTTGCAAGCCCGCCCCGGTCATGATTGTCGTGAACGGCTGGCCTGTGCAGGGGTTCAGCATCGGATTGTCTTTCGTACCACTGGCGGCAACAGGCGTTGCCTGCGTCGTTGCGGCGGGTGTCGCCTGGGCAGTGGCGGCCTGCGTTGCTTGTGGGGTTGCGGCGGCTGTCGCTGCCTGCGAAGTAGCCACCGCAGTTGGCGCTGCTGTCGCCTGATACTCAGAGCGTTTGAAGAGCGGCGCCGCGCTGGTCGATGCGGCAGTGGCGGCCTGCGTTGCGGCGGCAGTGGTTGGTGTGGCAGGAACCGTCGTGGCTGTCGCAGGTGCGGTTACAGTGATGGCAGTAGTGGCAGCAGTAGTAGCGGCAGGTGTCCCGGCGGCGCTGGTTGCCTGCGCTGTCCCAGCGGGTTTGGTTCCACGCAGCGCGACCTGCCGATCTGTCAGGATATAAGTGCCCGCACCCGGCATAGAGGCTGTGCAGCTTCCGGTCGGCGCGAAATCGACAAATTCGAGCAACCCTGTTTGCTTCACTGTGTCGATGGCCGCCTGGGGGTCTTTGATACCCGGTAGTTCGACAACGATGCGGTTGCCGCCGGAAACCTGCACCACGGGCTCAACCACGCCGAGCGCATTCACGCGCCGTTCGACGATTTGCTTGGCCTGATCCATCTTGCCAGCGTCCACGGCCACGCCGACATCTGCCGCCAGCAGAACACGTAACCCCCCTTGAATGTCCAGACCGGGCCGCACCTCAATGGGCCGCCCAAAAAGCCCTGGATTGCCGGGCCAGATCATATAAAGGGCCAGGATGGTGATCGCGGCGATTACCACCAACCACAGGCCAGTCGAATTCCGCATACTTTAGTCGTTCCCTTCAAACTATTGTGCGATGGTCAGCAGACATAGCAACCGGCCCAAAGGCCGGTCTATAAGCGGTGGATATTACCATTTTGGGCCAAATCCGCAAGACGTTTTGATCGACCTCACCAGGGCCGCGTGCAAAGTCGTTGACCTCACCCCCTGCCCCCTCTCCGCAAGCAGCGAGGGGGAACGGGTCGGCAGTGAAACGGATTTTTGGCACCCCTCTCCACCCTGTGGAGAGGGGTGGGGGTGAGGCAAATTGCTTGATCACCCGCCGCGCCGGACCTGCGCCTCGGCAGCGGGGTCGATCCCCACGCGGGCATGGAGCGCCACCTCCTCCGGCACGTAAGGGCGCGTCAGCGACGCGGTGATGACCTTGACCTCGACGCCCTCTGCGATTTTCACGTAGGCAACGCCGGCGTCCGTATCCATCGACGTGATTGTGCCGATGATCCCGCCGAAGGTGATCACTTCGTCGCCGGGGCCAAGCGTGCGCACGTACTGGTTGTGCTTCTTAAAGGCTCGCTGCTTGGGGAAGACGACCATCGACCAGTAAGCGCCGAGCAGCAGCAGCACCACCACCGAGAAGGCGACAAACTCAGGCATCGTTGAACTCCACTTCACTAACCTGCCGGAGATTATAGAGCGGAGCGGGGAAAATCCAAGAGGATCGTTCTCAGGGCGACCATTGGGTAAAATTGGACGGATCGACTCAGCAGTACACTTGAAAGGCCCAACATGCGCGTGGTAACGAACCAGCAGCGCGTTAAGCGCAACCGGCAGATCGCCCAGCTTCTGTTCTTTGTCAGTCTCGCCATCCTGATGGGTGGTTTTCTTTTCACCAACACGCTGGCGCGGGACAGCGCCACGCTGATGCTCGTCCCATGCGCCATCATGCCGCTTGGCCTGATCACGACGGTCATTTCCGTGCGGCTGACCAACCAGTACGTGCGCCCGCCGCACGCCGAGGATGCCATCCGGGAGGGGTTGAAAGGCATCAACAAACGCAGCATCCTGTACCATTACGTGGTACCTACCGTCAATCACGTGCTGGTTTCTCCACAGGGCGTGTATACGTTCACAACTCGCTTTCAGGAATCTCGTTTCAAGGTGGAAGGCAGCAAATGGTATAGCTGGAAGGCACGCGGGCCGCTTGCACCGCTGTTTCTGTTTCTGAAGCAAGAAGCGCTCGGTGATCCGTTCAAGCAGGCCCAAAAAGAGGCCGAAAGCGTGCAATCTATCGTCGATCAGGCCGTTCCTGGGTCGGGCATCAAGGTGCAGCCGGTGGTGGTCTTCACCAGCCCGAAAGCGACACTGGAGGTGATCGACCCGGAAATTCCGGTGGTCTACGCCGACCTGAAGAAGAAGCCCTCGTTAAAAAGCCTGCTGCGTGAGGACAAACGTAAGGAAGATGCCCCGACCTTGAGCGCGGCACAGATGGAAGCGATTGACGACCAGATCATGGAAATGTTCGGGGGCAAGCGCCGCGAGAGCCAGCTTGTCGAAGAAGCGTGAGCAGCCCGACGAAGTGACCTCACCCCCGGCCCCTCTCCAACTGGAGAGGGGAGGAAATCACGTTCGGCGGCTCCCTCTCTCTGTGAAGCGGAGAGGAGGATGGAGGGTGAAGTTGATCCTCATCCTCCTGGCCTTTGCCCTGCGCATCTACCATCTGAATGCCTCGCCGCTGCGGGGCGACGAAGCCTTTGCCGTGCGTTACTGGGCTGCGCCACCCGCCGGCATTCTGAATCGCCTGGCCTGGATCGAGCCGCACCCCTTTGGTACGTTTTTCATCTTCTGGGCGTGGAAGTCGCTGGTCGGCGACGGCGAATTCGCCATGCGGATGCTGCCCGCACTGATCAACGTACTCGGCGTGCCCGCCATGTACGCTCTCGGGCGCCGCCTGCTGCGAGGCAACGTCGCGCCGCTGGCCGCCGCCTTTTTGTGGGCGCTTGACCCGAACCTGATCTGGCACGCCCAGGACGTGCGTAACTACGCCATCTGGGCCGCCATGAGCGCCGTCAGCATGTGGCTGCTGCTGCGGGCGACGGATCGCTCACGACGGATCGACTGGCTGCTGTATATCCTGTCGGCGACGCTGACGCTGTACGTGTTCTTCCTTGAGGCGTTTATGATCGTCGTGCAGGGCTTTTACGTGCTGACATCCCGGCGACAAGCTGCCCGTGCCTGGCTGCTGTCCATTGGACTGGTTGCGCTGCTGCTCATTCCCTGGTTCGGGCAACTTTGGGCGCTGGCCCACAGCGGCTATGCGGGCACGTCCGCGCCTGTTCACCTTGCTGATCTGCTGTGGAGATTCTGGCCGGCCCTGTTCGTCGGGGAATGGGCACTGGACAGCGGTTTCGCGTTCGTGGGTGCGCCCTTGCTCTTTGGAGTGTTCTGCCTGCTCCTGTGGCGGATGACGAAGCAGCACGCGGGTGCGGGAGCGTTGATCGCGCTCTGGCTGATCATCCCGGCAACGCTGCTGGTGCTCGCCGCCACGCGCATCAATGTGTTCCTGCCCCGTTATCTGATCGCGGTCACACCGGCGGTATTACTGGTTGTGGCATGGACGGCCTCAGACGATCTCGCCGCTTATAAAAGCCCGGTCAAACTGGCCTTGATCGGAATAACTGTACTTATGATGTTACCTTCGCTTGCCAGCTACTACAGCCTGGCCTACCCCAAAGCGCCAGATTGGTACAGCCTGCGCGATTACCTGCGTGCCAACACCAGCGCCGCCGATGCGGTGATCATGGCCTCTCTCGATCCACAGACGGGCAACGCCGACCCTGCCTTCGAGTACTATTACTCTGGCCCGGCACAGATCATTACGCTGCCTCATCCAGATATTGAGATTGAGCCGACCATCCGCCAGGCGCTGGACAGGCGGCGGGCGGTGTGGTTTGTCGTCTCCGGCACCGACACCGAACCGATCAACCGGGCGCTGCTGGCCGATGGTGCGCTGATCAGCGACCAGGGTGCAGGCCGGAGCTTCCTGGTACGCCAGTATCGTGCCCGCCAGCCCAAAGCCATAGAAGTCGATTCGCCGCTGGCGCTTTCAGTGGGCGGGGGCGCATTGTCGGGTTACAGCCTGGGCGGATGGAAGCGCAGCGGCTCTGCACTCACTTTGCTGCTGTTCTGGAAACAGAAACCTGCCGATGGCTTAACTGTCTTTGTCCACCTGATCGGCCCGCCCAAAGCCGACGGATCGCCGCTGTGGACACAGGACGATCACCCGCCTGCCGCGCCGGGCCGAGATGTTTACCTGCTTAATCTGGCGGGAGTTCCGCCGGGGCGATACCAGATCGAGATCGGGCTGTACGACCCGAAAACGAACCAGCGTTTGCCGATTATGGACGCAGTAGGGGCCCGAATTGGAGAGAGTTATACACTGACTGATGTGACGGTTGGCGAGTAGCTTTAGCCCGGCGCTGAAGCACCGGGCTGAGATTACGAAGCCCGTGCGGGGCTATAGAGCCAGGGCGCTTTTTAGCCTCCCAGGCTCTTGAGGCGCTCTTCCCACTTGGCGACGAGGCGCTTGTAAGTGTCCTCGGAAATTTCACCGTTGGCGAGCTTCAGGTCCAGGCTGTCGATCATGGCCTGGATTTCTTCTTTGGTCTGCGGGTTGGCAGGCGCAGCAGCCTGTGGCGCATTCGGATGCTGGTTCTGCTGATTCTGCATCATCTGCTGCATCATCATCTGCTGCATCATCATTTGCTGCTGCTGCAACTGCTGTTGAAGTGCCTGCTGTTCGGGGTTCATCTGGCTGCCGATGGCCTGCCCGACTCCAAAGCCGACGCCAGCGCCCGCCAGCCCCCCCGCCATGCCAGGATTCTCGGCAGCGGCCTCTGCCACGTCGAGGCGCTTGGCCCGTTCGTAGGTGCTGATGTCGCCGCCGTACTTCACAATGTCTTCCGGCGTCAGGTCCTTGGCCTGGAACGGGTTGGCGTTAAAGGACTTGATGCGCATTCCGATGGCCGCAAACTGCTCGTTGAGCATGGTCAGCGCGCCCGACTCCAGGTCACTGAGCATGGCGTTTGCAGCCTGAATGCCGGTGATCTGCTGTGTAGACAGCAGTTTGGCAAGCTGGCTGAGGAGCATGGTCTGAATGCGGTCTCGCAGATCGACCAGCCGCAAGATGGGTCTGCCGATAGCATATTGCTTGACGAAGCGGGCCGGCTCCTCGATCCCGATATCGACCACGCCGTGCGTGATCAGCAGCGCAAAGCCTGGGCTGCGCCCCGGGGTATCCATCTGGATAGGCGGGTTCGTGCCCCACCCTACCTGGGGCAGATCGCGCAGATTGACGAAATAAACGTCGGCAGTGAAGGGCGTGCGGCCATTCGTCACCATGCCGACCAGCCCGGCCAGGATCGGGATGTTGCCGGTGGACAGCGTATGCGAGCCGGGGCCAAGCACGTCCAGCGCCTGCCCCTGCCGGACGAAGACCGCCGCCTGGCTTTCCTGGACGATGACCTGCGACCCCATGCGGAAATCGCCATCACCGCTCTGCGGTTCACGGTACACCAGTTCATCGTCCATCACGTTGGCGTGCGAGACAACATCAATAATTCGTGGCATATGTTAGCATCCCTTCTTCAAAAGCTGGTGTGAGTGTCAGACGATTTCCTTGAGAACGTTTTCTCGCAGGCTATAGGCTGTGTTGGCTTCCTGCGCCAGCGCTTCGAGCGCCGATACCGCCGCGTCAATGCCGTCTTTGGCCTGCACAGCTTTGTCCAGCGCGTCGATCTGATCACGGAATTTATCGGTATAGGCGATCAGTGCGGCGTCGAAGTTGTAGATTTTTTCCAGTTCCTCCTGCCCAACTTTCTGAGCGTCGTAGAACCCGGCATAACCAGGCATGGCCGTGTTGACCCGATCAATGAACATCTGGAAGTTGGTCTTGGCGCTGCGCGTCCGGCTGGCGTACTTCAACCCGCCACTGCCGATCAACTTCTTCTCTACGTTCACCAGGCGAGTCATCTGTTCTTTCAGCAAAGCGACGATGTGATCGCGCATCATCCGATCCGCGGCGCGCCGATCCGACGCATCCTTGTAACCCCGGTAGCCAGGCACTTTGAGCATCAGGTTTTCCAGCGAGCTACGCTGGCCGACGATGCGCTGATAGAGATCGGTCATGCTCTTACCTCATTCATGGCTCAACGTATGGAATTAGCATACACCCAAGCGTAGGGAGACACAATCCACATAAGTGGGGCTTACAACGCTTGCGGTTTCAGGGTAGAGGCTTTGATTTTGGGGTGAGTCTGGCATTGGCCCGGATCATCGGGTAACTTTGCACACCGGTCAGGGTTACACTACTACGACTACGACTTCTTAGCCAGAGGATATACGGGGGTTCGCATCATGGAGAGGGCGCGCGTTGCAGTGACAGGGTTGGGGATCGTTTGCCCGACCGGGAATAACGTTGCCCAGGCGTGGCAGGCGGTGAAGGCCGGAAAGAGCGGAATCGGCCCGATCACACGGTTCGACCCATCGCGGCTGACGGTGCGAATCGCCGGTGAGGTGAAAGATTTTGACCCGGTGGCCCTGTATGGTGCACGCGATGCGCGGCGCATGGATCGGGTCGCCCATTTCTCGTTGGAAGCAGCCCGGCAAGCTCTGGAAGCCAGCGGGTTCCCAATTGACGACAGTACGCGCGAGGAAATCGCCGTCGTGTGCGGTACGGGCATTGGCGGGTTCGAGTCGGTGCAGGAAAGCCTGGGCATCTGCAATACGCGCGGCCCGGAGAAGGTCAGCCCGGTATCCCTGCCCAACTGGCTGCCGGACAGCCCCTCAGCGCAGATTTCGATGCACTACGGCATCGAAGGGCCGCACATGGGCATCATCGGCGCGTGCGCCAGCGGCAATGTTGCCATCGGCGAGGCCGCCGAAATGATCCGTCGCGGGTCGGTGATCGCCGCGCTGGCGGGCGGCGTTGAATCGGCGCTGGTCGAGATGGCTTTCGGTTCGTTCTACAAAATGGGGGTGCTGACGGCGGACAATGAGGACCCGGCAGGTGCATGCCGTCCCTTCGACAAGACTCGTAACGGAACGGTGATCGGCGAAGGCTGCGCCATGCTCATGCTCGAGAACCTGGAATATGCGAAGGCACGTGGGGCGACGATCCTGGCCGAACTGGTCGGTTACGGTGCGACCTCGGATGCCTATCACGTTGCGGCGCCGGAACCCACCGGCAAGAAGGCGGCCAAAGCCATGACTATCGCCATGCGCGACGCCGACCTGAAGCCGCATGAAATCCAGTATTACAATGCACACGGCACGGCTACCGAACTCAACGATCTGGCCGAGACGCTTGCCATCAAGCTGGCTTTTGGCGAGGCCGCTTACCAGCTTTCGGTCAACTCCACCAAGAGCGTGACCGGACATCTGCTGGGCAGCGCGAGCGCTGTGGAGGCGGTGTTCACCGTGATGACTCTGGTGGACTGCTTCGCGCCACCCACGATCAACCTGCACCATCCCGACCCGGAACTTGATCTGGACTACACACCTAACGTCGGCAAGCCGCGCGAGATCAATGCGGCGATGAGCTATGCGGCTGGCCTGGGCGGGCACAACGCCGCGATCATTTTCAAGCGCTACCAGGGGTAAGTCGTGCCCGGCGCTAAAGCACCGGGCTGAATCTACGAAGCCCGCTGAAGCGGGCTAAAGGCGTACATGGCTGTCCACACCACATAGATGATCGCAGGTACGCTGATTTGCGGAGTCGGCTTTACCCGATTTCGTTGATTCAGCCCGACGTTTTAACATCGGGGCACTTCACCCGCGTTATACTCCGCCCATGCGAATCGGAATCGATGCTCGTCTGACGGGCTATCGTGACGGTGGAATCAGTGAGTACACACGCCGCCTGATTGAAGCGCTGGCCCGGCTCGATCACACGGATGAGTACGCCATACTGCACGCGGCAAGGCCGACTCGTATCGCTCCCGACCTTGCGCCCGCTGCCAACTTTCGCCGTATCACGGCGCTGACGCCCTGCCATCACCGTTTTGAACGGATCACACTTTCCCTGGAAGTGCTGCGGCTCCGCCTGGACGTGTTGCATAGCCCAGACTTCATCCCGCCCCGGCTGGGCGCGAAGCACCACGTCATCACCGTCCACGATCTGAACTTTTTGTATTACCCGCAGTTCCAGACCGCCGACAGCCTGCGCTATTACAGCGGCCACATCCGCGCAGCAGTGCAGCAGGCCGCTCACATCCTGGCCGACTCACAGGCGACCAAAGACGACCTGAACCGCCTGCTCGGCGTTCCAGCCGACAAAGTGACCGTCCACAGGCTGGGCGTCGATCCGGCCTTTCAGCCGTTACCTGGCGATGCGGCGCGTGTTGTGCGGGAGCGGCTTGGCCTGCCTTTGGGCTATTTGCTGTTTGTGGGAACGTTCGAGCCGCGCAAGAATCTGCCTGGCTTGCTGGAGGCTTATGCTGCATTGTGCGCCGATCTGGCGGATGCACCGCCGCTGGTTATCGTCGGGCGACGTGGCTGGCTGTACGAGTCGGTGTTTCAAAAAGTGGCGGCGCTCAGGCTGGAAAGCCGCGTTCGCTGGCTCGAAGACCTGCCCTTTGCAGACTTACCAGCCGTGTATAATAGTGCGGCTGCGCTGGTGGCTCCATCCTTTTACGAGGGGTTTGGCCTGCCTGCGCTGGAAGCGATGGCCTGCGGCGTGCCGACGGTGGTTTCCAATCGGGGATCGCTGCCCGAAGTGGTCGGCGATACCGGGCTGCTGATCGATCCCGACAGGCCGGACGAACTGGCCGAGGCGCTCCGCCGCGTTCTGGTCGATAGTGACTTGCGGCGTCGCAGCGCAGAGGCTGGCCTGGCTCGCGCTGCGACGTTTACGTGGCAGCATACGGCTGAAATTGCGCTTTCCGTCTACCGACGTGTTTCAGGTTGTTAGGGTGATGCGACTACTGTTTCTGACCGGGCAGGTTCCCTATCCGCCTCACGCGGGCGGTGCATTGCGTACCTACGGATTGCTGGACGGCTTGCACCAGGCCGGTTTCGCCATCGACCTGTTGACTTTCATTGAACCGGGCCAGCCCGATCCGGCTTCGACCCCACTGGCTACCCTGTGCGGAGAAATGGTGGCCTTACCAGCGCCTCGCCGCAGCCTCGCAGATCGGCTGCGCGATCTGATGCTAACGCCATACGCGGATATGGCCCGGCGCTTCTACTCTCCTCAGTTCGAGGCAGCGCTCAAAAACCAACTGTTGCGCGTTGATTACGATCTGGTGCAGATCGAAAGCCTGGAAATGGCGGCCTATCTACCGACCATTCGGGCTGTTCGCCCTGCCGTGCGGGTCATCTACGATTCGTTTAATGCCGAGTTTGACCTGCAACGCCTGATGTATGAGATTGATCGGCGTGTGCCAGCGCGTTTGCCGGGCGCAGCCTATTCGCTGATCCAGTGGCAGCGGCTGACGCGCTTTGAGCGGAAAGTCTGTCAGCAGGTTGACTGCGTGATCGCCGTCTCGGATGCGGATGCGGAGGCTTTTGGCAGGCTGGCGCCGGGCGTTCGAGTAGCGATTGTGCCCAATGCCATCTACGTCGAGGAATACAGCCGCGTCACACAGCAGCTTGACCTGGGTTCGGCGGCGCTGCTGTTCACCGGCACGATGAACTACCGCCCCAACGTGGACGCCGTGATGTGGTTCACCAATCACGTTTTGGCGGAGATTCGCCACGCCGTACCGGAAGCGCGGCTGTTTGTGGTCGGCAACAAACCGCACAACCGCCTGGACGGGGTGCGGCAGCGGCCCGATGTAGAAGTAACGGGCTTTGTCCAGGACGTGTTGCCGTTTTTGCAGAGCGCCGCCGTCTACGTTGCGCCACTGAGGATGGGCAGCGGAACCCGGCTCAAGCTCTTGCAGGCGATGGCGGCGGGCTGCGCTATTATCTCAACACGGATCGGGGCACAGGGCCTCAAGGTCACTTCGGGGCGCGAGGTCATCCTGGCCGACGATGCCACATCGTTTGCGCAGGGAACAGTTGCGCTGCTGCGTGACCCGGCGCACCGCAGTCGGTTAGGGCAGGCAGCGCGCGAACTGGCCTGCCGCGAATACGATTGGCCTGTGATCTGGCCGCGCCTGCTAAAGGTCTACGCGGACTTGGGCCTTGCGCCATAAGGGAGAGGCTTTTGGATAGAGCCAGGCTTGCCGAGCGCAATCGCCGCCTCACCGAATTTCAGCACCGCCTGACGTGGAGCGAACGGCTGCGCCGGCGGCTGCTTCGCGCCTATGCTATGCTGCCCATCCGCCGCCAGAGGCCGGTGCGCGGCACATTTCTGCTTATCCGGCCCGATCACCTGGGTGACGTACTGCTGACAACGCCCGCCATTCGGGCGCTGCGGCAGGCGCAGCCCGGCTCCAAACTAATCGCGCTGGCCGGCCCCTGGTCGGCGGAAGCACTGGCAGCCTACGAGGAAATCTCGCTCGTCCTGACGTTGCCTTTCCCCGGCTTTACGCGCAAGCCTAAAGAGTCGCTCGCCACGCCCTACCTGATGGCGATGCAGTGGGCGCGCAAAGTCCGGCAGTTGCGGATCGAAACGGCCTTAATCTTGCGGCCCGATCACTGGTGGGGTGCGATGCTGGCCTACACAGCCGGCATCCCTCGGCGTATTGGCTACGACCTGCCGGACGTGCGGCCCTTCCTGACCGAGCACATTCCGTTCCGACCCGGCCACACAGTCATGCACAGTATGCGGCTGGTGGAAAGGTGGACTGGCCCGATAGCCTCAGAGGACATTGACTACCGCTTCCCCGTCGTGGAAGCGGATCGGCAGTATATCGCATCGCTGCTCAATGGAGCGCAGGTTCCAGCAGATCGCCCCATGATCGTGATCCATCCAGGTGCGGGCGCGCCGTTGAAGCGCTGGCAGCCCGAAAACTGGGCCATCGTCGCGGATCGGCTGTCCGAACGTTTACGCGCCACTATCGTTTTCACGGGCAGCGATCTGGAACATACCCAGATCTGGAAGGTGATGGATCAGATGCGCCATAAGGCGGTATCCCTGGCGGGCGAGACCAACATTGCGCAGCTTGCAGCGCTGTTCGAGCGGGCGGCGGTGGTGCTTGGCGCGGACAGCGGCCCGCTGCATCTGGCAGTTGCCAGCGGCGCGCCCACTGTCCACCTGTACGGCCCCGCCGATCCTGCCGAGTTCGGCCCCTGGGGAGACCCTGCCCGGCAGGTGGTCATTACCTCCAACATTGGCTGCCGTCCGTGCCGTATTCTGGACTGGCCCGGCGACAGCCCCAAC
Source organism: Chloroflexota bacterium (assembly GCA_021325095.1). GTDB lineage: Bacteria > Chloroflexota > Anaerolineae > Aggregatilineales > UBA2796 > JAJPHV01. Next base: position 43,269 of record JAJPHV010000015.1, on the reverse strand, counting down.
AATCACCCGTGTATCCGTGACATCAGACCGCAGCAGGTGTACGAGATCGCGCTGCGGCTGGCGGAACGGCGATAGCAGAAGCCAGCGATTCAGCTATTCCCCGCTGCCGCTACCTCCGCTCTGGTCACTACCACCGCTGTTGTTCTGACCGCCATTGATTTCGCCCGGATTACCGCTATCGGTTCCACTGTCGCCGGAGCCGCCCTCGTCAATCGAGCCGCCGTCGGGGTTTCCGCTATTCTGATCGTTTGATCCACCGTTTTCCTGATTATTCTCGTCAGGATTCTGGCCGTTTTCGCCGCTCTGACCTGTGTTCTCGTTACTGCCCTGCCCGTTTTCGTCACTTTGAGGGTTGTCCTCAGCAGGTTCGGAGGAACACAGGTCAGCCGAGTCAACCGAATCCACGATGCCGCAAACGGTGTCCGTATTCAGCGATGGATCATCGATTTTCTCGGAGTCTTCAGGTGCTCCGTCGGCGGTCAGGCCGTCGTCGCCACCGAGCGAAATAAAGCTTTCCTCGCCAGAGGTAATGACTTCTTCTTTGCCGTCATCGGTTTCCAGGACGGCCTTGCCTTTCAGGACGGCGACCTGCATCTTTTGTTTGGGCTGTGCACGCAGCACGACACTTGACCCGATGGTCAGGTTGACGCCATTGACCCTGAACCGGATGGTGCTGCCCGCCGGACTCTGAATCATCAGGCCGCTCGGCACGTCCTTGCACTCGGCCTGGGCGCTGACCCCCGTCGAGAAATAGAATGCGCCCATCTCGGCCAGCACGGCAGGCGCATCAGGATTGACCTGTGGGAGCGCGCCTGCGTCACAGGTGAGCTTGACAGTGGATGCAGACAGCCAGCCCACCGAACCATTGGTATCCACCAGCACCCAGGATTTATCGGCCAGCCGCCCTGAGACTTTCAGTTCGGTTCCGGGCGTCAGTGCCTTGAGATTTTGCTGTTTTGCACCAGGCTTGGCGCTCAGACTGGTCGCACGTGTCGTCGTCGCCGTGCAGTTTATCGAAGGCTGGTTGGCACCTGCCGCCTGAGCGGGCGATGTTTTGAGCGTGGTATCGCCGTACAGGACAAACGTGACGGCCTGACCCGCCGTCGTATTGGGCACGACTGCCTGCGTCTTGAGAACGGCCAATCCCCACTCGCCGCGCTCAAGGTTGAGCGGCGCTGTGGTGATCGATTTGACCGTATTGATCGGCACAATATCGCCCACCTGTTTGAACGTCTGGCCTGCTTTGCCGTCCTGGAACTGCACGGCCACCGTCGGGTAGCCCAGACAGATTTCGTCACGGTCCATATTCTGGCAACTTGACGCCAGATTCTTTTGAACCAGCGGCACGAGTTGAGCACATGTCGGCGATGAACCTTGCGCGCGCGAGCCGGTTTTCTGGGTGGCGAAAAAGATACACAGCAGAATCAGGCAGGTGACGGCGGTTTGAACGTGGCGACGTGCTGGTTTTGCAGCGTGAAGCATGATGACTGCTCTCTCCCCTGACATGATGTAGCGGCTGATATAGGATAGAATTGACCCTAAGTTCACCTGTGGGGCTGGGCTGTCTAAGTGCCAGCGCCATTATCGGGTAGTTCTTCAAAGGAGTCAATCGGGGAACGTGAGTATGGAGTTGTTGCAGCGACTACAGGGGAAACGACGAATCAAACCGCTCTTCTCCACCCTGTGAAGAAGGGCTGGGCTGAGGCAAAACGCCAGAGGCAGTGACGATTAGCCCGGTGCGCCCACCAGTTCGCGGACTTTGCGAACCGCGCTAGAAGCGTCGGGCGCGTAGGCGTCTGCGCCGATCTCCTGCGCATAGTTCTGAGTGACGGGCGCGCCGCCGACGATAATCGCTGTCTTGTCGCGCACGCCCGCCGCTTTGATCGCCTCAATAGTGCCCTTCATGTTGGTCATGGTCGTGGTCAGCAGCGCCGACATGGCGACGACCTGTGCGCCGTTGTGGATGGCTTCCACGAACTTTTCCGGCGCAACGTCCACGCCCAGGTCCATGATCTCGAAGCCAGAGCCTTCCAGCATCACGGATTTGTCGCCCTGAGGGTACATCATGATCTCCCCTTTTTCGTTTGGCCCGGTGTTGAATCGTTCTGGAACCAGCACAGGCGTACCGTCGAAAGTCGTCCAGGGCTTCCAACCCTCGTTCTTGTAACCAAACAGGTTGCGGGGCATCCCCAGCCCGACGACATCCACGCCGAGGGCCTCCATCAGATCGGGCGCGATCTCACCGAGCATCTGGTAAGGCTCGACCACCTTGACAGGTGTGCCCGGCGCGTCCAGGCCAAGCGCCTGCCGGAGCAGGTAAACGGCATTGACCTGCATACCTGTGACAGCACTTGCGCCCAGGTCCAGCGGCACTTTGTCTGGCTCCTGATGAGCCAGTGCTCGTTCGACTCGTTCGCGGGAAGTCATCATTTGTATTTGCTCCTAAATATCTATGGTCAGGCTCTTCGAGATGCCGCGTCCGGGGTAGACTGCCGAAGCCCATCCCAGGTTGAGCCTTTCCTCAAGGTAAGCATGATCCTGGCGTCTTGGGCAGTGAGGAAACTCCTGTTGCGAATAGCTAGATGTAATCGCGCCTGTGCCGCGCTATCTGAAACGCTATCACTGCCGATGACGCCGACCCTTCGGTTTTCCAGACAGGGAATAGCCCGGCGGCGAAAGGGCCAAAAGCGAGAGGTTCTGCGTTAAGCTCGAAGATGACACCCTTCAAACGCATCGAGGGAAAGCTTCACGTGGAACCTCAAAACTTTATTGCCTACCGGGATGGGCAGCTTTACATGGACGGTGTGTCCCTGGCTGAAATTGCCACCCAGATGGGCACCCCGTGTTACGTGTATAGCCGTGATCGCGCCCTGGCGAACTTCTGGCGTTTGCAAGGAGCTTTCCCGTCGGCAGAAATACACTACAGCCTCAAAGCCAACGCCAATCTGGCACTGATCGGGGCGCTGGCGCAGGCAGGCGCGGGCATGGATGCGGTGTCTGGCGGCGAAATATTCCGTGCTGTTCGGGCGGGCGTCGATCCGTCCCGGATCGTATTCGCCGGGGTGGGAAAAACGATCTCCGACCTGGCCTACGCCCTGGATACCGGAATCGGCTGGTTCAACGTGGAGAGCGCATCAGAACTGGCGCGGCTGGTCGAGATGGCCCGGAATAAGGGCAAACGCCCGCGCGTGGCACTGCGTATCAATCCCGACGTTCAGGCCGATACCCATCACTACATTGCGACGGGGCACGCCAGGGCAAAATTCGGCATTTCACTGTCCGAGGCACAGCTGCTGCTCAACGAATACATCTCGTCCCCGGACATCGATCTGAGCGGCCTGCACATCCACATTGGCAGCCAGTTAGGGACGGTACAGCGCACCGTCGAGGGCGTGCAGGCCATCTTGCCGCTTATCGATGCCTACCCGGAACAACTCCTAACGCTCAACCTGGGCGGCGGCTTCCCGGTGTCGTACACAGGTGAGCCGGTTCCGGCGGCAGACGCATTCGCAACCGCGCTGCACAGATGCCTGGCGGGCCGCTCGCTACGCCTGCTGCTCGAACCAGGACGCTACATTGTCGCGGATGCCGGTGTGCTCCTGGTCAGCGTCGAGTACGTCAAACCTGCGCCCGATGGCGTGATCGTGGTGGTCGATGGCGGTATGACGGAACTGATCCGCCCCGCTCTGTACGGCGCGATCCACAATGTGCTTCCGGTACGTGAGGCGCGTACAGCGACGCGGGCCACCTCGCACGTTGTCGGGCCGATCTGCGAGAGCGCTGACGTACTGAGGGCAGATATCGCACTGCCACCGCTGCAAGTCGGAGAGCTGCTGGCAGTTTTGCACGCCGGAGCCTACGGAGCGGTAATGGGTTCGACGTACAATGCCAGGCCACGCCCGCCCGAAATCCTGATCGAAGGGGAGCACTGGCGAATGGTGCGCCGCCGCGAAACGTGGGACGACCTGATCAGACTGGAAGTGCAATAGACGATTCGGTCAGGATGGGCACAAAGCCTTCAACGCGATGTCCGAGAGGTAACACTTTTCAGCCTACCATTCGGCTCTGGTCGTTGGCGAAGTAAGCGAGCTCAGGTAGTACCAAGCACCCATTCGACTATTAGTAAACCGCTGTATAATTCCATCTACCGACAATGCAGAGTGAGGCTGTTACACAAACCTTAGTCGATTTTTCGGTTTGTACGCTTGCGGAAGGTTTGAAACCATGCTAGATTTAGCGTCGAGCTTGGGCAGCAATGAGGTCTTCATCACTTCCTGACAAGGTTGTTCACCAAGAAGGGGCAGGCATGGCCGAAAAGATTCTTGTTATTGACGACGAAGAAACCACCGTTCACCTCATCAGCATTTTGCTGGAACGCCGGGGCTATGAAGTAGTCAAGGCGTTTCGCGCCGAAGACGGCCTTCGCAAAGCCTATCGCACGCATCCCGATCTGGTATTGCTTGACATCATGATGCCCGACATGGATGGGTGGGAGGTCTGCCACCGCCTTCGAGAGCTTTCCGACGTGCCGATTATCTTCCTGACTGCGCGCAGCGAGATCCGCGACGTGGTCAAGGGGTTGGAGATGGGCGCGGATGATTATATCGTCAAACCCTACGATAACGACGAACTGGTGGCGCGCGTTCGTGCCCATTTGCGGCGCTCGCCCACGCCGTCAGTGTCGGAGGAACTGGTCTTTGATGGCGGCGAATTCCGCGTCAATTTTTTGAACCGCGAAGTGAAGGTTCACAACAAGACCATTCACCTGACGCCCAAAGAGTTTAATTTGCTGGGGGTGCTGGTGCGCAACGCCGGGCGTGTCATTACCCGCACCGACCTGGTCAAAGAGGCGTGGGGGCCAGAGTACGCGGACGCTATCGACAGTTTGAAACTCTACATACACTACCTCCGCCAGAAGATCGAGGAAGACCCGCAGCGTCCTGAATATATTTTAACGTCGCGTGGCGTCGGCTATCGATTCGCCAGCCATTAGGGCTGCACAGGCCGATATCCGCCCTGACGGTGCGGCGGAACAGGTCAAAAACCACCGGAGTGCAGCCTGAGTCCCCTCTCTCTGCAAAACGGAGAGGGGTCGGGGTGAGGTCAATACCCGAGCCTCAGGCCCGGCGTACCCGGCTCAACCAGCGCGACGAAACCTCGTTGAGCACGCGCAAATTGTTTAGCGCTGCTTCCAGGCTCACCACGTCGCCCAGGCGTTCCAGTTCGGCGGGCAGGCCATGCAGGTAGCGCAAAGCGGCCCGAAGGTTTCCCCGGCTCAGGTAAATGGCCGATAGATTCAGCCTGGCGCGCGCATGGCCGAGCACATCGCGTGTCTCTTCCATCAAAGCCAGTGCATACACCAGATGGTTGACCGCCGTAGCCCAATTGCCAAGATGATAGTGTATCTGCCCGATCAAGGCCAGCGTGCGCGCCAGGCGTGGGGTATCACCGCCCAATTCATGTTGTGCGGCCTGGGCCAGATCGAGTGCTCTCGCCGGATCGCCCGCCCGCAGTGCAACGAACGCCGCCAGATTCAGCAGGCGCGGCGATAGGGCTTGCCCAGGCCGATCCAGGTATTGCTGCGCTATCCGCGTCTCACCAGCATCCAATGCCAACTGTACATATTCTGCCGTGACCTGTTCGATCCCTTCCCTGTGCTGCCCTTCCCTGTGCTGACGGCGGTAGTAATTCTCGGCACGGTTCAGCAATTGGGCAGCTACGTCGGGCCGGCGCTGGAGTCGATGCACGACGGCCAGCTCAACCATCGCCCTGGCCTGCATCTCGAACGCGCCCGCACGCCCCGCATCCTCGATGACGGCTGAGAGCAGGTAGGTCGCATCATCCCACTGCGCCAGCCAGCGATAGGCCGAACCCAACCGCAGCCCGATCCAGAGTCGATCCGCTCCGGCAGTTTCGTCGCGCAGCAGTTCCAGGTAGCTGCACCATTGCAACCAGGCCCCGGCACGCTCCACAAGGAACGCGAAGGTGTAAGCCAGATCAAGGCGCAGCGCAGAAGGCATAAGCGTGCGCTGCACCACGTCCAACAGGTGTAAGCATACTGCGGCGTCGGGGTGGGCTATCAGGTCGTCGTGAATGATCTCCACGGCCCTGCGGCTGATGGCCTCCCAGGTTCTGTCTTGTAAAACGATCTCGGCATAAGCACGCGCCAGCGGCAGCAGCACCACCTGGCCGTGTACGCCGCCTGGCTCGATCACAGAAAGGTCGCCAAGATCGTCGAGCGCTGCGAGGGTATCCACTTCATCGGCCAGCATCCGTTGCAGATCGGATTCGGTGCAGGGCGATGCGTGCAACGCCAGGATCAGCCAGATCAGTTGGGCCGCCGGAGACGCTTTGGCCCATACGGTGCTGTAGAGGTCGGCAGAGATCGGCTGTGGGCTGTAATGCCGCCCGGCAGCCACAGCCAGGCGCAGGCCGCGTGGATTACCGCCCACCTCTCTGTAAACCTGACTCAGATGTTCCTCGCTGTGGGCCTTGCGAGAACGAGCCGACTCGCGCGCGAGCAGTTCAAGCGAAGCCGCTTCGTCTAACTCCGGGACCTGGAGGCAGGGCACATCAACCAGATCGAGCGTGCCCGGCGATGAGGCGCAGATCAACAGACGGGCCGCGCCCAGCGTTTGCAGCATGGCGGCCAGCGTCCTTGCGTCCTCGACCAATTCCTGCGCATCATCGATGACCACCAATGTATCGACACGTTGCAGGTAGGTCGATAAGATGACCTGGCGAGCCAGACTGCCGTCCGGGTCGGGCGCAAGGCCCAATTCTACGGCGATTTGCTCCACAAGGTTGTGGGGGCGGGCAATCCAGACAGCGCGCTGAATTATATCCTCCTCGATCAGCCGGTGCGCGAGCGCGAGCGCCAGTGCCGACTTACCGACTCCGGGCGCGCCGGACAATATTAAGTGGCGTGGCGGACGGGGCGCGTTCAACCAGGCGAGGGCAGACGCCATCAGGTCGGCACGCCCGATCAACTGCGGCGCATAGGGCAGCGGAAGTTGGACGCACAACGCGGCCTTTCGCTGGCGGGCGCGGGCGCGCAGCTCACGGCGAATCAGGTCGTGGGTCAGGCGGGCAATGCCCTTCGATTGGCGTCGATGCAGTGTGCGGCGATCTTGCTGAGTGATCGCTTCCAACTGGTCGAGCGAGAGGTCAAGATCGACGCGGACATAGCGGTAATACAGGACACTCCAGGCCTCCAACTCGGTGTTGCCAACCTGGAAGTCCAGCCCGGCAGCCTGGCTATCTTTGTGGGGAAGCGCCGTCGCCAGGCCATAAAGGCTGCGGTGCTGGTTCAAACGCTTCCGGATCAGCTTGGCGAGGCTGCGGAAAATCAGGGCGTCGAGGGCGGCGCTGCTTGTGGGCGTGTCGGTGCGGCGCAGGCTGATGAAGCGTGCCAGCGGGTGAGCCGCGCCCAGCGGTTCGGCCTGCCGCATGGCTTCCAGCGCCAGACGAACTGCTTCGACCTCCAGGATGGGGATGAATGGCATGGATCGAGTAGATCACCATACGGCGTCAGGAAAAGTATTGACCCCCGCATGGTGGCCGATGCGCTTGTACATCTGAAAGCCGGTAAAGGGTTTGCCAAGAATCCCATCATGGATCGCCCAGGAGCGCCCACGTATCGACTTCCAGGCAGCGGGCGGGCGGAAGGGCGTTGACCCATCCAGGCGGGCGTGCAGCGGGCCACCTGGCTGGAAACCGGCATGAATTTCCTCCATCGCCTTACGGCCTGTCGTGTAGGCGAACCCATACCGCTCGAAAGAAATCGCATTGTGATAGGCCAACGGCTCAATAAAGAACAGCGCGTGGCCCATGTTGCGCACAAACGCCTCGAAGACCGGAACGCCGGAACGGAAGACCCGCATTCCGGGCCGCACCTGTCCGGGCGCAAGCCCATATTCCATTGCGCGGATTTCCTCTGGAATGTTGCGACTGGTCGTGCCCAGATGAGTCGGCCTGCCCTGTTCGTCCACATCCACGTTGAAACGCGGCGCATCCGGGTTGTTGACGACAAGCAGCAGTACCAGCAACTGGTTGGTGAGGGAATCCGCCAGGTGCAAATAGAGCAGCGGGTCCTGGGCATCGTAGCGGTGCTTGACGGTTAGCTCCATAGCGCGGCTGCCGGGTGGGCAGCGCACCTCCACCGCCGGCTTGCCATCGACGGTCAGCGTTTGCCGGTCAACGCCGAACCGGACAAACACCCATTCCGGTACGAGCGTCCGGTAAATGCCGAGTTTTTGCGACTCGGGCAGGTCGTTGATCTCGCGCAACGTGCTCGGCCAGATGGCGGTCAGGGTGTTCATACGCGATCCCCTATGCCTCGAACAGGACGGCCCAACATTGCAGGCTCTCAGGTTGAGCGGAGGGTCAAGCCAACGCGGAGGGAAACGCCCTTCACCTCACCGGACAGCATCAGGACAGATCCACACCCGGAACGGGGCGACTGCCTCGAAACCGGCCAGCCGCGCCAGTTCGAGTGCCGCGCCGCGTTCATAGCCGACGATGGCGTGGTCGGGAAAGACTTCCGTTATGACTGCAATATAACCCGCCCAAAAGCTCAAAGCCTCGCCACCCGGAGCGAACTGGTTGGACAGGCCAACCACGCCTCCGGTGCGATTGGCGACGGCACCGCCCACAATGCGCTCGTCGCGGTAGGCCGCGATAAAAACAACATTTTCGTCGGCCAGAAGGGGAGGCAAAAAGACGCGCGGGGCCGGAGTCGATTGCTGATTATCGGGTAGAGTAGCCCAGGCTGCTTCCCAATAGGCAAGCTCCTGGGGGTGTGCCACCATAGTCCATTGAACGTCTTCAGGTACATCACCCGGACCAGGCCGGGAAGGCGCTCGCCACAGCCACGTCGCCTCAAACAAAGGATGAAATCCGAATGACGTCAAATCGAGTGTATTGAAGCTGTCTTTGACGGCAAAGCTCGCCAGCGCGCTATCCTCGACAAGGCTCTGAATGGCAAGGAGTTGTTCCTCGGCGCCGGATTCACCCGAAAGCGTCACCAGATTAGGGTAATAGGCTGGAACGTGTGCCTGGTTCAGCCAGAGCTGAGGATAAAATTCGCCTGGGATGCCGTGTGCACGACACACAGCGTCACACCACATCGCATTGTTGTAGGCAATCAGGTTGGTCTTTGCCGCGAGATGTGTTTTTGCCATCGGTCCTGGTGATCCTGTGAATAGTATCGACGGAACAGCGAATTGGCCCGCGAAAAAACCGGGCCACTAGGACGACCTCTACCCTCGATCCCGCTCCTTAAGCGCGCGCTCAATATCGCGTCGGGTGTCGCGTTCCGAGATGGCAGCGCGCTTGTCGAACTGGCGTTTGCCACGCGCTACCGCAATCTCGACTTTGGCGCGACCATTTTTCAGGTACATCAACGTCGGCACGATGGTATAGCCGCGCTCGCGCATCCGCGTGATCAGGCGGGCGATCTCCTTCTTGTGCAGCAGCAGCTTGCGCGGGCGCAGCGGATCATGCCCGAACCGGCTGGCCTGATCGTACTCCGAAATGTGGACGTTCATCAGCCACAACTCGCCGTTCTGCTCTGAGACGTAGCCATCTTTGAGATTTACCCGGTGGTCGCGGATGGACTTGATCTCTGAGCCGGTCAGCACCAGGCCGGCCTCAATCGAGTCTTCCAGCGTATAGTCGTGGTGGGCTTTGCGGTTGGTCGCCACGATCTGACGATCACTGTGTGCGCTCATGCTGTCTGTGCGCTCCGTCGCTCAGAAGATGGACTGAATGTAGCCCAGCGCCGCGTCCAGGATCGGGTCCTGACCCAGATCGAGCGTTTCCGGCACGGTCACGACAATGTTGGGCGTCAGCCCAATGTGTTGCCCGTTGCGCTGGATGGGTGTTTCGTTGGGCGTGTACCATGCCCCGTGCGTCACGCGCAGTTCCGAGCCATCGCTCAGGGTGTGCAGATTCTGCACCGAGCCTTTGCCGTAGGTCTGCTGTCCGATCAGGATAGCGCGCTGGCGGTCTTGCAGCGCTCCGGCCACGATCTCGGCGGCGCTGGCACTGGCTTTATCGACCAACACCACCAGTGGGATGCGCTCGCCAATTTCGCCCGTTTTGGCGCTGTACTTCTGATTGTCGCCGTCACTGGTTCGTTCGCTGGCAATTGGCCCTGCGCTCAGGAATAGATCGGCCACCTTGAGCGCCTCGTCCAGATAGCCGCCGGGGTTGCCGCGCAGGTCAAAGATCAGCGCGCGCGGCCTTTCTTTCAACAGTCGTTCAAGCTCACTCTTCACCTCATCGGGTGCGGTGCGGCTGAACAGCGCCAGCGAGATATAGGCAATGTTGCCGGGAAGCATCTTCCCATACACGTTGATCTGCTGGCGCGTCACCGACACGGTGAACAAATCGGGACGGCCAGAGCGCTTGAGTGTCAACTGAACGGATGTGCCAATCGGCCCGCGTATCTTGCGCACAGCCTCAGTGAGCGCCAGGTCTTTGATCGCCTGGCCGTCCACTGCTGTGATAATATCGCCGTTCCGCACGCCGGCCAGGGCAGCGGGCTTGCCGATCATGGCTTCAGTCACGACCAGTTGGCCCTCTTTATTGACCCCGATCCGCGCCCCAATCCCGCCCGATTCGCCCTGCATAAGCTGGTTGTCGGCGGCGGCGGCCTCTGGCGGTGCAAAGGCAGTGAATGGGTCCTGGTAGGTCGCCAGCATTCCGCGTATCGCGCCGTAGATGCGCTCCTGGTCGCTCGGCTTGTCGTAGTAAAATTCACTGTCGGCCAGGTTCCATGCTTCCCAAAACACCTTCATGCCCGGTGGGGTGCGATTACTGCCCGTCGCCACCAGGTATCCGGCCACAAATGACCCGAAGGCTGTCACCAGCAGCGCCGCCAGAACGACGACAACCACACTCCTCGGAATCAGCACGCGATCCGGCGCATTTTCGTATCTCATACTTCACCTACCGCTTCCCAGTCAGGATTTATGATTGCGCAGATAGCGCACGGCCTCACCCAGTTCGACATCGCGCCCGTTCTGGTCAGGGATCATCGGGATGTCTGGCGTGATCCCTTTGCCATCCAGCGGCGTCTTGCTGGGCGGGAACCATTCCGCCGTCGTGATGTGCAGTGAGGACTGATCGGCCAGCCCGAAGATCAACTGGACGGAGCCTTTGCCATAAGTCTGCTGCCCGATCAGGATGGCGCGCTTGCGATCCTGGAGCGCCCCGGCGACCAGTTCAGCAGCGCTGGCCGTCCCCTGGTTGACCAGCACCACCATTGGCAGGTCGGTCAGGAAATCGGCTTTATCCGCTTCATAGGGTTTTTCACCACTGCGTGTCTTCTCATAGAGAATAATGCCACCATCAATGAACTGCCCGGCCACCTTGACGGATTCCTGTAACAGCCCACCAGGGTTATTGCGCAAGTCAAGCACGAGCGCCCGCACGTCTTTGCTTTTCAGTTCGGCCACCGCCTTCTGGACTTCGGAGGGCGTGCGGTTCGTGAAGCGCAGAATCTGGATATAACCAAAGGCCGGTTCCTCGGCCAGCACGCGCCACACCACCGAGGGCACTTCGATGACCTGGAAGACGATGCTGAAGTCTTTCTCCTCGCCCTTCGGAGGACGCTTGATGCGAATCTGGACGCCGTTGTCGTTCTTCACCTCGCCGCGCAACATCTGATCAACCGCGTCCTGCTGGGTGCTGAGTGGCACGTCTTTGCCGTTCACTTGCAACAGAATGTCACCATCCATGACCCCGGCTCTGGCTGCCGGGCCGTCCTGAAAAGGATACAGGACAAAGTTACCCTGTTCGTCGCGTTTGACCTGGACGCCGATGCCACCATATTGCCCGGCCAGCACGTCCGATTCGCTGTGGGCGACGGGGGGATCGACCAGAAAGGTATACTTATCGTTCAGCGCAGACAGCAGACCGCGAATGGCCGCATATTCAAGCTGCTTTTGCGGGGGCTGGTCGCGCAGATAATTTTCGTTCAACAGAATCTGCGTCTGGGTCAGCAGTGGGTATTGCCCGACCTGGCTGACCGGGGCCAGCACAGTCGGGGTGAGCAGGCTGGCCGCTACGGGCGAGATCGCGCCCCGGAACAGAAAACCCGCCATAAAAATCGACCCGATGGCTACACCCATAAATATGCCGCGCACCATCGCCGTGAGTACCGCGCGTCTTTGCCTCAAGTTTGTTCTCATCCGCCCCAACTCGTTTACAATTAGGAGTGATACCGGGATTGTAGCACGTGGCATGATCCGCGCCTATGTCTGAATGCCGTCTGAATTAATACGGTCTGACCACTAGAGTGATCGATGAACGCCAACGAAACCTTTGACCCACAGACCAGCCCGCTGATCCTGGTCGCGGACGACGAATATTACGCCCAGATGCTTCTCAAGCGCGTGTTTGAACGCGAAGGCTATCGGGTAGAAACCGTTGATAATGGTGTGAAAGCCATCGAGAGAGCCAGAGCGCTGCACCCCGACCTGATCCTGATGGATATCCAGATGCCCGGCATCGACGGCTTCGAGGCGGTCAAGCTCTTGCGTGAGGATAGAAGCACGGAAAGCATCCCGATTATCGTCGTGACGGCGGCAGCGCGCGACCCGCAGGACGTGGCACGCGGGCTTGGCCTGGGCGCAGACGATTACCAGCGCAAGCCGTTCAATACCAGCGAACTGGTCGCCCGCGTCCGCAACAAGATACGGGCCTATCATCTCGAGGAGCGGCTGAAGCAGCGGACGGAAGAACTGGAAGCGCTGGTGCGCATCGGCAGTATTCTCAACGAGGAACTGGCGCTGGACGAACTGGCGGATCGCATTCTGGACGCCACCTGCGAGCGCCTGCCTTCGGACAGCGCGTTGTTGATCATTCTGAACCCGCAGCGGCAGCCGGGCCTGGTGCGCAGTCGGGGATGGCACAGCGCCGAACCCCAGGTCAATGCGCTCTCGCTGCCGGACACGCTGCCCGGGCACGTGCTGGACAGCGGTGAGGCGATGCTCGTCGCCAGCGCGGGCGAGGCACAGACGGTTCCACGCATCTTTGACGACGGCCCGTGCGTCGCCGGGATCGCCGCGCCGTTCAAGCACCACGGCCAGATTCTGGGCGTACTGGCCCTGGGCGACAGCAGGCCCGGCCACTTCTCGGAGGGCCATTTGCGTGTGCTGCGCTCGATTGCCGAGCAGGCCGCGCTGGCGATCCGCAATGCGCAGCTTTACACGGAACTGCGCGGCTATGCCGACGGGCTGGAAAGCATGGTCGAGGCGCGCACTGCTGCGCTGCAATCGGCACAGGCCCAGTTGGTACGCGCCGAAAAACTGGCGGCATTGGGGACGCTGGCGGCGGGTGTCGCCCACGAGGTCAATAACCCCTTGCAGGCCATCCAGACCAATCTGGAAATGGCCCTCGAAGACCTGGACGAGCAGCGCCCGGTGGATCGGGAACTGCTGGATTTCGCCAAGCAGGATGTGCAGCGCATTGAGGGCATTGTCAGCCGGTTGCTGGACTTTGCACGGCCTGCCCAGGTGGAACTCAAAGCGGTGAACCCGAACGAACTGGTACGCGAAGTGCTTACCCTGGCCGGGAAGCAGCTTGAACATGCTCACGTCAAGGTGCAGACCGCGCTGACGGCCAGACGTGCGGTTCTGGGCAGCGCCGATCAGTTGAAGCAGGTCATCTTGAATCTGGTGGTGAATGCGATGGAGGCCATGCCCGGCGGCGGAGAGCTGACCATCCACACCGAGGACGCTTCCGACGCCGTTATCCTGAAGGTGCGCGATACGGGAACGGGTATCCAGGCCGACGAACTGCCGAAAGTGTTTGATCCGTTCTTCACGACTAAACCCGATGGCACCGGCCTGGGTCTGTCCGTGACGTACAGCATCATCGAGGGGCACGGCGGGCAAATCGAGGTGAGAAGCGAGCCAGGCGTTTTCACTGAATTTACGGTGTGTTTACCTGTCGCCGAACGGAAATAAACGAGGAAGGCACGTCCAGCGCACGGCGCATCGTCATAGCTGCAAGGCTGAATCTCCGAGGCTCTATGCCAGCCCAAGATTCAGCCTTTTCCTCTGTGCCTGATTGGGGACTATTGTTCATCCAGTGTCGCAGAAACCGTGATGGTTTGCCCGTTCCGAACCACAGTCAACTGGACGGTATCGCCAGGTCGATAGCGTTCCTCCAACGCCAACTGTAAATCGGTGCGCGTGGCGACGGCTTTGTCCCCGACCTTCGTGATAATGTCTCCGCCGGTAATCACGTAGCGTCGGCGCTGAAGGGCGATCTGAGCGGCCCGCAAGCCAGCTTTGGCCCCGGCGCTGCCCGGCGCAACCTGTACGATCAGCAAGCCCCGTGACGGGCCATTGCTCGGCGGGGCAACCTGCGTGCCGAGTTCCACCGTTTCAACCCCCAGCGACGGGTGCGGGTAGCGGCCTGTGCTGATCAGGCTGGGCACGACGCGCTTGACTACATCCACCGGGACAGCGAAGCCGATACCGACTGAGCCGCCCGACGGGGAGTTGATGGCCGTGTTGATGCCGATCACCTGCCCGCGCAGGTTCAGCAGCGGCCCGCCTGAATTGCCGGGGTTGATGGCCGCGTCAGTCTGGATTGCCTCGCCGATGACGGAATTGTTGTTCGTTTGGACCTGGCGTCCCAGGGCGCTAACCAGCCCACTGGTCAGAGTACGATCCAGGCCGAACGGGTTGCCGATGGCGACCACACGCTGGCCGACTTTCAAAGTGGACGAGTCGCCCAGTTCCAGCGGCGTCAGGGCATTGGCGGGCGCATCAATGTGAATGACGGCCAGATCGTAGTATTCGTCCACGCCGACCACCTCTGCCGGGAGTGAGGTACCATTCGCCAGCAGCACATCCACCTCGTTTGCCCCCGCGACAACGTGATTGTTCGTCACGATGTGCCCGTTCGTATCATAGACAAAACCCGATCCTGTGCCTTCGCTCGGCACAACCCCATAAAAGAAGTCTACGGTCTGCAACCGGCTGGTGATGTGTACCACCGAGGGGCTGACTCGCTGGTACAGGTTGGTCATGACCTGATCCATCGCCTCGACCTGGGCGAATACGGTGTCCGGTGGCAAGGTCGGCGTAGGCACTGCCGTGGGTACGCCCTGTGCCGCCACAAAGGACGCACGCGGCAGCACCAGCCAGTCAGTGATAATCAGCGCACCGATCAGCAGCCCGCACAAAAAGACACCAAGCACAGCCAGCCGTGCGCCAATTGATGAATATCTCATAGCTACTCCTTGTATTCCACGATCTGCACTTCACGCCTCCAACCATCATCCGATCTCCCTATATAAATGCCGTAAAGATAACACAAGAAGTGCGTTAGAGTGCGCTCCCTGTCCCAAAAATGTCCAATTTGTGGCTCAAACACCCTCTACAGGCCAGGCGCAGGTCCGCAGACTGATCCCCGATAGCTGCTATCGCTTCGCAAGCCGTGATGCAGCGGCGGGGCGGCCACCCGCCGGGGCTTCGCCTGTCGAGGATGTTGTACCATGCTTAAACGCAAAGCTGTTACCATCGCTGTGCTGGCTATCCTGGTGTTGACCGCTCTGGGACTGCGCGCCGCGACGCCGCAAAGGGCCTCTTTCATCGACGCCCACTCGGCCTACACCACCCCCGCCGATCCGCTGCCCCTGCCGATCAGCCCGCCACCCGGCTGATCCGCCTGGCTGGTGCGGCAGAATACGCCGCACCAACCACCCCTTGCCCTCCCCAGGCACTTTCAAAGTCACCTCAACCCCGATACTTCCTCATTCTGGACGAGCAGGACTGGCGAAGCACTTCGTTTGCCTCTGGCCGGCCTCAAGACCTTGCGCTTGCTTTTTTTGCCGTTATGCGCTTTATACTAGGGAAACGTTAGCGATGCTCATCGACTGATTCAGAGGCGTATTCACGCGGAAGCTACCATGACCAGATTCCCCGGCACTGACCGCAACATCCTGACCCAACAGGTCTATGCGACGGAAGAAACATTGTCCGTCCGGCAGCGCACCCACGAAATGTACAGCGTGCCGAAGGTCAACTTTGCCGAATGGGTGCTGGATCGCATCCATTGGCACGGCGATGAACGGGTGCTGGACATCGGGGCAGGCCCCGGGACATATTTTGGCGCGCTGGCCCCACGCATTCCACGTGGACAGTTGGTGGCGGGCGATCTATCCCTCGGTATGGTCCGCAAGGCGGCGAAGCACCCGCAAGCGGGACATTTGCTGAACGCTGACGTGCAGAGGCTGCCTTTCCCCGCCGGATCGTTCGACGTAGTGCTGGCGAACCACATGCTGTATCACGTGCCCGATCTTGACCAGGGCATCGAGGAGATTCAGCGGGTGCTCAGGCCCGCCGGCTGCCTGATCGCGGCCACAAACAGCCAGTACAACTTGCCAGAGTTCGAGCAGTTGATCCGCCGCGCCTATCATTTACTGGGCGCGGTGACTACCGATTCGGAAGTGATGCGGCCCACCGCCTATCATTTTCAACTGGAAGATGGCGCCGCCGCGCTGGCTCGCCATTTCTACGCGGTAGCGCGTTACGACCTGCCTGGGGCGTTCATCTTTCCGTCGGCGCAGCCCGCTATCGACTACATTAACAGCACACGCCCCCTGCGGGAGCCGCAGTTGCCGGTGAACATCTCCTGGGATGATTTCATCACCGTCATGCACGAGCAGATTCAGCGGCTCATCAATCACTTTGGCGAACTGGTCGTCAACAAGCTGTCGGGGGTGCTGATCGGCACGAATGCGGGCGCCTTCGCTAAAGACTTCATCAGCCTCCAGAACAGCCAGGAACAGCTCTGGTGAGCGCGCCGCGTTTATAATCGCTGTGTAGAGCCAGTCGTGCGGGGCGTGAAACCATAACGCCCGATCATCAGCACGAACATGACCGGGATCAACTGCTCAATTTGCCAGATATTCCCCGTGCGAGAGACTCGCTCGAGGTACTGGTTGTAGCTGTCGCCGACAGGCAACACCATGCGACCATTCTCGGCAAGCTGCGCCATGAGGGTATTCGGGATGGCCGGCACGGCTGCCGAGACAAGGATGGCATCAAAGGGGGCCATGTCCGGCACGCCCTGGCTGCCATCGCCCTCATGAATTTCGACGTTGTTGATGCCGAGTGCATCCAGCTTTTCAGCAGCGCGTTCGGCCAGTGCGCCGTGCCGCTCAATGCTGACCACGTGGTTGGCAAGCTGGCACAGGATGGCCGTCTGATAACCAGAACCCGTGCCAATTTCAAGCACCATTTCGTGCCCGCTCAACTGCAAACACTGGGTCATATAGGCCACGATGAACGGTTGGCTGATGGTCTGTTCCAGACCAATGGGCAGCGGGCCGTCGCGGTATGCCAGGTGACGAAGCTCATCCGGGACAAAATAGTGGCGCGGAATATCCCGCATCGCAGTGAGCACACGCGGATCAAAAATATTGCGGGCCTCCAACTGTTCCTGAACCATGCGTTCACGAAGGGAATTAAAGTCCAGGGATGCCATCTGCTGCCTCGTCTTGTCCACCTGACTGTCCAGATCGTTTTGTTGGGTTGCATTATACACCGGCGCCGTGCAATGCCAAACTGCAAATTTGCTCTCTTTTCCCTCATGGAAGGCAAGCATTTGGCGCATAGGGGCGAGGATGGAACGCTGCCGAGTCCCTGACTCAACTGGAAATGCGAATCTGTTCCGCAATTTCGCGCTCGAAGGACAGTTCGGTGAAGCCGACGCGCACAACGAAGGCCGGATGCCGCTGCACGAGCGTAACCTGGCAACCGGGCGCGACTCCGAATACGCTCAACTTCTCCATGCGCGATGGACTACATTCTTCAATGGACTCAACGGTAGCGGACTGGCCGGGGCGCAGGTCGCTGAGGTGGCGTGCCTGACCGGGCTGAGAGTTTTGCTGGCTGAAAATGCGACGGAACGCCTGCGCCAGCACGGATTTCGACTCGTCCACAGTCTGGTGGCCGCAGTTGGGGCAGCAGATGATGGTGCAGTATTTGTTGAAGGCGCAAGAAGCGTGACAGGTCAGCTGACGTTCGTCAAATTCAAAGCCGCAGAGCTGGCAGCGCATCAGCTTACACTCCTACGTTGAAAGCGCGCAGAATCAGGTTCACGAGCCCGCCGATGGCAAAGGCCAGCGGGAAGACCACGCTCGCCACGCCCAGGGCAACCCGTGAGCCGTACTCCTTGATGATCATCATGACATTGGCAATGCACGGGATAAACAGGGTGATCACAATCAGGCTGACGACAATCTGAGTGGCGTCCATCTTACCTGCCAGGGCCATCGCAAACAGGCCAGCCGCGCCGTAATCGCGGCGCAGGAAGCCGATCAGGAATGCGCCTGCCGCTTCGGGCGGCAGACCGAGCAGACCGACCACGACGGGCGCAGCGAGGCGCTCCACGATCACCAGCGCACCCGTTTTGTCGAGGACGAACAGGATCAGCGTGCCGAGGATGAACAGTGGCAGCACCTCCTTGAGATACCACTCGATGCGGGCCAGCGTCTTGACCACGATGTTGCTCAACTGGGGCAGGCGGATCGGCGGCAGTTCGAGGATAAAATCGCTGCGCTCGCCGGGCAGCAAGCGCGCCCCCAGCAGCCCCACCGCCAGCATGGTGACGATCACGACTCCGGCCCAGATCAGCACACCGAGGGGACTCATCACACCTATCATGCCCAGGATCACGCCCAGTTGCGCCGAACAGGGCACGCCCAGCGCCAGCAGCAGCGTGACCAGCACGCGCTCTTTGCGCGTTTCCAGGATGCGCGTAGTCATGGTTGCCATCGTGTCACAGCCCAGTCCGAGCACCATCGGCAGCACCGCTTTGCCGTTCAGGCCCATTGCCTTGAAGACGCGGTTGAGCATGACGGCCAGCCTGGGCAGATAGCCAGTATCTTCGAGGATCGAGAAGGCAATGAAAAACGTCGCCACAATGGGCAGGACAATTGCCAGCCCGTAAGCCAGCGCCATCGTGATCAGGCCATACTGCCCAACCAGCAGATCGTGAATGAACGGAATGGGCAGAATAGCATCGACCAGGTGCGTTGCGGCGGGGCTGATCCACGCGCCGAAGACAGTATCTTCCATGAAGCCGACGAGTGTCCCCGCCCCAAACTCACCCACAAATTTGTACACTGCGTAGAGGATCGCCAGCAGGATCGGCCAGCCCACAACGGGATGTGTCATCCAGCCTGAAAGCTGTCGAAGGCGCGCTGTGCCGCTGGCCTTACCAGACTCGCGGACGATACCATCAAGCAGGGTTTGGGCTGCGCGCATCCGTTCCTGGGCAATCACGACAGACAGCGGGCGCTGGTAGTGCGCGGCAACTTCATCGCGGATGTGAGTGAGCGAACCGTTCAGGCCAAAGGAATTTGCCAGCACCGGATCACCACTCAGCAGGCGAAGGGCCAGTGCACGTGAATGTTTGACATCGCCGGGCAGCGCTTTTTCCGTTTCGCGGATAGCGTGTTCGATCTGCGCGCCGTAGCTTGCTGTTATCGAGGGCGGGCGGGCGCGGTTGATGGCTGCGGTCAGTTGATCCAATCCTTCGCCGCGCGTTGCCACCGTTCTGACGACTTCAATGCCCAGCCGCGCCGCCAGCGCAGCCGTATCGATGGACAAGCCGTGTGCATCCACCTCATCGATCATGTTCAGATCGAGCACCAGCGGCAGGCCGAGTTCGGCCAGTTGTAGAGTCAGGGTCAGCGCACGCTGTAAGTTCTTGGCATCGGCCACCTGGACGACTGCGCGAATCGCTTTATTGCTATTAAAGAGAATGTCGCGGGTCACGCGCTCGTCATCGCTGCCGCCGTTGAGCAGGTTGATGCCGGGCGTGTCGATGACGGGTGTACCGTCGGGCAACGCACCATGAGAAAGTTCAACCGTTGTGCCGGGGTAGTTGGCGACAACGACATACCGCCCGGTGAGTTTGCCAAAAATGACTGATTTGCCAACGTTGGGGTTGCCCACCAGGATCACGGGCGCGTCAGGTGATAATGGGGCCGACCCGCACTCGTGACATTTCATGATTTCGATGTCCTTTGCTGCACGCACGACAGGCAATAGCCCTCCACACAGGCGCACACCCGGATCGGCTGGGCGGCGTCCTCGTGGCGGGCCAGGTCTTGCAGTACACCCTGTGTCCCCTCATTGCTTTCAAATTCGATGATCTTGCCGCATTGCAGACACAGGAAATGGAAATGCTGCGAAACGCCAACAGGTTCAAAATGCGAGCGTTCATGACCGCCTGGCAGAAAGTGCTGCTCGATCAGCCCCGCCTGGCGCAGCACGGTGAGTGTGCGATAGACCGTCGCCAGGCTGATTTTAGGGTTAATTTCTTTGGCTTTCTGATAAACAGCTTCGGCGGTCAGCGGCCCTTCGCTCTGGTTGATCACGTCCAGCACAGTGCGCCGCTGCCGGGTGATGCGAAATCCACTATCCTGCAAAGCGTGGATGTTTTCGTCTTTTGAGATGGTCATTGCCCGCCAAGCCTTCTGAGAATCACTCTCAGTTGCAATTATGACGGGGCAGGGCGATCAGTCATAGTGACAAAAGGAACAACCAGGTCGTGCAATGATCACATCTCGACCTGATACAGTGCAAGGCGATCCAGGCGCCAAACGGTAACACGCTTTGAGCCGGACGGTTGTGAACTCATCCCTCTTTTGTCAGCCAGGGGAGCAGGTCAATGCCCATCCGGGTAGGCTTCGTTGAGGACCTGCCCGACAGCACGCAGCACAAGCAGCATCGACATTGCGCCAGCATCGACGTGCCCACGACTGCGCTCGCCCAGACGAGAAGCGCGTCCACGTTTGCTCACCATCTCGGCGGTTGACATCGCTCCCTGTTCGGCAGCGGGCAGTGCCGCCTGCCACGCGCTGGACACGCTCGCGCCGCTTTGAGCGGCTTCGCCGTAGGCGCGCAGGAACGGATCGAGCGTATCCAGCATCGTCTTGTCGCCCGGCCTGGCTTTGCCTAGTTTCGCCAGTGCGTTGATGCCTGCCTCCAACGCAACCTGGAGCGTTGTTGGGTCGATGTTCCCTTCGGGGAGCGACTGCCCGACAGTCATGATCAGTGTTCCGATCAGCGCACCGGATGCACCGCCCGCCGCATCGGCGAAGGCGCTGCCCGCCTGCACCAGAATCTGGCCTGGCGTGCCTTCGTTCTGAGCGGCAGCCACAGCCGCTTTAAGACCGCGCACCATGCCAGCGCCATGATCGCCGTCACCAGCCGCTGCGTCCAGCCGCCCCAGTTCCGCTTCGTTGGCGACGATGATTTCCAGCGCCTTCTCGACGCATCGTCGTGCAATCACAGCCTTATCCGTCATCGTTCGGCTCCGAATCTAGAGATGAATATAGGCCGGGGTCACCGCACGGGCGTCGAGCAACGGCCTGAGCGTCTCGTCCAGCCAGAACAAACTCAGCGAGCAGCCGGCCATATCCAGTGAAGTAACCGCCTCGCCGACGATAGGATCGTAGGGCTGAAGTCCAGCCTGTTCCAGCAGCCTGGCAATGTCCCTGTAAAGCACGAATAACTCTTCGTACTTGGTGCTGCCCAGGCCATTGAGCAGAACGGCCACTTCGCTGCCCACTCCCTGTGGGCAGTCTTGCAGCACCGTCTGCACGAGCAAACGGGCGATTTCACTGGCGGGGAGCATCTCTGCCGTGCGAACGCCCGGCTCGCCGTGAATCCCCAGGCCGACCTCCATCTTGCCAGGATCAACCGTAAACAGCGGCCCGGACTGGCCTGGAATGGTGCAGCCCGCAAAGGCCACGCCGAAGGTGCGTGTCCGGGCGTTGGCATGTTTCGCCACCGCTTCGACAGTATCCAGCGTGTCGCCCCGCCAGGCGCTGGCACTGGCGCACTTGAAGACATAGAAATCCCCGGCAATGCCGCGACGGTCTTCGATCTGGTCGGGTGGGGCCGAGGCCACGTCGTCCGTCACCAGCACGGTGCGCACGTCGATCCCTTCGGAGCGGCAGCGCTCCTCGGCCATACCGAAGTTCATCACGTCACCGCTGTAATTGCCGTAGGACAGCAGCACGCCAGCCCCGCCATGAATAGCTTTGATGCAGCGATAGACCTGTTCAGTAGAAGGGCTGGTAAAAATGTCCCCGATCACCGCGCCCGTCGCCAGGCCCTCACCGACCAGTCCGCAGAATGCAGGGTAATGGCCCGACCCGCCGCCGATAATCACCGCCACCTTGCCTGTGTAGGGGGCGCCGGCAGCCATCACGCCCGAAGCATTTGGCACTTTCCGGACGTAGCGGCTGTAGGCGGCGCAAAACCCCTCCACCATTTCGTCCTTGAACGCCGACGGGTTGTTGAACACGTGTGTCATAGGTCGCTGCCTCTTTCCCTAGCTCAATTGAGTGGCGTGTGGAAGGAGAGTCTTCTGCATGAACTATGGCAAGCGTTCCGGGTCAGCGGTGTTTCCACTGAAGCCAGTTGGAAATAATCAGGACGACAGCAGCGCTTCTGAACTTCTGAGCTGCTGCGCATCTGCCAGCCCCTGGCCTATAGAAAGGCTCAGGCTGCTGCCAGCGCAATCGTCACCCGCCAATTCTCGTCAACGCTGCAAAGATGACTGAAATGCTGACCAGCATTGTCATTCGGTTGCCTGATTTCCCCGGATTATATCATGGCAGCCAGCCGGGTGCAGAACCGTCTGGCGCAACCATTTGCAGCGCTTTTGTCTTCAAGTTGACCGTCCATAGCTCCGGGCGCGCGCCTGATTTCCCAAGCGGGAAGCGTTGAAACAGGACCGTGTCCCCTGTCGGATTGACCGACATATTGCTCTGGCTGTATGCCGGGTCAACCACCAGTGGGGTTGCCTTCTGGCTCGCAATGTCTATCACGTAAAGCTGCGTGGGGGCCGTGCCCTGTGCGTGTGGCAAGCGCCGGGCCACGATCATCGCCTTCGAGTCCGGCAGCCAGGCCGCTTCGACGTCGTCACTGGGATCGCTGTCGGGAATCAGATCATGTTGTACGTAAGGCTGCGCGGAGACATCCACCAGTACCAAATGAGTCGCGTACTGCGAATTCGTAATGGACACCACCTTTGGGAAGTACAGCCATTTACCGTCGGGGGAAAAGGCCCCGACCTCATTGCCCACCGTCGGAATTACGCTGTCCTGGCCGCTTGTAAAGTCGTGGATGACGATACCGCCGGCATTCACGTTGAAGACTGCCAGTCGTCTGCCGTCGGGCGACCAGCGCGGCATGAAACCAAGCTGCTGGTTGTCGCTGAACAAGGGTTTAGCCGTGTTCGACGCCACATCGTACACCCAGACGCGCGGCGCACCGGGCGGCATTCCCGTGCCAGAATTCAGTTCGACCTTCTCAAATGCCACCGCGCCGCCGTCGGGTCGCCAGACCGGGCCGCTGCACGCGGCGTCTTTGCATTCATACAGCAAGCGCGATGTGGCGCTTGCCGTGTCCCACACGTATAGATTGGCCGGGCCGTGCGCTTCCAACTGAGCATACACAATGCTGCTGCCATCCGGGGACACGTCGTATCCGATCACGCCTTCTTTGCTGGTCGTCAACGGCTGTGGCACTTGTTTTTCGGATGGGTCAGCCAGGTACAGGTTTTGCACGATGCTGTCCACCGGCCCCAGATAGACCACGCGCGGCGGCGCGACCCGGAAGCGCCACTGCACATCATTTTTGAGCAGACGGCCCGTACTGCTCTGTACCCCCGCCTTAAGCGTCACCGTGTATTCCTGGCCCTGTGTCAGCGGCTCCGCCGGGCGGAAAGTCACCTGATTCTGCGATACGGAAAGCCGACCTTGTACCGGCGGAATGAGCTTGAAGTTCGACTCGACAGAGGCCGAAACAAGGGTTTCGTCAAAAGCGACCTGGATCGACGCACGGATCGACGCCTTGTTGATCGGGCTGTAGCTCTGCACAGCGATCCCTACCTGGTCGCCGCGCACAATGACTGCGCCGATGGCGGCCAGCAGTAGCCCAATGGCGACCACCATCACCCTGTCAAGCCGATCCAGGGCGATGAAGGACTTTTGTGGCTGCATCATTCTTAGCCAATCAGGAAATGCCCATTCTCGTAGAAGCGCTGCCCATCGACCAGGATTTCGCCGCCGTCACGCATATCGCAGATCAGGTCCCAGTGGACGCTTGAGCGGTTGACCGCGCCCGTTTCAGGATAAGCGTTGCCGACGGCCATGTGAACCGTGCCGCCGATCTTTTCGTCAAAGAGGATGTGCCCTGTGAAACGATCAATGCCCTTGTTCGTCCCGATGGCGAACTCACCCAGGCGGCGCGATCCGGCGTCGGTGTCCAGCATTGCCAGCAGGAATGCTTCATTTTTCTCGGCAGTGGCCTGCGTGATCAGGCCCTTCTCGAACTTCAGCTTGATGCCGTGTACCGAGTTGCCGTGATAGAAGGCCGGATAGGTGAAGTTGACCCAGCCGTTGACGCTGTCCTCAACGGGGCCGGTAAAGATTTCGCCATCCGGGAAATTGAACTTGCCGTCGGCATTCAAGAATATACGCCCTTCGATGCTCATCTCCAGATCGATGTTCTTGCCCCGCACTTGCAGCTTTTTGTGCCCTTTCAGAGCGTCGCACAGCCGCGCCTGCTCGACGGAAACCTGCTTCCAATAGGCAACCGGGTCGTCCAGGTGCAGCATACAGGCTCGGTAGACAAAATCTTCGTAGCCGCGCAGCGACATCCCAGCGTCCTGGGCGTAGGCTTGCGTCGGGAACAACGTCGTGCAGCGCCGCAGTGTGCCTTTCGCCTCACGCTCCGACTGGATGTTGATTATCGCGCCATAACTCTTCATCCAGGCTTTGGACTTTTCTGCTGGGAAGCCGCTGGACGCGGAGGTGTTCTCATCGGCTTCGATGCGGATAATCACGTCGGCAGTGTTGTACATCAGTTCCAACATCGGGTTGACCGCTTCGATCTGTGCCACGCTGCCCGCGCTCAGAACAATGACGTTTTCTTCACTCATGTGAACGTAGTTGAAGACCAAACCGCCGGCCTTGAGCGCTTCCTCGTAGAGCGCCTGCATCAGTGGCTGCGCCAGCGGCGACGTGCCACGCAGCAGGACGCGATCTCCCGGTTTGACCGCCGTCGAATAGTTGATGAGCACCTGTGCCATCTTTTGTAGGCGAGCGTCCATGTTAATTTCCTGAATCAATAGGCATCATAAAGCGCGCCGATTCTGCTACCACGAGGCGAAACGCGCAAGTCTGCCCAACGCCGAATAGGCAGTCCATAGATGACATGTCGGCAGAGTCTGGTGAAACCACATGAGGATATTATGGTCGGGCGTTGTGGTTTGCTGCCTGACTGGGGTCCTGCTCCTTCGGACGGCTTAAGTGACCCCTACAGGTACTGCGCTACGATCTGCCGCCCAATCCGCCCAGAATGCCCATCGTACCACGAGGTTTCGGTTGAGGCGCGTTCTCTACTGGCTCCGGCGGCGGCAGACGCTGTGGCGATCCGCCGTTGCCGTTTATGTCCGCTTCGCGGAATTGCATATTGTACAACTTGGCGTACAGACCGTTCTTCGCCATCAATTCCTCGTGTGTGCCCAACTCCGTGATCTTGCCATGTTCCAACACGGCTATCCGGTGTGCGACCTTGATCGTGCTCAGGCGGTGCGCGATCATAACGGTGGTACGACCCTGCATCAAACGTTCCAGGGCCTCCTGAACCAGCTCCTCGGACTCGCTATCCAGCGAACTGGTCGCTTCGTCCAGCAGCAGAATGCGCGGGTCTTTCAGGAGCGCCCGTGCGATGGCAATACGCTGGCGCTGTCCCCCGCTCAACTTGACTCCACGTTCGCCGACGATGGTCTCGTACTGGCCCGGCAACTCCATGATGAAATCGTGTGCGTTGGCCGCTTTCGCCGCCGCGATGATCTCATCTTCGGTGGCGTCGAGTCGCCCATAGAGGATGTTTTCCCGCACCGTTCCGCCAAAGAGCAGTGTTTCCTGCGGGACGATGCCGATCTGGGCGCGCAGGCTGCGCTGCGTCACGCTGCGCAGATCGATTCCATCGACGGCTACGCGCCCCGCCGTCGGATCGTAGAAGCGCGGGATCAGGTTGAACATCGTGCTCTTGCCCGCCCCACTCGGCCCGACCAGCGCCACGACTTCGCCAGGGGCAATGTCCAGGGTCACGTCGTCGAGCACCTCAATACCATGTTCATAGCTGAACGATACGTGATCGAACGTGATCTGCCCCTTTACGGGGGGCAGTGTCGTGGCGTTCGGGGCGTCCATAACACCCGGCTTGGTATCGAGAATCTCGAACACACGCCGCACTGCCCCCAGTGCCTCGCGGAACTGCCCGTACAGGCTCGCCAACCCGCCGATATTGGCCGCTATGGTCAGGCCGTAGATCAGGAAGCCGCTGATCATGCCGAATTCCAGCCGACCTTCGATCACTTCCCGTCCACTGAACCACAGCACGGCGGCGATAGCGCTAAAGCCCAGAAAGGCCATTAACGCGCCAAACAACGAACGGAAAACCGCCAGCCGCATCGACGCCGCAAAGGTGCGCTGCATGGCGCTGTTGTAGCGGTTAACCTCGTAATCTTCCCGCGTGAAGCTCTTGACGACGCGAATACCTTGCAGGCTTTCTTCCACTGTGACCGTCGCGTTTGCTAGTTCGTCCTGCACCCGCGTGCTGAGATTCTGGAAGGAGCGCCCAAAGACAATGGCGATCACGGCAATTACACCCGCCAGCGCCAGGATGAAAATCGTCAGGCGCGGGTTAAGGAGAAACACGATGACCACCGATCCGATCAGCGACAACCCCTGGCTGAGGAGTTGCGTCACGTTGTTGGTCAGGACGGCGCGCACCTGCGTCACGTCGCTCGAGATGCGCGACACGATCTCTCCTACGCGGCGGTTGGCGTAGAAGTCCAGCGAAAGGTCTTGTAAATGCTTATACAGCATCGTGCGCAAATCAAGGACGATCCGTTCGCCAATGAATGTCAGGTTGTATCCCTGTAAAAACGAGCCTGCCGATTGCAGCAGAAACAGCCCGACCAGCGCCGCCGCGATACTGTTGAGCTGGTTCATATCTTTCTGGCGCAGGACCGATTCGAGCAGTTGGACGATCACCAGCGGGAACACCAGACCGATAGCGCTGTAGAAGATCAGTGCCACAACGACAATCACCATTCGCAACTTATAAGGGCCGAGGAAGCCCAGCAGCCTCGACCAGTTGACCGGTGTGTTGGGTGTCTCGCCGGATTCACTTTGCGCTCTACGCCGCGACATTCCGCGACCTCTACCGAAGGCCATAACGCATTTATCCTATTCTCGCCAGTGTGATCGCTGGCAACCTCTCCGGGTAGCACAAATCCTACACGCTGAAGTGGCTCAAGTCACGTGCTGCCCAAGCCAGCCCCAAACTGACTCCTATTACGTCGGGCCGGGCTTTAGAGTTTCGAGAAGCCCGGATCATCCGCGTTTGCCAACTTACAGCATGGCATGTACACTTGCCGCCCGCAACCAATTTCGACGATTCGCGTATCGCAATGTAATCGGTTGTGTTATCTATGTCTGAACGTTATCCCATTCGAAGCACTTATCCCACTCCGAGGAGGAACCTTTGCTGCCCGATACCGTCAGCATCAAAATGCGCGGGGTACTTCGTCTGACGCGCTGGAGAGAGTATGTCCCCTTTGTCATTCCGGTAACCTCTTTAGGAGCCATCCTGGCGGCCCAACCTCAGAATATTGCGCTAGACTGGCGGCTGGCCGTGACTATCCTGGCAAACATCCTGGCAGTGGGCTATGCCTTCATGATTAACGACATTGAGGACGCCCCGGACGACGCCCGCGAAGCGCAGCGCGCCGCCCGCAACCCGGTGGCAAACGGCGAGCTTACCCCCAAGCAAGGCTGGATGGCCTCTCTGAGCGTCGCGGCCCTGACCCTGGTGTTGTTCAGCCTGGTCGGTGTGTGGCCGTTCATCATCGGCAGCCTGACTCTGGCGCTCTCCCATTGCTATTCCTGGAAGCCGATTCGCCTGAAAGCCTGGCCCGTGACCGATATTCTGTCGCACTCGCTCATGCTCAGTGGTCTGCTCTTTCTGGCGGGCTACTTCGCCTATGGCAATAATCCTGGCCTGGTCTGGTTGGTGGCGCTGGCCGCAACCCTGATCTCGGTCTACGGGCAGCTTTACAATCAACTCCGTGACTACGAGATGGATAAGGCAGCCGGCCTGTATAACACCGCGATTGTGGTCGGCAAAAACAATGCGCGGTTGCTGATGTATTCGTCGGTGGCGCTGGCCCTGATCCTGATGCTCTACGCCATCTACAAACAGATCATCCCCCTGTGGATCGTCAGTATTCCGGTGCTGGTTGCACCTGTGTTTTATTTTGTGCGCACGCCGCAGAGCGACATGCGTGGTGGGCCGATTGCCGAAATCAGCGGTACGGTGCAGATGCAGTTTCTGGTCCTGGCAAATGTGACCATTGCCATCTGGTTGATCGCCGTCATGCTGCGTCTTGCCTGAGCATCGCCTCAATCGATATGTGTACAGCCCGCTTAGTGCGGGCTGTACTGCTTGATCAAGGCTGTTGAAATAGTTGCCACACGCGCCAGGCCGCCCTAAAATACATCGGCAGGGACCTGGCGTCACTGGAAACGAGCTTGGTTTTCACGCATGGCATCCAGAATACTCGTTGTTGACGACAAGGCAGAAGAAATCGAACCGGTTCTGGCGCTGCTGCGAGAGGACGGCCACGATGTGACACTCGCCACCAGGAGCGATCAGGCCGTTCGCCTGGTAGAGCAGACGTTGCCCGACCTGATCATGCTCGACACCGGAATGCCGGGCCTGGATGGGATCGAAACTTGCCGGCTCCTGAAGCGCAACACCGGTACTTCCCAGATTCCGGTCATCTTGATCACGCAAAGCACCACCGCCGACGCGCAGGCCGAATTGGCGCGTGCCGGGGCCAACAGCTACGTGACGCGCCCGGTACAGGCGTCTGATCTCCGGCAAAAGATCAGCGCGATCTTTACGGAGAAAAATGACACGCTGAACGACAATCGCCGTTTGCTTGAGGAAACCTGTCAGGCCGCTCTGACTATCCTGCCCTGTAACCTGGCCTGGCTGCTGATCGCCGAAAACGGTGCGCTGGTGAGCCAGGCCGTTGCCAGCGATCAGGGCGCTGGTGCAAGCGAAGCCTTTCTGCATCAGGTCAAAACGAGCATGTCCAGGCCGGGAACCGGCCCGCTCTCCAATCAGATTGCATTCTCGTTGTCGGCAAGCGGCAACCCGCTGGTCGAGGCCGCCCGCGCCACAACGCCCTCGATCAACGTGCCGCTGACGCAGTTGCGCGACACGCCGGAAGGCAGAGGCCTGTTCCGCGCCGTCAACCAACTGCGCCTGAGCTTCGTCCATTTTCTACCGTTGCGCAACGCCGGCCAGATTATCGGAATGCTGGTGCTGGCGACCAAAGACATGCACGACATGGCATCGCCGCGTGGGCAGCAAATTCTGAATGCGCTCGCCAACCAGGCCGCTACCGTTGCCGATAACGCCCGGCTGGTCGTCGATCTCGCTAGGCGCGAGGATCAGATGAAGGTCGAGCAGGCTTTTCGGAAAATGGTGCTGGACACGATGGGGGATGGCCTGGCCGTCATCGACGAGCAGGCCGTCATCCGCTACGTCAACAACCGGCTGCTGCGCATGTCCGGCTACACGCGCCAGGAGCTTTACGGTAACAGTATCGGCGTCATCTTCCATCCCGCCGGACGCGAGCGCCTGGTCAGCAGCCTGAAACGGCATGGCCGTTCGACGGTCAGTTTCAGCCAGCAGCTTGTGACCAAAAACGGGCACGTGGTGCCGGTCTTGATGTCTCGAGCGACGGCTTCTGCGACGGGGACCACCGGTGATTACAGTACCGTGCTGGTGCTGACCGACCTGACCGAGCAAAAGCGCCGCGAGCAGGCGCTCGAAAAGCAAAGCGTGCGGCTGCGAGCGCTCAACCGCGCCGCGCAGGCTATTACCTCTGCACTGACCCTGGACGACGTGGTATTGGTGATGTTGCAGTCCGCTGCCGAAGTGGTGCAGTGCACGACCACCTGCCTGTTCCTGAAAGACGACGACCAGTCATCAATGCAGTTCCACGTCGTCGCAGCCAGCGGGCCACAGGCCGACGCGTTGCGCGGCATTTCTGTGCAGCCTGGCGAGGGCATTGCCGGGAAAGTCGTCGAAACGCACGTGCCGCAGCTTGTGCCCTCTGTTCGCAACAATCCCCAACTGGAAAAACAGATCGAACGCGACGGTTCTTCGGTCATTGCCGTGCCACTGATGATCATGGACGAGGTGATCGGCGTGCTGGAAGCCATCAACAAGGTAGAAGGACAGTTCAGCCAGGACGACATTGAGACGCTTGAGAACCTATGCGCTGCCGCTTCCGTTGCCATCGAAAACGCGCGCCTGTTCGAGCAGACGCAGCGGCGTGTCAGCGAACTGAGCACCATGCTCGAAGCCAGTTCCGCAGTCTCGTCCACGCTTGAAATCAGCAGCGTCCTCGAACTGATTGCCCGCCGCCTTGCCGAAGCGCTCAACGTGGCGCGCTGCTCCATTGCGTCCTGGGATCGCAGCGCCAGGCAGTTGAGTGTCCTGGCTGAGGTATGCAACGCCTATTGGCCGCCAGGACATGGCCCGGCACGATCAGTCACTTCGACACCGCTCGCCATCAGCGTGCGGCAGAGCGGGCAGCCAGCCTGGGCACATATCAACGATCTGGGCCTTGACCCCCAGGTGATAGAGTGCCTGAACCAGCTCAAGATGTCCGCACTACTGCTGGTTCCACTTCGCCTGGGAAAGCATATCAATGGGATCATCGAACTCTACAGCGATAGGAATCGGCAGGAGTTCACGCCGCAGTATCTTCAGTCGGTTGGCGATGCCGTGGCGCGCTGGCTCGAACAGATGCGCAACCGCCAATCCGAAGATTGGTCTGACCGTGAAAATCTGTCCGATCTATGCCAGTGGGTCATGCGCGCCAGCGACGCGACGTGGTGTGTCCTTTCAACCTGGAATGGGCGAGAGCGACTGGCCCGATCCGTGCGGGAGGTCGGCTTTGCCCTGTGGAAGGAAAAAGCGGGCGTCGATTATGCCTTGTCTACCTACCCGACCATGGCGACCAGCCTCGAACAGGGCCTGCCGATGGTGCTCTATCCGGCGCTGCTGCATAACGATCCCAACGAACGCCAGTTGATGGCCCAGGCCGGGATGCACACCGGGCTGATTATCCCGCTGCTGGTACGTGGTGAGGCCAGTGGCCTGGTCAAACTGCTGGACACAACAGAAGAACGCAGTTTCGACATTGCCGAAATCTCGCTGTGCCAGGGCATCGCCAACGTGGTCGGCAGCGCCATTGAAAACGCGCAGTTGTACGAGTCGCTCGAAAAACGCGCCAACGCCCTGCAGGCCGCCTACGATGAACTGCGACAGGCCGACAAATTGAAGGACGACCTGATCCAGAACCTTTCTCACGAACTGCAAACGCCGCTGCACCAGGTCATCATGCAGATCAGTCTGCTGGCCGACGACGCTTTCGGCCCTGTCAGCGATGCCCAGCGCGAAGTCTTGCAAGCTATGTTAAACAAGCTCACCCAGACCGGCGATCTGGTGCGCGACATGGTTTCTCTGAATACCCTGGACACGGAAAAATTGCAGTTTGCCGAAGTTCGGCTCGAGGCGGTTGTGGAGAGTACCCTGCGCAAGGTGCAGCCCAATGCTAACCAGGCAGGGTTGAAGATTGTGTCGAGAGTAATGCCCAACCTGCCAGGAGTCTGGGCCGACTCCACCCGCCTGGGTGAACTGCTGGAGCAGCTACTCGACAACGCCATCAAGTTCAGCCCCAGAGCCGAGCGTAAAGCGGATCGCATCGATGTCCTCGTTGAGGATACAAACAACCCGCTGCTTCACGTTTGCGTGCAGGATTACGGGATCGGTATCCCCAAAGCCGAATTTGATAAAATCTTCCAGCGTGGCTACCAGGTAGACAGCAGCATGACCCGGCGTTTTGGCGGTACGGGCCTGGGCCTGTCGCTTGCCCGGCAGATCGTCGAGGCGCATGGCGGCAAAATCTGGGTAGAAAGTACGGTGGGTGAGGGCAGCCTGTTTCACTTCACGATTCCCAAATTCAGTGTAAAATTCCAGAGTGGTAGCTGAGGCGTAACTAACCCTACGGAGTGGCATGAGCATCTTTGCAACGTTCGGCACGATCTTCCACACGGCCTATATTCTGTTCTGCTTTGCGCTCGGCATCTGGTCGGGGGTGGTCTGGCTGCGTGGCGGGGCGCTAGGCGGCCAGTTCTGGGGGGCAATGTGGAGCTGCACCATCCTGGCTGTGTTCAATCTGCTGCTGTGGCTCGGACGTTCCCTCTCCGGCGAGCAACTTCGGCCCGTCTACCTGCTCTACGAACTGTATTTTATTGTGGTGCTGCCCGGTACGTTTGCACTGCTGCGCGGGCGCGATGACCGGGTCGCTGCGGGTATCTTCGCCGGGGTAACGATCTTCTCAGCACTGGCTGCCATCTCCGCAGCCGACCCCACGCGACACGTGATCGCACCGCTGCCTATCACGCCTACCCCGGTAGGCTAATACAGGTGAACGTTATGACTCGCGTCCTGGTTGTTGATGACGAAATCGATACCCTCAATTTGCTCCGCACGATCCTTGAGATCAGTGGCTACCAGGCGTTTACTACGCTCAATTCCGTTGATGCGATCACGCTGGCAGAAGTCGAACACCCCGATTGCGTGCTGCTGGACATCATGATGCCGCAGTTGGACGGTTTCACCTTATGCAAGATGATGCGGTTGCACCCGGCCACGCAAAACCTGCCTATCGTCTTCGTCACGGCTTATTCAGCACTTGACCTGGAAGAACGGCGTCTGGAAGCAGGCGCGGACATGGTGTTGCCCAAACCTATCGGGATGGACGTGCTGATCGAAGCGGTTGAAAAAGCGACGGCGATGCGCAGCACCCGTGCCCCCGAAGCCGCACCCGCCCCCGCTGCGCCAACCAGCAGTGCCAACGCCATTAGCACACCCAGGCCCGCCCCAGTGGATGGGAACAAGCCCACTGTTGAGCCTCTGGCTACTGAACCCCTGGCCGCCGAAACCGTAGCCACTGAAACGCCGACCAAGCCTGCTGTCGCCGTCGAAGCGGCTCCGAAGCCTGCCGCCGAGCCGACAGCCACCGTCGATACGACTCCCACAGTGCCGACCAACCCGGGGAATATTTGAACTGCTGGCTTCTCCGCCTGCGATTCGAGAGTCAGCGCTTCAACCGCTCGATCAGCTTCTTCGGCGCAACGGCCCGATAGCTTTCCTCTATCCAGCGCTTGAAGAGATCGACGGGTGGCTCTTCGTCGGGCGGGAAACGCACGGTGACCCAGCCGCTCTTGCCCAGGTTGTAGCCCGAAGGTCGCGTAAACGGAAAATTCAGAGCATCGTCGCCGGAAACGGGCAACTTGACCGTGAAATTGACGCCTTTATCGAAATCTTCAACCGCCCCCAGGAATACGAAGATTTTCTTATTCACCTTGATCACGGATTCGCCCCAGGGAAATGCTTCGTAAGCGCCCGGAAAATTCATGGCGAATTCACGAAGCGCCTGTTTTGTTTCTCGACTGGTCATCGCCCGCTTCCTGTAACCTGCTCGGACGCCATCTGCGGACTATGGGAGATTCAGATCGATTCCGAAGTTTTCCTGGAGCATTCGCGTATACTCAGCCGAGTCGGCCAGCGTTCGTTCTGTCCGCGTGCCGTTAACCGTCGTGATCAGGCGCATATCGCTGAGTGTGATGCGGCCATCGGGCGTGGCCCGTGTGCAGATACGCCGCTGTGTGAAGGAGGACTGCGGCGAGGTCTGCTGGTAGAGGCACATCTCCTGGTAATCGGCTAACTGGCGCGGCTGAAGCGTAAAGCGGTATTGGGCCTCCCAATGGCCGTCGCGCTCTCGCTGCATCAGGATCAGGTGTGAGCCGTCCGCGTCGAGACGGTAAGCGCGCTCATCCTGCGGCTGCTCCCGGCGTTCGTCAAGCAAGATCGGCTCCCGGAACGAATCGCCAAAGCCCACATCGGCCAGCCAGCGTTGTTCAAGCGTGACGAGCAGGGTCATGTGGTCGAACTCCGGGCCGAACTGCCCATCACGGCTCATAACCCCGGCGGACAGCATCTGAACGTTGAAGCCAAGTTCGCGTAGCAGCCAGGCGAACAGGCCGTTCAATTCGTAGCAGAAGCCGCCACGCCGCCGTTCGACGATCTTGTTGAACAGCGCAGCCTCGGCCAGCACAATCGGGCGGCGCAGCGGAATGTCCAGGTTCTCGAACGGCACGCTCATCAGGTGCGCCATGTGCAGACCGCACAGCGTTTCCGCCGATGGAGCCAGCGATCCGGTGTAGTTGATCCGATCCAGGTAGGCGTTAACGTCCATGCTGCCTCGACTGGTATCAGCTTTCGCGGAGCATCCCGCCGAAGGGACTGGCATTCATCATGAAGGACGC
This sequence comes from Chloroflexota bacterium, assembly GCA_021325095.1. GTDB lineage: Bacteria > Chloroflexota > Anaerolineae > Aggregatilineales > UBA2796 > JAJPHV01. The sequence goes on along the minus strand of JAJPHV010000015.1, from coordinate 8,726 downwards.
ACTCTTCTCGAAATAATCCTTCATCGTCGAATAGGCGGGTTCGGGGATGTGCGTTTCGTCCAGCGCGGCCAGCATATTCCGCAGCCAGGCATCGCGCTCTGCCTCACCGATCACGAACGGCGCGTGGCGCATCCGCAGCCGGGGATGGCCGCGTTCGTCCGAGTAGGTGGTTGGCCCGCCAAAATACTGGATCAAAAACAGGCGCAGCCGTCGCTCTGCCCCACTCAGGTCGGCTTCGGGATAAACCGGGCGCAGCACCGGATCGGATTCGACGTGGCGGTAAAACGCCGCCACCAGCCGGACAAAAGCATCCTCGCCCACCAGCTCGTAAACTGATTTGTACTCGTGTGGCATACCGTCCAACCTGTCATCTTTTCCCGCTCTGCGAATCGGAGGAGGGCCAGGGCAAACCCTCATCCCTTCTTCTTCGCCGGGAACTTGCTCAATATGGTGGCTGCATCGGGAACGAGAGTCTTGTCGCCAAATTTCAGGCCCGCTGGCCCTTTGCCGTCCTGCGCGCGGGCCGATCCGCTGAACACAAACACGGGCGTCCCCTCGACGGCGAATTCTTCCTTCAGATAGGCTTGCCCGGTCTGGAAGCCCTCGCTGTCGATGCTGCACGACGTAACGATTCCGATCACTCGCCCGCGCCTGTCCACGATGGGGTCGCCATTCTGCGGCGGCCTGACGCCCCTGTTGTCCATGCGGAAGCGCGTTACGACGGCATCACGCCGCTGCTCGCGGGCGATATAGGCTTTCTTGCCGATGAAAAACGGCTTCCACAGCTTGACGTAGCTGGCGAACCCGGCATCGCCCGGCGTGAGCGCCATCGGGCCGCCCAGTTCGTGCCCATAAAGCGGCAGCCCTGCCTCGGTGCGGGTGCTATCGCGCGAGGCGAGGCCGCACGGTTTTGCCCCGGACTCGATCAGGGTATTGAACAGCGTCGCGGCTTCGTCGGGGTGGACGAACAGTTCAAAGGCAACCCGTTCGCCAGTATAGCCAGTGCGCGCCACGATCAGGTCGTGCCCACCCAGCGTGGCCCGCGTCACCGTTGACCACGCCATGTCCCTGATTCTGGCTTTGTCCGCATCCGAACCATGCAAGCTCAACAGGATGTCGCGGCTCTTTGGCCCCTGCAAAGCCACGTCCACCCGCCGATCCGCGCCGCTGGATGGGTCACGCAGGTCGCGCAGTGTGACATGTTCGGGATGTTCCAGCAAGCGTGCCCCTGGCCGATCCGGGTCGATCTGCACCTGGCCGTTGCGCACCGCGCTGGCCCAGGCCCAGTCTTTGTCATTGTTGCTGGCATTGACGACGATCATAAACTTTTCGCGTTCGAGACGGTAGACGTAAATGTCATCCAGCGGCGTGCCGTCCGTGCCGAGCAGATAGCTGTAATGGGCCTCGCCAGGCGCCAGCGTGGAAATATCATTCGTGGTCAGCGCGTTCAGGAAACCCTCGCTGGCCGGGCCGCTCACCTCCCAGACGCCCATGTGCGTCACGTCGAACAGGCCCGCGCCAGTGCGCACGGCGGCGTGTTCCTCGCTGACGCTGCTGTACCAGACAGGCATATCGTAACCTGCGAAGGGGGCCATCTTGGCCTTCAGCACGTCTTTGTGCAGTGCGGTCAGCGGCGTGGTTTTGAGCGATTCGCTGGCCGGCTCGACCCACTGGAAAGCGGGCAGGGCAGGCGCTTTTGGCCCCGCATACTTGGCGCCATTGACACCGACGAAATAATCCTTGACGGGCGCGTACCCGGCCAGCGGGTCGGCGGGGGCGGGCAAAGGCGTCACGTCCGAGAGCAGGCGCAGCGCCACCGGGCCGGGAACCTTGCCGTACAGGTCGGTTTCGTCGTAGACCACAAAGCCATCGGAGAGCGCTTGCAGCCATTCGATCACGCCCAGCGTCAGGCGGTCATTGCTTTTCAGGTGCAGCCGGTAAGTGTCCTCCGCGGTCCGTTCCAGGACGCCCGCCGCCATCAGCGAACCGTCCTCGTACAGCACGCAGGTTGGCTCGGTATCGCCAACCCCGAGCGGATACACGGCGCTGGTCAGCGCCGTGTGCAGGAAGCGGGAAGCTTCTGGCCCACGCACTTCGATCACGCCCGGCCCCGCATCGTGATCGTCCCACACGACCAGATGGTTACGGCCTTTGGTGGCCGCTTTTTTGCCGACGACAGGTAGCGTGTAATCGATGCCTGCCTCGGTACAGAGTTCGTCCACCTCGCGCCGGACGGTGGTATACACTTTGTAATCCATCTTGGCGCGGGCGTCGGCCTTGCCGCCCTTGCCATCGTAGCTGAACGGTTTGGCCGAGGTCAGCACATTGGCGATGGCGTCTGCCAGCCGATCAATTTCCCTGTCCTTGAAGCCGCGCTGGGTGATCCAGGGCGTGCCGAGCCGGATGCCCGAAGGTCGCGCCGCCGAATCATCGCCGGGGATCGTGTTGCGGTTGCAGGTGATCCCGACCAGATCAAGCATCCGGGCCGCCATGTCGCCGCTCAAACGAGTGCCGTCTGCGCCCACCACACTGCCGCAGTCCACAACCAGCATGTGCGTATCCGTGCCGCCGTAAACGATACGCAGACCTTTGTTCGCCAGAACTTTCGCCAGCCGTGCTGCGTTGCGCGCCGTCTGGATTTGCAGTTCCTTGAATTGGGGCGTGGTCGCCAGTTTGAAGGCCACCGCCAGCGCCGCAATCGCGTGCATGTGCGGGCCGCCCTGCTCGCCGGGGAACACGCCGCGATCCAGCTTCTTCGCCAGATCGGCCTTGTGCGTGACGATCACGGCGCCGCGTGGCCCGCCGAGCGTCTTGTGCGTGGTGAAGGTGACGACGTCGGCAATGCCCACCGGCGAGGGGAAGACCCCGGCGATGATCAGCCCGGCTACGTGTGCAACGTCGGCCATGAGCAGCGCGCCGCATTCGTCCGCGATCTTGCGCAGGCGCATCCAATCCGGCGCAAGCGGATACGACGAGTAGCCGCCGATGATGATCTTGGGCCGGTTCGCCAGCGCGACCTCGCGCGCCTGGTCGTAATCGATCTGCTCCGTTTTCGGGTTGATGCCATAAAAGACCGAATGGTACTGTCTGCCGCTGCGCGCCGCCGGGCTGCCGTGCGAGAGATGCCCACCGTGCAGCAAGTCCATACCCATGATCGTGTCGCCGGGCTGGATCAGGGCCGTGTAGACGGCGCTGTTGGCGGGCACACCGGAGAGCGGCTGCACGTTGACAAACAACCTGTCGGCGCTCACCCGCTCATTGGCGAACAGTTGCGCGCCGCGCCGCCGTGCCAGGGCCTCGACCAGATCGGCAAACTCCGTACCCTTGTAATAACGCGGGTCACTGTAGCGCCGGAACTCCGCCAGCCGCAAGTCAACGTCCAGGATTTCATCCTCGGACATGTTGCGTGTATCTTCGGGCGGGTAGCCCTCGGCGTAGATATTGTGGAACTGCGTGGACAGCACTTCCCGCACCGCCCAGGGAATGGTGGCTTCCGACGGGATCAGGATCAGGCGCCGAATCTGGCGCTCCGCTTCCAGGTTGATCAGTTCAGCCACGCCGGGATCGACGTCGGCCACGTCGCCGCGAAACAGGAAATCCTTCAATGTCATCAAGGGCTTCTCCGGGGGAATATAACGCCAGCTTACGGCGCAGATCGGCACGCAAGAACATTCACAGGCAACCTTCTGCCTGGAATTGTAGCATGTCGGGGGTGGCTTCTCAATGAAGGGCCGGGGACTGAGTACAGATTGGGCCGAACACTCAACCCCCTGCCCTGGTTACTGTTTTTGGCCTTGCGTGATCGACAGCTCGTAGCCGCCGGACGTCGCGCCGCGAGTGCCATTGTAACGGTAGACGACGATGGTGTACTGGCCTGGGCCGGGCAAATTCCGCTGCTCGAAGCCTGCCTGCGCCATTGTTTCGTCAGCAGAGGCGCTGGTGATTTCCTGCTGGTTCGCGCCCAGGATTTTGAAGTTGGGGATCAAAGTGCCGCTCGTCCGGCGCACGACAATGTTTACCGGGTCGGCGGTCTGCGCATTGAACGACCACGAGTCCTGCCATTTGGCATTGGTCAGTGTACCCTTGACCGGCGTACCGATCTGCACCTGGCCCGCGCTGGTCTTAAAGGCCGGGCTGTCCTCGCCCGCCCCCTGAAGCACCACCGATAGCTCATATTTGCCCGTCGTAAGCCCGTTCTCATTGTCGGTCCGGGCGACGCGCACTTCGTATTTGCCGGGGCCGGGCAGGATGGTTTCAAACTGCGCCGAGTCGCCGTCATCTGTCGGATAGCCGCGCTGGATTTCCTGGTTGTTAGCGCCGAACAGGTAGACCACCGGCATCAGGTTGCCATCGGTGCGCGTGGCCGTGATCAGGACACTATCCTTCGCCTGTGCATCCAGCGTCCACACGTCCATCCATTTGGCATTGGTCAGCGTGCCGTTGACCGTCGCGTCATTGGTGACTGGCCCTTGTGGTTTGCTGAGTTCAGGGCGTTCTGGCCCGGCCCCATCCAGTGCCACAGTCAGCGAGTATTTCCCGGCAGAGCGTCCATCGCGCTTGTTTTCGCGCAGCACCACGACCGTATATTGGCCGGGGCCGGGCAGCTTGTAGTGGGCAATTTTGGCCGAGTCGCCGGTGGGCGCCAGGTAGCCCTGGGTGATGCTGTTGCCGCTGCTGTCGAGCAAATCGAGTTGCGGCCTGATCGTGCCATCAGCGCGTGTGGCTGTGATCGTCACCACGTCTTTGGCCGTCGCGCTGAACGTCCAACCCTCTTTCCATTTGGCGTTGGTTAGTTCGCCGGTTGCGGGCTTGTCAAATTCAATCGCGGACGGATTGAGCTTGAGCGCCGGGCTATCTTCCGCCGTGCCGAGCAGCGCCACCGTCAGTTTATAGTTGCCGGTGGTTTTGCCATGCTCATCTTGCCAGCGGCTGACGAATACGATGTAAGTGCCTGGGCCGGGGAAATCAACGTAGTTGATGGCTGCGCGCGCGCCCGTCTCATCGTAATCCGCACCGGACACGCGCTGATTGTTGCTGTCCCGCAATTCGACACGCGGAAGCAGCGTTCCGCTCGTGCGCTCCACCGTGATGGAGACCCGATCTTTGGCTTGCACGTCGAGTGTCCAGCTTTCACTGAAACTGGCATCGGAGATTTCGCTTTCGACGGGCGTATCATACTTGACGGTCTTGCCGGCCTGGGCGACTGCCGTCCGCAGAGGCAAATTGAGCGCCGCGCCGACCAGCGCCAGCAGACTGATCATCGAAACGACACGCAATGTCCAGGCATTCGAGCAAGTTAATTTGAACATAGACATCCCTTGAGTCTCTTGGCAACAGGTTGATGCGCTCAGACTAGCACAGCTTACCGTGCCGCGCCAGCGAGGGCGGACGCGCCGCAGGAGTAGGTGCAAATCAGGCATTCCCCTGACCTGACCTTATCCCTCATAGCCAGCGCCGCACAATCGCCTCAAGCGTGCCGTCGCGCTCCATATCGTTCAAAGCCGCGTTGATCGCCCCCGCCAGATCGTAGCTCAACAGGCGCACCGCCAGCGCGTACACGTCGCTCGTCACCCTGTCCGGGCTGATCGACGGCCCCTGATGCGTGCGCAAGTACAGGCGGGCCGTCACCCAATCGGTGAGGGCGGCGTCGGCCTTGCCCTGCTGTACCGCGTCCATCGCCTCGTCGGGCGTCGTAAAATGCGCGATGCCCAGACGATGCAGCCGCCGCTGCCAGAGGCGCGCCACCTCGTCCCCGGTGCTGCCATACTCCACCGCCACAGTGCGCCCCTCCAGGTCGGGCATACGCCGCAGTTTATCGTCCTGAGAGACGATGACCTGTCCCGCGTCGATGTAGCTGCGCGTGTACATCACCCGTCCCAACTGAGCCGGGTCAATGGACAGTGCCGAGATCAGCACATCGACCTGCCTGGTGTACAGCGAATCGTACAGGCCATCAAAGCCCATGTTGGTGATCTCGATCCGGGCGTGCAAGCGCCGCCCGATTTCGTTGATCAGGTCTACGTCCAGACCTACCGGTGTCCCGGACGGCGCATCGCTAAAGGGTGGGTAACTGGCGTCCATGCCGACCCGCAGGACGCCCGTCTGCTGCACGCGCGCCCACGTGCCATCGCTCGTGGGCCTGGAATGCCGCCACCGATAGAAGATGAACGCGACCAGCATGAGCGAGATCGCCGCCAGCGCCAGCCGCCGCCAACCACGCCTCATGGGGCCGTTTCTTTCCCCAGCGCATACGCCTGGATCGCGCTATAGATCGGCCTGAGCCGGAATTCGGTGGTGACCAGCGCAAAGTAATCGGGGTAGCTGCGCACGGGTACGGGCACGCGGAAATACCAGATGCACAGGTTCTTGACGCTCGGCCAATGACCTTCCACCCAGCGGAAGCTGTCAATCGTGTACTGCAAGCGCTGGCCCGGATGCACGGCTTTCGTCCAGCGCGGGGCGTCGTTCCAGCCGCTCTCCGTGATGTAGATAGGCTTGTTGGCGTCACCGTGCTTTGCCATGACTGCTTGCAGCAGTTCAAAACGCCGGAAGTTCAGCTTATCCGGCGCGGGGGCAGCTTCAGGCGGATCGGTGAAGCCATAGGTATGCACGGCCAGCGCGTCAAAGTACGGCGCGGCCCCGGCCTCATACACCCGCTGTAAGTAGTCGATCTCGTTCATCCCGTAGGGGCTGCCGACGGGTTCCAGCGTCGGGGCCAGCGCGCCGCCCAGCACCAGCATCGACGGCGCAGCGGCATGGACGGCAATGTATACCGTGCGCAGCAGTTGGGCGTACTCGGCGGGAGGCACGTTGCGATAGCCCCATTCAAAGGCCAGATTCGGTTCGTTCCAGGGAACCACGCCGATCACTGAGTCCTGATAACGTGCCGCGAAGGCAGCCACGAAGCGCGCATAGTCGCCGTAGTGATCGGGCGTCAGATAGTTGTGCGAGGTCTGCTGCTCGGTTGGGTCGGGGCGCGCCCAGGCCGGAACCACACCCAGCCGCGCGATCACGTGCAGCCCTTCTTGCTGCGCCAGCCCGATGATCCGATCCGGGTGATGCCAGTCGTACACTTCCCTGCCAACCTCGATGTAGGCCCAGGGGAAAAACTCGACGATGGTCGGCGCGCCCATCTGCCGCACCAGTTCCAATGATCGCTGGATCTTCCAGTCCTCGACTTCATCCCGAAGCTGCGTGTGCACGCACACGATGGGATGCTCTGTTACTACGCTTTGCGGCGGGTGAGGTTCCAGGCGCGGCGGAGCCGGAGTCAACGCGCCCAGGCAACAGATGAGAATCACCAATCGCATGGCGAGGGGTGCTTGCCGCCACAACCAGCGTGCATAGGGCCTGGCGTTTTGGGCTGCCTGAGCGAAGCGCGCAACGGTGGTCTGCAACGGGTGCAAAGCCTAGGACTCAGGTGCGGGGCGAGAGTCATGGTCAACCTCACCCCCCAACTCCCTCTCCACTGTCAGGGAGCAAAAGACCAGGACTCCCCTCTCCACCAGAGTGGAGAGGGGCTGGGGGTGAGGCAGAATTGCAGATGATGGCCCCTGTTGGAGAGGGGAATGGGGGGTGAGGTCAACGCTTTTACCGTGCGTCATCTTCGAGGATGCCGTACAGCATCAGGTCAACCATACCGTCGATCCACGCCCGTTGCGGAAACATGCGCATTGCCACGCGCGCCACCTGGGGCATGGCCTGCTCGGACAGGACAAAACCCATCAGCATGGCGACCAGCGCTCTGGACAGGATCACGTCGGACACGGGGCGAAGCTGCCCGGTGGCTTTCAGCCGTTCCAGGAACATTGTCGCCCTGGGGAATAGCTTCGTGCTCAGGCTGGCGAGAAACGCGCCATGATTGGCCTGCACATCCAGCGCCGCCAGTTCCAAAAAACGTTTGTTGTCTTGAATGGCCCGGATGAGGCGGCGCATCGCGTCACGCAGAAGGTCATCGGCAGTGTCGCCCTGAACGCCGTCGAGTGCCGCTTCCAGATCGCGCAGCGGGCTGTAGCTGGCAAGCAGCGCTGCGAACAGGCTGCCCTTGTCGGCGTATTGCGCCCGCACTGCGCCTACGTCCAGGTGCGCCTCTGCCGCGATCTGCTCAAGGGTCGTTCCGGCGTAACCCTGAGTGCGGAACACGTCGAGGGCGGCAGCCAGCAAGTCGGATTGCGCTGCGGACATGGGTCGGTCAGCGTTCGGAGGCGGGACGCCGAGCGCCTAGGTCGGTGATCTGCCGGATCAGTGCCACCAGCGCCAGCCCCAACTTAAAGGCATCGGCGGTTTCAATCTTGGCCGGAATGGCACCCACCGCGTGATTTTCTTCGGCGGCGCGGGCATACAGGTGAGCAGCAGCCAACCCGGTCAGCAAGCCGATCACGCCGCCGGCCAGATGTGCAGTCATCTTCCAGTTATTGTTCGCCATAGGTAATTAGCGCAAGGGGACTGTCGCGTTGACGCGCCAGCGGAATTGCGCATCTCTCCTTTCTTTGCTAGCATCTACCTCATCGATTGCCCTCATGGGCATGGTCACAACGCCCTTTACCAACTTCAAGTTTGGTGGCTGTACAGGGTAGTCCTGTACGTAAGACTTGAAACGCTGTAAGGACGGCGTGACCCAGTGGGCCTGGATCGGGCCTTCAGGCGTCAACGTAGAGCAGTCGCTCATGCGTAGCCTGAGAAGCTGTTGCTTAAAAGCAGAACCTTCTTCTATGAAGCTGTCTGTT